>NZ_JBIVMZ010000001.1:0-710965 GCF_044753355.1 Streptomyces sp. NPDC088400 | reverse complement strand
CACCCCTCGTTGGTCGGGCGGGGGCGGCGGGGGTGGCGGCGCCCGCCGGGGCGCGCCACCCCCCTCGCGCGGGGGGGGGGGGCCGGGGCCGGGGCCCCCCCCCCCACCACCAGAAGGGGTGAATGCACGTAACTTTCCCGCGTCGGTGGCGTTCTGTCGCGCTACCGAGCGTTCTCGTTACGCGACGTCAAACTACGGCCACTTCCTTGGGGAGTGCGGTGCGTGCCGAACGGCGGGATCTGATGGACGGACGACGCATGGGAGGAAGCCTCTCGATGGGCTGCGCGGCCCTCGGTGGCCTCGCGGGCAGAGTTCAACAGGGCAGGCGGTGTTCCCAACAGGGCGGAAAGCCAGGAACAAGCCGGTAGGCCAGGAACAGGGGCGCTGACGCCCGGTGCCCGCACGAGAAGCGGCGACCGAGAGGAAGAAAACAGAGACCTGCCATGCCGCGCGCCCGCGTACGGACTCAGTACGCCCGGCGCGGGGATCTACGGCGAGAGGGAACGGCCGACGCGCGACGAGACGGCCGTCTCAGCTACCGGGACTGCGGCTCGCCTCAACTGCCGGGAAAGACCCAGGGATTCGGCTTGCACTGGATCCCCTCGATATCCAGCGACTTCGTCTGCTGCTGCATCACCGGGGCGAGCGTGCCGGGGGTCTGGCAGCTCACATGGTTGTGCCCGAGCCGGTGTCCGACCTCGTGGTTGATGAGCATCTGCCGGTACGGGAACATCGCCTTGGCGCCGAAGGTCTCCGCTCCCTGCGCCCAGCGATAGGCGTTGATCATGACGCGTTCGGTCGAGGCGGAGTCGCAGGACACGTTGTCGACGGTCGTGTCCAGACCGGACTTCTCGCACCAGAAGGCCGTGGTCCCCGGGCTGGCCAGCGTGATCACGAAGTCGGGCCGGCCGCTGGAGATCCGTTCGAAGGTCATGGCGCCGTTGTGCGCCCAGCTCCGGTCGTCGTTCAGGGTCTTCTGGACGGCGTCCGCGAACAGCGTGCCGTCGAGGCCGAGGCCCTTCTCGACGTCCACGCGGTAGCGGAACTTCTGCCCCTTGCCGGGCGCCTTGTCGAGACCGGGAACGGCGGCGAAACCACCCGACGCCTTCAACTCCGGGTCGAGCGGGAACTGTTCGGTCATCAACTGCGCGTACGTGGCGGGCTTGACCGGTGCCTCGCGCTGCTTCGGCCCCTCTCCGCCCACCGAGCGGGAGGCTTCATCACCCTCGACGCCGCGGTCGACTCCACCGGCCGCCCGAGCGCCGGACTTGTCCCCGTCACTGCCGCCCTCCGTGACCTGCCCGGCCACGACGACGGCGAGGACGGTGGTCACCGCGGCGGCTGCGATCCCGGTGAAGGCGCGGCCCTTGCCGCCCTTGGCGGGCTGCTCCGCATCGGGATCGGTGTCCGGGCCGCCGTCGATACCGTCGCCGCCCCGGTCACCGCCCAGGCCGCCCGCCCGCTCGTTTTCACGGTCGCCGTATTCACGGTCATCGGCTTCACGGTCATCGACGGTGGAGGACGAAGCGAACGGAGCGGACTCGCGCGACAGGGTCCGCGCGGCCCCCGGGGACGAGCCCGAGGCGCCCTCCGCGAGCTCCGAGGACGGAGCGTCGAAGGCATCGGAGTCGAACGCGTCGACGAACTCCCGTCGCGGTCCCGGTATCAACGGCGAACCGGCCGTCGGCTGCCGCTTCTGCCGCGGCGGAACCGCGGGCCCCCGCGCGGCGCCCGGCCGGTCGCCGTAACGCTGTTCGGAGCCCCACCCACCGCCGGACTCACGCTGCTCGGGATGCCCACCGCGCGCCTGCGCCTGCGGCACGCCACGTACGGGGGTGTCCTGCGCGGGAGTTCCGCGACCGGGAGTCCCACGGCCGGGGGCACCGACCGCGGGGGTGCCCTGTGCCGGGGTTCCCTGTACGGGAGTTCCCCGCGCGGGGGTCTCCCGCACGGCAGCCGCCTGCCGCTCGGTGTCCTGCCCGGCTTCCGACCGCCTGCGCCGGCCCTGGCCCGGTTCCTCCGGCTCCGGGTCACCGGGCGCGAGCCCGGCGGTGCCCTGCGAGCCCTGGGGTACGGGGCCTCTGCGGCTATGTCGTCCCACGCCCGGGATCAGCCCCTGTCGTAGTCGTCGATGAGCTCCCGGCAGGCCTGGGCGACCTGCCGTGGATACTCCATCATGGCAACATGTCCGGCGTCCGGGAGAGTCAGCAGCCGGGAGTCACGGAACGCGGCCGCCGCCTTACGGGCCATGCGGTACGAAACGAGTTGGTCCCGCCCGCCGTAGACCAGCAGCGTCGGCGCCAGCACCCGCTCGGCCTGCCGCCACAGTCCGTGCTGACCGCCGAGCGTGTACGCGTTGACGATACCGCGAGCCGAGCAGGTCATCGCGTCCCAGAAATACGGCAGTTGAAGCCTGCGCTCCATCTCCTGCGCCGCGTGGCGCAGTTCCTCCTCGCTGACCGACGTGGGGTCTCCGTAACAGAGCGACATCATCCCGCGGGTGCGCTGCTCCGCCGTCCAGTCCCTCGTCAACCGCCAGAACAGCGAGGCCACACCGGGCACCGCGAGCAGCGCGGTGGGCACGGCGGTGCGCTGCACCCGGATCTCCGGCAGCGCGGGCGAGACCAGTGTGAGAGTCCGCACAAGATCGGGACGGACGGCCGCGACGCGGGTGGCGACGGCCCCTCCGAGTGAGTTGCCGAGCAGATGCGTGGGACCACGTCCGCCCGCGTCCAGCAGCCGGATCACCGCGCGGGCATGACCGGTGACGGAGTAGTTGCCGTCGTCCGGCGGCGGCGAGTCCCCGAAACCGGGCAGGTCGACGGCCTCGCCGTCGACCCGGTCCGCCAGGAACGGCATCATCGCCGACCAGTTCTGCGAAGACCCGCCGAGCCCGTGGATGTACAGCGCGGGCGCCGCTCCGGTGCGGTTCGCGGGCCGCGACCGTACCGTCAGCGTCAGCCCGGGAAGCGTCACGGAACGGAGCGTCTCCCCCTCCGCGACCCGTACGGTGCTCACCTTCGGAGCCACGGCGGCGGCGATGGTTTCCGGCAGTTCGGTCGACGACATGCGGCAATGTTACGAGATGATCACGTCCGGAATCGTGTGTTCGCGGTCACAGGCCGCCTGGCGCCCTGGATCCCCGGCTCCTAGGCTCGGGAAGAGGGGCGCGCGCCCCGGCCCCCCTTCCATCGCGAAGAGAAAGGGCACTGCATGCCGGTCGACCCCACGGACCCCGAGACCTTCGAGACCAACGGCGAGGACGCCGAGCTGGCGGAGGAGGTCCCCGAAGCCGACGCCGCCGAGCAGCTCGCGGACGTACGGCGGCACGGCGACGAACCGCTCACCAAGATCGACCCGGCCACGGCCAGCGAGGGAGACGCGGCCGAACAGGCACGGTCCGTCGAACCGGACGAGGACGAGGACTACCGCTGAGCCGCTGAACCGGCGACAGTCATTACCACACCCGTCCGGTCCGTGAAATTGTGCGCACTCGCCACGCACAGTCGCGTTACCCAAAAGTACGATGGCGGAGCGGCGCACAGCGCGCACGGAACGAATTTTTGGGAGGCGGCGTGACAGCCATAGAGCAGACCGAGGCAGCGCGCCCGCGAGGCACGCGCCTGCCGCGTCGCGCCCGACGCAACCAGCTGCTGGGCGCGGCACAGGAAGTGTTCGTCGCGCAGGGGTACCACGCGGCGGCGATGGACGACATCGCCGAGCGTGCCGGAGTCAGCAAGCCTGTTCTCTACCAGCACTTCCCAGGGAAGCTGGAGCTGTACCTCGCCCTGCTCGACCAGCACTGCGAGAGCCTGCTCCAGGCGGTCCGTACGGCGCTCGCGTCCACGACGGAGAACAAGCTGCGCGTCGAGGCGACCATGGACGCCTACTTCGCCTACGTCGAGGACGAGGGCGGTGCGTTCCGCCTGGTCTTCGAGTCGGACCTGACGAACGAGCCCGCGGTGCGCGAGCGCGTGGACCGGGTCGCGCTCCAGTGCGCCGAGGCGATCTCCGACGTGATCGCCGAGGACACCGGGCTCTCCAAGGAGGAGTCCATGCTGCTGGCCGTGGGTCTGGGCGGCGTCTCCCAGGTGGTGGCCCGCTACTGGCTCTCCAGCGAGTCCGCCATCCCCCGCGAGCGGGCCGTCAGCCTCCTCACCTCGCTGGCCTGGCGCGGTATCGCCGGCTTCCCGCTGCACGGCACCGAGCAGCACTGAAGGCGCGTGTTCGCTGCGGGCGTTCACCTCGGCGTCTTCCACGTGGTCTCTCCGGGCTAATGTGTGCTGCGTACCGCGCGGCTGACCGCGCAACGCGACCGTTCGGAGGGACATAGCCGTGGAGGTCAAGATCGGCGTGCAGCACGCGCCCCGGGAGATCGTTCTGGAGAGCGGGCAGTCCGCCGAGGAGGTCGAGCGCGCCGTGGCCGACGCGCTGGCCGGCAAGGCACAGCTGCTCAGCCTCACGGACGACAAGGGGCGCAAGGTCCTCGTACCGGCCGAGCGGGTCGCGTATGTGGAGATCGGTGAGCCGACGACACGGCGGGTCGGATTCGGCGCGCTGTAGTCACTGTCATGACTGTCGTCACTGACATCCGGAATGGCCCGGCGGGATTCCCGCCGGGCCATTCCGCTGTCCTCCCCGGGGGCGTCCCGCGCAGCCGGCCCCGGGACGTGGCGGCGCGGACGCCTGCCACCGCCACCCGCGTTTTCGCTGTGCGCGGAGTCGCCCCCTCCGGGGACCTCCGGAGGGTTGCGCTCACCGCGCTACGGGTAGTGACGTGCTGGGCCGCACAAGGCCCTGACCACAGTGCCAACCCGGCGTCGTGAGGTGATCAGCAGTGATCTGGGAAGTCCTTGGATCGGTCCTGCTCGGACTCGGTCTCTCGTGGGCAGCGGCCCACCGGCTGTCCCACCGGCTTCCTGCCCACAGGACGGTGTTCACCGCGGGCCCGGTCGGTGCCGTATTCGGTGCGTATGTGACGCACATGGCGCTCGGGGCCGGCCACGTCCTGGCGACGCTCGCCGGCGCCCTGCTGGTGGGAGCGGTGCTGCTGTCGCTGCTGATCCGCCCGGCGAGCCGCCGCCGACTGCACCACGGAGCCATGCCGTCCTGATCCCTGACGCACCGGCGATGTGATGTACGGCCCGGTCCGGTCGTAGGTCACATCAGCGGTGCGCCAGGCAGGCCGTACGGCCGTCCGATCCCCCGGCTTCCGGCTTCCGGCTTCCGGTCAGGCGGCCAGACCGAGCGCCGCCATCCGCTTGGTGTGCGCCTCGGTGATCCGGGAGAACATCCGGCCGACCTCCGCGAGGTCGAACCCGTCGGCCACCCCGCCCACCAGCATCGTGGAGAGCGCGTCCCGCTCGGCGACCACGCGCTGCGCCTGCGAGAGCGCCTCGCCCATCAGGCGGCGTGCCCAGAGCGCGAGCCGTCCGCCGACCCGGGGCTCCGCATCGATCGCGGCACGCACCTTCTCCACCGCGAAATTGCCGTGTCCCGTGTCGTCCAGCACGGACAGCACCAGAGCACGGCTGTCGGTGTCCAGCCGGGCGGCCACCTCGCGGTAGAAGTCACTGGCGATGGAATCACCGACGTACGCCTTGACGAGGCCCTCCAGCCAGTCCGAGGGCGCTGTCTGGCGGTGAAAATCGTCGAGAGCCTTCGCGAACGGCTCCATCGCACCGGTCGGCTCGACGTCGATCGCGCGCAGTCGGTCATTCAGCTGTTCGAAATGATGGAATTCCGCGGCGGCCATTTTCGCCAGCGCGGCCTTGTCGGCCAGGGTCGGCGCGAGCTTGGCGTCCTCGGCGAGCCGCTCGAAGGCCGCCAGCTCGCCGTAGGCCAGCGCTCCGAGCAGGTCCACGACGGCGGCGTGGTACTGCGGATCTGCTGAGGCCGTGGCCCAGTCCTGGGCGGCGATCCCCGTGGGTTCCTCGGCTGCTGATGCGGGTGCGGTGGCGTTGTCGGGCGTCTCCATGAACCGCAGAATAGCCCGCCCGCCACACCCCGTAAGGGCCTGGTCAGACGCAGCTGTCACACCGTTCCGACGAATTCGCCCGACACACATGCGCGATTCCGGGGTACAGTGATAATGCGCCTGCCGATTTTTCGGCGGGCCATCGCAGTGTCTGCCCGAGGGGTTTCCCTCGGACAGGCCCCACGAGGATGCCCGGTCGGTGGCCCGATCGGCTCCGCCCCGACCGCCCTCCGCGCGGACCGTGCGCACAGCTGCGTACGACCCGCAAGATGAGGGGCCCCCTCAGCGGCACGACGCTCGAGCGACGGCAGTGGTCCCGCGCCATCCGGCCAATCCACGGCCGGCCGAGTACCCAGGTGCGGTACGACCCCCAGCGTTCGCCTCGCGCCGCGTCTCACAGAAGAGGCAGCACCCTGACTACGACTTTCCGAGACCTCGGAATCCTCCCCGAGACAGCCGAAGCGCTAGAAGCCGTCGGCATCCTGTCTCCGTTCCCCATCCAAGAGATGACCCTCCCGGTCGCACTGTCCGGCAAGGACGTCATCGGACAGGCCAAGACCGGCACGGGCAAGACGCTCGGCTTCGGCCTGCCGCTCCTGGAGCGCGTCACCGTCCCCGCGGACGTCGAGTCCGGCCGGGCCGTGCCCGAGCAGCTGACGAACGCCCCGCAGGCCCTGGTGGTCGTCCCCACCCGCGAGCTGTGCCAGCAGGTCACCAACGACCTGCTGACGGCCGGCAAGGTCCGTAACGTCCGTGTGCTGGCGATCTACGGCGGCCGTGCCTACGAGCCCCAGGTCGAGGCCCTCAAGAAGGGCGTCGATGTGATCGTCGGCACCCCGGGCCGGCTGCTGGACCTCGCGGGCCAGAAGAAGCTCGACCTCGCGCATGTGCGCGGGCTCGTCCTGGACGAGGCCGACGAGATGCTCGACCTGGGCTTCCTGCCGGATGTCGAGAAGATCATCCAGCTGCTGCCGGCCAAGCGCCAGACGATGCTGTTCTCCGCGACCATGCCGGGCGCGGTCATCGGCCTCGCCCGCCGCTACATGTCGCAGCCCACGCACATCAGCGCCACCTCGCCGGACGACGAGGGCGCGACCGTCGCCAACACGACGCAGCGGATCTACCGCGCCCACTCCATGGACAAGCCGGAGATGGTCGCACGCATCCTCCAGGCCGAGGGCCGCGGACTCGCGATGATCTTCTGCCGTACGAAGCGGACGGCCGCCGACATCGCCGACCAGCTCGCCCAGCGCGGCTTCGCCTCCGGCGCGGTCCACGGCGACCTGGGCCAGGGCGCCCGCGAGCAGGCGCTGCGCGCCTTCCGCAACGGCAAGGTGGACGTGCTGGTCTGCACCGACGTCGCCGCGCGCGGTATCGACGTCGAGGGCGTGACCCACGTCATCAACTACCAGTCGCCGGAGGAGGAGAAGACCTACCTCCACCGCATCGGCCGCACCGGCCGCGCGGGCGCCTCGGGTACGGCCGTCACGCTCGTCGACTGGGACGACATCCCGCGCTGGCAGCTGATCAACAAGGCGCTGAACCTCGGCTTTCCGAACCCGCCGGAGACGTACTCCACCTCCCCGCACCTGTTCGAGGAGCTCGGCATTCCCGCCGGGACCAAGGGCGTCCTGCCGCGAGCGGAGCGCACGCGCGCCGGTCTCTCGGCGGAGCAGGTGGAGGACCTCGGTGAGACGGGCGGCCGTGGCCGCAAGTCCGCCGCCACCGCGGTACGGGAAGAGCGCCCGGCCCGCACGCGCACCCCGCGCCAGCGCCGCCGCACCCGCGGCGGGACCCCGCTGGACGCCACGGACCAGCAGGTCCCGGCCGTGGAGCCGGTGAACGGCCCGGACGGCGCGGAGCAGTCGGCCGAGCCGCGCACCCCGCGCCGCCGCCGGCGTACGCGCGGTGCCGTGGCCGCTCCCGCGACCGGCGCGCCGGTCCTGGAGACCCCGGGCACCGAGGTTCCGGCCGAGCCGGTGGCCGAGGAGCCGGAGGCCGAGGCCCCGGCCAAGCCGCGCCGCCGCCGCACCCGTGCCGCGAAGCCCGCGGCCGACGTGGCGGAGACGGTCGAGTCGGCCGCGGTGGTCGAAGCACCTGCCGAGGCCCCCGCCGAAGCCCCGGCCGTCGAGACCAAGCCGCGCCGCCGCACCCGGGTCGCCAAGCCCAAGGCCGACGCCGCGGAAGCCACGGCCGAAACGGCCGAGGCCCCCGTCGCGGAGTCGAAGCCCCGTCGCCGTACACGCGTCGCCAAGCCCGCCGCCGAGGCGGCGGAGGCCGTGGAGGCCACGGAGGCACCGGAAGCGGAGGCCCCGGCCAAGCCGCGCCGCCGCCGTGCCCGTACGGCACCGGCCAAGACCGAGAGCTGACAGCCGACAGCTCACGTACGAACGCTGACGTACGAGCGCTGATGTACGGCACCGCCGTACGGAGCCCGACGTACGGACGCACCGCCCGACGGCCCGTCGCCCCACAGGGGTGCCGGGCCGTCGGCGTACGCCGGGAGCACCGGGGGCGCGGCGCCGGGCTCGCGGGGGCGCGGTTAGCCTCGTCGCATGAGTCGGCCGCCCACCTTCACCCCGCCCCCCTGTGCCCACGCCCGCACCCTGACGACCCGTCGCGGGCGGTTCGCCGTGCTCGACGCACGGCCGACCGGGGTGCCGCAGGGGACCGTACTCCTGCTACCCGGGTACACCGGCAGCAAGGAGGACTTCATCGCGCTGCTGGAGCCGCTCACCGAGTCCGGCTACCGAGCCGTCGCCGTGGATGGCCGAGGACAGTACGAGACCGAGGGACCGGACACCCAAGAGGCTTACAACCAGGGTGAGTTGGCGGCGGATGTGCTCGCACAGGCAGCGGCGCTCGACACTCCCGTGCATCTTCTCGGGCACTCGCTCGGCGGCCAGATCGCCCGCGCCGCCGTGCTGACCGAACGGAGCCCGTTCCTCTCGCTGACGCTGATGTCCTCGGGGCCCGCACAGGTCTCCGAGCTCCAGCGGCAGCGACTGAAGATGCTCGGCGACGCGCTCGCGACCATGACGATGGAGCAGGTCTGGGAGGCCATGCGAGCGATGGATCCCCCGGAGGAGACGCCGGTCGACGGCTCCGGTCTGCGCGGGCGCTGGCTGCGGACCAATCCGGTCCAGCTGATCGCCACCGGCCGGCAGCTGACCACGGAGCCGGACCGGGTGGACGAGCTGGCCGCCGTACAGCCGCTGCCCAAGCACGTGGTGTCGGGCGAGCGCGACGACACCTGGCCGGTGACGCTGTTCGATTCGATGGCGACGCGGCTCAGGGCCCGCAGGACGGTCGTCGCGGGCGCGCAGCACTCTCCCAACACCGACCGGCCGCTGGAGACCGCCGCCGCGCTGACGGAATTCTGGGACGGCGCCTACTGAGCGGCACGTGCAGCTACGGGTGGCACTTGCGGACTCCGTACTCGGCACTTGCGGGCTCAGTACTGGGCCTGCAAGTGCTGCCAGAAACCGTCCCGCAGCGATCGCCGCAGCATCGCATGGCCCCGCAGCGACCGCTGGAGCAGCTTCTCCGCCTCGATCAGCAGATCCTGATCCACCGGCCCCGGCAGGTACGGATGTCCCGGCAGCAGCTCGGCCATCGCGTCCCGGCCCCGCTCCACCAGCCAGGTCGCCGCGATCTGCGCGCCGATGAAACGGACCTGGTCGCGGTTGGGCGGCGGCTCGCCCTCGTGCTCGTACGTGGTGACCGGACGCCGGGTGACGTACGGCTTGCAGAAGTCCAGTTCGAAGGTGCGCTGGCTGTCGACCTCCCACAGCAGCGGCTCGGCCTGATTGCGCCCTTCCCCCGCCTCGATACCCCAGAGGTGGACCCGGGCGCCGTACCCCTGGGCGGCCTCGACCGCCGACACCAGGTCCTCGTCCCCGCCGACCAGGGCCGCGTCGCTGATGGCGCGGTGCCGGGCGAGCGATTCGAGATCCGTCCGGATCAGGGAGTCGACGCCCTTCTGCTGGTTGTTGGCGTTGAGATTGCCGAGCCGGACCTTGACGTCGGGCAGTTCCGCGATGGACTGCTGCTCGGGGGTGTGGATACGGCGCCTGGCGCCGTCGTACCAGTAGACCCGCAGCAGCCGGCTGTCCGCGAAGATGATCCTGGCCTTGTCGATGAAGGCCTCGATCAGCCCCTCGGCGTCGAGGTCGAAGGAACGCCGGTCTTCGGTGCCCGCTACAAGCAACCCGGCCGCAGCATAGACGTAACCGGCGTCGACGAAGATGGCATGAGTGGACGGAGTCTTGGCGACCTCGGCGAGCATGCGCTGGAGCAACTCATTGGTGCGTTCCAGACGGGCGCCGATCTCGATGACTTCTGGGTTGATCTCTGCCTCGTTCATACGCGGTTCATTCTCTGTGGACGACACCGTACCCGCCAGTACGGCCGCAACGTACCCGCCAGTACTTAGTCAGCCGAAAAATTTCCTTAGCGTAGGGAATGTTTGCAGAGGGCAACCCGTTGGAGAGAGAGGTAACGGCGGGTTCACCTGCCGCTCACCAGCTCTCCAGTAGTTCTCCAGCAGGAGGATCGGACGAAGGGAGAAGCCCGTGCGCTTCGAAATCATGCGACTTGACGATGTTGACGGCTCCGCCGTGGACAGCACCGTCGTAGACGCCGCCTCCGTCAATCGGATCGTGCAGCAGGCCGCCTCGATAGGCCAGCGCATCTACATCCGACCGGCCGAATCCCCGGCCTCATAACCCTTACGCACTGCCTCGGTCGAGTACCACCTCGACGCGATTGACGAAGCGCCCCTGCACGGATCACTCGTACAGGGGCGCTGCCTGTCGCACACCCGGTCAGGCACCTTGTACGACCTGGGTGACCCCGTTGATGATCTGCTGCACGGCGATCGCCGAGAGCATCATCCCGGCGAGCCGGGTCACCAGCACCACGCCCCCGTCCCTGATCAGCCGGATGATCACCAGCGAGTAGCGCATGGTCAGCCAGAGCACGACATGCATCGCGACGATCGCCGCCCAGACCGAGACCTGTCCGGCCGCCCCTTCGGCGTGCTGCACGGCGAGGATGACGGACACGATCGCACCGGGTCCCGCGAGCAGCGGCATGCCCAGCGGCACGAGCGCCACATTGACGTCTTTCGTCTGCTGGGGTTCGTCGGACTTCCCGGTCAGCAGATCCAGCGCGATGAGCAGCAGGAGCAGACCGCCGGCGATCATCAGCGCGGGGACGGAGACATGGAGGTAGTCCAGGATCTGCTGCCCGAGCAGGCCGAAGACGGTGATCACACCGAAGGCGACGGCCACCGCCTGCCAGGCCATGGCGCGCTGGACCTTGGCGGGCCGGCCGGAGGTCAGGGCGAGAAAGATTGGCGTGATCCCGGGAGGGTCCATGATCACGAAGAGGGTGAGGAAAAGAGATCCGAAGACGGCGAAGTCGAACACGGGTGAAGCGCCTTGCGAGAGGGGGAGGACGAGGGGTACGCCGGACGCTTACGCGTCTCCGCCCGCACCCGGCACCGGGAACGCGCCGGACGCGCGCCGGGTGATCTCGCCGTAGATCTCCGGATCGGTGGTCCACGCACCGAGCTCCACGGACTTCCGGCTGCCGTGGTAATCGCTGGAACCGGTGGTCAGCAGCCCGTGCTCGGCCGCCAGGGAGCGCAGCCGGGTCCGGGTCGGCTCGTCATGGTCCATGTGGTCGACCTCGATGCCGTCGAGGCCCGCGGCGGCGAGCCGCGCGATCGCCGACTCCGGCACGACCTGGCCGCGCTTGACGGCCTGCGGGTGCGCGAACACGCTGACTCCGCCGGCCGCCTTGATCAGGCGGATCGCCTCGAAGGGGTCCAGTTCATGCTTCTCCGCGAACGCACGTCCGCCGTCGGCGAGCCACTCGGCCGTGAAGGCGTCGGAGACGGTCTCGACGACACCCAGTTCGACGAGGGCGGTGGCGACGTGCGGGCGGCCGAGGGAAGCGTCGCCCGCGATACGCGTCACCTGCTCCCAGGTGATCGGGACGCCCAGCTCCTGGAGCTTGCGCACCATCTCCCTGGCTCGCGGGACACGGTCGTCCCGTACCAGCTCGCGCTCGCTCAGCAGCTCCGGCTCGTCCGGGTCGAAGAGGTACGCGAGCATGTGCAGGCTGACGCCGTCGATCCGGCAGGAGAGTTCGGCGCCGGTGACCAGCGTGAGGGGCCGGTCGAGCCCGGGGAGCGCGGCGATCGCCTCGGCATGACCCCGGGTGGAGTCGTGGTCGGTCAGCGCGACGACGTCGAGCCCGGCGGCGGCCGCGTTACGGACCAGCTCGGCGGGGGTGTCCGTACCGTCCGAGGCCGTGGAGTGGGTGTGCAGGTCGATTCGCACGACGCGGGCTCCGGGGGCTCGGGGCGGACAGAGCAGACGCTGAAAGGGTAACGGCACGTCCGTACGGCCCCGACACCGGCCCGGACGGTACACGCGCGGCACCACGGGTACGCACGGCCGAGGCCGCGGGGCCTCGGGCGGGGTCCCGTCAGGACAGCAGTCTCGGCGACAGCGCCCCGCAGGGCAGCAGTTCCACCTCCGCGCCCGCGTCCCGCAGATCGGTCAGCACCAATTCGTCGTACAGGAGCAGCCCCGACTGCTCCGGCCAGACGATCGCCCACAGCCACAGCCCGAGCGCCTCGCCCGCGAACACCGCGCGGTCCTGCGGGGCGTCGGCGATATGCCAGAGCGGGGTCGGCCGGCCCGCGGCCAGGAGTTTGACCTGCGGTGGCTTGTCGACACAGATACCGGGACCCGGGTCCGGGCCGTCGATCCCCGCGTAGCGCGCCCCGAGCCCGACGCCGGGCTCCTCGGCGATCAGCAGCAGTTCACCCGGGCCGCCGAGCGGACCGGGACCCGAGCAGGCGACGGCGGTGGCGCGGCCTCCGCTGCGGTCATCGCCCGCGTACGCCACTCCGCTGAACAGCCAGCCGACGGGCAGCGGCCAGGGCATCCAGACCGGGACGCGCGCGCGCTGCACGACGACATCGAGGGCCTCGACGCTGGGCGGTATCACGGGTTGCAGCGGGTACACCGTGCCATGGGCGCCGCACTGCCAGGTGTCGGCGAAGAGGCCGGGCGCCCTGACCCGGCCACCACACTTCGGGCAACTGGGTTCGCCCCTCATAGCGCCCCACGGTCCTCCCCGGTCGTCGCCGCGTCAAGGACGATCACCCGTCCGGCCCGGGAGGAGACGGACCGATATAGATGTAACTTGCACTTATTAGCGAAGCTAACTTATCGTGTGTATATCCCAACGATCTGCCCGACCATCTAGCTGAGAGTGAGGACCTGCCTCATGCGCGGAGAGGATCCGTTCGACGAAGGAGCGGGAGCAGGCGGCCTGCTCCGTCAGCCGAAGGCCGTATGGGCCACGGCCGGTGCGTCCGTCGTCGCCTTCATGGGCATCGGACTGGTGGACCCGATCCTGCCGTCCATCGCCAAGGGGCTGGAGGCCACGCCCAGTCAGGTCTCGCTGCTCTTCACCTCGTACTTCCTGATCACCGCCGTCGCCATGCTGCTCACGGGCTGGGTGTCCAGCCGGATCGGCGGCCGCAGGACATTGCTCGCCGGACTGGCCGTGGTGGTCGTCTTCGCCGGTCTGTCCGGTACGTCGTCCTCCGTAGCGGAACTGGTCGGTTTCCGGGCCGGCTGGGGGCTGGGCAACGCACTCTTCGTCTCGACCGCGCTCGCCGTCATCGTCGGGGCGGCGGCCGGCGGCAGCGCCGCGGCGATCCTGCTCTACGAATCGGCCCTCGGCCTCGGCATGGCCTGCGGGCCGCTGCTGGGGGCCCTGCTCGGCGACGCCAGCTGGCGCTACCCGTTCTTCGGCACGGCGGCCCTGATGGCCATCGGCTTCGTCTGCATTGCGGCGCTGCTCAAGGAACAGCCCAGGCCCACGCGTAAGACCTCGCTGCTCGATCCGCTCAAGGCACTCGGGCACGGCGGACTCGCGTCGGCTGCCGCCTCGGCGTTCTTCTACAACTACGCCTTCTTCACCGTGCTGGCCTTCACACCGTTCGTACTGAACATGACGCCCTATAAGTCGGGCGCGGTCTTCTTCGCCTGGGGTGTGCTGCTCGCGGTCTTCTCCGTACTCGTCGCCCCGCGACTCCAGTCACGCTTCGGATCGCTCAAGGTGCTGGGCGGCTCGCTCGTCCTGCTCGCCGTCGACCTGCTGGTCCTCGGGTACGGGAACCACACCACGGCCATCGTGGGGACGATCGTCTCCGGTGCCTTCATCGGCCTGAACAACACCGTCTTCACCGAGCTGGCACTGGACGTCTCGGACGCGCCCCGGCCGGTGGCGAGCGCGGGCTACAACTTCGTCCGCTGGTTCGCGGCGGCCGCCGCGCCCTTCCTCGCACCGAAGATCGAGGAGTGGAGCGATATCCACATCCCGTTCGTGGTCGCCGCCGCGGCGGCGGTCGTGGGCGCCGTCATCGTCGGGGTCAGGCGTGCCGCGCTGGGCCACGAGGCGAAGGAACTCCAGCCGGTCCACGCCACCGAGGACAGCGTCCCGGTCCTCGCCGACTGACCCGGCCGCCCCTCGCCCTTCGCCGACCGACCCGGCCGCCCCTCGCCGCTTCCGCCGCGTCAGTCCAGCACCACGGACCGGCGCAGCGGATCGCGCAGATCCGTACCGTGCGCCAGCCAACGCTCCTGAAGCTCCTGCGCGCCCCTGACCCGTTTCCACGCCGCCTCGTTCGGTGTCATCGGCAGCAGTGGCAGGAACCGCACCGGCTCCAGGGGCTCGTCCAGTTCCAGGTCCGCCACCAGCCCGCCGGGCTCCCCGACCAGTACGGAGCTGAACGGCGCCCCCGGCCACAGCGGCTCCCCGAGGTCCAGCGAACTGCCCGGAGCCACGATCACTCCCTCCACCTGCGGAGACGCGGCCAGCACGGCCAGCGGGCGCAGCACCCGGTCGGTGTCGGCGAGCCCGGCCCGTACCGAAAGCACCAGCTCGGCGCGCGGCCCTCGCTCTGGATCGGCGAGCATCTCCGACGGGTCGGTCATCGGCTGCGCCGCCATCCCGAGAGTGGCGTACCTCACCACATCGGCCGTGTCTTCCGGGTCCAGGAAGCGCAGCACCTCGATGCGGTCCGTCCCCAGGAAAGTCACCGCGGCGCGCGCGTCCGGGGCTCCCAGCGCCGTACGTAGCCGGGCTTCGACCAGACCAAGAATTTCTTCCATGCGGGGAGCATAGATCGGTTAAGGATTGGGCAAGAGGAGAGATTGACTCTCGCCCAGCTGTTAGTCTTGGGCGCTGGTTGGGACAGCACGCAGAAGCGTTGCTCTCCAGTCCCGACATCACGTCATCCCCCACGGGGGACCGGCCGGAGGAGGTGGGGCTGCGGTGGATCGAAGTCACCCGGCCAGTACCAGCCGCTCTTCCGCACGAATTATCTCCGCGTCGGCCTGACGGTTTCCCGTCTCATTCGTCCAGGCTCACGGCATCCGCACAGCGGAAGAGCACTTCTCTCATTTGCTTGCGTTTGTGCCTGTCTGTAGCGAACGCCGTCACCGCGAACCCGCGGTGCCGCCCGCTTTGCGGACGTATGCGTCACGTCCTCATTCCGGGCTGTGCCACGCCTCGCCGACGGCTTCTGCGTGAAGGAGCCCGCCATGTCGATGATCCGTGACCTGCGAGAAGCGGTCCGCCCGTCCCTGCGCAAGAACAGCGCCGCGTACAGCAAGTACGACACGTACGACGCGACCCGTGACCCGTCCGCGTCGAGCGCCGTCGTCGACTGCGCGGTCTACCGCGAGGGCCGGCGGGTCATGAACGATCCCTGCGTCACCCCGCACGAGGCGATGCTGCGTGTGCGCGAGGGCGGCGGCTTCGCCTGGATCGGCCTCCACGAGCCGACCGAGGAGGAATTCGCCGGTATCGCGGCCGAGTTCGGACTGCACCCGCTGGCGGTGGAGGACGCGGTGCACGCGCACCAGCGGCCCAAGCTGGAGCGGTACGACGACACTCTGTTCACGGTCTTCAAGACGATCCACTACGTCGAGCACACCGAACTGACCGCGACCAGCGAGGTGGTCGACACCGGCGAGGTCATGTGCTTCACCGGCCGCGACTTCGTCATCACCGTCCGGCACGGCGGGAGGGGTTCGCTGCGCAATCTCCGCCACCGCCTGGAGTCGGACGCCGAGTTGCTCGCCAAAGGGCCTTCGGCCGTGCTGCACTCCATCTCCGACCATGTCGTCGACGGGTACGTCGCGGTGGCGGCGGCCGTGCAGGACGATATCGACGAGGTCGAGATCGATGTGTTCTCGGCGCCGGCGAAGGGCGGGCCGCGCGGCTCGGACGCCGGGCGGATCTACCAGCTCAAGCGTGAGGTGCTGGAGTTCAAGCGGGCCGTCTCGCCGCTGCTGCGGCCGATGCAGCTGCTGAGCGAGCGGCCGATGCGACTGATCGACCCGGACATCCAGAAGTACTTCCGCGATGTCGCCGACCACCTGGCCCGGGTGCATGAGCAGGTCATCGGCTTCGACGAACTGCTCAACTCGATCCTCCAGGCGAATCTGGCACAGGCGACGGTCGCCCAGAACGAGGACATGCGCAAGATCACGTCCTGGGCGGCCATCATCGCCGTGCCGACGGCCGTCTGCGGGATCTACGGCATGAACTTCAAGCACATGCCGGAGCTGGAGTGGCGGTTCGGCTACCCGATGGTGCTCGTCGCGATCGGCATCACCTGCCTGACGATCCATCGGACGCTCAAGCGCAACGGATGGCTCTAGATGAGTAAGTCCGAAGTCCCGTAACGCCACCTCCCGCCGCTGGATAGGCTGCGCGCATGACAGAACCGCAGCTCGGCCAGGCGCTCGTCGAGGAGGCCACCAAGAAGTCCGCCCTCATCTGGGTGCGTGGCTCGGAACCGGCCCGTGCGCTCTGGCACATCTGGCACGAGGGCGCGGCGCTGCTGGTCGGGGACGGTCCCGGGGAGCAGCCGCTGCCGGGGCTCGTGGACGGCGTCGCGGCCGAGGTGACCGTACGCAGCAAGGACAAGGGCGGCCGGCTCGTCGCGTGGACGGCGGCGGTCACCGAACTCCCGCCGCGCTCCGAGGCCTGGGAGACCGCCGTCGCCGAGCTCAAGGGCAAGCGGCTCAACGCCCCGGACGCCGAGGTCATCGCCGAACGCTGGGCACGTGAGTGCCGGGTGCTGCGGCTGGTGCCCCAGGACGCGATCACCGAGATGCCGCAGGGCTCCGGAGCGGCCGTACCGCTGCCGACCGGGGCGACGACCCGTGAGCCCGCGCCCGCGTCGCTGGGACGGCTGCTGCTGAGGCGCGGCAAGGGCGGGAACAAGGGCAAGGGAAGTAAGGGCACGAAGGGGAAGCAGGGCTGAGCCCTCGGCAGCCACCGAGGAGCCCGGGGCCGAGCCCCCGGAGCAGGTCAGCCGGCCGACCCGGGAAGCCGGCTTCCGTAGTCGACGGTCTGCTCCTTGGTCGGCGCCTCCACTTCGAAGTCCTTGCCCCAGTCGGTCAGGGTGACCGTCCCGGCGCCGCCCGCGCGCACCAGTTGCAGGGGGTACGGCGTGCCCTCCAGCGAGACGTCCAGCGTCCCGCCGGCCCCCTCACTGCCGTTGACCTTGATGGTCCGTACGCCGCCGATCCTGTCGCGGTCGCCCTTGCTCAGCTCGCCGTGCAGCGTCAGCAACCCGTCGAGCAGCACGCTCTTGTCCGTGAAGCCGCTCAGCTGCTTGTACGACGGGTCCTCCTGCGGGACCTTCACGTACTTGTCCGAAAGCTTTCCGGCGACCGAGGCGTCCTCGTCGCTGGACGCGGCGCTTCCCTTGCCGCTCCCGGACTCGTCGTCCGCGTGCTTCCAGAACCCGGCGTCGGCCTTCAGGTAGAGGGTGTCCTCGATGCGCAGCAGCTGGAACGTGCTGCTCTTCGAGGTGACCGAGCCCATGCCGCCGTTCTCCTTGAGCCGCATATTGAGCTTGTACGTCTGGCCCTTGCTGACCAGCGAGCCGGAGAGGCGGACCGCGCCCGCCGTGTCCGCGGCCGTCTGTGCCTTCTTCTCGATCTGGGTGGCGGTGAGTTTTCCGGCGCCGTTCGTCCCCTTGTCCGGGTCCTCGTCCTCGCCGCACGCGGTGAGCAGCACGGCCAGTCCCACACAGAGCGAGGCGGCGAGAGCGGCTCTACGGGCACGGCCGGACCACGGGAGAACGGACAAGACGGACTGCCTCTCAAACGCGCGCGGGGGGTGGCAGACCGCAGCGTACCCGGGCCGGACGCAGCTCTCGACAGAGAGCCGTACAGGAGGCGTGCGGGTGGATCCGCCAAGGCGTACCGCAGCGGTACGGGCTAGCCTGAACCCGTTATCCCTGTGGATAGAGGGACATTCAGCGACACATTCCATGAGCGACACGTTCCAGACGGAGTGAGACGGCACGGAGCAAGGAGGCGCTCGGCATGCCAGCAGTCGCCCCGAGGGTCTTCGTCTCCCATCTGGCCGGTGTGGCGGTCTTCGATCCCAGCGGCGACCAGGTGGGGCGGGTCCGTGACCTGGTGGCGATGTTGCGGGTCGGCCGGCGCCCGCCGCGGTTGCTCGGGCTGGTCGTCGAGGTGCTCAGCAGACGCCGGATCTTCCTGCCCATGACCCGGGTCACCGGCATCGAGTCGGGCCAGGTGATCACCACGGGCGTGGTCAACGTACGGCGCTTCGAGCAGCGGCCGACGGAGCGCCTGGTCCTCGGCGAGCTGCTCGACCGCCGGGTGCGGCTGGTGGAGACGGACGAAGAGGTGACGGTTGTCGACGTCTCCGTCCAGCAGTTGCCGGCCCGCCGCGACTGGGAGATCGACAAGGTCTTCGTACGGCGCGGCGGGAAGGGCGGTGCGCTGCGGCAGATGGCCGGGCGCGGAGGCCTTCCCTGGAAGGGCGGTGGCGGACGGCGGACGGGCGAGGCGCTGACCGTCGAGTGGTCGGCGGTCACCGGCTTCTCCCTGGAGGAGGAAGGGCAGGGCGCGGAGAGTCTCGTCGCCACCTTCGAGCAGCTGCGTCCGGTCGATGTCGCCAACGCGCTGCACCATCTGACGCCCAAACGGCGGGCCGAGGTGGCCGCCGCCCTCGACGACGACCGGCTCGCGGACGTCCTGGAGGAGCTGCCCGAGGACGACCAGGTGGAGATCCTCGGCAAGCTCAAGGAGGAACGCGCGGCCGATGTCCTGGAGGCGATGGACCCGGACGACGCGGCCGATCTGCTCTCCGAACTGCCCGAGGCGGACAAGGAACGGCTGCTGACCCTGATGCGGCCGAACGACGCGGCCGACGTACGGCGGCTGATGGCGTACGAGGAGCGGACCGCGGGCGGCCTGATGACCACCGATCCGATCGTGCTGCGGCCGGACGCGACGGTGGCGGACGCGCTGGCCCGGGTACGGCAGCAGGACCTGTCCCCCGCGCTCGCGGCGCAGGTCTACGTGTGCCGCCCGCCGGACGAGACCCCGACGGGCAAGTACCTGGGGACGGTCCACTTCCAGCGGCTGCTGCGGGACCCGCCGTACACACTCGTCAGCTCGATCGTGGACAGCGACCTGCCGCCGCTCCCCCCGGACACCCCGCTGCCCGAGGTCACCAGCCATCTCGCGGCGTACAACATGGTCGCGGTGCCCGTCGTGGACGACACCGGGGCGCTGCTCGGCGCGGTGACGGTCGATGACGTACTCGACCACCTGCTGCCGGACGACTGGCGCGAGGCCGGTTTCCACGACCTGGGAGAGGTGCCCGGTGGCGACTGAGCGCCAGGACAAGGAGGGCAGCGGCCGGGAGCGCCCGAGGACCGGTTCCGGCGCCGGGTCGACCGCGCTGTCGCGTGGCGGCCGGGTACGGCTCGACCAGCCGCGCGCCCCGCAGCGCAAGCTCCTGCCGGAGTACGACCCCGAGGCCTTCGGGCGGCTCTCCGAACGGGTCGCCCGCTTCCTGGGGACGGGCCGCTTCATCGTCTGGATGACCCTGATCATCATCGTGTGGGTGATCTGGAACATCGCGGCCCCGCGCCCGCTGCGCTTCGACCCGTACCCGTTCATCTTCCTGACCCTGATGCTCTCGCTCCAGGCCTCGTACGCCGCGCCGCTGATCCTGCTGGCGCAGAACCGCCAGGACGACCGGGACCGGGTCACACAGGAGCAGGAGCGCAAGCAGAACGAGCGCTCGATCGCGGACACCGAGTACCTGACCCGGGAGATCGCGGCTCTGCGCATCGGCGTGGGAGAGGTCGCGACCAGGGACTGGATCCGCTCCGAGCTCCAGGATCTGGTGCGCGACATGGTGGAACACCGTGTCGTATTCCCCACGGAGAGCGGGCACGGACGTGAGGAATCCGACCGCTGACGGATTTTTCCCCGGTGGCTCGGGGCGCCGTACCATCTCCGTATGGCTACCGACACGTACGGAACCGCCGTCCCCGCGGAAGAAGCGGTGCGCGACGCGCTGGCGACGGTGAACGACCCCGAGATCCACCGGCCGATCACCGATCTCGGCATGGTGAAATCGGTGGATATCGGTGCCGATGGTGCGGTGGCCGTCACGGTCTATCTCACGGTGTCCGGCTGTCCGATGCGCGACACCATCACGCGCACGGTGACGGACGCGGTCGCCCGGGTCGAGGGCGTCACGCGCGTCGATGTGACGCTGGATGTGATGGGCGACGAGCAGCGGCGCGAGCTGGCGGCCTCGCTGCGCGGCGGGACGGCCGAGCGTGAGGTGCCGTTCGCCCAGCCCGGCTCACTGACCCGGGTGTACGCGGTGGCCTCGGGCAAGGGCGGGGTCGGCAAATCCTCGGTGACGGTCAACCTGGCGGCGGCGATGGCGGCCGACGGGCTGAAGGTCGGCGTGGTCGACGCGGACATCTACGGGCACAGCGTCCCCCGGATGCTCGGCGCGGACGGCAAGCCCACCCAGGTCGAGAACATGATCATGCCGCCGTCGGCGAACGGCGTGAAGGTGATCTCCATCGGCATGTTCACGCCGGGCAACACGCCGGTGGTGTGGCGCGGACCCATGCTGCACCGCGCGCTCCAGCAGTTCCTCGCGGACGTCTACTGGGGCGATCTCGATGTGCTGCTGCTGGACCTGCCCCCGGGGACCGGCGACATCGCGATCTCGGTGGCGCAGTTGGTGCCGAACGCCGAGATCCTGGTGGTCACCACGCCGCAGCAGGCCGCGGCCGAGGTCGCCGAGCGGGCCGGCTCCATCGCCGTACAGACCCACCAGAAGATCGTCGGCGTGGTCGAGAACATGTCGGGTCTGCCCTGCCCGCACTGCGACGAGATGATCGACGTCTTCGGCACGGGCGGCGGCAAGCTGGTGGCCGAGGGGCTGACGAAGACGACCGGCGCCACGGTGCCGGTGCTGGGTGCGATCCCGATCGACGTACGGCTGCGGGAGGGCGGCGACGAGGGCAAGCCGATCGTGCTCTCCGACCCGGACTCGCCGGCGGCCACGGCGCTGCGCGAGGTCGCGACCAAGCTGGGCAGCCGGCAGCGCGGCCTGTCGGGCATGTCGCTGGGGGTCACCCCGCGCAACAAGTTCTGAGTCCGCGGCGCCCGCCGGGCGTTCGGACACCAGGACCACAGGTAAGGGGCGGCCGCCATTGCGGTCGCCCCTTACCCATGCGCGCGGCGTGTACCTGCGGGCGCACGATGTGCCGCGATGTGCCGCCCTCGCGGGCCCGCCTACGCGCCGTACGACCTGATGTCGGCGATCACCGAGAAGCCGAGCCCGTACGCGCTCATCCCCCGCCCGTACGCGCCCAGATGGACCCCGCCCTCCGGCGAACCGGCCAGCACCCAGCCGAACTCCGACTCGCGGTAGTGGAAGGGTGTCGACACTCCGTCGACCGGCAGCGAGAGCGACGACCAGGCGGCCCCGTCGAGATCGTCGGCCAGCTCGAACGCGGCTTCGGTCTGCTGCTTCAGCCAGTCGTCGCGCAGGGTGTGGTCCAGCTGCACCGGCCAGGTGGAGGACAGCAGCCCCGCCCCGGCCAGCCAGGCCGCCGAGGCGGCCGTGGTGGCGTCCAGCTGCCCCCTGCCGTCATTGGTGGTGCGTTCGGGGCTGGTGGCCACCGTGACGACCACAGCGAAGCGTTCCTTCTCCACGCTGGCCGCGTCCGGTCTTATCGACGGCTCCTCGCCGTGGCCCGTCGCGCCGTGCCGCACGGTGCCGTCGGCGGTGGCGCCGACCTGCATCAGCCAGCGGGGCCCGGTGAAGGCCTCGTCCAGTCCGTACCAGGGGAAAGATGCGCGCAGATAGTCGGCGGCCGTACGGCGGCCCGTGGTCAAGCCCTCGGCGGTGGATGAGCTGGCGGCGCTCCGCGCCCCTGCCTGACTCGTCGTCTCCATCTGGCCCGCGCCTCCTCGATCTCGTACGTCCGCAGCGGCCCGCCCTCGACGGGCGCCTCACTGCCGGACAGATGGAGGATAGCCACCCGGTGCCCGACTCGTAGGGATAGGCGGTGCTCAGGTGGCGTCTGCGTCGAAAGGCGGCCGGACTGGCTGATCCGGCGTGTCGCGCTTCTTGAGCAGATCGGGAGTCCCGGTGGAACCGCTCGCGGAGGCCACCGGAGCCGCCGGTGTGTCCGACGCGGCGGAGTCGGACTCCCGGCCGTTCACCGCGTCCGTGACGTCGGAGATCTCCTTACGGAGGTCGAAGCTGCTGCGGATCTCCTTCAGCCCGTACTCGTCGTCGCCGTCCATCAGCTGCTTACGGACGAACGCCTTGGGGTTGAGGTCCTCGAACTCGAAGTCCTTGAACTCGGGGCCCAGCTCGGAGCGGATGTCTTCCTTGGCGCTCTCGGAGAACTCGCGGATCTTGCGGATGAAGCGCGAGGCGTCCTGGATGACCTTGGGCAGCTTCTCCGGACCGAAGACAAGAATGGCAAGGATCACGATCGTGACCAGTTCGAGGCCACCGACGTCATTGAACACCTTGCTGCTCCTTCGGTTCTCCGTGCCCACAGACGGGGTCGAGGTGGTCGGACGGGGTCGAGGTCGTCGTCGTCCTGGCCTGAGATGGGTCAAGGGTCCGGGCCGCCCCACGGTACCCGCCCGACCTGTACGGGCGGTACCTCCGGGTGACCTTCAGGTGCCGGACGCCGAGCCCAGGGCCAGCGTGACGGGCCGTTCCTTGCCGCCGCGGACCACGGTCAGCTTCAGCCGGTCGCCCGGCCGGTGGGCACGGATCTTGACGATCAGCTCCTCGCCGCTGTGCACCCGCTGGCCGTTCACCTCGGTGATGACGTCCCCGGGCTTGATTCCGGCCTTGGCCCCGGGACCGCCGGTGGTCACGGCGGGACCGCCGTCGGCGGCCTTGGCGCCGACCCGGGCGCCGTCCCCCGCGTAGTCCATGTCGAGGCTGACGCCGATCACGGGGTGAGTGGCCTTGCCCGTGTTGATCAGCTCCTCGGCGACGCGCTTGCCCTGGTTGATGGGTATCGCGAAGCCGAGACCGATGGATCCGGACTGGCCGCCGTCGAGGCCGGAGCCGCTGTCCGCCGCGCGGATCGCGCTGTTGATGCCGATGACGCGGGCGCGGGCGTCCACCAGCGGACCGCCGGAATTGCCGGGGTTTATCGGGGCGTCGGTCTGGAGCGCGTCCACATAGCTGATGTCGCTTCCGTCGCCCTTCTCACCCCCGGCGGTGATGGGGCGCTCCTTGGCACTGATGATCCCGGAGGTCACCGTGTTGGACAGGTCGAAGGGGGCGCCGATGGCCACCACCGGGTCGCCGACCCGGACGGCGTCCGAATTGCCCAGCGGCAGCGGCTTCAGCCCGGAGACCCCGGTCACCTTGACGACGGCCAGGTCGTAGCCGCTGTCGTTGCCCACGAGCTTCGCCTTGGCGGTCTCGCCGCCGCTGAACGTGACGGATATCTCTCCGGCGGACGACGCGGGCGAGACGACGTGGTTGTTCGTGAGGATGTGGCCCTGCCGGTCGAGGACGAAGCCCGTGCCGGTGCCCTGCTCGCCGTTGCCGCTGACATGCAGGGTGACGACGCTGGGCAGGGCGCTGGCGGCGATGCCCGCGACGCTGTCGGGGGCCCGGCCACCGGACTCCCCGCTCGACTGCGGGAGTTCGACGCTGGTGAAGCCCCCGTTGCGTTCGACGTACGCGCCGGCCGCGCCGCCCACGACACAGGCTGCGAACGCGAGGAGCAGCGCGGCCGCGAGCCCGGCGCGCCGCCGCTTCGGGCGCGGCTCGCCGTACTGGGTCAGCGGCTGCTGTCCGGGCACGGAGGCGGGGCTGCTCCAGGGGTCGTACTGGAGCCACTGCGACGTCTGGACCTGGGGGTGGGCCGCGGGCGGGGAGTGGGGATGGACCGCGGGCGAGGGCTGAGGCTGGGGATGGCTCCCCGGCTGCGGCTGCTGAAAGCCCCGCGGAGGGGGCTGCGCGGCGTCCTGGGGCTGCTGCGGGGCGGGATGAGCCGGCGGGAGGGTTCCGCCCTCGTGGGCGCCGTGCGGCGCGGCGTACGGCGGCGGGACGGGCGGCAGTTGAGTGCCGTGCGCCGGGGTCGGGCGCTGTACGGGTGGTGCGAGCGCCCAGGGTCCCGGACCGCCGTAAGGAGGTGTGCTGTATTCGTCGGGCTCGTGCAGCGGCTGCCGGCGCCCCCGCCGAGGTACGGCGGCCTCGCCGACGGGGCTCGTCACCTCACCGACAGGGGTGGGCGCCGCACCGGAAGCGGGCGGAGCCGCGCCGGGAGAGGCCGAAGGCGAATCTGCGGGCAGGGGGACCGAATCGACGGGAACGGGAGCCGGATGGGCGGAGATCCACCCCTCGTCGGCGGTCACCGGAGCCGGCCCGGACCGCGTCGGCACCTGATCGGCGGGCGTCGGCACGTCGACCGCCGCGTCAACCACTGCGTCGGCTGACACGTCATCAGTGCGCGGGAGTGACTCCGTCGTCGCCTCGCCGTCGCGGGCGGGCGACACCTCGGGCTCCTGCGGTACCGCGCGTCCCGCCGGGGGACGGCTCCACCACTTCGCCTTGGGTCCGGTGGGCTTCCCGTCGTCCATGTTCTCCCCGCAACTGCCGCTCCGCGCCCGGCCAGGGGCGCCCCTGCAGGGGATTCAACCAGGTTTACGAATGACCGCGCAGGGACCTGGGGCCACACCGGTCAGCGCCGGGTGGAAACCGGCACGGAAGGCAGTGTCGGGGCGGCGAGCTGGGTGGGGCGGGGGGTGGTCGTGGGACCGACCCCGGAAGCCGCGTCGATCTGGAGGACCGGGCCGGGGGGCTGGATCAACGGCCCCGGCGACGAGCCACCGGGCAGGACCCCCGTCGAGAACGCGCGCTCGGAGAGCGTCTGCGCCTGGAACATCCCGGGGGGAGCGGCGGCGACCGGACGGTCGGCGGACTGCGACTGCTTTCCGCTGCCGCCTCCAGCGCCCTGACGGCGGTTGGATTCGCTGCCCACGGAGACCGGGACCGTGGTGCCGGGGGCCCGCATGGGGGTCACGTTGTTACCCACACCGCGCGGCAGGGTGTCGGCGGCCGTGCCGAGCGGCATCGTCCCGCCGAGGGCCATCGCGGCGAACGACACCGCGCTGGCTGCCGCGAAGGCGAAGCGCCGTCCACGCCACGGCGACCGCTCGGCCTCCTGGCGCCCGACCTCATGGATCCGGAAACCGGAGTCGCCGGGGAGCGTGGCCGCGTGGGCACCGGCGGGCACATAGCCGAAACCGTCCGTGCGCATGCCGAAGACGCCCTCACCGAAGCGTCCCCCGGCGAAGAGTCCTTTTCCGTCGTCGTCGTCATCTCCGGGCAGTCCGCCGGGAAGCGCCTGGAGTCTGGCGAGCAGTCCCGCGGAGGGGGCCGGCGGAGCGCTCTGCGCGAAGACGCTCTTCAGCCGACGCTGGGCGTCGGCCTCCGTTTTGCACTGACCGCAGGTCGCCAGATGGGCCAGCACACGCTCGCGCGCGTCATGGTCCAGCTCCCCGTCCACCAGCGCGGCGAGTCGGTCCCCCAGATGATGCTCGGCGGGGGTCGAACTTGTGCCACTCACGCCGCTCCGCCCTCCCCCGCCACGCTCACAAAGGCGCGCTGCTCGGCCCGAGCCTCGGGGGAACGGTGCGAGAGGGCCTTGCGCAGATGCGAGCGGCCACGGTGGATCCGGCTGCGTACGGTGCCGAGCTTCACGCCGAGCGTGGCCGCGATCTCCTCGTAACTGAGCCCCTCGATGTCACAGAGCACCACCGCGGCACGGAACTCGGGCGCGAGCGTGTCCAGCGCCTGCTGGACGTCCGCGTCGAAGTGCGTGTCGTGGAAGACCTGTTGGGGCGACGGCTCACGGCTGGGCAGCCGCTCGGCCGCGTCGTCACCGAGCGCGTCGAAGCGGATCCGCTGCTTGCGCCGGACCATGTCGAGGAACAGATTGGTGGTGATGCGGTGCAGCCAGCCCTCGAAGGTGCCGGGGGTGTAGGTCGACAGCGAGCGGAAAACTCTGACGAAGACTTCCTGGGTCAGGTCCTCGGCGTCGTGCTGGTTGCCCGTAAGGCGGTAGGCGAGGCGGTAGACACGTCCGCTGTGCGTGCTGACGATCTCCTCCCAGCTGGGGGGAGTCCACGCCTGCGATTCCGCATCCGATGCGAAGGTCGCGGTAACTGCGGAGTCGTTGGAGCGAGGCCGGTCAGCAATGTTGGTCACGGATTTCGGCTCGCCGACTGAACTGAGAAAGCGCTTGAGCACTCCTCCCCGATCCACAGGCGCAGCCGCACCTCCCCTATCGGCTCTGGTGGTGTCCAGTGGAGCCCCTACCATAGCCACTCCGCCCGTTAGCTCCGGATAAGAATCTTTACGCGGATTTGGGTCCGGTCCCCGGCCTCGATCCACGCGTTCCCCGCCCTCTCATAACGCCTGGTCCCATCTGCGGGTTCCCGGGCACAGCGGATACAGTCACCGTTGCGCCGACAACGGGGACAAGGAGAGGGTCATTACCGCCAACCGGCCGACGAGCTGGGCATTCGCCGACGCCTTTGTCGCCGAGGACGAAGCACTGCACTGGGCCCGGGACCGGGCCCGGGAGACAGGGCTCCGTTCGGTGTCACCAGGCACCGGCGCTGCGCTGCGTCTGCTCGCGGCCACGCTGGACGCGAAGGCGGTGGCCGAGATCGGCACGGGGACCGGTGTTTCGGGGACGTATCTGCTCCTGGGCATGCGCCCGGACGGCGTCCTGACCACGGTCGACACCGAGCCCGAGCGCCAGCAGTTCGCGCGGCAGGCCTTCCGCGCCGCCGGCTTCGCCGGCAATCGCGCCCGCTTCATCCCCGGCCGCGCCCTGGACGTACTGCCGCGCCTCGCGGACGGCGGGTACGACCTCGTCTTCTGCGACGGCGACCGTCTTGAGTGCCTCGACTATCTCGCTGAATCGTTGCGTCTGCTCAGACCCGGCGGCCTCGTCTGCTTCGAGGGCGTGTTCGCCGACGGCAGGACCGTGGACTCGGCGGCCCAGCCCGCGGAGGTGCTGCGCCTGCGGGAGCTGCTGCGGGCCGTACGGGAGAGCCAGGAGCTGCTGCCGTCTCTGCTGCCGGTGGGCGACGGCCTGCTCTGCGCGGTACGCCGCGGCTGAACCGACACGACCTCGTGCTCGTGCTCGTGCTCGTGCTCGTGCTCGTGCTCGTGCTCGTGCTCGTGCTCGTACAACCCTCGTACAACCCGGGCCGCACGCGGCTTCGAGTCCGTACCCCCCAGGACATCAGGACAAAGCGCTGCCCCGGTACGGACTCTCGTCGGTACCGGGGCAGCTACGGTGGTGCCGGTCCGGGGGTGACCCACCCCGAAGACTGTGAGCGTTCCGCTCAGCCGACGACCTTCTTCAGCGCGTCGCCGAGTGCGTCCGCCTCGTCCGGAGTCAGCTCGACGACAAGCCGACCGCCGCCTTCGAGCGGAACGCGCATGACGATGCCCCGCCCCTCCTTGGTCACCTCGAGCGGGCCGTCGCCCGTTCGCGGCTTCATGGCCGCCATGCTCGTTCCCCTTCCTGAAACCAGCTCATCGCAGCCGGCGGCCCCATGACAGGCGCTGTGTCACCGGCATCGAACACATTGCTTCAGCCCATTATCCCGCATGGCGGGACCCGATGACCAACATCGGACGGCATCGCTTGGGCAACGCGCTCTCGCAAAACCACGCAATTCGGCGATCCGCCTGCGATACTTCGCCACCCCGCGCGCCACCGGGACCCGACTTTCTTAGACGCAGGTCACATGACCGCCGGTATGGATCTCCGCCATGCTGGGCCCGGACAGGACCGTCCGAGCCGCAAAGGGGACCCGATCATGGCCGACACCGTGCTGTACGAGGTGAGTGACGGACTCGCAACGATCACGATCAACCGGCCCGAGGCCATGAACGCGATGAACATCGCGACGAAGGTCGCCCTCCGGGACGCGCTGCTCTCGGCAGCCGCCGACACCGCTGTACGGAGCGTCCTGCTGACCGCCTCCGGCGACCGCGCGTTCTGTGTGGGCCAGGACCTCAAGGAGCACGTGGCCCTGCTCGAAGCGGACCGTGAGGCGGGTACCGGCGAGACGATGAGCACGGTGCGCGAGCACTACAACCCGATCCTGCGGGCGATCACCGAGATGCCCAAGCCGGTGGTCGCGGGCGTCAACGGGGTCGCGGCGGGCGCCGGCCTCGGTTTCGCCCTCGCCTCGGACTACCGGATCGTCTCGGACACCGCCACGTTCAACACGTCCTTCGCGGGGGTGGCACTGACCGCCGACTCCGGCGTCTCGTGGACACTGCCCCGCCTGATCGGCCGCGCCCGTGCCACGGACCTGCTGCTGTTCCCCCGGTCGGTCCGGGCCGCCGAGGCGTACGAATGGGGTCTGGTGAACCGCCTGGTGCCGTCGGCCGACCTGGCGTCCGAGGCCGCCGCCGTGGCCCGCGCGCTGGCCGAGGGCCCGACGCTCGCGTACGCGGCGATCAAGGAGTCCTTGGCCTACGGGGCGGGGCACTCGCTGGCGGAGACGCTGGACAAGGAGGACGAACTCCAGTCGAGGGCGGGGGCGTCGGAGGACCACGGGATCGCGGTGCGGGCGTTCCTGTCCAAGGAGAAGCCGACGTACGTGGGCGGGTGACCCGGTAGGCGTGGTCCGCCGCGCGGGGGTACGGGGGACGGAGGTACGGGCGACGGGATACGGGGTGCCTCCTCGGCCCCCGGGCCGCGCCCCGTACCCGCCGTGCGGTGCTACGGCTCGCGTACCGCGCAGTCCGCCAAGTGGTCGTTCACCAGCCCGCACGCCTGCATCAGCGCATACGCCGTCGTCGGCCCCACGAACCGGATGCCACGCTTCTTCAGCGCCTTGGCCAGAGCCGTGGACTCGTCCGTCACCGCCGGGACGTCCGCCGTCGTCCTCGGCGCCGGGCGCTTCGCCGCGTCGGGCGCGTACGACCAGATCAGGCCGTCCAGCTCGCCCGCGGACCAGCCCGCGAGAACCCGCGCGTTGGCCATCGTCGCGTCGACCTTGGCGCGGTTGCGGATGATGCCCGGGTCGGCGAGCAGCCGCTCCCGGTCCGTGTCGGTGAACTCGGCCACGGAGGCGATCTTGAAGGAGTCGAAAGCGGCGCGGAAGGTCTCCCGGCGGCGCAGGATCGTGATCCAGGACAGCCCGGACTGGAATGCCTCCAGGGACAGCCGTTCGTACAGGGCGTCGTCGCCGTGGACCGGGCGGCCCCATTCGGAGTCGTGGTACGCGAGGTAGTCCTCGGTGGACAGGCCCCACGGGCAGCGGGGCCGCCCATCGGGGCCCGGCTCGGTGCCGCCGTCCGGCCCCGGCTGCTCGGTGCCGCCGTCGGTCATCGGCCCGCCTCCTCTCCCGGCTTCTTGAAGAGGTCGGGCGACGACACGGCGGTCGCCTGCGCCCCGGCCAGCGCCGACTCCAGCTCCGCGATCCGAGCGTCCCGCTCCGCGAGCTCCGCGCCGAGGCGGCCGAGCACATCGTCCACATCGGCCATCCGGTAGCCGCGCATACCGACCGGCAGCCGGAGGGCGTCGACATCGGCGCGGCCGACCGGACGGGTCGCGGGCAGGGGGTCCACCAGCTGTTCCGGGGTGGTCTCGGGCAGGAGCGCGCGATCGCCGCCGCCGACGACCGCGAGCGTGACCGCGGCGACGACCACGACCATCGCGATGAGCAAGAACAAGAACACGAGCTTCTCCCCTGGCAGGAAAACGTCCTGTCCCGATCGTGCCATGAGCCACTGACAGTTAAGACCGAGCGGTTCGGGACGGTTAAGGTCGCAGGCGTACGTACGCGAGGAGGACACAGGGGATGCGCAGCGGGACTCTGCGGCTGGGACGGCGGGAATTCGACACGCACGAGCCGGTGATCATGGCGATCGTCAACCGGACCCCGGACTCCTTCTACGACCAGGGCGCGACGTTCCGCGACGAACCGGCCCTCGATCGTGTCGAGCGAGCGGTGTCGGAAGGCGCCGCGATCATCGACATCGGCGGGGTGAAGGCGGGACCCGGCGACGAGGTGACGGCCGGGGAGGAGGCGCGCCGTACGGTCGGCTTCGTCGCCGAGGTGCGGCGGCGCTACCCGGACGTGGTGATCAGCGTCGACACCTGGCGGCACGAGGTCGGCGAGGCCGTCTGCGAGGCGGGCGCGGATCTCCTCAACGACGCGTGGGGCGGGGTGGATCCGGCGCTTGCCGAGGTCGCCGCCCGGTACGGCGCGGGGCTGGTCTGTACGCACGCGGGCGGCGCGGAGCCGAGGACCCGGCCGCACCGGGTCGCGTACGACGATGTGGTGGCGGACATCCTGGAGGTGACGCTGGGGCTGGCCGAGCGCGCCGTGGAACTGGGTGTCCGCAGGGACGGGATCATGATCGATCCCGGTCATGACTTCGGTAAGAACACCCGCCACTCGCTGGAGGCCACCCGCAGGCTGGACGAGATGGCGGAGACCGGCTGGCCGGTCCTGGTCTCGCTGTCCAACAAGGACTTCGTGGGCGAGACGCTCGACAAGCCGGTCAAGGAGCGCCTGCTCGGCACGCTGGCGACGACGGCGGTTTCGGCGTGGCTCGGGGCGCGGGTCTACCGCGTCCACGAGGTGGCGGAGACCAAGCAGATTCTGGACATGGTGGCGACGATCGCGGGCCACCGTCCCCCGGCGGTGGCCCGCCGGGGCCTGGCCTGAGCGGGCCGGCCTCGGCGGCCCTGTGGGCAGGCGGGCTGATGGGCTGGTCCTGTGGCCCAGGAGCCCGGTGTGCCCGAAGCGAAGGACCAGAGCCTGTCCGGCGCCCTAGGGTCTTTCGTTTGGATCAGGCCGGATCAGGGAGCGGGGTCTGGTGCCGTGGATCGCAAGGCGGAGGAGTGAGGCGACGCGGAGCGTCGTGGAGTGACGACAACGCGGCGAGGCGCGGTGCCAGGGCACGCGAGCCCGGCAAGATCCAAACGAGAGGCCCTAGCCGTCGTGGCCGGTCTCCTTCGTGACCAGCGCCACCGCCTCGTCCACGTCATCCGTGACGTGGAAGAGCAGCAGGTCCTTCTCGGACGCCTTGCCCTGCGCCACGACCGTGTTCCGCAGCCAGTCCACGAGGCCGCCCCAGTACTCCGTACCGAAGAGCACGATCGGGAATCGGGTCACCTTGCGGGTCTGGACCAGAGTGAGCGCCTCGAACAGCTCGTCCAGCGTGCCGAGGCCGCCCGGCAGGACCACGAAGCCCTGCGCGTACTTCACGAACATCGTCTTGCGGACGAAGAAATAGCGGAAGTTCACGCCGATGTCGACATGCGCGTTGAGCCCCTGCTCGAAGGGCAGCTCGATGCCGAGGCCCACGGAGACACCGTCCGCGGCCCGCGCGCCCTTGTTCGCCGCTTCCATCGCGCCGGGGCCACCGCCCGTGATCACCGCGAATCCGGCGTCGACCAGTGCCCCGCCGATACGGGTGGCCGCCTCGTACTCCGGTGAGCCCTGCGGGGTGCGTGCCGAGCCGAAGACGCTGATGGCGCTGGGGAGTTCGGCGAGGGCGCCGAAGCCCTCCACGAACTCCGACTGGATGCGCATGACCCGCCAGGGGTCGGTGTGCACCCACTCGGAGTCGCCTTCGGTGTCCAGCAGCCGCTGATCGGTCGTGCCGGGCTGAACCTGCTCACGACGGCGGATCACCGGGCCGAGCCGCTGTTCCTCAGGCCTTTGTTCTCCGTCAGGCATGCCCATGACCTGCTCCTTCCGCTGCTGTACGTCGTTCCCGGCAAGAGTAGGTCCCTGGAGGTGACAAACGGCGAAATTCCGGCAGTCCGTCCGCTGCTCACTTGGTGAGCCAGTCACGCAGCCGGTTCTCGCAGTGGTCGATCCGCTCGACGGCCACATGCTCGTCGCGCTTGTGGGCGAAGATCGGGTCACCGGGGCCGTAGTTCACCGCGGGCACCCCGAGCGCGCCAAAACGGGAGACGTCCGTCCAGCCGAACTTCGGCTTCGCGGTGCCGCCGACGGCGGCCATGAAGGCGGCAGCGGCGGGGTGCGAGAGGCCCGGCAGGGCCGCGCCCGAGTGGTCGTCCACGATGAACTCCGCGACGCCGCAGTCGGCGAAGACCTCCCGGACATGGGCGATGGCCTCGTCCTCGCCGATGTCCGGCGCGTAGCGGTAGTTGACGACGACCGTGCAGGCGTCGGGGATCACATTGGTGGCGACGCCGCCCTCGATGCCCACCGCGTTGAGGCCCTCGTGGTACTCCAGTCCGTCGATGACCGGCCGGCGCGGTTCGTACGTGGCGAGCCGCTCCAGGATCGGCGCCGCGGCGTGAATGGCGTTGGACCCCATCCAGCTGCGCGCGGAGTGCGCCCGCTCCCCCGTCGTACGGAGATGGACCCGCAGCGTGCCCTGGCAGCCGCCCTCGACCTCGCCGTCGGACGGTTCCAGCAGGATGGCGAAGTCACCTTCCAGCCAGTCCGGGTGCGCCTCGGCCACATGACCGAGACCGTTCAGGTCCGCGGCGACCTCTTCGTTGTCGTAGAAGACGAAGGTGAGGTCGCGGTTCGGCTCGGGGACCGTCGCCGCGATCCGCAGCTGTACGGCGACCCCGGACTTCATGTCGCTGGTGCCGCAGCCCCACAGCACCCCGTCGGCGTCCAGCCGCGAGGGCACGTTGCCGGCGATCGGGACGGTGTCGATGTGCCCGGCCATGATGACCCGCTCGCCGCGGCCCAGCCGAGTCCGCGCCACGACGTTGTTGCCGTGCCGGTCGACGGTGAGATGCGGCAGGCCGCGCAGCGCCTGCTCGATCGCGTCGGCGAGGGGCTTCTCGTCACCGCTGACCGAGGGGAAGTCGACGAGGCGAGCGGTGAGTGACGGGCCGTCCAGCGTGAGGTCAAGCGAGGTCTCAGACATGGTTCGACCCTAATGCCCCCTCCCGAGTGCTCGTCCCGAGCGCTCTCTCCGCTCCCCTGGGGGCTCCTCCGCTCGCCCCTGGGGGCTCCTCCGCTCCTCCCCGGATTGCCCCTTCGTTCACGGGCGGACACGGCCGCTCTCAGCACTCATGCACGTGCCTTGTACACATGTCCAGAACTCGGACTTGGGGGCTCCCCGACTCCAGTAGCGTGGCCCCCGTGCCCGAGATCGCCGCCCGCTCCCGCCACCGCCGCCTCCTGCGTATCGGGGTCGCCCTCGCCGTACTGCTGGCCGTGGCCGGGTACGTGGTGGTGCAGTACCTGACCGCTGTCGTGGGCACGCCACGGTGTGTGGTGAGCGCCGCGGACGCTCCGGGTGGTGACAGCCCGTCGTACGAGATGACCCCGGACCAGGCCGCGAACGCCGCGACGATCTCGGCGGTCGGCACGACCCGCGGGATGCCCGAACGCGCGATCACGATCGCGCTGGCGACCGCCCTTCAGGAGTCCGCGCTGCGCAACCTGAGCCATGGCGACCGGGATTCGCTCGGGCTCTTCCAGCAGCGCCCCTCGAAGGGGTGGGGCACCGCGGCGCAGATCAAGGATCCGGTCTACTCGGCCGGGGAGTTCTACGCCCATCTCGCCAAGGTTCCGGGGTATTCGCGACTGCCGCTCACGGAGGCGGCGCAGCGCGTGCAGCGCAGCGGTTTCCCGCAGGCGTACGCGAAGCACGAGCCGGACGCCACGCTGCTGGCGGCGGCGCTGACCGGCCGGTCGGCCGCCTCACTGACCTGTAACGCGCCCGGGGACAGCGACGCGCCCGGGGACCCGGCGAAGGTGCGGACGGCGCTGATCAGGGCGTTCGGGGTCAACGTACTGCCCGCGGAAGACCCTGCCGAGCGGGCGCGGCCCTCGGGCGGGACCGCCGTGGTGTCCGTGCCCGTACGGGCCGCCTCGGCTTCGGCTTCGGCACAGGCCGCGGATCCGGCATCGGGCGGCGGCGAGCGCCGCGACGCGGGCGGCGGCAACTCCGGCAACGGCGACTTGGGCAGCGGAGGCCCGGACAGCGGCGGCTCGGACAGCGGCAGCCCGGCCTCGCAGCGCGGCTGGGAAGTGGCCCAGTGGGCCGTGGCGCAGTCCACCGCCCTGCGCATCGACGAAGTCGCCTACGCGGGCCGGGTGTGGAGCGCGAAAGAGGCGCACCGGGGCTGGCGGACAGCCGACGGTTCGGCGGCCGACCGGAAATCCGCCTCGCAAGAAGTTCGAATTCGCACCGCGCGGTAGTACGACCGATCGCCCGGACGGACGAGCCCCGTCCCCCGCCGACGCCCTTTGTCCGGATGAATCAGCAGCACGCGCCCCATCGGCCGCATCCCCTGCGTGACCTGCGAAGTGACGATTCGTCACCCCTTCCCGAACACCATCCTTTGACCGTTTTTATCCGTACCCGATAATGCGACGCATTGCCAACTCTTTACCTTCGTCCACCGCAACCTTCACCGCCCTCCGAGGGGTTGTCACTGCGTCCGATCGACGGACACGCACTGTTCTCTCCCTCTCGAAGGAGCATCATGTCCCTCCCCCTGACCCGCCGGATCGCCCGTGCCGCGCTGCTCGTCGCGGCAGGCGCAGCACCCGTGGTCGGTGCGGCCGGCTCCGCGAGCGCGGCGGCACTGCCGCAGACCCCCGACCTGGGCGCGGTCACCTCCCTCGACGGCGCCTCCCTGGGCAACACCGTCGACAGCGGCGCGCAGACGGTGACCAAGGCCGCCGGCGACACCGGCGGCAAGGCCGTCAAGCAGGGCGTCCCCGCCGTGGGCAAGACCGTCGGCAAGACCGCCAAGACGGCGACCCCCGCCGTACAGAAGGTGGCCGGTGAGACCGCCGGCGGCGCCGGTGAGGCGCTGGGTGGCGCCGCCAAGTCCACCACGGGCGCCACGCCGACCGGTCTGCTCGGCGGGCTGCCGACGAAGGGCCTGTCGCTCGGCTGACCCGCCCACGGATCGGTTGTACGTGGAGGGGCCCGGGGAGTACGCGACTCCCCGGGCCCCTCCACGTACAGCTGCGAGCGGAAGGCGTCAGACCAGCCGCTTGACCGCCGCCTCGATCCGCTCGTCGGTCGCCGTCAGCGCCACCCGCACATGCCGCTCCCCCGCCGGGCCGTAGAAGTCACCGGGCGCGACCAGAATGCCCAGCTCGGCGAGGTGAGCGACGGTGTCCCAGCACGGCTCGTCGCGCGTCGACCACAGGTAGAGGCTCGCCTCGCTGTGGTCGATACGGAAACCGTGCGCCTCCAGCGCCGTGCGCAACGAGCGGCGGCGGGCCGCGTACCGCTCCCGCTGCTCCCGTACATGCGCGTCGTCCCCGAGCGCCGCGACCGTCGCCGCCTGCACCGGCGCGGGGGTCATCATCCCGCCGTGCTTACGGATCTGGAGCAGCTCACCCAGGACAGCCGCGTCGCCCGCCAGGAAGGCCGCGCGGTATCCGGCGAGGTTGGAGCGCTTGGACAACGAGTGGACGGCGACGAGGCCCTCGTACGTACCGCCGCAGACGTCCGGATGCAGCACGGACACCGGCTCGGCCTCCCAGCCGAGCTCCAGGTAGCACTCGTCGCTGAACACCAGCACGCCGTGCTCACGGGCCCAGGCCACGATCCGGACCAGCTCGTCCTCGGCCAGCACCTGTCCGGTCGGGTTGGACGGCGAATTGAGCCACAGGAGCTTCAGGCCCGCGGGGTCCAGATCCGTCGGGTCGTCGTACGCGACGGGCTCGGCGCCGCAGAGCCGCGCCCCCACCTCGTACGTCGGGTACGCGAGCCGCGGATACGCGACCCGGTCACCCGCGCCGAGACCCAGCTGCGTCGGCAGCCAGGCCACCAGCTCCTTGGAGCCGACCACCGGCAGCACGTTCGCGTGCGTCACCCCGCGCGCGCCGAGCCGTCGCTCCACCCAGCCGGTCAGCGCGTCACGCAGCGCGACCGTCCCCCACACCGTCGGATACCCGGGTGAATCCGCCGCCGCGACCAGAGCTCGCTGGATCAGGTCGGGGACCGGGTCGACGGGGGTACCGACGGACAGGTCCACGATCCCGTCCGGATGGGCCCCGGCCGTCGCTTTGTACGGCTCCAGCCTGTCCCAGGGAAAGACGGGAAGGCGCGAAGAGACTGGGGACACGGTGCTCACTCTTTCTCGTACTTTCTCGTACGGATTCCCGCCCGCACGACGGGGAGCCGCACGGACGAAACACCACGGTCCCGTACAGCACGAAGCCGTACGGGACCGGGGGCGCGCTGTCAGCCGTTCTGCGGCGGCAACGCGGCGATGAAGGGGTGGTCGCGCTCGATCAAGCCGAGCTTGGAAGCTCCACCGGGCGAGCCGAGTTCATCGAAGAACTCGACATTCGCCTTGTAGTAGTCCTTCCACTCCTCCGGGGTGTCGTCCTCGTAGAAGATCGCCTCGACCGGGCACACCGGCTCACAGGCTCCACAGTCGACGCATTCGTCCGGGTGGATGTACAAGGACCTGGAGCCCTCGTAGATGCAATCGACCGGGCACTCCTCGATGCACGCCTTGTCCTTGACGTCGACACAAGGCTGCGCGATGACGTAGGTCACGCTGTCGTTCCTCCTCGGTAGGGCGCGGCGGGCCGATCTGCGGCTCCGTCCACAGGCGCGCGGGAGCGCGGCGTCGTCGATGCCCACATCTAGTATCTCCGTTCTTGAGCGCGATCCGAACAGGAGGGGCGGACAGAGCTGTGGAATTCACTGCGGGCGGACGGCTTGAGGTCCGGATCACACCGTCTGACGTGGGCAAACGTGTATCAGTCAGACAGTTGACCGGCGGGGGCGCGGGAACGGAGAAGTTCACCGACACGGTAGGCGTTCTCACATCCTGGGACGACGGTGTGCTGGTCATCACACGCCGCACCGGGGAGAGCGTACATATCCCCGAGTCCGCGCTGGTGGCGGGCAAGGTCGTACCGGCCGCGCCCGCCCGGCGCCGGGGGCCCGCCGCGAGCTTCGAGGAACTGGCCACGGTCTGCGCCCGCGCCTGGCAGCCGGTGGAGAGCGAGCCGCTCGGCGGCTGGCTGCTGCGGGCGGCGGCGGAGCCTCCGGGCTCTGGCGGGGCGCAGGTTCCGGGCTCCGGCGGGGAGAGAGCAGGCTCCACGCGGACGGGCTTCACGCGGACGGGCTTCACGCGGCGGGCCAATTCCGTACTGCCCCTCGGCGACCCCGGCCTGGACCTGGACCAGGCGCTGGAGCGCGTACGCCGGTGGTACCAGGAGCGGGGGCTGCCCGCGTACATCCAGGCCGCGACCGGCGCGGAGGGCACCCAGGAGCACCTGTGCGCGGAGCTGGAGCGGCGCGGCTGGCGCTCCGAGGTGACGGCGGAACTACGGATCGGCGCGCTCGCGCCGCTCGGGGACCTCGACGCGGACATCTCCCGGGTGCGGCTCGACCGCACCTGTGACGACGCCTGGCTGCGGCGGTACCAGCGGTCCGGTACGCCGGGGCCCCATGTGCTCCACGTACTGAACAGCGGCCCTTCTGTGTGGTTCGCCACCGTGCCCGGGGTGCCGGGCCTGTCGGGTGTGACCGGCGAAGGTGACGTCCCGGCGGCGATCGGCCGGTGTGTGGTCGACGGACGCTGGGCCGGGTTCATGGCGGTGGAGGTCGACCCCGCGCACCGGCGCCAGGGGCTGGCCACGGCCGTGATGACCGCGCTCGCCCGCCGCGCACTGGAGGAAGGCGCGTCCGCCGCCTGGCTCCAGGTCGAGACGGACAACGACGGGGCGCGTGCGCTGTACGACGGCATGGGCTTCGCCGTCCACCACCGGTACCACCACTTCCGATCTCCCTGAACGGGTACGAGGCGCATATGCAACCGGAACCCACCGACCACCGCCGGCGATTCGCCGAGGAGGCCCGCGCGGAACGGCCGGACCTCGCGACGCTCTGCCTGCTCGTGGCCGCGGAGGCCGACCCTGCCTCGGGCGACTCCGGTCTCGACGCGGCCCAGGCCGAACTGGACCGGCTGGCCGGGCTCCTGCCCTTCGGCATCACGGGCCCGGCGGCCTGGGCGGCGGCGGTCGCGGACCTGCTGGGCACCCGCTGCGGCTTCCACGGCTCCGCCGCCGACTACCAGCGGCTGGAGTCCTCACTGCTGCCCGCGGTGCTGCGGCGCAGACGCGGACTGCCCATCCTGCTCTCGGTCGTCTGGATCGAGGTCGCCCGGCGCGCGGGGGCGCCGGTGTACGGCGTGGCGCTGCCGGGCCACTTCGTGGTCGGCTTCGGTGTGGGGGCCGGTGGGGGGTCAGGAACCGGTGGGGGTTCGGGGGCGGAATCCGGCGGGGGGTCGGGAACCGTTGCGGGGTCGGGTGCGGGAACCGGTGCGGGATCCGGTGAACGGGTCCTGGTCGACCCCTTCGCCGGCGGTCGCCTCCTGACAGGCGCGGACGCGGAACTGCTCGTGAGCGGCACTACGGGCGCGAACCTGGAACCCGCGATGCTCGCACCCGCCGACCCGCTCGACACCGTCCTGCGCGTCCTGAACAACATCCGCGCGTGGGCCGAGACCCGGCCGGAGCGCAGCGATGTGGCGCTGTGGGCGGTCGAGTTGTCGCTGCTGCTGCCGTCACATCCGGCGAGGCTGCGGTACGAGCGGGCCGAACTGCTCGTGCGGCGCGGGGAGTTCCTGCACGGGGCGACGGAGCTGGAGGAGTACGCGGAGGTGGTGGAGGCGGTCGATCCGTCGATGGCGGAAGCGGTACGGAGGCGGGCTCGGGCGGCTCGGGCTCGGCTGAACTGACCGCGTGCGGTGCGCCGTCCGGCGGGGGTACGGGTGCGGTGCGGGTTGTGGTCGGTGCGGGGGCCGGTGGCTCCGGAGGCGCATGTCCGGACTGCATGATTTACGGCGTGTGCGGCTTCGTTTTCGGGTGCGGGTTGTCGTACGCCACAAATCACGCTTTACGTCCGGACACGTCACCTCCTGCGCCCCGTCCCCCTCCCGCCGGTCGCCTGTCCGCGGGCCGGCTCTTGGTTCTGTACGGCCGCCCCTGGTGAGGTTGGGGTGGGGTGGGGCGCCGCCCCCAGTCCGGTGGGGGCGAGTGGGGGCTGATGTCGCGGGGGCTACAGCCAGCCCTTCTCCCGTGCCATCAGGACCGCCTCCGCCCGATTTCGGGCCGTCAGTTTCTGGATCGCCGTCGACAGGTAGTTGCGGACTGTGCCCTGGGACAGGTGCAGCGCACTGGCCAGTTCCGCGTTGGTCGAGCCGTCCGCCGCCGCACGCAGGATCTCGCGTTCCCGGTCGGTCAGCGGGTTGGCGCCGTTGGCGAGCGCGGCTGCCGCCAGTATCGGGTCGATGACGCGTTCGCCGTCGAGTACCTTCCGTACCGCCTCGGCCAGTTGGGCCGCCGGGGCGTCCTTGACCAGGAAGGCGTCCGCGCCCGATTCCATCGCGCGGCGGAGATAGCCGGGCCGGCCGAAGGTGGTGAGCACGACCACCTTGACGTCGGGCAGGGCGTCGCGCAGTTCGGCAGCTGCTTCGATGCCCGTCATTCCCGGCATCTCGATGTCGAGAAGGGCCACGTCCACGTCGTGGGCGCGTGCGGCGGCCAGGACCTCGTCCCCCCGGGCGACCTGGGCGACGACCTCGATGTCCGGTTCGAGACCGAGCAGCGCCGCCAGGGCTTCCCTGACCATCGACTGGTCCTCGGCGAGGAGGAGCTTGATCATGCGGCTCATGAACCGGATCCTAGGCCCTGCTCCGCACCACCCTGGGCGCCCAGGGGTGCCCTGACCGTGACGGCGAAGCCGCTGCGGGATCTGCCGGTCTCCAGGGTGCCGCCGACGGTGGCGAGACGTTCGGCCAGGCCGGTCAGGCCGTTGCCGTACGGAACACCGTTCGCGCCGTTCGCGCCGGTCGCGCCGGAGCCGTCGTCCTCGACGGTGAGTTCGAGCACCGGCCCCTCCAGGGTCTGGCGCGGGGTGAGCGCGACGACGCAGCGCCGGGCGCCGCTGTGCCGTACGACGTTGGTGGTCGCCTCCCGCAGCGACCAGGCGAGCGCCGCCTCGCTCTCCTCGGTCAGCTCCCCGCTGGGGAGCCCGTCCGGGACGTCCGCCGGTACCTCGGCGATGATGCCGGCCACCGCGAGTGCCGTACGCGCCCCGGCCAGTTCGCCCGGCAGCGTGGGTCTGCGGTAGCCCGTGACGGCTTCCCGTACGTCCGTGAGCGCCTGGCGGCTGACCCGTTCGATGTCGGCCACCTGCTCGGCCGCCCGGTCGGGCTGCCCGGGGAGCATGCGTCCGGCCAGTTCGCTCTTGAGGGTGATCAGGGACAGGGAGTGGCCGAGAAGGTCGTGCAGGTCGCGGGCGAGACGCAGCCGCTCCTCGTTGGCGGCGAGTTCGGCGACCGTGGCCCGTGCCTCGCGCAACTCGACCGTCGTACGGACCAGTTGCCGTACGCCCGACATGGCGAACCCGCCGACCAGGGCGGGGATCACCAGGGCGGTGAGGAAGTCCCCCGCGTCCTCCTTGTGCAGGCCGGCCAGGAACATCGCGCCGGTGACAGCGAGGATCGCCGGGCGAGCCGCCGATGGCGGCAGTGCCGCCCCGCAGGCCACCGAGACGTAGACGAAGAGCACCAGCCACGGGGTGCCCATGGTCAGGGTGAGCGCGACCGCCGCGGCGAACATGAGCAGCACCGTGGCGTGGACCGTACGCCGGGCCACCCGCTTGGTGTGCCGGAAGATCACGATCAGATAGGCGGCCACGAAGACGAGGAGTCCGAGCGCGCCGAGCGCGGCCGCCCATGCCGTGTGCCGGCCGTCGAGGGTGTCGCTCACCGGAGCGCCCATGAAGGCCAGCCAGATACCGACCCACATCAGCTTGAAGAGGATGTGGCGGCGGTTGTCCGGTGTCTGCCCCAGGGAGGTGGGTGTCTGCCCCAGCGAGGTGAAGGTCGTGTCGCTCACGCCTTCAGTGTGTCCTTCCGGTACAGCCATGCGGCACCGCCCGCGAAGATCAGGAAGTAACCGAAGAGGATGGCCACGTCCTTCAGGTGCGGTGCTCCGCCCAGTTCGACGGCCTGGCCGAGGCCCGCGTAGGCGTGGGTGGGCAGCCATTCCGAGATGTTCTGGAGCCACTGCGGGTACGCGGTGGTGGGCAGCCACAGCCCGCCGAGGATGGAGAGACCGAAGTACGTGATCATCGTGACCGGCCGGACCGCGTCGCCGGACACGAGGTAGCCGAGTGCCACACCGAGCGCGGCGAAGCACAGGCTGCCGGCCCAGATCACGCCGGTGAGCGCGAGCCACTGCCAGGTCTCCAGACGTACGCCCTTGGAGGCGCCGGCGACGAGGAAGACGATGACGATCGACGGCAGCGTGACCACGGCCGCGCTCGCGATCTTGGCCAGTACGTAGCCGCGTCCGGGCAGTGCGGTGAGCCGCAGCTGGCGGACCCAGCCCTTCTCGCGCTCCTTGGCGATCTTCTCGCTGTTGCCCATGAGTACGGCGGTGAGCGCCCCGAAGGAGGCCATCGCGACCATGTAGAAGGCGCCGAGGCTCAGGTCCGTACCGGGAACCCTGCCGTTGTCCTGGGGCCCGGCGATCACCAGGAAGAGCACCGACGGGTAGATCACCGAGAAGAACATGAACTTCTTGTTCCGCAGGGTGCGGGTGATTTCGAGCCTGATCAGGGTGTTCACGCTGTCCTGGCCTCCTCGGCCTCGGTGATGGCGACGAAGGCCTGCTCCAGGCCGAGTCCGGCGACTTCGAGATTGCGCGGGTAGAGGCCGAGTCCGTAGAGCGCGTGCACGGTCGCGTCGGCGTTGTACGACTGCATACGGACGGTGGTGCCGGAGACGGTCATGGAACTCAGGAACGGCAGCCCGCGCAGAGCCGTCTCGTCGGCCTGGGCGCCGTCCCGGCCGGAGTCGGGACCGAAGTCCAGGTCGAAGGAGATACGGCGCGCTCCGGCCCTGGCCTTGATCTCGGCGGCGGTGCCGTCGGCCAGCAGCCGTCCCCGGTGCAGGACCAGGACCCGGTCCGCGATCGCGTCGGCCTCTTCGAGGTAGTGGGTGGCGAACAGGACCGTACGGCCCTGCCGCGACTGTTCGCGCATGGTGGCCCAGAACGCCTGCCGGGCGGTGACGTCCATGCCGGTGGTCGGTTCGTCGAGGACGATCAGGTCGCTGGCTCCGGCCGTGGCGAGCGCGAAGCGGACACGCTGCTCCTGGCCGCCGGAGAGCTTGTCGACCTTACGGTCCGCGATCTGGGTGATCCCGGCCATGGCGAGGACCTCGGCGACGGGGTGCGGCTTCGGGTGCAGCGCGCAGGCGAGTGCGACCAGCTCGCGGACCTTGACCTCCTCCATCAGCCCGCCGCTCTGGAGCATCGCGCCGACGCGGCCGGCGGCTATGGCCTCCTGTGGGGTCGTACCGAAGACGGTGACGCTGCCGGAGTCCGCGTTCCTGAGACCCAGCAGCAGATCGAGGGTGGAGGACTTGCCGGCGCCGTTGGGGCCGAGGAGCGCCACGGTCTCGCCGGGGTGGAGGGCCAGCGAGAGACCGTCCACGGCGTGGACGTCTCCGTAGGTCTTGTGCACATTCTCGAAGCTCACCACGGTGGTGGTGGGGGCTGTCGTCGTCATGTGTCCAGCGTGCCCGGGAGCCGTTCGCGGCGGCAGTGTCGCGGGTCGTGGGCCCGGGATGACATCCGTCATGCCGGGGATATGACGGAGCCGCCGGGGAGATGACGGCGCCGCCTGGGACATGACGGCGCCGCTCGGGTCATGACGAGTTTCCGGGAGACATGACGGAGCCCCCGCCCGGATGTGGTGCTGTCCGTGGGCGGGGGCTACGGTCGCTCGGCTAACTCGGGTCGAGGCTGATCTCCTGGGTGCGCTCTTCCGGGGTCTTACCGCGCAGCGCCGTCTGCATGGCCTGCGCCACATCGGCGGAGGAGATGGGGTACTGCTTGCCGTTGCCCCTGGTGACCGTGATGCCGTCGAAGACGCCGTCCAGCAGCTGGTCGATGGCGTTCCGGTTGTAGACCTCGACGAGCTTCCCGTCCACGGGCTTCATGGAGAGGATCTTGGGCAACGACTTCGCGGGCCCGAACTGGATCTGCTTGGCCCCGGCCTTGATCGTGACCAGGTCGGACATCGCGGGCTTGGCGAAATCGTTCATCGCCCGGTCCAGCTCCGCCTGGCTTATCGTCGGCTCGCGGGTGACGGCGGGCAGTTCGATGTTCTTCGTCTTCCCCGTCTGGACCTGGGCGCGGTAGGCGTCCCGTACGGAGATGATCGAGTGGTTGACGTCCAGCGCCTTGCCCGATTTTCCGGGTACGGCGACGGCCCGGCCCGGTTCGAACTTGATCGTGCCTTCGGAGGCCGAGCCCGAGGTGCCCGCCAGGTCGGTCAGCGCGGCGGCCAGCTTCTCCTCGTCCACGGGGATCACCGGCTCGGCGACCCGCGGGCCGCCGAAGAGCGAACCGATCACGGAGACGGGGTTGTAGTCACTACCGGCCGCGCCACGGACGGTCGCCTGGCTGTCCAGGCTGAGTCCGGCCTTGTCCGGGGCGAGTGTCTGCGTCTTGCCGTCGACGGCGAGCCGCAGCGGCACGTCGGCGCGCTTGCCGAGGGTGGAGTCGAGCTTGATGACGGCCGCGTCCCGGGTGCCACCGCCGATGTCGACGCCGAGGACGGTGGTGCCCTTGGGTACGTCGGAGTGGTTCATGAGCAGGCCGGCGCCGTAGACGCCACCGGCGATCACGAAGAGGGCGACGCCCAGAAGCATCAGCTTCGAACGGCCCTTCTTGGCGGGCGCGGACGGCGTGGAAGGCTTCGTACCGGCGGGAGGCGTGGGCCGGGACGGCGGGGCGCCCTGGCCGGAGCCGACGGGTCCGGGGAAGTCCGGTGCCGAGAAGTCGTCGTCCGGTCCCGGTCCGCCGGGCCGGGACAGCGGATCGGCCATCGGTCCCGATCCGGGGAAGGACGTGCGCTGTTCCGCCGGCACCACGGGGATTCCGCTGGTCAGCGTGTCACCGGAGACATGGCCGCCGCGGCCCGGCTCGGGCGCGGGCTGCTGCGGGGTCAGTACGGCGGTGTCGTCGGACAGCCGGGGGACACCGCTCTGGCCGGCCGCTGACGGCGAGTCCGTGGCACCGGAGGTGCTCAGGGACCCGGGCGGGGTGCCCAGGGGCGAGCCGCCGTAGACCGGTCCCGTGGTCGGACCGCCGGGGCCGGACGCACCGGGGGTACGCATGCCGAGCGGCGGGGTGGTGGGGCCGGACGGGAAGCGGTGCGACCCGGTGGTGGAACTGTCCGCTCCGGGACCGGCTCCGGGACCGCCTCCGGGACCGGACGGGAAGCGGTGCGACCCGGTGGTGGAACTGTCCGCCCCCGGACCGGCCGCGAGGTCGCTGAGCGAGCCACCACCGGTGGGCGACTGCGAACCCGGTCCCTGCGACCCCGGTCCCTGCGAACCAGATCCCTGCGAACCCGGCCCGTCGGAGCGGCCCGAGTAGTACGGCGATTCGGAGCGTCGGTCACCCGGGGCGGCCGGGGGCGGCGTGACGGCGCCCGAGACGGCGGCCGCTCCCGCGCCCATGCCGGCGCTCATGCCCGAACTCGTACCGGCACCCGGGGCCGTACCGGCACCCGAGCCCGACGGTGACGACTTGCGTGGCGCGAACCAGTCGCTCGTGGGCTTGTCCGCGGGCGGCTTCTCCTCCGCGGCCTCGGCCTGCCGGGCGTCGGTGACGTCCGGCCCGGCGTCGGGGCGGGGAATGCTCGCCGTACGTTCGGCCGAATGGGTGTCCCGGATCTCACCGGTTTCCACATCGCTCATCGGCGTCCGCATCACGACAGGCGGGATCGGCCGCGAGCCCGGGATGTTGATCCGGATACGCGTGGTCAGCGTGGTCTCGGTTCTGGGCTCGTCCGGCCGCGGGTCGGGCTCGGTTCCGGTCTCCTCCGGAGCGTCCTGCTGGGGATGCAGCGACGGATACTGGCGTGATCCGTACGGCGGTGTTCCCGAGGGGTACGCGGCTCCGCCGCGCCCCTGGGGCCCGGAGGACGAACTGTCAGTTTCACGACTCAAAGCAGGCTCTCCCGGTTGGCTCCGCCGCCCGTTCTTACGTGTACTCGTACTCGGCTGTTCAGTTCCCCTGCGCCGGAGGCGAGGGGAAGGCCCGGAGCGCGCACCACCATACTGGCCTCCGCCGACAGTCGTCCGACGCCCGTGGGCAGCGACAGGCCCGCAAGCCGTCCGGACAGGGTCGATACCTTGTCAATTCAGCAGCAGCCGGGCGCTTCAGCGGCAGTCGGGCAGGCCTCACTTCTCAAGTCGGCCGGACCGCCCACCCGGTTGCGGCAATCGCGACATGGTGGCACACATCACAGCCACCACCATGCCGCCCAACAGGTAGACCAGCGGCCCGATACCCGCCGAGAACGCCGCGTCACCCTCCGGGCGGCCCATACTCAGCAGGATGGCCGCGGCCAGCCAGCCGGCGGCGGGTGCGCCCACGCCGAACTGGGTACCGGTGGCGCGCAGACCTCCGTAGAAGAGGCAGCCCGTGGCGAGCAGCGCGAGCAGCAAACCGCCTGGGAACCAGGCGCCTTGGAGGAGCGAGCCCGCGACACCGACCAGGGCCCCGAGGACCGCCAGCGCGAGATACGCGCCGATTCGCCCGGGTCTGGGCGGGGTTGCGAGCCATCCGCCGGGCTGATGCTGCGCGCTCATGCGTTCGCTCCGGTATCCGCGCCCGCATCCGCGCCGGTGTCCACCCCGGCGAAGAGGTCGCTCTCACGTTCACCGGCGGGCGCTCCGGACACACCCTGTACCAGCTCGTAGTACTCGGCGGAGAAGATCGGCTGTCCCAGGTCGTTGGAGAGGGCGAAGAAGGGCCCGTCCACGGCGATTTGGGTGGCGTGTGCGCGCATCGCGGCCGCCTTCCGCGCGGAGTACGGCTCACCCTCGATCGCGGCCGTGATCTCCGCGTCGTCGACCACGCCCGGGATGTCGGCGATCTCGGCGACACCGGGGAAGCCGGCGTCGGCCTCGCGCAGCCGGGCGAAGCCCTCCTCGGCGACCGAGCGCGGCACGCGGTTCCAGTAGATCTTGCTGATGGCGTGCGGGGCTCCGCTGTACGGCGCTCCGGCATCCGGGGAGCCGGTGTGCGGGCCTCGCAAATTAGGCCGAAAATCGGCGTCGGCCGCGAGGGCGGCGGCGCGCATCGCGACCCGGTGGGCCTGGATGTGGTCGGGATGGCCGTAGCCGCCGTGCGGGTCGTACGTCACCAGCACCTGCGGACGCACCTCCCGGATCACCTCCACGAGGTGCGCGGCGGCCTCGTCCACGTCCGCGCTCCAGAAGGAGCCCTCCCGCCGGTTCTGCTCCAGGCCCATCATCCCGGAGTCCCGGAACCTGCCGGGGCCGCCGAGGAAGCGGTGGTCGGTGACGCCCAGTTCCTTCATCGCGGCGGTGAGTTCACCGATGCGGTGGGCGCCGAGGCGGTCGTCGCGATCGGCCGCCAAGTGAGCGAGGGCGGGCACGATGACCTCGCCCTCCTCACCAAGAGTGCAGGTCACCAGGGTGACCCGGGCGCCCTCGGCCGCGTACTTGGCCATGGTGGCGCCGTTGTTGATCGACTCGTCGTCGGGGTGCGCGTGCACCAGCAGCAGACGCCGGGCGGGTAGATCGGTCATGGGGACAGCCTACGAGGCGGCATGCCGAACCCCTCGACCAGTGGCCGGTCGCTGGTCGAGGGGTGCCGGTCTTCGACGGCCGAACGTCGGCCTTTGATCGTCTACTGATCGTCGACCGTCAGCCGCTGATCGTTGGCTATCGGCCACTGATCGCCGGTTGTCGGTCGCCGACCGTCTGCTGTCTGTTCGTCCGCTGTCCGTTCGGCCACTGTCTGTTCGGCCGCCGTCCGTTCGTCGGCCGCCTGATCATCGGCAGTTGATCGTCAGCGGGGGATCGGGGATGGGGAGTCGTCGGGGCGGCGGTCGTCGGGAACGGCGCTAGAACTTGATCCCACCGATCATTCCGGCCACGTTCGTGGTCAGTTCGCTGATGGTGGGGGCGATGGAGGAACTGGCCATGTAGAACCCGAGCAGCATGCAGACCACCGCGTGTCCGGCCTTCAGCCCGGATTTCCGGACCAGCAGGAAGACGATGATCGCCAGCAGCACCACCGCCGAAATCGAGAGTGCCACGGCGGTTCACCTCCATAAATATTCGATCGGAAAATCGCAGCGTGCATGTGCCGGCAGATACCTACCCACCTAGCGCTACGGATCATAACTATCCGTACGTACGCATCGATCGGTGCATGGCAGCACAGGGGGGCGCACGGGCGCTATTTTCGGTCGTATGACCTTGAGCCAGCAAGTCTCGTTTCCGCGCCAGTCGGCTCGAACCCAGCGGTTCACTCTTGGCAGCCCACGCGCGTTCACGGTGTCCCCGGACGGCAAGCGGGTGGTCTTCCTCCGCTCCACGTCCGGCACGGACCGCGCGAACCGCCTCTGGGTGCTCGATCTTGACAGTCCGACGGCCGCCACGGGGGCCGAACGGATCGCCGCGGACCCGGAGTTGCTGCTGGGAGGCGCCGCCGAGAAACTCTCCGCCGAGGAGCGGGCCCGGCGCGAGCGCAGCCGCGAGGGGTCGGGGGGCATCGTGGGCTACGCGGTGGACGGCGCCGTGGAGTTGGCCGCTTTCACCCTCTCCGGGCGGCTGTACGCGGCCGAACTGCGCGCCGGGACGGCACGCCGACTCCCCGCGTCCGGACCCGTGATCGACCCCCGCCCCTCGCCGGACGGGCGGCACATCGCCTACGTGGCGCGTGGAGCGCTGCGCGTGGTCGGCGCGGACGGGGAGGGCGACCGCGAGCTGGCGGGGCCGCAGGAGGGCGATGGAGAGGACATCACCTACGGTCTGGCGGAGTTCATCGCCGCTGAGGAGATGGGCCGTTCACGGGGCTTCTGGTGGTCTCCCGGGTCCGATCGGCTGCTGGTCGCGCGGGCCGACACGACGGAGGTCCGGCGGTGGTGGATCTCCGACCCGTCCCAGCCCGAGCGGGAACCTGTCCAGGTCGCCTACCCGGCGGCCGGCACACCGAACGCGGACGTACGGCTGTTTCTCGTCAATCTGAACGGGCCTGACGCGGGCGCGACTTCGGACGGCACGGTCGAGGCAACCGGGGCCGGGCCCTCCAAGGAGACCGGGGCCGATCCCTCCGAGGAGACAGGCGACGCGCCGCGTACGGAGGTGATCTGGAACCGCGCCGACTACCCCTACCTCGCCAGGGTCCACTGGTCCGCCCCGGGCGCCCCGCTGCTGCTCGTACAGAGCCGCGACCAGCGCGATCAGCTGTACCTGGCGGTCGACACGGACACCGGCGCGACCCGGCCCGTACACCGGGACGAGGACCCGGCCTGGCTGGAGCTCCCCACCGGCGCACCGGCCTGGGCGCCGGACGGCCGTCTCGTGCGGCTCTCCGACGAAGGGGGCGCACGCGTCCTGATGGTCGGCGACCGGCCGCTGACCGGGCCGCAGCTGCATCTGCGGGCGGTGCTGGACATCGGCGAGGACGACATCCTGGTCTCGGCGTCGGCGGGCGAGGAGGCCGCCGATCCCGAGACCGGCGAGATCCATGTCTACCGGGTCAACGAGCTCGGAATCGAGCGCTTCTCGGACGGCGTCGGGGTGCACTCCGCGGTCCGCACCGGAGCGGTGACGGTCCTCGCGTCGGCCAGGCCGGACACCGCCGGAGCCTCCGTGCGGATCTTCCGGGACGGCAAGCCGCTCACCACCGTCACCTCGTACGCCGAGCAGCCGGCGCTCACGGCTCGCGCACGGCTCACCGAGGGGGGCGCACGGCGCATTCCGTGCGCCGTCATGCTCCCCACCGGCTATCAGGAATCGGATGGTCCGCTTCCGGTCCTCCTGGATCCCTATGCATGCCCCCACGGCCAGCGGGTGGTCGCCGCGCACAACCCGCATCTCACCTCGCAGTGGTTCGCCGACCAGGGTTTCGCGGTGATCGTCGCCGACGGCCGGGGCACCCCCGGCCGCTCCCCCGACTGGGAGAAGGCGATCAAGAACAACAAGCTGCTCATCCTCGAAGATCAGATCGAGGCGCTCCAGGACCTCGCGGGACGGTTCCCGCTCGACACCGGACGGGTGGCGATCCGCGGCTGGTCCGGCGGCGGCTGGCTCGCCGGACTCGCCGTGCTGCGCAGGCCCGACGTCTTCCACGCGGCGATCGTGGGCGCGCCCGTCACCGACGTACGGCTCTACGACACGCACTACATGGAGCGCTACTACGGCACCCCTCAGGAGCAGCCCGAGGTGTACGCGGCCCACTCGCTCGTCACGGACGACGGCCTCTCCGGGGCGCGGGAACCGGCCAGGCCCATGATGCTCATCCATGGCCTCGCGGACGACAACGTGGTGGTGGCGCATACGCTCAGGCTCTCCGCGGCGCTGCTCGCCGCGGGCCGGCCCCACGAGGTGCTGCCGCTCAGCGGGGTGACCCATATGACACCGCAGGAACAGGTCGCGGAGAACCTGCTGCTGCTCCAAGTCGACTTCCTCAAGCGGTCGCTGGGCATGTCCTGAGCAGGTAGCGAGCACGCTGAGCAGTTCGCGAGCACGCTGAGCACGCCCTGAAGCCGAGCACGCCCTGAACGGGCGACCGGCCGGGACCCTGGAGTCCCGGCCGGTCTACGGCACCCGCACGGCCGTACGTTGTTCAGCCTGACGCGTCCGTATATCGGTACCGGGTCGCCCAAGTTGCGCGCGCGTTAACGAAATTGGTGTGTTTTACAGCACTTTGCCCCCTGCGTCACCACGTGTGTCGATGCCCGTACCGTCACCGGATCCGTCCCCCGGTCCGTCCCTCGATCCGTCCCCCGATCCGTCCCCCGGGACGATCCGCTTCTCCTCGGCGAAGTGGCAGGCCGACGGATGCGCGGCGGCTCCCCGCCCCGCCCTGAAGACCTCCGGGACCGCCAGCTCCGGGACCTCCACCGCGCACCTCTCCCGCGCCTTCCAGCACCGGGTACGGAAGCGGCAGCCCGACGGCGGATTCGCCGGGGACGGGACGTCGCCCGTCAGGATGATCCGGTCGCGGTGCTCACGCGCCGTGGGGTCGGGCAGCGGCACGGCCGAGAGCAGCGCCTGGGTGTACGGGTGCGTGGGGTGATCGTAGATCTCCGTGTCCGTGCCGATCTCGGCCAGCCGGCCCAGGTACATCACGGCGACCCGGTCGGAGATGTGCCGGACGATCGACAGGTCATGGGCGATGAAGACGTACGCGAGGCCGAACTCGTCCTGGAGCCGTTCCATCAGGTTGATGACCTGCGCCTGGACGGACACGTCGAGGGCCGAGACCGGTTCGTCGGCGACGATGATCTCCGGCCGCAGCGCCAGCCCGCGGGCGATGCCGATGCGCTGGCGCTGCCCGCCACTGAACTGGTGCGGATAGCGGCTGATGTACTCGGGATTGAGCCCGACCACGTCCAGCAGGTCCTGGACCCTCCGGCGCCGGTCGCCCTTCGGTGCCACCTCGGGATGGATCTCGTACGGCTCCCCGATGATGTCGCCCACGGTCATCCGCGGATTGAGCGAGGTGTACGGGTCCTGGAACACCATCTGGATGTTCCGGCGCACCGCCTTCAGCGCGTGCCCGGACAGCTCGGTGATGTCCTCGCCCTTGTACCGGATCCGGCCGGCCGTCGGCCGCTCCAGGCTCACCAGCATCTTCGCCACGGTCGACTTGCCGCAGCCGGACTCCCCCACGATGCCGAGGGTCTCCCCGGCGGCCAGGTCGAAGGAGACGCCGTCGACCGCCCGTACCGCTCCGACCTGCTTCCTGAAGAGGATGCCCCGGGTCAGCGGGAAGTGCTTGACCAGGTCCCGTACTTCCAGCAGGGGTTCGGCCGCCGTGGACCCGGCCGCCGTGAGAAGAGCGGAGCCTGTGGGACCGGCCGTCGCGGAGTCAGCCATCGAGCGTCTCCCTCCAGAAGTAGCAGGCACTGCGCCGCTCCCCCGCCACCTCGTACAGCGGCGGCACGTCCCTGCGGCACACGTCCTGGGCCATCGGGCAGCGCGGGTGGAAGGCGCAGCCGGGCGGGATGTGGAGCAGGTTCGGCGGCAGCCCCTTGATCGCGTAGAGCTCCTTGCCCTTCTGGTCCAGGCGCGGGATCGACTCCAGCAGGCCGCGCGTGTACGGGTGGGCGGGCGCTTTGTAGATGTCGTACACCGGCGCGGTCTCCACGATGCGTCCCGCGTACATGACCGCGATCCTGTCGGCGACGTCGGCGACCACTCCCAGGTCGTGGGTGATCAGGATCAGCCCCATGTTCAGCTCCCGCTGGAGCTCCGCGAGCAGGTCCATCACCTGGGCCTGGACGGTGACGTCCAGTGCGGTGGTCGGTTCGTCGGCGATGATCAGCGCGGGTTCCAGCGCGAGCGCCATCGCGATCATGATGCGCTGGCGCATCCCGCCGGAGAACTGGTGCGGGTAGTCGCCCGCCCGGTCCCCGGCCGCCGGGATCCTGACCCGGTCCATCAGCTCGACGGCCCTCGCCCGCGCCTCCTTGCGGGACATCCCCCGGTGCACGGTGAACATCTCGGCGAGCTGGGCGCCCACGGTGAGTACGGGGTTGAGCGAGGACAGCGCGTCCTGGAAGATCATGGCCATCTCGGCGCCGCGCACCTTCCGCCGCTGGTCCTCCTTGAGCTTCAGCAAGTCCCTTCCCTGGAACAGCACTTCGCCGCCCGTGATCCGGCCCGGCGGCATGTCCAGGATTCCCATGACCGCCTGTGCGGTGACGGATTTGCCGGAGCCGGACTCGCCGAGCACGGCGAGCGTCTCGCCGGCCTCCACCGAGTACGTGACGCCGTTGACGGCCCGGACGATCCCGTCACGGGTACGGAACTCCACCCGCAGATCGCGCACTTCGAGCAGCACCGGTCTCCCCTAACGCAGCTTCGGGTCGAGGGCGTCGCGTACCGCGTCGCCGAGCATGATGAACGCGAGCACGGTGACCGCCAGCGCTCCGGCCGGCCAGAGCAGCATGTGCGGGGCGTTGCGGATGTACGGCGAGGCGTCCGAGATGTCGATCCCCCAGGACACGGTCGGCGATTTGAGCCCCACGCCGAGGTACGAGAGGGTCGCCTCCAGCGCGATGAACGTACCGAGCGCGATGGTCGCCACGACGATCACCGGCGCGATGGCGTTGGGCATGATGTGCCGCACCATCATCCGGGTGCTGGAGGCGCCGAGCGCGCGCGCCGCCTGTACGAAGTCGTTCTGTTTGACGGTGATCACGGAGCCGCGGGCGATCCGGGAGATCTGCGGCCAGCTGAAGAGGACCATGAAACCGACCACCGGCCAGACCGTGGAGCTGCTCACCACGGACAGCAGCACCAGTCCGCCGAGGACCACCGGGATCCCGAAGAAGATGTCGGTGACCCGGGAGAGCATCCCGTCCGAGAGCCCGCCGAAGAATCCGGCGAGTCCGCCGAGGACCGAGCCGAGGACGGCGACGCCGAGGCTGGCGCAGACGCCGACGACGACGGAGGTGCGGGCGCCGTAGACCGTACGGGTGTACACGTCGCAGCCCTGCCCGTTGAAACCGAAGGGGTGGCCTGGCTGGGAGCCCTCCTGGGCCTTGGCGAGATCGCAGGAGAGCGGGTTGCCGCCGGCGATCAGGGACGGCCGGATCGAGATGATCACCAGGAAGACGATGACGAGCCCCGAGACGATGAAGACGGGGTTGCGGCGCAGATCGCGCCAGGCGTCCGACCACAGGCTGCGCGGCTTGCCGGCGGTCCCGCCGCCGTACGGTCCGCCGGGTCCCCGCTCCAGGGTGCCGCCCTCGCTGGTCGCGAGGTCCATCGCGCCGCCGGCTCCGGTGGACGCGATGGCTCCGCCGTTGTCGTCGGGCGGCGGCCGCAGGAGTTCAGGCATACCGGATCCTCGGGTCGAGAACGGCGTACAACAGGTCGACCAGCAGATTCGCCACCAGGAAGACGATGACGAGCACGGTCACGAAGCCGACGACGGTCTGGGTGTTCTGGCGCAGGATGCCCTGGTAGAGCTGGAAGCCGACGCCGTGGATGTTGAAGATCCGCTCGGTGACGATGGCGCCTCCCATCAGCGCCCCGATGTCCGTACCGATGAAGGTGACCACCGCGATCAGCGAGTTGCGCAGCAGGTGCCGGGTGATCACCCGGTGTCTGGGCAGGCCCTTGGCGATGGCGGTACGGACGTAGTCGGAGCGGGCGTTCTCGGCGATGGACGTACGGGTCAGCCGGGTGACGTACGCGAGCGAGACCGAGGCGAGCACCAGCCCGGGGACGATCAGCTCGCCGAGCGGCGCGGCGGCGGAGACCGACGGCGAGATGATCTTCCACTGCACGCCCAGCAGGAGCTGCGCCAGCAGGCCGGTGACGAACGTCGGTACGGCGATGACGACCAGGGTCAGCAGCAGTACGGAGGTGTCGACGGGGCGGCCCCGGCGCAGGCCGGTGATCACGCCGAAGGCGATGCCGATGACGACCTCGAAGACCACGGCCACGATCGTCAGCCGGATGGTGACCGGGAAGGCCGTGGCCATCAGGTCGATGACCTTCTGACCGTTGAAGGCGGTCCCGAAGTCGCCGGAGAAGACGTGCCCCATGTAGGTCAGGTACTGCTGCCACACCGGCTGGTCGAGACCGAACTCCCCGCGCAGCCGGGCCAGGGTCGCCGGATCGCACTGCCGGTCGCCGCAGAGTCCGGCGACGGGGTCGCCCATCACGTTGACCATCAGGAAGATCAGCAGCGTGGCCCCGATGAAGACAGGGATCATCTGGAGCAGACGCCGGATCACATAACGTCCCATGAAGGGCTCCCGGGGTCGTGGTCTTCAGTTGCGGGGGCGAGCGCGACGGGCCCGGGGCGTCGACGGTCAGCGGACCTCGATCTGGTTGTAGACGGGCACGCTGAACGGGTTCAGCTCGACGTGGGCGACCCGGTCCGAGTAACCGGCGCTGCCGTTCTGGTACCAGAGCGGGATGGCCGCCATCTGGTCCCGTACGACCCCTTCGGCCTGCTGGAACTTCTGGATCGCCGTCTTCTTGTCCATCTCGGCGTTGGCCTCGTTGATGAGCTTGTCGAACCGCGCGTTGCTCCACTTGCCGTCGTTGGAGGAGGCGTTGGTGTAGTAGAGGGGCTGGAGGAAGTTCTGGATCAGCGGGTAGTCCATCTGCCAGCCCGCCCGGAAGGGGCCGGTCAGCTTCTTCTGGCCGAGCTTGTTGCGGAAGTCCGCGAAGGTGCCGACCGGGCTGCCGACGCACGCCCTGTCCTTGCCCAGCGCGTTGTTGATGCTGTTGCAGACCGCGTCGACCCAGCCCTTGTGGGAGCCGGTGTCGGCGTTGTACGTGACGGTGAGTCGGCCGCCGGGAATGCCGCCGCCCTCCGCGACCAGCTTCTTCGCCGCGGCCGGATCGTAGTCGCAGGCCTTGCCGCAGAGCCCGGCCTGGTAGCCGCCGCCCGCGCCGAGTACCGGCGAGGTCCAGTCGGTGGCCGGGGTGCGGGTCTTCTGGAAGATCGTCTTGGTGATCTGCGCGCGGTTGATGGCCATGGAGAGGCCGGTACGGACCTTGACGGCCTTCGGAGTGTTCCACCGCTTGTCGTAGTACGGGAACGCCAGGGTCTGGATGATGCCGGCCGGGGTGTTGATGTACCGGCCGCTCAGGTCGGCCTTCGCGTTCCGGAGCTGCGCGGCCGGGACGTCGTCGACCAGATCGAGGTTGCCGGCGACCAGATCCGTATAAGCGGTGTTGTTGTCCGTGTAGACCATGAGGTCCACACCACCGTTGCGCGCCTTGTCCTTGCCCGGGTACTTCTTCCAGGTGCGCAGGGACATCTGCGACCCCTTGGTGTACCTCTGGACCGTGTACGGGCCGTTGCCGACGGGCTTGGCGACCCAGGCGGCGTGGTGGTGGAAGAACGCGCTGGGCAGCGGCGCGAAGGCGGCGTAGCCAAGGGTGTCGGGCCAGGTGGAGAAGCGCTGCGAGAGCGTGACGGTGAAGGTCCGGGGCCCGGTGACCTTCAGCCCCGACAGGGTGCGCGCGGTGGGCTGCCCGGATTCCGGGTGGACCTTGTCGTAGCCGTCGATGTACTGGAAGAAGTAGGCGTTCTTCTGGTTGTTCTTGACATCAGCGCCGTAGTTCCAGGCGTTCACGAAGGACGCCGCGGTGACCTTCTCCCCGTTGCTGAAGGTCCATCCGTCCTTGACGGTGACCGTGAAATGCGTCGAGTCCTTGGTGTCGATCTTCTCGGCGAGGGCGTCCTCGGCCTTGCCGGTCTTCGGGTTGTACCGCTTCAGCCCCCGGAAGACCATGTCGAGGACCTTGCCGCCCTGGACCTCGTTGGTGTTCGCCGGTTCCAGCGGATTCTGCGGATCCCCCCAGGAGGACCGCACCACACCGTCGGCGCCACTGCCCCCACTGTCGCCGCTCCCCCCGCCACAGGCCGTACCCACCAACGCCACGGCCGTCACGCAGGCGGCCCATGTGACGTGTGTGGCTCCGCGCATGGGTACCTCCTCGTCGGACGCACGTCTCACTTGCCCCCAATACACCCCATACGGTGAAGGGCCGCACCTTGATCGCGGCTGTACGTGCGGCGCTCGACGGCGCGGTACGGGACGCCCCCGCCCGGGGGCGCCGGGGGGCCGGGGCGCCGGGGGGGGCCGGGGGGTGCGAAGTCGTGTACCCGAATTCCCGCGTCACGGGCATTCGGGTACGGGAACGGGTACGGAGCCCGGCACCCCTGGCCCGGCCGCCCTCGCGCCGCGCGCACCGGGGACCACGAGCCAGGTGCTCCATCCCCATCCCTGTACGCACGGACCGGGCGGGAGGGCAACCGCAGGCCCGCTCCTCGGCGCCGCCAGCTCCGCCAGCTCCGCCCAAACGATCTTCCCGACCCCACCGGCGCGCGCCTCGACCCCCCAGCGCTCGGCGAGCGCCTCGACGAGAAGTAACCCGCGCCCACCCGTCTCATCATCACGAGGCACCCGCACCCCGGGCGTACCCGCCCCGGCGTCACCCACCTCCAGCCGCAGTGCGCCGCCCTCCGCCGAGCGCGCGATCCGCACGCTTACCTGACGGTCGGCCGGCACGGGCACCCGCAGGGCGTTGGTCACGAGCTCGGAGAGGACCAACTCCCCGGACTCCGCGACGTCTTGACCCACGCCCCAGTCTTCGATGGCGGCGCGCAAGACGGCTCGGGCTCGCGGAACGCTGCTACGGCGACGTGTCAGCCGGAAACTCACTTCGTACGGTCCACCCACGACAACTCCCAAAGAGTCGAAGCTCAACCGGAGTCCCATGACAGAGCTGGCAGTTCACGCCGGGACGCCGATGTCCATGGCGAGCAGCATGTACGCGCATCACACGAATCTGCAACGTTGCCGAAAGACATCATGCCGATGTTCCCTCTTTCGAGTTAAGCCTGTTCCGACGAATCTGTTGCTTTGATAGACGTGTCCGTATGTCAGCGAAGAACGTCACCCCGAACCCATCGACTGTCCTCGGCCGCCAACTCGGCGAAGAATTGCGCCGCTTGCGAGAGTCGGCGAGGCTGACCACTTCCCAGGCGGCCGAAGCTCTGGACTGTACGAAAGGCAAGATCAGCCGGATCGAGAATGGCCGGGTGGCAGTCCGACTCCCCGACCTGACGGCGATGCTGCACGCATACGAGGCATCGGATCCGGAGCTACGAGAGCGGCTGAGCGCACTGGCTCGCAAGGCCAACCGCCGCCGCAGGGACGGCTGGTGGAACCAGTACGGTTCCGTCCTCGCCGACACGTACCGCGACTACATCGCGCTGGAGGCCATGGCGGGATCGATCCGCACGTTCCAGGCACAGCTCATCCCTGGCCTGCTCCAGACTCCGGAGTACATTCGGGCCGTCACCGTGGCGTCGCAACTGTGGGAGACCGCGGACGAGATCGAGAACTTCGTCCGGGTACGCCTCGCCCGCCAGGAACGTCTCGCGGAGGACTCGCCCTTGCCGCTCTGGGCCGTCCTCTCGGAGGCCGTTCTCATGCAGCAGGTCGGCGGAGCAGAAGTAATGAAAGCGCAGTTGCAGCACCTGCTGACCATGTCCGGAAAGCCCAACGTGACGGTCCAGGTGCTGCCGTTCTCGCGCGGCGCCCATGCGAGTATGTTCGGCCCCTACGTAGTGTTGGGATTTCCCGAGGACGGGGCGCTCGACGTAGTGCTGGCAGACAACCCGACAGGCTCCATGTGGTTGGAGCGGGAGGCCGAAGTCACCCGCTACCAGGACCTGTTCGATGCGGCACGCACCTCCGCGCTCTCCCCGACGGAGTCCCGTGCCGTCATCCATCGCAGGGCCAAGGAGCACAGAGCATGAACAACTCACGTGCCAGCACGCTGGTTCCGCCGGACGCGAAGTGGCGTACCAGCACATACAGCGGCGGGAACAACGAGTGCATACAGGTCGCCGACCACGTCCCCCACCTCGTCCCGGTCCGCGACAGCAAACGCCCCACCGGCCCCGTGCTCGGCTTCAGCCACAACGCCTGGAGCACATTCCTCACCCACCTCGCCTGAGCCGGGCCCATTCGACTGTTCGATGAGGGACGTCACTTCGGGGACAGTGAGACGCGCGGTAGGGGCGGGTTGCGTCCAGTCGGCAGTCGCGGCGAAGACCCGGACCGTGCAGGCCGGCTGGGACGCACCGGGATGCGGCGGGCGACTTCGGCGAACTGTGGGCGACGCTCACGGAGCGGTACAGTCCGCTGCCCGCATCTGAGATTCAACCGTCACTGACCCCGGACCAACGTCATCACGGACGCGATCAAGCGACTCGCCCTCCGGCGTTCACCACGCCATCCTCGGCGTTGCCCGTCGGCGCAACCTCACCCTCGCGGGCTGGAGCCACCACCACACCCAGGCGAACCACCAGTCACTCCGCCAGCGGAGGCGGCGTGTTGCGCGGCCACCGCACGCCCACATGCTCGGACGCGGCTGCCCGAAACGCTTCCATCAGCGCGGACCCCGGATACGTCCCGAACTCGGTGTACTTCCAGCGGTAGTACACCGACCAGTAGCTCACCACGCGTCGCTCTGTGCGTGCGAAAAAGGCCGGATTACGTGCGATGAACTCGCCATACCGCCTCCGACAGACAGAGCCCGGGACAGCAAGGTCGGGAAGCCCTTCGCTGATCGCATCAATGATCTCCAGCACGTACTCGCCGGCCAGCTGTACCACGAATGGGACAGTCCACTGCTCTCTGGACGTCATGATCTGTTCGAGGTGGCGCTGGCGAACCCGGCCGTCACTGTGCCGGGAATACAGGCAATGCAAGACCATCTGCTGCGTTTCGGTCAGCACCCGTTCCCAACCGACATCCGGCTCCTCGTTGTAGATCCGCGAGGGGATAGCGATGCTCCTGCCCTGCAGCCCAACCTCGAAGGAGCGCACCGGTGGGAGGCTGGCATCCGGCATCACCGTCAGGACGCTCTGCACATCACCGGCAAGACGGGCCGGAAACGCCGCCGCCAGAACGCAGGCTACAGGAACTCAGCCGTCGAGCCAGCCCAGAGGATCTTCTTCCTGGACGCCCGAGGCTGTGAGAGTGGTAAAAGAAATAGGAATACCCAAGGACGCCAACTGACCAAGAGCCCGAGGCGAGACGAACAATTGAGATCCGGTCTCAACCGATCCCGCAATAGCCACTTGAATCGAATAGCCAGCCTTCAGGAGAATATCCAACCTGTCGAGGAGGGGCTTAATTTCATTGACCAGTGAAATCAATTGCTCTTCGAGGCTGCCCGTGAACCCATCAACGTAGGTGTATGCCCACCAATCCGACCCTGAATTCACAACCCCCCTCCCCCCTTTCGGTAGTTTACTGAATCCCAGAACTTCGCAAACGAAGGGGGCATCAAGGGAATTTTTTGTGACCGCCAACGAGGTGTTCACCGAATCCCACGAATCGAGCTTAGGCATAGCACACTCCAGTTGCTTCAAATTTATCGCTCATTGAGGTTCGGGGTGAGGATCAAAGGAATTCCCAGTCGCGAAATCCTCACCATTTCATGGGCAGAGAAGGAAATCTGGGAATCATTGTCGGCAAAGCCTCCGATGGAAAGCGAAACGTTGCAGCCTTCAGCGCTAAGCATTGCGAGCACCTGGGCGCAGGTTTCCGAAGCCCGGAGTACTACGTCAAGCTGTTCGGAGAAATTTCTCGTAGTGCGTTCATCGCACTGGAAGCGCCACTGTCCGTCGGTTTCCCCTTGGGGATTCCAGCGATCGATACCGGGCATCCGCACGGCCGAAGGTTGCAGCCCCAGGCGTTCAGTAATTGCGTCAGGATCGAGATCGCTCTTCCTTACAACGAGCGTCACGTCTGTCAGTGTCCACGACTCTCCTGGCCGTAGCTCGCTTGTCATTCAATTACCCGCAGTTCTTTTGTGGTTCTCATCCGCTTGCTACTAATGCTTGAACTCGCGACAGGCGGCCCAGTGCACATCCCCCATATCTGACTTCAGGAGATCGGTGAGCTTCGTTCGCTGTGCCACGGTCGTAGAATTCTCGTAAACAGTGAAACCGCCCGGCCCCTTCGGTTCGGGCGGCGCGAGCGTATAGTTCGGTATTCTGTCTCCAGGCCCAAATTTTTCTACGGCAACTCCCGGGTAAACCCCTCCTTCCACAGCCACGCCGTTAAGTCCAGGAATTCTTTCACCGTGCTCCACGTAGAAAGAAATGCTTGTCCCCTGGGGTACCGATAGCTCGCCTGCGCCGATTTCGACATACCCATGGCCGGCCAGCACAGACTCACCATCGGGACGGCCGCCTTTGAGGACTCGGCTTGCATAGTAGCGCCCATCGTCATCTTGCCATGTACGGGAAGAGACTTCTGGCTTGCTCTCGACAACGGCCCTTTTCACCTCCTCGAAGGCTGGAATGTCGGCTCCGGATCCTCTACTTGCCAGATTATCAAACGCAGAATCAACGTTTTCCCCGAATCCGTGCGTCGAGCCACCCTTGAGGCCGTCTTTCACCCCGGCCCTCAGGCCGGTCTTGAGGCCTGCTCCGGCGCCCTTGGTGGTGGCGAGTTCGAGTAGGAGGCGACCGCTGAATTCGTTGGGGTCGCGCTTGAGCGCTTCCCAGGCGCCTTTCAGCGCGCGGTCGGGATGGGCCGCGGTGGAGGCGAGGCCGGCCAGGGTCATGTTGACGCTCTTGTAGTACTCCGCCGGGTGCGTCAGGTTGTACGGATCCTGCGGATTGACCGCACGCACGAAATTGACGATCCCGACCGTCCCCTTGGCGATGCCGGAGACCATGTGGGTCCGCTCCACCCCCTGGGCCACACTGAAATCGTCCAGATTGAACTTCGCACGCTCGGTCGCCGAAGGCTCCGCCGGCGCATGCGCCAGCGCAGCGGTGACGGCCCTCTTCGCCGTCCCCGCATCCTCGTCACGCTGACTGCGCGCCCCGGCCAGAATCTCCTGCGCCCGCTTGCGCCTGGCGTCGCCAGGATCGGTGAACTCACCAGGGTCGGGCAGCGGCGCATCACCGGCCAACGACTCCTTGTGGGCCACACGCTCCTTGTCCCACGCGGCGTGCGCCGTCCTCGACGTCGCCTCACCCTCCTTGTAGAGTGCGATCGCCTCCCGCGCCTCACCCTGCGCCCACGCCACCGTCTTCGCATACGTCTCCAGCGCCCCGGCCGCATCCTTGAAGGCGTCCGCCGCGTGCAGCCAGTCCGTCGGCAGGCTCTGGAACCGTTCACGGAACGCCTCGGCCGCCTCACCCTTCCAGTGACCCGAGTCCAGACTCTTCAGCCCCTGGCCCACCAGATCGAACGCCGCCCCGAAGTCCCGCAGGTTCTTCACACTCGCGGCGATGTCCCCCGTACGGCCGTGAATCAGCTCATCGGCCTCCTCACTCTGGTCCAGCTGCTGCTCACCGACCTTCGCACCGAGCGAGGAAGCGGTCCGGTCGCCCCAGTCCTCCACCACGTCCGCGACCGCGTGGTGATCGAGGCGTTCCAGGACCGAACCCGTCCTGTCCGTCGCCCAGTCGACCCCCTCACCGACCTTCCTCTTCCCCTCGTCCCACACCTCCTCCGCCTTGCCGAGCCCCTTCTCCGCCAGCCCGCCCCAGTCCACCCCACCCGCACCCGACATCAGCGATCCCCCCAATTCGGCTGCTCCGCCTGCCGGACCGCCTCATCCGAGGGGCTGAACGTCTCGCGTGCCTTCTCCTCCATCAGCTCACGCCCCTCGGGCGTGATCACTCCGGAGTTGCGCATCGAGTCGTACACACCGTCACTCACGTCATATCCCGTGTCCCGCCAGGTCTGCTCGACCTCGCCCCGCGCCCGCGCGAACGACTCCGCGCTGTAGTCCGCACCGTCAGTGGGAGTCTGCGTGCTGATCTCGTCCCAGCTCTTGCCCTTGACCTCGTCCTCCGACAGGTGGGGATTGCCGTTCACCGCGTTCACCGCGATCTTGAACGTGCCCTTGATGTACTGCTCCTGCTCATGGAGCGACCCCGCCGACAACCCCAGCGCCTTCGCGAACCCGTTACCGCGGTTCGTCAGCGCCCGTACACCCCACTCCCAGCGCTCACAGAACGTCGTGAACTCGGCCGCAAGGCCCTCATGACCCAACTGGACACCCGACAGAGACAGATCCGAGAAACCCCGGCCCGTCGTGGCCTCACCGATCATCCCGAGATCCTTCAGCTCCCCGTGCGCCTTGTCGATCCCCTGCGCGATCAGCTCCAGCGCTCCCGCCGGTGCCGCCAGATCCGGTTCCCGCCCGCTCATCGTGTCCCCCCGACGTCAACAACCGCCCCCTCGGGCACCACACCCGCGACCGGCGGAAACAGCATTCCCTCCGCACTGCCCGCATCCAGCGCCACCCCGCCCGGCACCCCCAGCAGCGGCACCATCACATCCAGCAACCTGGCACCCAGCACCCGCTGATACGACCACTCACGATCCGCCGCCCCCTGTGCGAACGCGAACCGCGCCAACGCCGACTCGTCCGAGAACGCGCAGATCCACCGCACCCCGCCCTGCTCCGCCGACCACAGATCACCCTCGTCGTCCAGCGGCACCAGCCACGCCCCCCGCCGGAATTCCCCCAGCAGAACCGCGAACTCCCGCCGACCGGCCACCACATGATCCACTCGCGCGGCCAGCTTGTCCGCCTCCGAATCCGGCTCCGCCGTCGGTGATCCGGTGGTACCGGTCAGATCGGAAAGTCGCAGGGGCTCGTCTGCCCCCGGTATGTGATCCCCGCCCCTTGTCATACGCCGGATTCTGTCGCGATTCGGTTACCGATCGCAACGTCGGCCGTACCCTCGCGAACTGCGACTTCGGACCGCTGGATCACATGCAAAAACGCTGTACGGGCCGACTTCGGCCCGTACAGCGCTTGGAGGAACGACACAGCCGCGCCGCTCAGTCCTCCTTCGACAGCCCCTTCTCCATGGCCACCAGCGCCGGGTCCATCACGACATCCTCGTCGCGCGCCTCGGTCGTCGGCTCCTCAGGGAAGTGGCACGCCGTCAGGTGGCCCTCGCGGCTGCCCTGGATCTGGACCAGCGGCGGTTCCTCCGTGGCGCACTGGTCCTGCGCCTTCCAGCAGCGCGTACGGAACCGGCAGCCGGACGGCGGCATGATCGGCGAGGGGACGTCACCGGCGAGCCGGATCCGCTCCTTCTTGTCCAGGTCGATGTCCGCCTCGGGCACCGCGGAGAGCAGGGCGTGGGTGTACGGGTGGCGCGGGCGGTTGTAGAGCGAGTCGCGGTCCGCGACCTCCACCACCTTGCCCAGGTACATCACGGCGACGCGCTCCGAGAAGTGCCGCACGATGGCCAGGTCGTGGGCGATGAAGACGAAGGCGATGCCCAGCTCACGCTGGAGTTCCTGGAGCAGGTTGACGACCTGCGCCTGGATGGAGACGTCGAGCGCGGAGACCGGCTCGTCCGCGACGATCAGCTTCGGCTCCAGTGCGAGCGCGCGGGCGACGCCGATGCGCTGGCGCTGGCCGCCGGAGAACTCGTGCGGGAAGCGGTTGTAGTGCTCCGGGTTGAGGCCGACGGTCTCCAGCAGCTCCCGTACCCGGGCCTCGCGGCCGCCGGGCGGCTTGATGCCGTTGATCTCCATCGGGCTGGAGATGATCGTGCCGACCGTCTGCCGCGGGTTCAGCGAGGCGTACGGGTCCTGGAAGATCATCTGGATCTCGGACCGGATCGGCGCCAGCTGCTTGCGGTTGGCGCGGGTGATGTCCTTGCCGTTGTACGTGATCGAGCCCGCGGTGGGCTCCAGCAGCCGGGTGAGCAGCCGGCCGGTGGTCGACTTGCCGCAGCCCGACTCACCGACCAGGCCCAGGCTCTCGCCCGGGTAGACGCTCAGGCTCACGCCGTCGACGGCCTGGACCGCGCCGACCTTCCGCTTGATGGGGAAGCCGCCGTAGATCGGGAAGTGCTTGGTGAGGCCCTTCACTTCGAGCAGCGGCTCGGTCGAGGCGGTCCGCTGCGGCGGGACCTCGTCCTCGACGGTGGTGGTCGTGTTCTTCTCGCTCATGGTCATAGCCCCAGTCGCTGGTACATCAGCCCAGCCGGGGCTGAATCTTCTCGATGAAAACCTGCTGCTTGCGCTCCGCCGTCAGGTGGCAGGCGGAGCCGCGCCCCTCGGGGAGCAGCGGGCGCTCGTTCACGCAACGGCCGCCGTCCACCAGCTCGACGTACTCGCACCGCGGGTTGAACGCACAGCCGGTCGGCGGGTTCAGCAGGCTGGGCGGGCTGCCCGGGATGGGCCGCAGCGGCTCGCCGACATCCGACGACAGCCGCGGCATCGAACCGAGCAGGCCCCAGGTGTACGGGTGTTGCGGCTGCTTCAGCACCTCCCGTACGGAGCCGCGCTCGACGGCCCGTCCCGCGTACATCACCAGCAGGTCGTCGGCGACATTGGCCACGACGCCCAGGTCATGGGTGATCAGGATGATCGCGGAGCCGAACTCCTGCTGGAGGTCCTTGAGCAGGTCGAGGATCTGCGCCTGGACGGTGACGTCCAGGGCCGTGGTCGGTTCGTCGGCGATCAGCAGCTCGGGGTTGCACACCAGCGACATGGCGATCATCGCGCGCTGGCGCATACCGCCGGAGAACTGGTGCGGGTAGTCGTCGACCCGGCTCTTGGGGTCCGGGATGCCGACCTTGCCCAGCATCTCGATGGCCCGTGCGCGGGCCTCCTTCTTACTGGCGCCCGTGTGCTTCCGGTACGGCTCGGCGATCTGCCGGCCGACGGTGTAGTACGGCGACAGGGCGGTCAGCGCGTCCTGGAAGATCATCGCCATCTTGTTGCCGCGGAGCTTCTCCAGCTCCTTGTCCGCGATGTCGGTGAGGTCCTGGCCGTCCAGCAGGATCTCCCCGCTGATGTCGGTGAACTGCGGATTGTGCAGGCCCAGGATGGACAGGTTGGTCACCGACTTGCCGGAGCCCGACTCGCCGACGATACCGAGCGTCTGACCGCGCTTCAGGTCGAAGGAGAGCCCGTCCACGGCCTTGACGGTGCCGTCCTCGGTGGAGAAGTGGACACGCAGGTCGCGCACCGACAGGAACGCGTCCGACTCGGTCGGGGCCGGGGCGTCCTCGGTCTTGGTGAGTGTGGTCACGGTCGTTCTCCTAGGACAGACGCACGCGCGGGTCGATGATCGCGTACATGGCGTCCACGATGACGTTGAACAGCAGGATGAAGGCGGCGCTGACGATCATCACGCCCATGGTCAGCGGCAGGTCCTTGTCGACCACCGAGTCACGGGCGAGCCGGCCGATACCGGGCAGGCCGAAGGTGATCTCGGTGACCATGGCGCCGCCGAAGAGCGCGCCGAGGTCGATGCCGAGGATGGTGACGATCGGGATGAGCGAGCCGCGCCAGGCGTACCGGAAGAAGACGTAGCGGCTGGCCATGCCCTTGGCACGGGCCGCTCTGACGTGCTCCTCCTGAAGCTGCTCGATCATCGTCGAGCGCGACATACGCGTGTAGTTGGCGGTGAAGATCACCGACATCACGAGCCAGGGGATCAGCAGGCCCATGAACCAGCCGCTGAGACTCTCGGTGAGGGGTACGTACTTCGGCTTGTCCAGCCATCCGGTGCTGTAGACGAAGAGTCCGAGCACGACCGGGCCGAGGAAGTAGATCTGCAGCGAACTCAGCACCAGCGAGGCGGAGCTGAACGCCTTGTCGATGAAGGTGCCCTTCTTCCACGCGGCCATCATGCCCGCGCCCAGGCCGACCACGAGGAAGACCAGGAGGCCACCGGCCGAGAGGGAGAGCGTCAGGGGGAACCGGTCGATGATCGTGTCCCACACCATCTGCTGGTTGTTGAAGGACACACCGAAGCAGGGGGCCGAGCAGTGGCCGACGGCGAAGTCACGGCCGGCGAAGATGCCGACGATGAATTCCCAGAACTGCACCGGTACCGGCTTGTCGAGGCCGAGGTTCTGGTGGATCACCGCGAGCGCGTCCGGAGTGCAGTTCTTGCCACAGGCGAGCATCGCCGGGTCCTGCGGGATGGCGAAGAACATGAAGAACGTGACGGCACTGATCAGAAAGAGGGTCAGGACTGCGCCGAACGTCCGGCGAAGGAGGAATTGAAGCATGGCTGGTCGCTGCTCTCAGGACGGCGGCTGTGAGGGGGTCGAGAGGAGAGGATCGGCGGCCCGGAGGTGCGCACTCCGCCGTGTGCGCACCTCCGGGTCCGGCCTGCGCGTGCTCTGTTACCTCTTCGGGAACAGGCGCGTGACGTCTACTTCTTCAGGAACAGGCGCGTGACGTCGATGTAGCTGGAGTCCGACGAGTAGCGCGCGCCACCGACGTTGGAGCCGAAGATCTGGAAGACCTTGGTGAAGTAGATCGGCGCCGCCGGGTTGACCCGCTCCACGATGTCGCGGTGCAGCGTGGCCCACTCCTTCTGCGCCGCGGCCGGGTCCGTGATCTTCTGAATGCGGGCGATCTCGGAGTTGACCTTCGGGTCGTTGATGTGCGAGTAGACGGCGGAGCCGTCCTGGAGCTGGGTGCCGTCGAACGACGGCGGGATGACCGTGGAGGGCGACGGCCAGTCCTGACCCCAGCCGGTCATGTAGAGGTCCAGCCCGTTGTCGACCTTGCCGACCTGCTCGTACCAGGTGGCCTGGTCGATCTCCTTCTTGACGATCTTGAGGCCGATCTCCTCAAGACGCTTGGCGATGACGACCGACTGCTGCTGGCGAACCGGGGTGTTGGCGTACGCGTAGACCAGCTTCTGGCCCTCGGCGCCCGCCTCCTTGATCAGCTTCTTGGCCTTCTCGACGTCACCGTTCGGCTTCTTCAGCTTGCCGAAGGGGTCGTAGCCCTTCTCGTAGCCGGGGGTGGTCGGCGACATCAGACCGGTCGCGGTCTCACCGCCGTACGCACCGCCGTCGAGCTTGTAGACCTGGGCGCTCGGCAGGGCGTACGCGATGGCGTCGCGGACCTTCTTGTTCTTGATCCGCTGGAGGTTGAAGTTCAGCTGCCAGACGTACGGCGCGTAGCCGGCGATGGTGCGCTTCTTGGCCGCGGGGTCCTGGACGACGTTGCGCACCTGGTTGGTGGAGACCTGGCCCGTGAACATCACGGTGTTCTTGGCCTCGCCGCGGTCGGCCAGCAGCGTCTTGGTCTGGTCGTCGTCGTCGTGGTTGAACTCGATGTTGAAGCCGTCGACGTACTGGTGACGGACCGAGTCGGTCTTCGGGTCCCAGTTCGTGTTCTTGACCAGCTTCATCGACTTGCCGGGCTTGAAGTCCGCGATCTTGTACGGGCCGGTCGACATCGGGGCCGTGTCGTACTTCTCCTTGGTGTCCGTCTTCTTGGGCACCAAGGCGTAGCCGGGCATGGTGAGCGCCTGCGGCAGGTCGGGCTGCGCGTCCTTGAACTTGAAGACAACCGTCTTGGCGTCCGGGGTGGCCAGCACCGAGTCGGGCAGGTGCTTGCCCTTGTACGGGCCGTCCGGGAGCGCCTTGCGGTACGTGGTGCCCGCGCCGGAGAGCCAGTTCTGGATGTAGGTCGGGCCGTCCGTGATGAACGGGGCGTACATCCGCTCGATGCTGTGACGGACGTCCGCCGAGGTGATCGCGGAGCCGTTCTGGTCCTTCACCCCGTCCTTCAGCGTGAAGGTCCAGGTCTTGCCGCCGTCGGTCGCCTTGCCGGCGTCGGTGGCCAGGTCGCCGACGACGGTCAGCTTGCCCTTGTCGTCCTCCTGGAACTGCGTCAGACCGCGCTGGAGCAGCCGGTCGAGCAGCTTGCCGTCACTGACGTAGGTCTGAGCCGGGTCCAGGTGGGAGAAGTCGTCCTCCTGGAAGACCGTCATGGTCCCGCCGGCCTTGGCTCCGGGGACCTCGGCGGCCGGGCCGGTGGACGCCTTCGCGTCTCCGTACGTGACGGCCTCCGCCTGCGCGGCGGCGTCCTCCTGGGTCTTGCTGTCGTTCTTGGTTCCGCTGTCGCTGTTTCCGCCACAGGCGGTCAGCACCAGCGAGCCGGCCGCCAGGGCGACGACGACAGCACGTGTCCTGCGCGTGCCAAAGATCCTCATGATGATGAGTACCTATCTGTCAGTAGTGATCCAACGGTGCTGCCTGGCACGTCCGGTGTGGGCCGGCGCCCGGGTGGCAGCTTTCCCCTCGGCGGGACGTCAGCGTCCGGACTTCGGGTCGAAGGCGTCCCGAACCGAGTCGCCGAGGAGGTTGAACGCCACGACAAAGATCACCATGGCGACACCCGGGAAGATCATGTAAGCCGGATCCTGCTCGTAGATACCGGCGCCCGTGGCGAACATCCGGCCCCAGTCCGGGGTGGGTTCGACGAAGCCGACGCCCACGAAGGAGAGGAAGGCCACGGAGAGGATGGTCGACGGGAGCAGCAGCGTGGCCTGCACCAGGATCGGTGTGACCAGGTTGGGCAGCAGTTCCTTGCGGATGATGCGCCAGGGCGAGGCGCCCGCGATCTTCGCCGCCTCCACGAACTCCCGCTCGCGCAGGGAGAGTGTGGCGGCCCGGATCAGCCGGGACAGGCCCATCCAGCCCAGGAAGGACAGCACCACGATGATCGCGGCGGCACGCAGCGCGGTGGGCGTCTCCTCTTCCGGACTGACGAAGGCGGCCACGATCACCGGCATCGAGGCGATGAAGAACAGCTGGCTGGGGAAGCCCAGCAGAAAGTCCGTCAGCCGGCCCAGCCAGTAGTCGATCTTGCCGCCGTAGTAACCGCCGACGAGCCCGATCACCACACCCACGACGACCATCAGGACGGTCGCGGCCAGTGCCGTGTAGATCGAGGTGCGCATGCCGTAGATCAGCTGCATGAACACATCGCGGCCGAGGTTGGGCTCGATGCCGAACCAGTGGTCCGGGGACATGCCGCCGAACGTCCCGGTCGGCATGTTGAATTCGTCGAGCAGGTCAAGACTGTCCTGGCCGTACAGGGTGTACGCGTCCTTGCCGTAGACCATCTTGATCACGGGCGCGAGAAGCGCGATCACGAAGAAGAAGATGACAACTACGGCGGAGACGACCCCAGTTCGGTCTCTCTTGAAGCGACGCCACATCAACTGGCCGGGAGAGAGCCCGGCGAGCGTCTTGGCGTCCTGGGTCCCGTCCTTCGAGACGCTCGTGCCGTCCCGGACGGTGGACGCCTCGGCGCCCTCGGTCTGCACTGGACTTGTCACGATCGCTCGTCCCCCGTGGGGATCACTGCCGCGCGCCCGACCCATTCGGTGCTGATGGCACCACGCATGGGGTCCTCCTCATGAGTCCACTTGTCACTACAAGAGGGGCACTGTCTACGCGCGCTGACAACAGTGACAGTGCGCTCGTCAAGTAACCCCGAAGTGTGCTCGTGAGCCGTCGCACCCCCACAGCGCATGACTCATTGACCCGAGCTCAATGGCCAACTATTAAGTACGACCGGGCCGTAAACCACACTTAAAGGGTCTCGTTTTGGCAACATCGACATATCCCGTCCGCCCGAAATCCGGACAAAGTTAGCCCAGGCAGACACCCGCGAAACGGACCGTTAACACATCATCCGGTGATCACTGGCCGATAATCGGACGTCGCCCACAAAAACGCACTTGACGTCAAGGCGTCCTGAAGCCATCGGAAACGTCACACGCGAACGGCCGACGGCCCGCCTCTCCGCTCGTTCGCGGAGGGGCGGGCCGTCGGGTCGTACGAGGTCTGGCGAGACGTCAGCCGTGCTTGGCGCGCGAGGCGCTGCGGCCACGCTGCTTCTGGTCCAGGACGACCTTGCGGATCCGGACCGTCTCCGGGGTCACCTCGATGCACTCGTCGTCGCGGCAGAACTCCAGGGACTGCTCCAGCGACAGCTTCCTGGCCGGCACCACGTTCTCGGTGGTGTCCGCCGAGGCGGCACGCATGTTGGTGAGCTTCTTCTCCTTGGTGATGTTCACGTCCATGTCGTCGGCGCGCGAGTTCTCACCGACGATCATGCCCTCGTAGACCTCGGTGCCGGCCTCGGTGAAGATGACACCGCGCTCCTGGAGGTTGACCATCGCGAACGGGGTCACCGAGCCCGAACGGTCCGCCACCAGCGAGCCGTTGTGACGGGTACGCAGGTCACCGAACCACGGCTCGTGGCCCTCGAAGATGGAGTGGGCGATGCCCGTGCCGCGCGTCTGGGTCAGGAACTCCGTACGGAAGCCGATGAGTCCGCGGGACGGCACGATCCACTCCATGCGGATCCAGCCCGAACCGTGGTTGGTCATGGTCTCCATACGGCCCTTGCGCGTCGCCATCAGCTGCGTGATGGCGCCGAGGTGCTCCTCGGGGGAGTCGATCGTCATGCGCTCGATCGGCTCGTGCGTCTTGCCGTCGACCTGCTTGGTGACCACCTCGGGCTTGCCGACGGTCAGCTCGAAGCCCTCGCGGCGCATCTGCTCGACCAGGATGGCCAGCGCCAGCTCACCGCGGCCCTGCACCTCCCAGGCGTCGGGGCGCTCGGTGTCCAGGACGCGGAGCGACACGTTACCGATCAGCTCGCGGTCGAGACGGTCCTTGACCTGGCGGGCGGTGACCTTGTGACCCTTGCCGCCCTTGCCGACCAGCGGCGAGGTGTTCGTACCGATGGTCATCGAGATCGCGGGCTCGTCGACCGTGATCAGCGGCAGCGCGATCGGGTTGTCCGGGTCGGCCAGGGTCTCGCCGATCATGATGTCCGGGAATCCGGCGACCGCGCAGATGTCGCCAGGACCCGCCTTCTCGGCCGCCTTGCGGGTGAGCGCCTCGGTCATCAGCAGCTCGGTGATACGGACGTTGGACATCGAGCCGTCACGCTTGATCCACGTGACGGTCTGGCCCTTCTTCAGCTCGCCCTGCTCGACGCGGCAGAGCGCGATACGGCCGAGGAAGTTGTCGGCGTCCAGGTTGGTGACATGGGCCTGGAGCGGCGCGCTCTCGTCGTACTCCGGAGCCGGGACATGCTCCAGGATCGTGGTGAAGAACGGCTCCAGGTTCTCGCTGTCGGCCGGGACGCTGCCGTCCTCCGGCTTGGTCAGCGAGGCGATGCCGTCCCGCGCACAGGCGTAGACGATCGGGAACTCGATCTGCTCCTCGGTCGCGTCCAGGTCCAGGAACAGGTCGTACGTCTCGTCGACGACCTCGGCGATCCGGGAGTCCGGGCGGTCCGTCTTGTTGATGCAGAGGATGACGGGCATCTTCGCCGACAGGGCCTTGCGCAGCACGAAGCGCGTCTGCGGGAGCGGGCCCTCGGAGGCGTCGACGAGCAGGACGACCGCGTCCACCATCGACAGACCACGCTCGACCTCGCCACCGAAGTCGGCGTGGCCGGGGGTGTCGATGATGTTGATCGTGATCGGGTCGCCGCCCGTCTTCGGGTGGTACTTCACGGCGGTGTTCTTCGCCAGGATCGTGATGCCCTTCTCACGCTCCAGGTCGTTCGAGTCCATCATCCGATCGTCGAGGTGCTCGGCGGCGTGGGCGGCGAATGCGCCGGCCTGCTTCAGCATGGCGTCGACCAGAGTGGTCTTGCCATGGTCGACGTGGGCGACGATGGCGACGTTACGGATGTCGTGGCGCGTGGGCATACTGGCTGGCGCTTCTCTCGATCGTGGGTGCGGCGTTTTTCCTCGTACGCCCGCCGGGCGGACACGCCACGGCCTGTCCCATGGTACGGGCCCGACGAGTCGGGGGCTTCCCGGCCCGATCGAAGGGGCCGGAGCACGGCTGCGCACGAGGTGCGCGGGTGGGGTGCGCACGGGGTCTGCGGGGGTGCGCGGGTGGGGTGCGCGAGGGGTGTGAGCTGCCCGGGTCGAGGCGGACATGAGCTTGCCCGCCGGGGAGGCCGGCGGGCAAGTGAATTGTTGGGGTCCCGGTTTTCGTCCGGCCGTCGCCCGGACTTCGTCCAATGTCGTCCGAGCGTCGTCCGGGCGCGGTCCGGGCGCCGGAAGCGGCTACTTCTTCTTGGCGTCCGGGCCCGAGGCCCCGGCGTTCTTGTATCCCATGTCCTGGTAACGGGGGGTGGCGAAGCCGAACGCTCCGGCGTTCACCAGCCCCGGCTTGGCGGCCGCCAGCTCCGGACGCTGGTAGAGGGGGATGGAACCGGCCGCCGCCCAGATACGCGCGTCGGCCTGCCGCACCAGGTCACGGGCGGTGCCCTCGTTCAGCTCGGAGGCCGCGCGGTCGAAGAGCTGGTCGATGTGGTACGTACCGACACGGGTGTAGTTCTGCTCCACCAGCAGCGATCCGTCGCTGGCGGGTACGGGCTTGGCGAAGATCGGCCGGCCGTCGGTCGCCGGGTAGGCGGTGGCGGGCCAGGAGTAGAGGGCCAGGTCGTACTCGCCGGAGGCGATGTGGTCCTTGAAGTAGCTGGCGTCGTCGACCTTGGTGATCTCCGTACCGATGCCGATGCGGTCCAGCATCCGCGAGATCCGCTCACCGACAGTGCGCAGCGACTCCGATCCCTCACCGGAAGGCAGGACGAAGCGGAGGGTGAGGGGCTTGCCGTTCTTGCCGAGCGGCCCGCTCCGGGGGGCGGGGGCGGCCGTACCGCGCGGGGCGTAGGCGCCCGCCATGCCGCCGGGCTTCTCATGGGAGGCGTGGGCCACTCGTACCGTCCGCGACCCGGTGCCGGAGTCGGAGTCGGAGTCGGAGTCGTCCATGGACGCGGCCTGCCGGAGCAGGGTGGCGCCGTGGAAGGCGGCGGTGGTCGCGAGTGCGGGAGCGAGGACGTGGGTGGCTGACTCGGGGTTCGGGGCGGCCTGACGGGGCTCCGCTTGGCGGGGCTCCGCCTGACGGAGCTCCTCCTGCTGCTGACGGGGTTCCGCCTGGCGGGGCTCCGCCTGACGGGGTTCCGGCCGACCGGGCTTGCTGTCCCCGACGATGTACTCACCCTCGTCGGAGGGCGCCTCACCGGCGCTGCCCTCTTCCTGCCTGGCCGACGCGGACTTCTCGTCCTCGGCCTTCTTCTCGTCGTCCGACGGCGCCTTCTCGGCCGGCTTCTTCTTCTCGGCCGGCTTCTTCTCGTCCGACTTCTCGGCGGCCTTCTTCTCCTCGGCCTTCTCGTGCTCGTCCCACTTCTTCTTCTCGGCCGCCGCCCGCTCGTCGGCCTTCTTGTCCGCGGCCTCCTGCTCCTTCTCCGACATCGGCTCCTTGGACGGCTTCGTGTCCGAGGACTGCTCCTCCGCGTTCTCGCTGCCCTCGTTGCCCTCGGTGCCGTCCTGCCCGGACTTCTCAGCCTTCTTGGCCTCGCTGCCGGCCTTGGTGCCACCGGTCTTCTTACGGGCTCCGCCCGGGATCCAGCCCGCGTCCGCCAGCAGCGCCCGCGCCTCCTGCGTGTCCTGCTTGCCGAGCGCCTTGCTGCTGTCCGCGTACGCCTGCTGGCCGATCAGGGCCAGATGGCTGCCGAGCGGCCTCGCGGGCAGTCCGAGCGGCTTGAGTACGGTGTCGGCCAGTTCCTGGCGGTCGAGCGCGCGGGCCACCGCGCGCCGTACCCGCTCGTCGGCGAGCGGCCCGGACTCACCGTTCAGCGCGAGCTGCGTATAGGCCGGCTCCAGCGACTTGCGGACTTCGTAGCCGCGCAGCGCCTTCTGCTCCCTGGCGTACTCCGCGATGGCCCGCTCGGTCTGCTTGCGGGCGTCCTGGGCCTCTTCGGCCTTCTCGTCGTCCGAGCCGTGGGCCAGGGCCCAGGACCGCAGCGCGGAGGCGGCGGTGATCTCGGTGCCGGGCCCGTGGGTGAGCTGCTGTCCGCCGGATCCGCTGTCCCTGTCGGCCAAGGCGATACGTTCCGCCGTACGCCGGTCGATCTCCGCGAGGTCGAGCTTGCCGTCCGCGAGCGCGGCGGCGCGCTTGCTGCGGGGAACCGCGCTCAGGACGATCGAGTTGAGCTTGGCGGGCTCACCCCACCAGCGGGGGTTGCGGATCAGAGTGACCTTCTTGTCCTTGCGGTCCACCTTCTTGACCTTGAAGGGGCCCGCTGTCGTCTCCAGCGCGGTCCTGGCCTTGTCGTTGAAGGAGTTGGGCTTCCCCGTCACAGCCTTGGGATAGAGCGGGCTGAAGAGGGACTTCCAGTCCGCGTACGGCTTGTTGAAGGTGACCCTGACCTCCAGGTTGTTCTTTCCGCGCTCGATCTTCTGGATCCGCTCGTAGCCGGCGTTGCGGGCCGTCCAGTACGCGGAGTCCTTGCCGCGCAGCGCGCGCCACTGGGACGCGAAGTCCGCCGCCCCGATCTCCCGGCCGTCGCTCCACACCGCCTGCTGGTTGAGCTTGTAGAGCACGACCTGCTTGGGCTCGCGCTCGACGACCTTCGCGGACTCCAGATAGTCCGGGTTCCGCTGCGGGCGGCCGCTCTTGTCGAGCGTGAAGAGGGCGGGCAGCACCGCGCCGGCGATCCGGCTGGTGGCACCGTTCGCGTCGGCCTGGAAGACGTTGAGCGTGGTGGGCACGGAGTCGATCGCCCAGCGCAGGGTGCCGCCCTGGCGGACCCCGTCCCGTTTGGCGGAGGCGATGTCCGGGGCGGCGGCGGACGCGGAGTCGCTGCCGTCGTCAGAGGTGCACGCGGACAGGGCGGGGAGGGCGAGCACACCGGAGGTGAGGAGGGCGACGGAGCGGAGCGTTCGGGAGCATGTCCTCCCGCGTGGGGCGCCGACGTGGGACATGGCTTGTACCTCTTCGTCCTGTTCGCGGAATTTAGAGATGATCACACCTAATGCCCGCCCACTGAAGTGGACCGGAACAGGAGTACGGCGCAGACACGGCGGTACGACGCGCAAAGCCACCCGTGCGGCCCAATGGGGGGCGCGAACCGCCCGCGCGCCGGGCCCGTGAAACGCGCCGAAAGCAGCACAAAGAGGGGGAGCCGACCGGCGCGCGGACACCCTCCGGCCGAACCGGACCCCCTAAAAAAGGGGCTTACGCCTTCACAAGCAGGGGTGTGACGCGGAACACTTCCAGGCGCACACAGAGAGCGTCCGAGGGGTGACCCCCTGGGATCCCCGCATGCCACCAACGACCGTGGAAATGAGGGCAACTCGTGTCCGTGCACGATGATTTGAGGCAGTCAGGCGCTGCCTGGACGACTTGGTCCGCACGGTCGGACAGCTGGAACGGAGCCTGGCGCAGACGCGCGAGAGCGAGCCCCCGCACCAGCCGGCCTGCCGCGTCGACGACCTGGTCACCATCAGCGACGCCCCGTACAACAGCGCGCTCTGGACGGACTCGGACGACGAGGGCCTGGGTGTACGCGACCGGCGGGCTCCCTGAACCTGCCGCCGGAAAGGCTCACCGGCTCACGGGCCGACGACACTCCTTCCGAAACGCGCCTAGGAGACCTCATTGGCCACCGGTACGGAACCTCCACACGTCAGTACGGACACCCCGGCCGCGGGCGCACGAGCCGGGGGCGGTGCGCGCGCGGGCGTGCGCGGCGCCTCGCGCGCCGCCATCGAGGCCCGGCATCTGCGGACGGACCGCTGGTGGCTGGCGCCCGCCGTCACCGCCGCCGGGCTGTTCGCCTTCATCGTGTACTCGACCTGGCGGGCGTTCGCGAACAGCGACTACTACGCGGCGCCGTACGTCTCGCCGTTCTACTCGCCCTGCCTGGCGGAGAACTGCGAGCCGATGCGCGGCGGCCCCAACTGGGAGCTGTTCGGCAGCTGGTGGGGACTCTCCCCCGCGCTGCTGATCCTGATCTTCCCGCTGGGGTTCCGGCTGACCTGCTACTACTACCGCAAGGCGTACTACCGCGGCTTCTGGGCCTCGCCGCCCGCCTGCGCCGTCGCCGAGCCCCACGCGAAGTACACCGGTGAGACCCGCTTTCCGCTGATCCTGCAGAACATCCACCGGTACTTCTTCTACGCGGCCGTGCCGGTCGCCGGCATCCTCACGTACGACACCGTGCTGACCTTCCGCGACGAGGAGTACGCCTGGGGCCATATGGGCCTCGGCTCGCTGCTCTTCCTCATCAACATCGGGCTGATCTGGGCGTACACCCTCTCCTGCCACTCCTGCCGGCATGTCATCGGCGGCCGGCTGCGGCACTTCTCGAAGCATCCGGTGCGCTACCGGCTCTGGGGCTGGGCCGGGAAGCTGAACAACCGTCACATGCAGCTGGCCTGGGCCTCGTTGATCAGTGTCGCGCTCTGTGACTTCTACGTGTATCTGCTCGCCACGGGGGCCTTCGACGATCCGCGCTTCTTCTAGCCGGAGATCAGGGGCGGGCGGCCGGGCCGGGCGGCCACAGACAGCCAGGGACAGGGAGATCCTTCAGAAATGACGCAACTCGAACGCCGTCAGTGGGACGTCGTGGTGGTGGGTGCGGGTGGTGCGGGGCTGCGCGCGGCCATCGAGGCGCGCGAGCGGGGGGCTCGTACCGCCGTCATCTGCAAGTCCCTCTTCGGCAAGGCCCATACGGTGATGGCCGAGGGCGGTATCGCGGCCTCCATGGGCAATGTGAACTCCGGCGACAACTGGCGGGTGCACTTCCGCGACACCCTGCGCGGCGGGAAGTTCCTCAACCAGTGGCGGATGGCGGAGTTGCACGCGCGGGAGGCGCCGGACCGGGTCTGGGAGCTGGAGACCTGGGGCGCGCTCTTCGACCGTACGCCCGACGGGAAGATCTCCCAGCGCAACTTCGGCGGCCATGAGTACCCCCGGCTCGCCCATGTCGGCGACCGGACGGGCCTGGAGCTGATCCGTACCCTCCAGCAGAAGATCGTCTCGCTCCAGCAGGAGGACTTCCGGGAGTACGGGGACTACGAGGCGCGCCTGAAGGTCTATCAGGAGTGCACGGTCACAAGGATCTTGAAGGACACGGAGGGCGGCGACGGGGACGGCGGGCGGGTGGCCGGTGCCTTCTGTTACGAGCGGGAGTCCGGCCGTTTCTTCGTGCTGGAGGCCCCGTCGGTCGTGCTCGCGACGGGCGGGATCGGGAAGTCCTTCAAGGTGACGTCCAACTCGTGGGAGTACACGGGCGACGGGCACGCGCTGGCGCTGCTCGCGGGCGCGCCCCTGCTGAACATGGAGTTCGTGCAGTTCCATCCGACCGGGATGGTCTGGCCGCCGTCGGTGAAGGGCATCCTCGTCACCGAATCGGTGCGCGGCGACGGCGGGGTGCTGCGCAACTCCGAGGGCAAGCGGTTCATGTTCGACTACATCCCCGATGTCTTCAAGGAGAAGTACGCGGAGTCGGAGGAGGAGGGCGACCGCTGGTACGAGGACCCGGACCACAACCGGCGCCCGCCCGAACTGCTCCCCCGCGACGAAGTGGCCCGCGCCATCAACTCCGAGGTCAAGGCGGGCCGCGGCTCTCCGCACGGCGGTGTCTTCCTCGATGTCTCGACGCGGATGCCCGCCGAGGTCGTCCGGCGCCGACTGCCGTCGATGTACCACCAGTTCAAGGAACTGGCCGACGTCGACATCACAGCGGAGGCGATGGAGGTCGGACCCACCTGCCACTACGTGATGGGCGGCATCGCCGTCGACTCGGAGACCGCCGCCACGCCCGGCATCGCCGGTCTCTACGCGGCGGGCGAGGTCGCCGGCGGAATGCACGGCTCCAACCGGCTCGGTGGCAACTCCCTCTCCGACCTGCTGGTCTTCGGGCGGCGGGCGGGGCTGCACGCGGCCACGTACGCGACCGGGCTCGGCGCGCGGCCGGCCCCGGACGAGAGCGAGATCGACGCGGCGGCGGCCGAGGCGCTGCGCCCGTTCAGCGCGGAGGCCCCCGAGGGGCCCGAAGTGCCGGTGAGCGGAGGGCACGTGGGGCCGGCGGAGAATCCGTACACCCTCCACCAGGAGCTCCAGCAGACGATGAACGACCTGGTCGGCATCATCAGACGCGAGGCCGAGATGGAGCGGGCCCTGGAGAAACTGGCCGAGCTGCGGGTACGGGCCAGGCGGGCCGGGGTCGAGGGACACCGGCAGTTCAACCCGGGCTGGCACCTCGCGCTCGATCTGCGGAACATGCTGCTGGTGAGCGAGTGCGTCGCGCGGGCGGCTCTGGAGCGTACGGAGAGCCGGGGCGGCCACACCCGCGAGGACTGGCCGGGCATGAACGTCGACTGGCGCCGGATCAATCTGCACTGCCGGCTCACCGAGGCCGCCGGCCGGGATGTGGTGGCGACCGAACCCACCCGCGGCCAGATCGCGCTGACGCGGCACACGACCGAGCCCATCCGTCCCGATCTGCTCGCCCTGTTCGACAAGGAAGAGCTGGTCAAGTACCTCGCCGAAGAGGAGCTTCACGAGTGAGCGCGAACGCGGGTGCGAGTGCCGGTACGGGTGCGGAATCGGGCGCGAGCGCAGGTGCGTCCGCCGCTTATGAGGCGAAGTTCCGGGTCTGGCGTGGCGACACGGACGGCGGGGAGCTCAAGGACTTCACCGTCGAGGTGAACGACGGCGAGGTCGTCCTCGACATCATCCACCGGCTCCAGGCGACGCAGGCCGCCGACCTGGCGGTGCGCTGGAACTGCAAGGCGGGCAAGTGCGGTTCGTGCAGCGCGGAGATCAACGGCCGCCCACGGCTGATGTGCATGACGCGGATGTCCGTCTTCTCGCGCGAGGAGACGATCACGGTCACCCCGCTGCGCGCCTTCCCGGTGATCCGGGATCTGGTGACGGACGTGTCGTTCAACTACACGAAGGCGCGGGAGGTTCCGTCGTTCGTACCGCCGCCGGGTGTGGCCGCCGGGGAGTACCGGATGCAGCAGGTCGATGTGGACCGCTCGCAGGAGTTCCGTAAGTGCATCGAGTGCTTCCTGTGCCAGGACACCTGCCATGTGGTGCGGGACCACGAGGAGAACAAGGCCGCGTTCGCCGGGCCGCGTTTTCTGATGCGGGTGGCCGAGCTGGACATGCATCCGCTGGACGCGGCCGGGGAGTCGGGCCTCGACCGGAAGAAGACGGCCCAGGACGAGCACGGTCTGGGGTACTGCAACATCACCAAGTGCTGTACGGAGGTGTGCCCCGAGCACATCAAGATCACGGACAATGCCCTGATCCCGCTCAAGGAACGGGCGGTGGACCGGAAGTACGACCCGCTGGTGTGGCTGGGCAACAAGATCCGGCGGCGGGGCGAGTAGTACGGGGAGGGCGGGCCCGGGGAGCGCGAGGGGCGGGGCTGGTCGCGGTTCCCCCCCTTGCCCGGGGACAGCGGGCTTCGGGCAGGGTGCCGTCGTACTCCAGCGGCCCGGCGTGGACGTACAGGTCACGGATCCCGTCCACGGGCTGTCGCCCACGGAGGCGCCCAGGCTATGGGGCGGCACGGACATACCGAGGCGGATGCGGCGAGTGGGGTCCACCGAGGCAGGCGGGGGCACGGCGACCGGTCGCGGTGGTACGGCGCCCGGTCGCGGGGGTACGGCGTCCGGTCGCGGGCGGACCCGTACGGACATAGCCTCCCAAATGTGACGCCGCGCACCAGCCGCCCCCGGACCCGGATAGCCTTCCTGGCCGTGCTGGTCCTGGCGTGCTGCCTGATCGCGCTCGCCGTTGCCGACGCGAGGGCGGGCACGGGTGCCGTCATGAGCGCCGTCACGGGCACGGGTGGCGACTCCCCGGGCGGCAGAGCGCGCGACGCGGGCGCCGCGAGCAATCTGGTCCTGCCGATCTCCGTGGTGGTCGGGGCGGTTGCCGTCGGCACGTACACCTTCGTGAAACGCAGGCGACGGGTCCGGACCCGGACGACACCGCGCAGCGGACCGCAGGACTGGGGCTGAAGGCGATCCTCAGCCCTGCCCCTCAGCCCCGCCGTTCCGCAGCCTCGGTCCCGTCCCGTCCCGTCCAGTCCCGCTTCGCCCCGTCCCGTCGCGTACTCAGAACATGCTCAGCAGCTGCTCGACCGACGGCTCCGCCGTCGACTCGCCGTCCGGCAGGGCCAGTTCGAACCAGACCGTCTTACCGCGCGGCGTACGGCGCGAGCCCCAGGCGGCGCTCAGCAGCCCCACCAGTTGCAGCCCCCGGCCGCCCTCGTCGGTGTCGCGGGCCCGCCGTCGCCTCGGCTGCACCAGCCCCGCGTCCCAGACTTCGCAGACGAGCGTACGGTCCAGCAGCAGCCGCAGCCTGATCTCGCCCTCGCCGTACCGCATGGCGTTGGTGACCAGCTCGCTGACCAGCAGTTCGACCGTGTCCACCAGCGGTTCGAGATCCCAGGCGAGCAGCTGTGTGCGGGCCAGTTCCCGGGCCAGGCCGACCGAGCGGGGCTCGCGCGGCAGCACCCAGTCGCCGACCGCCTCGGTCGGCAGCCCCTGGATACGGGCCATGAGAAGGGCAATGTCGTCCTCGCCGTGCCGGGTGTCCAGCGTGTTCAGCACATGGTCGCAGACGTCCTCCAACGGCCGTTCGCCATGGGTGAGGGCGGCGCGGAGACCGGCCAGCCCCTCGTCCAGCGGATGGTCCCGGGATTCGACGAGGCCGTCCGTGTAGAGGGCGAGCAGGGCGCCCTCCGTCAGCTCGACCTCCACCTGCTCGAAGGGCTCACCGCCGACCCCGAGCGGCATACCCGGCGGCACGTCGAGCATCAGCGCCTCCTCGCCCGGTTCGACCAGTACGGGCGGCGGGTGCCCGGCGTTGGCGAAGGTGCAGTGCCGGGTGACCGGGTCGTAGACGGCGTACACGCAGGTCGCGAGGTAGACCTCGGCGAGGTCCGCGTCCCGCGATTTGTGCGCGACCCGTGAGGCCTGCTGGGCCCCGCTGGGCGAGCCGAGGCCACGGGCGATCTCGTCCAGCGCGGAGAGCACCTCGGCGGGCTCCAGGTCGAGGAGCGCCAGCGTCCGTACGGCCGTGCGCAGCTCGCCCATGGCGACGGCGGCCCGCAGACCGCGTCCCATGACATCGCCGACGACCAGCGCGGTGCGGTGACCGGGCAGTTCGATGACGTCGAACCAGTCGCCGCCCACTTCGGTGGCCGTGTTGCCCGGCAGGTAGCGGCAGGCGATGTCCAGCCCTGCGGCCTCCGGGTCGCCGGGCGGCAGCAGGCTGCGCTGGAGGATCAGCGCGCGCTCGTGCTCCCGCCGGTAGAGGCGGGCGTTGTCGATGCAGACGGCGGCACGCGCGGCGAGCTCCAGGGCGAGCGCGCGGTCCCGTTCGCCGAACGGCTCGCTGCCCTTCGTACGGGAGAACTGGACCAGCCCGATGACCGTGTCGTGCGCCACCATCGGCACGGCGAACGTGGACTGGACCAGGCTGCCGGTCCCGCCGGGGATGGCCTGGACCCGGCCCGTACGCAGGGCGCTCGCGCACATCGAGCTGAAGGGGAACCGGTGCACCGCGCCGACCTCCGGCGGGATGTATCCGTCGTCGTCCTCACCGCCGGGCCCGGCCAGCGGGGCGTCGGACACGGCGCTCGCGAACGCGACCCGGCGCAGCCGGGCACTGCCGCCGCCGGAGTCGGCCCCGGAGGAGCCCCAGCGTCCGGGCGGAGCCTCCTCCCCCGTGAGCAGGCTCTGGTAGAGGTCGACGGAGGCCAGATCACAGAAGCCGGGGACGGCGACGTCGAGCAGTTCGCGTGCCGTGGTCTCCAGGTCGAGGGAGTTGCCGATACGGGCACTCGCCTCGTTGAGGAGGGCGAGATTGCGCCGGGCGCTGGCGGCCTCGCGGGCGGCGATATGACGGCGGGTGACATCGGTGCCGACTCCGGCGACGCCGAGGGGGCGGCCGGACGCGGCGTGCACGCGGTAGAGGTCGACCGACCAGTGCCGGCGTTCGCTGCCGCCGGGCACGGTGCCGACGATCTGGAGGTCGGTGACGGCCTCTCCGGTCTTCAGCACCCGTGCCAGGGCGCCGTCCATCCGCTCGGCCTCGGGACGGGAAAGGTAGTCGTGGACCGTACGGCCACGGTGCGCGCCCACCTCACCGCCGAAGACGGTGGCGAAGCGTTCATTGACGCGCTGCATCGTGAGATCGGTTCCGAACAGCATGAAACCGAAAGGAGATTGGCCAAAAATAGCCTGCGATGAGGCGAGATCCGTTTCGATCCGGCGAAGCGCGTGGACATCGACGACGATGCAGAGCGCACCGCGCTCGCCGGTTTCCGTCTCGCTCGGCATCACATAGATCTCGGCGAGCCCGCTCGCTCCGCCGCCCTCGTCCTCGCTGAAGGGGACCAGACCGGTCCACTCCTTGCCGTCGAGGATCTCCTTGACCTTGCGGCGTCCACGCGACCGCAGATCGGGCGGCATGAACACCTCAATCGGGTCCCTGCCCCTGACCTCGTGCGGACCCATTCCGAACAGTTCGGCGGCCCGCTCGCTCCAGTGCTCGATCAGCCCGTCAGGCCCGATCGAGAAAGAAGCGACCCTGATGTAGTCATAGATCGAGCCGGGCGGACTGCTCTGCCATACGACGTCGCCCGCCGCCCCAGATATCTCGCTCACGCGACCGTCCCCTCCAGCTCACGCACCGGACCGGCCTTGCCCGCAGTATTCAGCACTACGGCGCGGACCGACACGGCGTTCACGATCACAGCACAGTCTCGTTCTTTTTGAGCCGAGTCCGACGTGATCGATCGTCCCTTCAGACTTCTAACCAGGGAGCGGCAGCTCGAACCACACGGTCTTGCCCGTCTTCCCACGACGCGTTCCCCAGCGGCGGGCGGAACATGCCACGAGCTGGAGACCCCGGCCCCCCTCGTCCTCGGGACCGGCGGGACGTTCGGTCGGGGGATCCGGCAGCGGATCGGAGATTTCCACCAGCAGGGCGGCGCCACGCTGCGTGGCGACGGCGCCGTCGTGCCCGTTCGGACTCCCGGCGCCGCCCAGCCCGCCGGGACCGCCCGGACGCCGGGGAACGGCACCGTCCCGGCCGGGACCGCCCGGACCGGAACCGTCCGGGCGGACGCGGTCCGGACCGGCTCTGTCCAGGGCGGCGGCGTCCGGACCGGCCCCGTCTCCGTCCGAACCGGCGGCGACGGCGCGGACCGCGAGCCGCACCCCGATCGGTCCGGAGGCGTAGCGCAGGGAATTGGTCACCAGCTCACTGACCAACAGGGTCGCCACCTCACCGACCGAGGGAGGCATTCTCCAGTCGCGGAGCGTGTCGCCGACCGCATGACGGGCGGCGCGTACGGAGTTGGGCTCGGCAGGGAAGGTCCACTCGGCGCAGGCGCCGCCCTCGGTGTCGATCAAGCCGATCACTTCCCAGGACCAACGGGAGGCCCACGTCCTCTTTAAGGTGGTTAATCATCACATACCCGATATTTGAGGCGGTTACCGTTCCGGCGGGCGCACGGAGGCACCAATGGAGTACGGAGGCGTACGGAGGAGGCGCATGGCCTCGGCGACGGCCGGGCGGTCCTGGTCGAGCCAGTCCACGGTATGGATCTCGTCCGGTCGGAGCCAGCGCAGTTCGTCGTGGTCCTCAAGGGGGCGGGGCTCGCCGGAGAGCAGCCGGGCCGTCCACACATGGAGCACATAGCCGGGCTTCAGCGGCCACTCGCCGGGGATCCGCTCCACCGGCCGCGCCTCCACGCCGAGTTCTTCGCGCAGCTCACGCACCAGGGCCTGGCCGGGCCCCTCTCCCGGCTCCAGTTTGCCGCCGGGCAGCTCCCAGCGGCCGGCCAGCTCGGGCGGCGCGCTGCGGCGAGCGGCCAGCAGGCGCCCCCGGTCGAACACGGCCCCTGCCACCACCACACGATCAGTCATGCGCCGGAGCGTAACGCGCCACGGAGGGAGGACACGGCGCCGGGAGAGTCCGGCCGGGGAGGGAAGGGCACGGCCGGGAACCACGCGCCGAGGAAGGGTGCGCCCGGGAAAACCCCGCCGGGGAGGGGCGTGGCCAGGACGGAGCCCGCGTTACCGGTGGCCTGACGGAGCCCGCGTTACCGGGCGGCCTGACGGCACACTTGCTACCGGGCGGCTCACGGCGCACCTGCTACCGGGCGGCCTGACGACAGACCCGTTACCGGGCGGCCTGGCTGACGCGCTCCACCCAGTAGAGCCGCTCCTGTCCCCTGCCGTCGAGGCTGTCGGCGATCTTCTTCGCCTCGTCCTCGGTGGCGTACCGGCCGACGCGATATTGGTTGCCGTTGCCGTCCTGTCGTATGACCAGCCATGGGAGCACGGCTCCGCCCTCATTCATCGAGCCCCTCCCGCCGCCGAGCCGTATCTCTGTGGAAAACCCCAGGAAACCGCATTGCGCATATGCCGGAGCCTACGCCTGACCTTCACTCAGCGGTGATCTCTTTTCACAAAGAGGTACGCATCCGGCCAACAACGCGCCGAAAAGCAGGCATCGCTGCCGGCTCCACGGCCTCCGGCGTCCCACGGGCCGTCAGGGCGGCCCCCGTCGCCCGTCCCCCTCTCTCCCTCCATCACCGCCCAATCGTCCGTCACCCGTCCGTCACCTGACGGACAGGTGGTACGCGATGCGATACCGGTCGGCCGGGACGACCACATCCGCCGTCTCCACCGCCCGCCCCGACGCGAAATACGTCCGCTCCAGGACCATCACGACATGGCCGGGCACCCCGCCGAGCGCCATCAACTCCTCCGCGAGGCCCGGACGCGCGCCGACCTCCTCCAGCACGTTGTCCACCACGATGTCGATGGCCGCCATCCGCTCGACCACCCCGCATCCGCCGAGCGGCCCTTCCTCGGGCAGCATCACGGGCGTGCGTCCCGTGAGCGCGAGGGGCTCCCAGGAAGTGGAGAGCATCATCGGCTCGCCCCCCTCCCGGAACACGTAGTGCGTACGCATCACCCGGTCGCCCGGCGTGATCCCGAGCCGGGCCGCGATCTCCGGCGCCGCGTCCTCCTGCTCGCTCCTGGACTCCCAGGTCCCCCGCGTGCCCGTCTCCGCCTGCTCCTGCCGGAACGGGCTGGAGCCGGACGGCGGCCGGTATCCGGAGCGCGCGATACGGCGCGGGACCGGCCGCTCCCGTACGTACGTCCCCGAACCGGAGCGGCCCTCGACCAGCCCCTCGGCCATCAGCACCTTGCGCGCCTCCAGCGCCACCGTGTCGGAGACGCCGTACTGCTCACGGATACGGGCCTGCGAGGGCAGCCTGGTATGGGGCGGCAGCGCGCCGTTGACGATCTGCTCCCGCAGATCGCTCGCAACGCGTAGATAGGCGGGCTGCTCACCGAAGGCCACTGGCCACTCCCATCAGGTTGACAGACAGCAACAGCCTGACAACCGTAGGTTGTTGACCGCAAGCATGGGCCAGAGTTTCACCCGAAGTGATGAGTGGGGTTTAAGCAGGGGTTACTGCCGTACGGACGACCGTTCGCCGCTCCCCATGACCCCGTGAGCCCCCTGTGCGCGGCGGCCGATCGCCCGCGCGGCATGGTGCGGACACGTAGGACGGCCGGAGCCAAGGACAGCCGGAGCCAAGGACGGAAGCGAACGGGCGGCCTCGTGGGGGCTGCCATGCTGGCGGCCATGACGACGACGTATCTCTGCCCGGCCGACGGCACCCGCTCCCCCGTCGATTCGGACGCCTGGTGCTGTCCCGTCTGCCGGGGGCCCTGGGATCTCGACTTCGACGCGTCGCCCGTGCCCCTGACATCCCTTTCCCGGCGGGTCCATTCACTGTGGCGGTACGAGGAAGCACTGCCGCTGCCCGCACCGCCCGTCACCTCCCTCGGCGAGGGCCGCACGCCGCTCGTGCCGCTGACGCCGTCCGTCTCCGCCAAGCTCGACTTCCTGATGCCGACGCTCTCCTTCAAGGACCGGGGCGCGGTGCTGCTCGCGGAGCTGGCGCTGCGGCTCGGCCCCGAGCGGGTGATCGCCGACAGCAGCGGTAACGCGGGCACCGCCGTCGCCGCGTACTGCGCGCGGGCCGGGCTGCCCTGCACGGTGTACGTGCCGGAGGCCACCTCGCCCAAGAAGACCGAACAGATCCGGGCCCACGGCGCCCGCCTCGAACGCGTCCCGGGCGACCGTGAGGCCACGGCCCTGGCCGCCCGTGCCGCCGCCGGAACACCCGGCACCTTCTACGCGAGCCATGTCCACAACCCGTACTTCCTGCACGGCACGAAGACCTACGTCTACGAGCTGTGGGAGGACCTCGGCGGCCGCCTGCCCGAGGCGATCGCCGTCCCCGTCGGCAACGGCACCCTGCTGCTGGGCGCGGCGCTCGCGATCGCCGAGCTGTACGGGCACGGGCTCATCACCGACCGCCCCGCCCTGATCGCCGTCCAGGCCGAGGCGGTCTCGCCACTGGCCACCGCCTTCCACGCGGGCGCCGACGAGTTGGTGGCCGCCGCCGAGCCGACGCCCACCCTCGCCGAGGGCATCGCCATTCCGAATCCGCCGCGCGCCCGCCAGATCCTGAGTGCCGTAAGAGAGTCGGGCGGCACCTTCCTCACCGTGACCGAGGTCCAGCTGCGCGCCGCCCAGCTGGACCTGGCCGCCCGGGGGCTCTTCGTGGAGTCGACGGGCGTGGCCTGCTGGGCGGCGGTGGGTGGGTGGACCGACCGTTCCGTCGTCGTACCGCTCTGTGGCGCGGGAGCGAAGACGGGGCTCGCGGCTCCGGACCCACACGTATAGGGCCTGCCTCCATATAAGGCCTGTCCGTATAGGGCCTGTCCGTACAGGGCCTGTCCGTACAGGGCCTGTCCGCGCCCCCAGCGCACGCCCGCTCCCGCATCAGCCGTCTCCGCGCTCCGCCTTGAATCAGCCGTTCACCACGCGCGCCCGCGCACCCGTGCCGTACGGCCGGTTCGTACGGTCCTCCCGTGACTCCCGTGACTCCCGTGACTCCAGTGAGCCGAACCCGTACGCAACTCCTCGCCCCTCTCGTCGCGGGCGCGCTCGTCGCCACCGTGCCCCCGGTCTCGTACGCCGACGGCCCACCCGCCCGGTCCCTCTCGCCCACCTGTGAGCAGGAGGGCGAGAGGGGCGCCGAAGCCCCCGGCTGGTCGCCCATCGCCACCCGCATCGACCCCGCCGACAGCCACCACGCGTACACCGGAAACGGTTACCTGGGCGTCCGCGTCCCGCCCACCGGCGCCGGTTACGCCGAGAACGGCGCGCCGACCGGCTGGCCGCTGTACACCCCCCGCTACGACGGGGCCTTCGCGTCCGGCCTGTTCGCCCACGAGCCCGCCACCACCGCCGATCGCCAGGTGATCGCCGCCCTCCCCACCTGGACGACGCTGGACGTACGGGTGGGTGACGAGACGTTCGGGCCGCGCGGCCGGATCTCCGACTACCGCCAGAGCGTGCTGATGCGCTGCGGAGTGGTCGTCACGAGCCTGCGCTGGACCACGGCCGACGGCCGCGCGACCGACCTGACGTACGAGGTGCTCACCGACCGTTCCGACCCGCACACCGGCGCCGTACGGCTGCGCCTCACCCCGCGCTGGAGCGGCGAGGCGACGGTCACCGGCTCGCTCGACTGGCGCGGCGCGCGGCGCATCACCCGTACCGGGGCGAAGGGCGAGGTCACCACCTTCCGCGCGAACGGTACGGGCACGGCGGGCGCCATCGCCTCGGTCCTGCGCCCGTCCGCGCGGGAGCCGTTGAGGGTGCGGGCGGACCGTACGTACAGCTTCACGAAATACGTCGGCATCGACACCGCCCTCACCTCCCACGACCCCCGGGCCGCCGCCCTCGGCGCCTCCCGGCGCGCGGCCGATCGCGGCTGGGAGGCGCTTTTCGCCGCCAACTCGGCCGCCTGGTCACGCCTGTGGGCCGCCGACGTCGACGTGCCGGGGCGGCCGGATCTCCAACTGTGGCTGCGCTCGGCCCAGTACGGCCTGCTGACCGGCGTCCGCGAAGGCTCCGCCGACAGCCTCGCCCCGACCGGCCTGAGCAGCGACAACTACGCGGGCCTGATCTTCTGGGACGCCGAGACCTGGATGTACCCGGGATTGCTGGTCACCCGCCCCGAACTGGCGCGCTCGGTCGTCGAGTACCGCCACCGCACCCGCGCCGCCGCAGCCGCCAACGCCGAAAAGCTCGGCTTCCAGGGCCTGTTCCACCCGTGGACCAGCGGCGGCACGGGCGATCTCTGGACGGAATGCCAGAGCTGGAACCCACCGCACTGCGTCACCCAGAACCACCTCCAGAGCGATATCGCCCTCGCCACCTGGCAGTACTACCTGGCATCCGGCGACCTCCGCTGGCTGCGCGAGCGCGGCTGGCCGCTGCTGCGCGGGATCGCGGAGTTCTGGGCCTCCCGGGTCACCGCCAACGATGACGGCAGTTACTCGGTCAAGGAGGTGGCGGGCCCCGACGAGTACAGCAACGGCGTCACCGACGGGGTCTTCACCAACGCGGGCGCGGCCACCGCGCTGCGCGACGCCGTCCGCGCAGCCGCGCTCGTCGGGGAGCGGGCCCCCGCGCTCTGGACGCGGATCGCGGACCGCATCCGTATTCCGTACGACGCCGGGCGCCGCGTCTACCTCCAGTACGCGGGTTACGACGGCTCGCGGATCAAGCAGGCGGACACCGTCCTGCTGACGTACCCGCTGGAGTGGCCGATGCCCGCCGGTGCCGCTGCCGCGACCCTCGACTACTACGCCGCGCGCACCGACCCCGACGGCCCCGCGATGACGGACTCGGTGCACGCGATCGACGCCGCCGCCATCGGAGCGCCGGGCTGCGCGACGTACACGTACCTCCGGCGGTCGGTGCAGCCGTTCGTACGCGGGCCCTTCGCGCTCTTCTCCGAGGCCAGAGGCGCCAAGGCGGGGGCGGACGATCCCCTCTCCGGCTCACCCGCGCAGGACTTCCTCACGGGCAAGGGCGGCTTCCTGCAAGTCTTCACGCACGGGCTGACGGGGCTGCGGCTGCGCGAGGACGGGGTACGGCTCGACCCCACGCTGCCGCCGCAGTTGGCGGACGGGGTGAATCTGCGGGGGCTGCGCTGGCAGGGCCGTACGTACGACATCGCCATCGGCGCCCGCGAGACGACGGTCCGGCTGAGGTCCGGCGAACCGTTCACCGTGCACACCCCGGACGGCGACCGGAAGCTGCGTACGACACTCACCCTGCCCACCCGCCGTCCCGACCTCACCCCGACGGACAACGCGGCCCGCTGCCGCCCGGCGACCGCCACCTCGGAGGACCCGGGCCTGTACGCGCCGGCTGCCGTCGACGGCAGCCCGGCCACCGCCTGGGTCCCCTCGGACGCCACGGCCACGCTGACGGTGGACGTGGGCCGCGCCGGCCCGGTCGCATCCGTCACCCCTCACTGGACGGGCCCGGCCCCCGCCTCGTACGAGGTGGAGACGTCGGAGGACGGGACGGCCTGGCAGCCGCCGCGGCCGGGAACGGCGGCCCGCCATGTCCGGGTGACGGTGCACGCGCCGCCCGGGGAGACCCGTACGGGGATCAGCGAACTGACCGTGGAGAGGAGCCCGGCAGGGCAGCGCTGAGCCTCCCGGACCGGATCCGCCCGCCCGTATCGACCGGGCGTATCGACCGGGCGGACAGGCATCACGACGGATCGGCATCACAGGGAGCGGCTCACAACGAGCGATTCACAGCGGCCCGTCGCTCGTGAACGACGCCGTACGCAGATCCAGCCACTCCGCGCATCCCCAGGCCCCCAGCGCCAGCGCGCCAACGACCACAAGAACCGCCATCCCCTCGCGCACCCGCAACGCCCCGACGGCCAGCGCCCACGCCCCCAGGGCGAGCGCGGGCATCCCGAAGAGCATCAGCGGCAACTCGGCGTAGAGCAGGCTCAGATCCCGCTCCCCCTCAAAGGCGCCCCGCAGCCCCGGCGCGGCACCGGTCCCCCACACCAGGAACCCCACGAGAAACCCACCCACCACGGCCAAGGCCCCGCCCCACCCGCGCGTCACCGCCTTCTGGTCCTTTCCCATACCCCGGACGACGCGATCCGCCGAGATCCGGTTCCGGAAGCCCAACGCCCCCGGCCAGCGGAGGGCGGCCCTTGCGGCAAGGACCTCGTGGCCTGGTCCTACCTCGCTACCGTTGGCTCATGACCGCACTGCCCGACTGGATGCGCCCGCCGCGCGCGGAAGGCTGGTTCGCGGAGGACCTTGACCGCCTCCCCGAGGCACCCCGCCACACCGAGTTGATCGACGGAGCACTCGTCTTCAGGGTGTCCCCGCAGCGGTTGTGGCACAGCCGCCTTGTCACGATGCTCACCGTCGCCCTCATAGGGCAGGCACCCGCCGACGTACGAGTCGCGCGGGAAATGACCATCAAACTCGATCAACGCAACCGGCCCGAGCCGGATCTGCTGGTGACGACAGCCGACTTCGACGGAGACCGCACATGGTTCGCGCCGGATGAGGTACGACTCGCCATCGAGGTGGTCTCCCCCGAGTCCGCCCACCGGGACCGCACGGTGAAACTCCGCAAGTACGCCGAGGCCGGTATCCCGTACTACTGGCGTATCGAGGACGAGGACGGCGCACCCGTCGTCCATGCCTACGAACTCGATGAACCGACCGCCGCCTATGCACCCGTCGGGATCTTCAGGGACACACTGCGCCTTCGGGTGCCCTTCGAGATCAACCTCGATCTGCAGAAGCTGGCGCCGCAGCGACGAGACTGAGTCGGCAACACATCAGCACGGGAATCAGGCCGCAGCAAAGGACCAGAACCCGACCCATTCCACGACGTCGTGCATACATGGGACACCCGGTACGTTTGGGTGCATGACGCAGCGTTCGCCCATAGAGTCCGTCCGCGACGTGCGCGCACACTTGGCCGAGGTCGTGGAGCGGGCCGACCGGGACGACGTACCCACCGTGATCACGCGCCGAGGCAAGGAAGTCGCGGCCGTCGTGCCCATCGAGGTGCTTCGGAAGTACCAGGAGCGGGAAGAGCGCGAGATCAACCGGATCATCGACGAGCGCATGGCGAATCCGGTACCCGGCATCCCGATTGAGGACATCATGCGGGAGACGCTGGCACGTGCCGAGTGGGTACCGGACCGTCCTCCGGCCCGAAGCTCAGACTGAGCTACGCAAGATCCCCCGTGACATGGCGCTCCGCGTCCTGGCCAGGCTGACCGAGCCGGAAAGCGACCCACTCGGCTTCAACACCACCCACTCGCGTCCCGGCCCGAGCGCCGCCGCCTACGAGTGGGTGACTACCAAGTCGTCTACACGATCGACAACGGTGAGTTGGTGGTGTGGGTCGTGACCCGGGCCGGGGCTCAGGCGTCCGGGTCGTTCAGGTGGGCGAGTGCGGCGATGATGCGGTCGCCGATGTCCTCCGGCCAGGGGAAGACACGGGACACGGCACGCTGGTGTGCGAGTCCGTGCAGGCCCAGCCACAGCGCGACCGCGTCGCCGGACGGGTCGGTACTGGTGGACTGTCCGGCGGCGACGCAGTCGGCGAGGGTGTCGATCAGGATCCGCATGGTTTCGTCGCCGAGTGTGGCCAGATCCGCCTCGGTCAGGGAACTGTCACCCAGGTCCGGCATCCACAGGCCGCCGAACATCGTGCGGTAGCGCTCGGGATGGGTCCGGGCGAAATCCAGATAGGCGTTGGATACGGCGTAGAGCCGTTGCCGAGGGTCCGTCCCGGACTTCTCCGCCACGGAGTGCAGGCTGTTGCGCAACTCGGCGAACTCCCGTCGCACGACGGCCAGCATGATGGCCGGCTGGTCGGGGAAGTGCGGGTAGATCGACGGGGCGGCGATTCCGACCCGGCGGGCGACCGATCGCAGCGTGATGGCGCGTTCGTCGCCCGCTTCGTCGAGGAGTTCCACCGCGGCGGCGATGATGTCCTCGCGCAGGCGCCCGCCCTCGCCACGACGGTTGCGCGCGCGGGTCCGTTTCGGTGGGGGCGAGGCCGCCGTTCCGATGCTTTCCATGCTGTCACCTTACGCCGTGAAGTTTATCGCCGTATCCCTCTTGCAGAGCCACACCTTACGCTCGTAGTGTTACGACCGTAAGCAAACGAGCGAAGCCTTGAGGGGTATGCCATGGCCACCAGCACCGCCACCGTCCGCGCCACCGAGATCGTCCTGCCCGGCACGGTCGAGCCGGACGGTCTTGAGGTCCGGACCCGTGATCTTCCGGCGCCGGCCGCGGGCCAGGTCGTGCTGCGGATGGAAGCGACCGGGGTCGCGTTCGCCGAGCAGCAGATGCGCCGCGGCAAGTACTTCAACCAGCCCCCGTTTCCCTTCGTGCCCGGCTACGACGTGGTGGGTACGGTCACCGCCACCGGGCCCGGCGTGGACACCGGACTCACCGGACACCGGTTCGCCGCCGTCACCAAGACCGGCGCGTGGGCCAGCCACCTGCTGATCGACGCCGCGGAGCTGATGCCCGTACTCGACGGCGTGGACGCGGCCGCCGCGGAGACCGTGCTCGTCAACGGGATCACCGCCTGGCAGCTGCTGCACCGGATGGCGAAGGTCCGCTCGGGCGGGATCATCGTGGTGCTCGGCGCCAACGGCGGCGTCGGCTCCACCCTCGTACAACTGGCCCGGCACGCGGGCATCACGGTGATCGGCACGGCGTCGCCCCGCCACCACGCCACCGTGCGTGAACTGGGCGCGAGCCCGGTCGACTACCGCGACCCGGACATGTACGCCAGGATCCGGGAGCTCGCGCCGGACGGCGTGGACGCGGTCTTCGACCATGTCGGCGGCGCCGCGCTGGAGCAGTCGTGGCGGCTGCTGCGCCGCGGCGGAACGCTGGTCTCCTACGGCACCGCCGCGACGAAGGACCAGGAAGGCAGCTCGCAGCTGCCGATACTGAAACTGTTCGCGCGGCTGACGGCATGGAACTCCCTGCCCAACGGCAAGAGCGCGCACTTCTACAACTACTGGGCCGGGCAACGCCGCCGGGCGGTATGGCAGCGGCACTTGAGCGAGGACCTCACCCAGGTACTGCGACTGGTGGCCGACGGGTCCCTGGTCCCGCAGATCGCCGCGGAGATCCCGCTGGCCGACGCCGCCTCCGCGCTCGCGCTCGCCGAGTCCCGCACCGTCCTCGGCAAGGTCATCCTCGTCCCCGGAACGTGACGAAATGCCCCTCGCCGCCTACGCGTCCCCGTCCCGCCGCAACTCCGGAGGTTCCGCCATGTCCGCCACCGCCCCCACCGCGCCGTTCACCCCCGAGTCCGTGGCCGCCACGCGTCCCACCGGTGAGGTCGACAACCGTGCGGCCTACATCAGCTTCGGACTGGCCTACGTACTCGGCCACGGCGCCGCCGCGGTCTCCCAGGGCGCCACCCCCCTGCTCGACATGCCCGGCTGGCTGCCCCTGACGCTCCTCGGAATCGGGCTCGCGGCCGGCACCGTCAACGCGACCATCGCCGCCGGCCGCGCCCAGCGCGCCGCCACCAACCCCGACGACATCCTCTCCGGCAAACTGCTCGGCGCCGCCTGGGTCGTCGCCTTCGCCGCCCTGTTCCTCGCCATCACCGGCCTGACGTCCACGCTCGGCATGCCCGACCTTCAGTCCACGCTCTGGCCCACCGGTTCCGGCCTCATCGTCGGCCTGCTCTACCTCGCCGAAGGCGCCGCACGCCGCAACCTCCTGCACTACAGCCTCGGCGCCTGGCTCGCACTGACCTCCACCACGGCGCTCTTCCTCGACGACCCCGGCCTCTACTGGGTCCTCACCATCGCCGGCGGCGGCGCCTACGCCCTCGCCGCAATCCTCGAACGCCGCCGCCTCGCCACCAGTTGACGCCTCATCAGCCGCCTCCTCATCAGCTGACTTCCCATCAGCACTCCGCCGAGGAGCAGCCGGTGATCCACCCGGCACCCGCGTCCCCGACCTTCACGAGCACCCCATCCCCGGCCTATACCAGCCACATGGCCGGGATGGAATAGTAGGGTCGTAAAAGGTCCCTGGTGCCGTTGTCGGGCACGGGCCGTGGCGTCAGAAAGGGCGCTCAACAGGGGAACGGGGAACGGGGAACATGGCCAAGAACGGTAATCAAGGAGGAAGCGACCACGCCGTCCGGGTCTTCCGGGTCCAACGAGCTTTCACCGAGCTCGAAGGGCAGGTGCACGGTCCGGGTGAGCTGGCCGAGGCGACCGGGCTGGACGACTCGACGGTTCATCGCATTCTGCAGTCCGGCATTTACGACGGGATATTCGCACGCGAGGGGCGTGGCCTCTACCGGCTCGGCTCCGGTGCCGCGCGTCTCGGCCTGAAAGCCCTCACGCACGCGCCCAACACCGCTGAGGCGCATGGGGTGTTGGAGGAGATGCGCAAGGCGACCGACGGGGGCCTCGTGTTCCTCTTCGGGCTGGCCCCCTTCGGCGGCGCCAGGAAGCAGTGCCTGGACATGGCAGTCGGCGACTCGGACCTGGCGGAGCTCGGCATCAGCCGGCGTGCGCTCCTGACGGTCTTTCAGTCGTTGCGTACGGGTGCCTGCGGGCGGGCGATCCTCGCCCATCTGCCGGAGGTCATCCAGGAAGGTGTGCTGGCCGAGCCGCTTCCCGCGGACGCGGGCCCGGGGGCGTTCCGGGACGAAGAAGCCCTGCTGGCCTCCCTGAGGGCCGTACGCGAACAAGGGGTGGCCATCGACTCGGAGGAGTGCGCCGCCGACTGGAACGGCCTTGCTGTGCCTGTCGGCTGGGATGGGCTGATCATGGGTTCCGTGGCGGTACTCAAGCCCAAGGAGGCCATGCCCCAGTGGACCGCCGGCATTCTGGGGGCCATGAAGGGCGCGGCCAAGGCGTTCACCGAGGCGGGCGGCCTCGGCGCCTGGTCGTCGGAGACCGCCAGCTCGTTCTGAACCCGGGGGCCGGGGACCAGCTCGTTCTGGTCCCCGGCCCACGGATCACTCACACGGATCACTCACGATCGCTCACGCGACGATCAGCGCCTCAGAGCCCTTACCGTTCCGGAGCAAATAAAACCGCCCGGCGGAGCATATGGTGTGACCGGCGTTCACGAAATATTCGTTTCTCGGCACATGAGAAACCGCCGCCGTTTCTCATGTGCCGGGAGAGGCCTCGCCCGGCATTCTCGCCCTGCGGGAGAACTTTTCTATTTCTTGACAAACCCCGGTACCGGCCCCTAATACTCGAACGGTGAAGAGCCGGCGTTCCGACGATCCGGATTCACCATCAGGGGGAGTCGTCTTGATCTGCATCGCCGTTACCCGTTCGCACGCACCGGAAGAGGGTCCGGGAGCGGGGAAGAAGCAGGCGCACCGCGCGGCAGACGGTGCCGCGGAAGGTGGCGCCGGAGGACATGCCGCGGGTTGTGCCGCAGGCCGAGTGGCAGCCCGAGGCGTGGGCCCCGTCGGTGAAGGCGGTGACGAACCGCCCTCCTGGAAGTCGGAGTTGGAACGGGTCCCGCTGCTCTCCGCGCGCGAGGCGGAAGTATTCGAGCTTCTCGGCGAGGGCTGTTCCAACCGCAGTATCGCGCGCGGACTGAACATCACCGAACGCACGGTCAAGCTTCATGTGGCACAAGTGCTGAGTAAATTGCGCGTTGAATCCAGGTTGCAAGCGGGGCTTGTCGCCCACTCCTATCGCCACCTGTACCAAAGTGCGATTCCGCGCAGAATTAATGCCCGATAGTTTATGACGGGAAGGAAAGACCGAGGTCACGGACCCGGTTTCCCTCCAGAACTTTTCCGGAGACGCACCCTGCGAAATCCCCGGTTTCGGTGGACTCGCTGATCTCCCCCTTCGCGGTGACGGAGAAAGGAAAGGACACGCCCATGCCGGCCCAGCCCGCCGCGCTCACGGTGGACGCACGCCGGGGCGGCCGGGGCCCGTCCGTCCTGGACCGCCGGACAGGCCCGAGACCGTACCCGCGTGCCTTACCGACGCCGGTTTCCCCGACACGGACGCCGGCTTCCCGACACAATCGACTGGGAGCGGATAGTGACACATCCACTCAACCCGATCGACGAGGTCTTCCTCGCCATGGACCGGGAACCCACCCTGGTCCAAGGGCAGTTCCTGCGGTTCCGTGGAGAGGCGCCCTCGCTGGACAAGCTCCATGACCACCTGGCGGAGCGGCTGCCCGGCCTGCCGCGGCTGACCCACGGGACGGTGACCGGGAGGCGCGGCGGATTCCGTGCCCCCAGTCCCGGCTTCGACCTGCGCGACCACGTGGAGGAGATGAAGCTCCCGGCCGGCACCCCGCTGGACGAGGTGCTGACCGCCCTGGTGCGCCGGCCGCTGAGCGAGAGCGGCCCTCTGTGGTCGATCCACCTCGTCCACGGGTACGCGGACGGTGAGTACGCCGTTTGTTACCGCGTCCACCACGGTCTTGAGGACGGGATGGGCGCGGCCCACGTCGCCGCCGTCCTGTTCGGCGACACTCCGCAGCCGGGGCGGACACCCCGGGACGGGCGGCGCGCGGGACCGCTGTTCACCGCCGGGCCGGGCGAGTTGCTGCACGGCGCGCTCAGCGTGGGCGCCGGCATGGTGCGGGGGCTGGCGCCCGGCCGGATCTGGCCCAGTACGTACCCCGGCCCGGAGAACCTGGCCATGTGCAGTACGAGTGCCACCCGGCGTGAACTGAGCGAGCTAGGAAGGAAATTCGGCGGCACCGTCAACGACGCCTTCCTCATGGCTCTGTGGGGCGCGCTGTCCGCCTGGAGCACGGCGGGCGACGGCCGCCGCGACGCGCGCTCGGTGTTCCGCGCGTCGCCCGTACCGGTGCGGATGCCGCTGAGTACCCGGCAGGCCGGTGAGGAGGACGCCGTCGGCAACCACCTCGCGACGGCCGTCGTCACGCTGCCCGGACAGGAACTGCCGCCCGCCGAGGCGTTCGCGCAACTCGTCGGCAGCACCCAGCGGATGCGTTCCAACGGTCTGCGGCCGGCCAGCAGGGCACTGGTCGCCCTGCTCCCGGCGGCCCTGATCCGCTGGACGGTGAGGCGTCTGCTCAGCCCCCGCTCGTCCCCGCTGTACGCCTCCAACTACCTTCTGCCCGGCTCTCTTTCCTTCTGCGGCGACCCGGTGGTGGACGCGATACCGCTCGGTGTGCTGCTGCCGGGCAACGGCCTGTCGGTGACGCTGCTGTCCTGCGGCTCCCGGGTCCAGGTGAGTTTCCTGTACGACCGCAGACTGCCGGACGCCCAGCGGCTGGCCGCCCTGTGGCGTGAAGCCCTCGACGAGCTCAACGCGATGGACGCGCGGCCCGCGGCGTAACCGGCCGTATCGCGCGCCCTGTCCCACCGCCGGCCGCGGCCACCCCGGGGCCCGCTTCCTTCGGCGCACCCCCGCCACCCACCCCTTCGGAGGGCTTTTCTATGTCGAATCGGTCCAGTTCACGCGGTCATTCCGTGTGGACCCTGATCGTGACCGGACTCGCGGTCTTCATGGCAGCACTGGACAACCTCGTCGTCATCACCGCTCTGCCCGCCATCCAGGAGTCCCTCGGCACGAGCCTCCAGGACCTGGAATGGACGGTGAACGCCTACACCCTGTCCTTCGCCGTCTTCCTGATGGCCGGTGCGGCGGCCGGTGACCGATTCGGCCGCCGCCGGATGTTCGTGGTGGGGCTGGTCGTCTTCACGGCGGCGTCGGCGGCGTGCGCCCTCGCCGACACCTCCCAGCAGCTGATCATCGCCCGTGCCGTGCAGGGCTTCGGCGCCGCCATCGTCATGCCGCTGACGCTGACCCTGCTGACCGTCGCGGTGCCGCCCCGCCGGCGTGCCCTCGCGCTGGGCATCTGGGGTGCGCTGAGCGGACTGGCCGTCGCGCTCGGGCCGCTCATCGGCGGCGCCGTCGTCGAGAAGATCTCCTGGGAGTGGATCTTCTGGGTCAATGTGCCGATCGGTGTGGTGGTGCTGGCACTCAGCCTGTGGAAGCTCGCCGAGAGCAAGCACCCGGAGAGCGCCCTCGACACCGTGGGCACCGTCCTGTTGAGCCTCGGCATGTTCGGAGTGGTGTTCGCCCTCGTGCGGACCACCGAGCACGGCTGGACCAGCGGCCAGGTGCTGACCTACCTGATCGCCGGAGTCGTACTCATCGCGGCCTTCGTCCTCTGGGAGCTGCGCACCCGCGATCCGATGCTGCCGATGCGGCTGTTCCGCAACCGTTCGTTCAGCGCCGTCAACTCGGCCAGCCTGCTGATGTTCGCCGCCATGTTCGGGCTGGTGTTCCTGCTGACCCAGTTCATGCAGAACATCCAGGGCTTCTCGCCGCTCGAAGCGGGGGTGCGGATGCTGCCGTGGACCGCCATGCCGGTCGTGGTCGCCCCGCTCACCGCCCTGCTCAGCGCGCGGCTGGGCAACCGGCTGGTGGTCGCCGCGGGGCTGCTGTTCGAGGCCGTCGGCCTCGGCTGGCTCGCCCTGGTGACCGAGGTGGACATCGAGTACGCCGACCAGGTTCCCGGGCTGGTGCTCGGCGGCATCGGGCTCGGGCTGTTCTTCGCGCCCACGGCCGAGATGGCCATGAACATCGTCGCCCCCCGTGACCAGGGCATCGCCTCCGGAGCCAACAACACGTTCAGGGAGCTCGGTGGTGTGCTCGGCGTGGCCGTGCTGACGTCGGTGTTCACCTCCCAGGGCGGCTACAGCTCGCCGCAGAAGTTCGTGGACGGCCTGGTCCCGGCCACCTGGATCGGCGCCGCGATCGCCGCCCTCGGCTGCGTCGCCATCCTCACCGCACCGCGCAAGTCCAGGGAGCGGAACGGCGCGTGGAAGGAACAGGGAGAGGAGCGCCCGGACAGCGTGAAGACGGACCCGGCGGACCTGCTGGAACCCTCGCGGCGCTGACAGCCGCGCCGAGCCTCACGGCGGTGGTGACAGCCGCGCCCGAACACCGTCCAGGGGCCCGGCCCTGAAGGTACCGCTCCCCTCAGGGGTGGCCCTTGGCAAGGCCCCGACCGTACGCATTCGCCCGACAGTCGACCAGCCAGTGGCAGGGAGTCGAGATGTACGACGCAATAGTTGTCGGCGCACGGATCAGCGGCGCCGCCACGGCCATGCTGCTGTCCCGAGCCGGCCACAAGGTGCTGATGCTCGACCGGGCCGTGTTCCCGGGCGGCAAGGCGGCGGCGACCAACCTGGTCCACCCGCCGGGCATACTCCGGCTCAAACGCTGGGGCCTGCTCGACGAGTTGACGGCCACCGGCTGCCCGCCCATCACCGAGTACGGCCTGCGCAGCGGCCCGGTGGAGCTGATGGCCCGGCTGCCCGCCGTGGACGGAGTGGGCGAGGCGTACTCCCCGGAGCGCGCCAGGCTCGACGAAATCCTGCTGGACGCCGCGGTCAGGTCCGGGGCGGAACTCCGTACCGGCGTCTCGGTCCGGGAGCTGACCACCGACGACGCGGGCACGGTCACCGGTGTGCGCGGGGAGACGGCGGAACGCACCCCCGTCGTCGAACGCGCCCACGTCGTGGTCGGGGCCGACGGCTCCAACTCGACCGTGGCCAGGCTGGTGGACGCGCCGAAGTACGACGCGCACCCGGTCCTCAACAAGAGCCACTGGTCGTACTGGGAGGGGCTGCCGCACGACGGGCGGGTGCGCACCTACCGTCAAGCGGGCAAGCACGCGTTCACCTGGCCGACCCACGACGGGCTGACCATCGTGGGAGTGGCCCTGCCGGTGGCCGACTTCAAGGCGACGAGCGACGAGGACCGCGACCGTACGGTCATCTCCGCGTTCGACGAGGTGGATCCCGAGCGGGCCGAACTGCTGCGCACGACCAAGCGCGTCGACCGCTGGATGACCGGGTCCGTACCCAACTTCCTGCGCCGCTCGCACGGCCCCGGCTGGGCGCTGACCGGGGACGCCGGCTACACCCGGGACCCGATCACCGCCGCCGGGATCACCGACGGACTGCGCGGCGCTGAACTCCTCGCCGCCGCCGTCGAGTCGGGCCTCTCCGGCACCGAACCGCTGCGGGCCGCGCTCGCCCGCTACGCCCATGACCGCGACGACCTGGTCACCGGCCACTACCGCTACACCCGGGAGCACGCGACGATCGCGGACCACTCGCCCGCGGAGCTGGCGTTCATCCGGGCCATGAACCGCAGCCCCACGCACGGCCGCGCGATGGTCGGCATGTTCGCCACGATGGTCCACCCGGCGGAGTTCTACTCGCCGGCCAGCATCCACGCCCTGCTCGACCACCTGGAGCCGGGCAGCGGGCCGGGCTGGAAACTGCGGATGGTGCGCTGGCTGGCCCGCGGGGGCCCCCGGCACATCCCCGGAGCGGCCCGCACCGCCGACCGGCTGGTGGCCAAGAACCTCGGGCCCATGGGCCAGTACCTGGCCTGAGCCACGTCCTTCTCCCTGTTCCCGCCGCCCGCCGCCTGTTGTCTGTCGCCCGCCGCGCGCCCCCTACGGCCGCACGCGCATCCCGCGTATTCATCCGATCCGTACCACCAGCTTGGAGGCACACCATGACCGTCCACACGTCGACGGACCTGCGCACCACCTTCCTCTTCCCCGGCCAGGGCGGCTACGACGGCGATGCCCTGCGCATGGCCGTGCAGAAGTACCCGCAGGTCCAGCGGGTCTTCGAGCGTATCGACGCGGAGACCATGAGCCTGTTCTCGCGCCGAATATCCGACGTGCTCCTCGGAGCGCGCCCCACGGACCTGCGCGAACTCCTCGACGACGACGCCTGGGCCTCCCAGGTGGCCATCTACGCCGCCGGCCTGGCCGCGTACGAGATCCTGGACGCCCAGGGAGTACGTCCGGACGTGCTCGTCGGCCACAGCCTCGGCGAGATCACCGCACTGGTCGCCGCCGGCGCGTTCTCCGTCGAGGACGGGGTACGGATCGTCGCCCAGCGCGTGGCGGTCATCCAGCGGCAGAACGGTGTCGAGGGCCGCATGGTGGCGCTGTCCGCCGATGCCGACCGGTCCCGCCGGCTGCTGGACCTGCTGGACGACCCGATGCTGGCCGTCGCCACCGAGAACCACGACGAGCAGACCGTGGTGAGCGGCCCGGGCAAGACCCTCGACCGGGTGATCGCGATCGCCGGGCAACTGGGCATCGGCGCCATCGAGATCGACGCCCCCTTCCCCTTCCACACCCCGGCCCTCGCCCCCGCCGTACCCGAATTCGCCGCCTACGTAGGCAAGTTGGACCAGCACCCGCTCCAGCACCTGGTGTACTCGCCGATCCTCCAGCGGTACTACGAGCCCGACGACGCGTTGGCCGACCGTCTCGCCGAGCACTTCGTCACCCCGGTACGGTTCGCCGCCGCCATCCGGCACTTGCAGGCCGCCGGTGTCGACACGTTCGTGGAAGCGGGCGGGCGGGCCGCGCTGTCCAAGCTCGTCGTCCGGCTGACCAAGGGCTCGGACGTACGCGCCCTGCCCTCGCTCACGGTCGACGGCGACGGCGGCCTCGCGCTGGACGCCACCCTGCGGGTCCTGCGGGACGCCGGTCTGGCCGGGGTGACCGAGGCCCCGGGCCTCGCCGAACTGCTGGCCCCCACGGTGCCCGCCGACGTATTCGAGGCGTACTGGGCCGAGCACGGCGACGAGGTGCTCCGGCGCATCGCCGACGACCTGGACGGCTTCACCCCGGAGCCGGCGGGCACCGGCCGGCCGTCGGCGCAGGCACCCTCGCCCGCGCCCTCGCCCGGCACCGAGGCGACCGCTCCCGCCGCACCGGCTCCTTCCTCGCCGGCGCCGTCCGCCGAGGCACCGGACCGCGCGGAGATCCACACCGAACTGCGGACCCTGTACGCGGAGGCGCTGGAGTACCCGGAGGAGGTCTTCGAGGACGGCGTGCAGCTGGAGGCCGAGCTGGGGGTCGACTCGGTCAAGCAGGTCGAGCTGCTCTCCCGCGCCTCCAAGCGGTACGGCCTGCCCACCCGGGAGGCCGGCTTCCGGCTGGAGAACTACAACACCATGGACAAGATCGTCGACTTCGTGGTCACGGAGCTGTCCGGCCGGGAGGCCGTCGCGGCCGGCTGACGGCGCTGACGGCGCTCAGGGCCTGTCCGGCCCGGACGGCTTCCCGTTCCGCCGGCTTCCGCTCTCCCTCCCGGCTTCCCCTCCCTCTCCCTCCCTCTCCCTCGCTCTCCCTCGCTCTCTCGGCTCCAGAAGGGCACGTGTTCCATGAAAGACCTCACAGGCAAGGTGGCCCTGGTCACCGGCGGATCGAAAGGGATAGGCAAGGCCATCGCGCGTGAACTCGCCGCGCGCGGCGCCTCGATCGTCCTCAACTACTTCCACTCGCACGACCAGGCCAAGGAGACCCGCGACGAGCTGACCGCCGAGGGCCACCGGGTCGACCTGGTCCGTGGATCAGTGGCCCGGCAGGAACAGGTCGACCGGATCTTCGCGGAGACGGACCGGCTGCACGGCCGGCTCGACATCCTCGTCAACAGCGCCGCCGACGGCGCGCTGCTGCCGCCGGACGAGGTCACCGACGAGCACCTCGACAAGGCCGTCGAGGTCAACTACAAGGGCGGGCTGCGCTGCGCGCGCGCCGCCGCGCCGCTGATGGCCAGGGGCGGTGGCGGTTCGATCGTCACGGTCTCCGCCCTCGGCGGCTCCCAGATGGTGATGGCCAACTACCTGGCGTGCGCGCCGGCGAAGGCCGCGGCCGAGGCCGCCGCCCGGTACCTGGCCGTGGAGCTGGCGCCGCTCGGCATCCGGGTCAACACGGCGTCCGCCGCCATGCTGAGCAGCGAGGTGGCGGACAAGTTCCCCGACGCGGCCCGGATGCAGGACGTCATCGCGCGGGCCACTCCCTGGGGGCGGCTCGGCACACCGGAGGAGTTCGCCAACGTGGTGGCCTTCCTCGCCTCCGACGACGCTGCCTGGATCACCGGCCAGGTCATCCTGGCCGACGGCGGCCTCACGCTCGGCGCCGCCCTGCTCTCGCCTCCCGCGCCGGAACCAGCTGCCGTAACGGAACCGGCCTCGGTGGGGCGCGTCGAAGCCGTGGCCGAGGCGCCCGTGGCCGCAGCCGACGCACCCGCGGCGGCCGAAGCACCCGTGGCGGCGCAAGCACCCGTGGCACCCGTGGCACCCGTGGCGTCCGAAACACCCTCCACCGAGGCCGAGTTCGGGGACGACTCGATCGCCGTCGTCGGCATGGGCCTCGCCGTCGCCGGGGCGAACAGCCCGGAGGAGTTCTGGAAGCTCGGCATGACGGGGGACGAACTGTTCGTCCCGGTCCCCGAGGACCGCTGGCAGCACAAGAGCTTCCACTCGGCGGACACGGCCGCCGAGGACAAGGCGTACGCCGAGCACTGCGTGTTCATCACCGGCTTCCAGCCCGCCGACGGCGCCCTCGACGGCATGGAGGGGGACCCCGACGACCAGGAGTTCACCACCCAGTGGCTCCGCCACAGCCTGGTCCAGGCGCTCGACGGGGTACACCGCAGCGACACCGACAGTTGCTCCTTCGTCGTCGGTTACACCCCGGACGGCAGCCAGCACCTGGAGGAGGCCGGAGTCCTGGACAGCGCGACCAGGATGACGCACGACATCATCGACGACCTGGCGATGTCCGACGACGAGCGCGCCACGCTGCGCGCGGGCATCGACGAGTCGCTGACCCGCCGCTACCGGCGCGGCAGCCGCGACCCGTCCCGGTTCCTGCCGCACCGGGTCGGCGAGCTGGCCATGGAGGGCATCCTGCCGTCGTCCACCGAGCTCCACATGGTCGACACCGCGTGCTCCTCGTCGCTCTACGCCGTCGACATCGCGGCCAAGGGTCTGCTGATGGGCAAGCAGGACATCGCGGTGTGCGGCGGGGCCTTCGCCCTGGCGCCGCGCGGCACCGTGCTCTTCTCCAAGCTTCAGGGACTGTCCAAGAGCGGCAAGGTGCACGCCCTGGACGAGGCGGCCGACGGGGTGATCTTCGCCGACGGCGCCGCCCTGGTCGTACTCAAGCGGCTGAGCAAGGCCCAGGAGGACGGCGATCAAGTCCTCGGCGTGCTGCGGGCGTTCGGTTCCTCCTCGGACGGCAAGGGCAAGGCGATCTACGCGCCGAACTCGGCCGGCCAGGGCCTCGCTGTACGGCGCGCGCTGGAGAACGGCGACGTGAACGGCGACGACGTGGACTGGATCAACGCGCACGCGACCGGCACCCCCGCCGGTGACCTCGCGGAGTTCTCCACTCTGCGGGAGCACTTCGGCACGGCCCGGCCGACCTCGGTCACCTCCAACAAGTCCCTGATCGGGCACACCGGCTGGGCAGCCGGGGTCGTCTCGCTCATCGAGAACCTGAAGGGGCTCGAAAAGCGGACCATTCCCGGCCAGTACCGCTTCACCAACCCCCGCGAGGACTTCCGCCTCGCCGACACCCAGCTGGACATCCCGTCCGAGGCGGCGCGGTGGTCCGGGCGCGGTGACCGGCCCCGGCACGCCGCCGTGTCCGGGTTCGGCTTCGGCGGGACCAACGCGCACCTGATCGTCGCCGAGAACCGGCCGCACGTGGCGGCGCCCGCCGAAGCGGCCCACACCGGCACCGCCCCCACCGGCACCACACTCGCCGATACGGCTCACACCAGGACAGCCCCCACCGGGACAGCCCCCTCCGGGACGATCCCGGCCACCAAGAAGCCGGACACCGACAGCCGGGTGGCCATCGTCGGATGGTCGTCGCACCTGCCCGGCCTGGCGGACCGCGACGAGGTGTCGGACTGGCTGGCCGGCGGGAAGTCGCCGCTGGACACCTTCGGCGCCGCGTACCCGTCGCCGCCGTTCAAGGAGGTCCGGCTGCCTCCCAAGACCATCAGGGCCCTGGACCGGTGCCAGCTGATGATCCTTCAGTGCGCCCACCGGCTCCGCGACCAGATGCCCGAGTTCTGGGGCAGGCAGGCCGACAAGACCGGCGTCTTCGTCGGCCACATGGGCCCGACCCGGGCCGCCATGCTCTACGCGAACCGCTGCTACCTCGACGACATCGGGCAGGCCCTCGCCGACTCACCGCTTGCCGGGTCCCCGGCCGCCGCCCAGGTGCTGGAACGGCTGCGCGAGCAGGTCCGGGCGATGATCCCGGAGTCCGACGAGGACGCTTTCCCCGGCCAGATGCCCAACATCATCTCCGCCCGGGTGGCGAACTACTTCGACCTGCACGGCCCGAACATGACGATGGACTCCGGCTTCGCCTCCGCCCTGTCGTCGATCACCTCGGCCGGCCGCTACCTGCGTACCGGCGAGCTGGACTTCGCGCTGGCCGGCGGCATCAACGGCAACAGCCTCCCGGAGTACCGTTCCCTCATCGGCGACCTGCTCCCGGAGCGGGAGCTGGAACTCGCCGAGGGCGCCTTCCTGTTCGCCCTCGCCACCGAGGAGCGGGCGAAGCGCGAGGGCCTGCCGATCCTGGCGTACGTCGACGAGCCGCTCGGCGCCGCCGCGCAGGCCGGCGCCGTACCCGAGCAGGTTTCCGTACGGTGCGCGGAGCCCGAGCACGCCCGTTATCTGGGCGCCGCGGGGGGACTTGCCGTACTGAAGGCCCTGCACGGGCCCGCCGGCACGGTGGAGGTCTCCTGCGACCAGACCGGCGGCGCACCGGGCGCCCGGCTCCGGCTGACCGTGCCCGGCCCCGCCGGGCCCACCCCGGAGCGGGGCGGGTCACGCGGCGCCGACGTCACCGGCACCCTGCCGGAGCGCTTCGTGTCGGCCACGCACACCGGGGAGGGCGTCCCGCTGCGGGTGCGCCGCCAGATCCCGGTGCTTGAAGCGACCCCGCCCCGGCGGGTGCGGGAGCCGATTCCGTTCCTGCCGGACGGCGCCCTCGTCGTCACCGACGCCCCCGGCGCGCTGGCCGAGGCGGCAGGCCCCGACGCGGCGCTCACCGTACTGTCCACCACCCCGCTCGCGGCGCCCCGCCCCGGCTGGCACCACCTGCCCGAGGTCACCCCCGACGCCGTCGGCAAGGTCCTGGCGGGCTCCGGGCGACCGGTCACGCACCTGCGTGTGCTGGCCGACCTGGGGCGTTCGGCACCCGCCGGGCAGTCGCTCACCGAGGGTTCCTCGCCTCTCCTCGCCCTGCACGACGCGGCCTACCTGGCTGTCCAGCACGCGTACGACGGCCTGTCCACCGCCGAGTCCACCCTCGTCATGCTGTTCCTCGACGCGGTGCCCGGCGGCTCCCCCCACCCCTTCTCCGGGCTGTTCACCGGTCTGCTCAAGACCGCCGGCCGGGAACTCACCGACAGCACCAGCTTCGCGCTGCTCACCTCGGCCACCGAAGTGGGCGACGCGGTGCGGCTGGTGGAGGAGGAGAGCCGGGCGTACCGGGACTTCCCCGTCGTCGTGGACGCCGACGGGGTGCGCCGCACCCACCGGCTGAACGACGAGCCGATCGACCTGGAAGCCTCCGCCCCGGCAGTCCTGGACCGGGACTCCGTGATCGTCGTCGCCGGGGGCGCCCGGGGCATCACCGCCGAGGTACTCAAGGCGGTCGCCGCCGAATTCGGCTCCCGTATCCACGTGTTCGGCAGCAACGACCTGGACAGCTACCCGCCGTCGGTCTTCGCCGGCAGCGACGAGGAGTTCGCGGCGGGCCGGGCGGCCCACATCTCCGCCGAACTCGCCAAGGCCAAGGGCAAGAGCAAGGGCACAGCCAAGGGAAAGGGCAAGGCGAAAGGCAAGGACACGGGCACGGGCAAGCGCCCTTCGGTGGCGGACCTCAACAAGTCCTTCGACCGGATGCTCAACGCCCGCGACGCCCGGCACAACCTCGACGCGATGACGGAGCACAGCGGCGCCGGTCGGGTCACGTACGTGCGGTGCGACATGCGCGACGGCGCCCAGGTGGAGAAGGCCATCGGTGAGGTGCTCCGGGAACACGGGCGGATCGACCTGCTGGTCAACGCCGCCGGACTGCAGCGCTCGGCACTCATCAAGGACAAGGACTTCGCGGAGTTCACCTCCATCCGTGACCTGAAGGTCGAGTCGTACCTCAACCTCAAGTACGCGCTGCGCGACGCCCCGCCCCTCATGTGGTGCAACTTCGGTTCGCTGCTCGGGTACTTCGGGCAGCTCGGCGAGTCCGACTACGCCTCGGCCAACGACTTCCTGGGCAGCGCGGCCACGTATGCGGCGGCCACCTCGGAACTCGACGAGTTCACCATCGGGTGGACGCTGTGGGCCGGTGTCGGCATGGGCGCCAACGAGCTGACGAAGGCGTACTACGAACGGGCCGGCTCCTACAGCAGCATGGCCGTCCCCGAAGGCGTGCACCACTTCGTACAGGAGCTGCACGCGCCCGTCCGGCGGCCTTCCCTCGTGCACCTGGGGGACGCCGAACGCGCCACCGTCGAGGAGTTCTACCCCGGCTACCTCACGGGCGGACCGGCCGACGGTGACGGTACGGATGCTGTCGCGCCGCAGCCGCAGGCACCCGGTTTCTTCCTGCGCCGTGTCGTCGAGTCGACGGCGACGTCCGCCGTGTTCGAGTGCCGCTTCGACCTGGACACCGACGGCTACCTGGAACACCACACCGTGCGCGGCGAGCCGACCCTGCCGGGGACGTTCGTCACCGAAATGGCCGCGGAGGCCGCCCGGTACCTGGCGCCCGATCAGCATGTCGTCGCCTTCGAGGACCTGCGGTTCGAGCACTTCCTGCGCGTCTACCGCGACCTGCCGACCGCCCCGAAGCGGCTGCACGCGCGGATCGCCGCATCGTCCGGCGGCACGACCGCCGTCGAGGTGCGGGTCACCGAGAACGTGGTGTCACCGGCCGGCGTCGTACTCGTCAGGGACCGGGTGCACTTCACGGCCCGGGTCCTGCTCGCCGACACCTTTCCCGCCGCGCCGCGGTGGGAGGCGTGGGACACCGCGGACGACACCCCGGTACCCGACCCCTACCACCAGTCCGGCTCACCGGTGCGGCTGACCGGGCCGTTCGCGTCCACCACCGACACCCGCGTCCACCCCAACGGCAAGCGGGGCCGCTACGCCCTGTCGCTCCCCGCCGACGACCCGACATGGCAGAGGTTCACCGTCCCGAGCATCCTGCTGGACGGCCTGGCCAGGGTCGGCGTACTGGACCTCGTCGACGGTCATCTGATCCCCGTCGCCGCGCCGCTGTCGATCCGCCGCATCGACCTGTACGAGGAGACGAACGACCTGACCCTGTCCGGGTCCGGGGGCGGGGAGTCCGAGGCCGACGGGTCCGCGTCCGGGTCCGGGTCCGGGGCCGGCGAGGACATCGAGCTGTACGCCACCCCGCCCGGCTTCGACCTGGCCGCCGACCGTGTCGACAACCGGTTCGTCGCCACCCGGCCCGACGGCCGGATGCTCCTGCAGATGAAGGACATGCAGGCGACGCTGATCGGCTATGTCGACGCCCGGACCGGCGAAGCCGTCGCGGCCGACCGAGAGACCGTCGCGACCGACCGGGAAACCGTCGCGGCCACCCGTGACTGACGAGGAAGGAGAACGCGGCATGACGTCCGTACAGGAAAAGCCGCCGGGACCGGTGTCCACAGGCGCCGGCGGAGATGCCCCGGTGCAGCCGGTGAGCCGGATGGAATGGCAGCTCACCGCCCTGCCTGCGCCCCCCGCCGACCCCGCGCGCCTCGTGGGGATGCGGGTCCTCCTCCTCGGCGGCGACCAGGAGACCGCCGCGGCCGTGGCGCGTGAACTGACCGGGCACGGAGCCTTGGTACGCCGCCACCCGGCGGCCCCCGGGCCCGGGAACGACGGCGCCGTGGACGCGATCGTCGACCTCACCGTGGGCGGCCCGGCGCCCGGCACCAGCGTGTCCGGCGCCACCGTGTCCGGCGCCGGTGACCGGGATGAAGTCTGGCGCGAGCCGCTGCTGGAAACGGTCGCCGCGCTGCGCGAGCACTACGCCGACTGGTCCGCCGAGACGTCCGCGCGACGCCTGTACTACCTGGCCGTGACGTATCTCGGCGGCGGCATGGGGCACCACCCGAAGGACGACCTGGCACAGCCGCTCGGCGGCATCTGGGCGGGGCTGGCGAAGACGCTGCACCGCGAGCTGCCGAACTGCAACGCACGCGTCGTCGACACGAGCCTGACCGCCGCCGGCGACCTGCCGGGCATCGTCGCCGCCGAACTGGGCAGGCCCGGCGAGCTGGAGGTCGGTCACCGCGACGGGCAGCGGCTGACCCTCACCCCGGTCTCCCGGCCCGCCGGGGAACCGGCCGTCACGCTCGGCCCCGACGACTGTGTACTGATCTCGGGCGGCGGCCGGGGCATCGGCTGGGAGCTGGCCCGCTCCCTCGCCGCCGCCTACGGCCTGCGGGTCGTGGTGACGGGCCGGGAGGACTTCCCCACCGGCGACGAACCGTGGTTCGGCGTCGGGGCGAGCGAACTCAAGGCGTACGAGCAGCAGTTGTGGTCCCGGCTGCGGCAGGGGGCCACCGTCGCCGAGATCCGGCGGGACATCGCCCGCGTCCGCCGCCGGTGGGAACTCGCCACCAACATCACCCAGGCCAGGTCCCGCGGGCTGCGCGTCGACTACGCCCGGTGCGACTTCACCGATCTGGAGCAGGTGCGCTCCCTGCTGGCGCGTGAGGGCGCCGCACTGACCGGGGTCGTGCACAACGCGGGCGTGGACACCGCGGCGAGGCTGCCCAAGAAGACCGACGAGGAGATCCTGCGGACCGTCCGTACCAAGATCGGGGGCTTCCTCAACCTCTTCGGCGAACTGCGGGAGCACCGGCTCAAGTTCTTCTGCGGCGTCGGCTCCCTCACCGGCCGGCTCGGCGGGATGGTCGGCCAGCTCGAATACGCCGCGGCCAACGAGGGACTGGCCCGGCTCGGCCGGTGGGCGGGCCGCCGTGCGGACTTCCCCGTGATGACGCTGGCCTGGCCGACCTGGGACCGTATCGGCCTCATCTCCAACTTCTCGGCGACGCTGCGCTACATGGCGGCCGTCGATGTCACCGACGGCCTCGCCAAGTGGCAGGCCGAGCTGCGCGCCGGCTCCGAGGGGGAGGTCACCTTCGTGGGGCCGCTGGGCAGGGCGATGAGCCCCGGCCAGGCCACCGACTACCCCGTCGTACCCGACCTGCCCGGGTTCACCGGCACCTACCCGCGGATCTTCCACCTCGGGGAGGTGACCACGTACCAGCCGCACGTCCGCATGGTGTCGCGGGTGACGTTCGACCGTGAACGGGCGCCGGTCCTGGGCGACTTCCTGCTGGACGGCGCCGCGGCCGTTCCCGTGAGCATGCTGCTGGAGAGCGCGGTGCGCGGCGCGGAGTGGATCGTTCCCGAGGACTTCCCGGCGCTGCGGGCCGGCTGCCTGGAGGAGGTCGTCGTACCGCTGGACCTGCTGCGGCTCGACGCCGGCTCGACCGTGTGGGAGCGGGAGGTGCGCGGTGCCCACGAGGGGGACACGTGGGTGGTCGACGTGCGGTTCCGGCGGGTGTCGGACGGTGGGGACGGGCCGGAGGCCGGCCTGCGGGTCGTCCACGAGCCGGGCGGTGCTCGCTCTCCCGCCCTGCCCCGGCCCGATGTGAAGCGGACGACCACCTGGCGGTCCGGACGGCCACTGCTGAGCTGGCGCTCGTCGGTGGTGCCCGCCGCCGCCTGGTCCGAGGGCCCGGACGGCCGCCGGTCGGCCGTGGTGCGGCCGTGCGTCCCCAACGACCTGTGGGCGACGCTCCACGCACCGCGCACCGCGCTTCCCGTCTCCGCACTGGAGAACGTGGTCCGGGCGTGCGCCAGGCAGAGCGAAGGAATTTCGGTCGCTGACGACCCGCTGGTCATCGGCCGTATCGCACTCCATTCCGAGGAGCACGGAAATTCCCTCATCGAGGGGGATCCGGCCCTCGGGGTATGGAAAGTGAAGAATGCCGAAACGGAGGCTCCCGTCATGACCGTCACGGGCCTCCGTGGGCCGACCGGAAACGGTTGACCGCCACCCTTTCAAATGACACGGTTCAATTGTCGCGGCTTGAACGTTACGGCTTGCATGGCCGAGTCAATTACTCCACTCACGTCTATTACGCTGAATCGGAATACAAGGAAGGTAAAGATGTCGAATCTGCTGGAGAACAAGGCCGTGCTGGAGCGCTACTACGAGGAGTGCCTCAACAAGGGCAACCTCGATGTGATCTACGAGGGGGCCGGCGACGACCACATCAGCCACGGAACGGCCCCGAACGGCAAGGAGGGTGTCGAGCACCTCAAGGAGTGGGTGCGGCTCCAGCGCGCGTCCTTCCCCGACCTCCACGTGACCGTCGACGACTGGATCCTGGAGGACGAGAAGGTCGTCAGCCGGTTCACCGCGCGCGGCACCCACACCGGGGAGCCCTACGAGGGCGCGCCGGCCATCGGCCGGGAGTTCGCCGTCAGCGGCATCGTGATCGACGCGTTCGACGGCGGGAAGATCGTGGAGAGCTGGTTCTCGCTGGACGGGCTCGAACTCGCCAAGCAGCTGGGCGCCTTGGGATGAAGGCGTCGGCCCCGGCACCTGGTGGTGCCGGGGCCGGTCGCGCTTCCCCGGGCCCTCGGCTCCGGGTCCGGCGCTCTTCAGTTCTGCTGAACGGAGCGCTGCTGGACGGAGCGTGCGTACGCGTCGGTGATGGGCTCGGCGTGCGCCTCCGCGTTGCCTGAGGCGGCGACGATGTCCAGTACCCGCTGGAGGACGACGGTGTCCTCCAGGGTGTGGACCTCGGTGATCCTTCCCCACTTCAGATACATGAACTGGGTCATGATGTTGTCGTAGCGCGTGCCGTCGGGAAGCGGCCCGCCGATACGCACCCGGGTCGCCACCTTGGTCAGCCAGGGGCCGCCGGAAATGATGATTTCCAGCGGCTCGAAACGGGCGTCGGGAATCAGCCTGAAGGCTCGCTGCCACCACAGGCTCATCGCTTCAACGGTATGCCGCTCACCGGAGAGCGCATGGTCGCCGTAGAACACGTAGGTGAACTCGGGTGCCAGCGTGTCCACCATGGACTGCCAGTTTCCCGCGTTGATGTCGGCAAAAGCCTTACGGAGCTTGGCGGCAACGATCCGATGGTACATAAACTACCTCTCCCGAGTATGCGAGCCGATTTTTTGCAGCCCCTGGATGGTTTTCTTCCTGCTCTTCAATTGATACCACGGCACCCCGCACAGGAATACCCCGACGATCGGGACAGAGAGACGATCGGGACAGAGAATAGGAGAGCGGTATGACGACATCCCTGCCCGTGCTCATCACCGGCTGTTCCTCCGGGATCGGCCGCGCCTGCGCACTGCGGATGCACCGGGCCGGTCTGACCGTGTACGCCACGGCACGCAGGCCGGAAACGCTTACCCGCCTGGAGGCCGAGGGAATCCGGACGCTGCGCCTGGACGTCACCGACGAAGCGAGCATGAGTGAGGTCGTCGACCTCGTCGAGGCCGAGCACGGCTCGGTCGGCGCCCTGGTCAACAGCGCCGGATACGCCATGTCGGGTGTGGTGGAAGAGGCCGGACCGGACGACATGCGGCGGCAGTTCGAAACCAATGTGTTCGGGCTGGCCCGGCTCAGTCAGCTGGTGCTGCCCGGCATGCGGGCCGCGCGGCGCGGAACCATCGTCAACATCTCGTCGATCTTCGGCCGTTACGCGGTTCCGGGCGGGGGTTTCTACCAGGCGTCCAAGCACGCGGTCGAGGCGTTGAGCGACGCCCTGCGGCTGGAGGTGGCCGATTTCGGTGTCCGGGTCGTCCTGATCGAGCCGGGCCCGGTGCGTACGACCGACTTCGGCGCCACCTACGTGGCGAACCTCAAGCCCGTGAGCAAGGACTACGACGAGTTCCGCCGGCGTACGGCCGAATACTTCGACGCCATCTACACGGGCAGCCGCCGCACCCTGGCCGGCACGTTCGCCATCCAGTCCGACGACGTGGCCCGGGTGGTGGAGCGGGCGGTCCGCAGCGCCCGCCCGAGCGCCCGCTACCCCGTCGGGTTCCTCGCCCGCAGCACCCTCGCCCTGCGCCGGCTGGCCCCCGACGTCGTCTTCGACAACCTCTTCGTGCGGCGCGTGTTCCCGGTGCCCCGCGACGAGGCCCGCGGTCAGGCCCCGGCTGCCGGAGTCCGCCCGGCCACCGGCACCCGCGGCGCCACGCCGATCGACGACGCCCACCGGGCAGAACCGCTGTGCTCGCAGCCCCGCCACGAAGGAGACCGCCGATGAACGCCACCACCGCCCCCGCGACCACCCCCCGCGACACCACCCGGGCTCCCGGCCCCAAGGGAGTCCCGGTGCTGGGCAGCCTCGGCCCCTGGCGCCGCAACACCGCCGAGTTCCTGCTGGGCCTGCAGCGCGACCACGGGGAGACCGTACGCATGCGGCTCGGACCGATGACGGTCCACCAGATCACCGGCCCCGAGGCGGTGCAGCAGGTTCTGGTGAAGAACCACGGCAACTATGTGCGCGGCCCGCTGTACGAGCAGTTCAGCGTCGTCATGGGCAAGGGGCTGCTCACCTCGGACGGCGACTTCTGGCGCGGGCACCGCCGGGCGGTCCAGCCCGCGTTCCAGAAGAACGCCATCCGCGACATCGTCCCCAACATCGTCACCGCCACGAGCGAGATGCTCGACGAATGGGAAGTCAAGGCCGCGCGCGACGAGCCCGTGGACCTGATGACCGACATGCTCAAGCTCACCCTGATCACGCTCAGCCGCTCGCTGTTCGCCTACGACATCAAGCCCTCGTCGCGGGTGCTCAAACACATCGTCGACGACGTGGTCGAGGTGATGTTCCGGCGCGGTACGCCGGCCGAGATGCTGCCGTCCTGGCTGCCGACCGACCGCAAGCACAAGATCGCCCGGATCCACCGGGTCTTCGACAAGATCGTGGCCGACGTCCGGCAGAACTACGCACGCACCGGCGAGGGTTCGCTGATCTCGCTGATGGAACAGGCCGAGAACCCCGTCACCGGTGAGTCCTGGACCGACCAGGAACTGCGCGACGAGCTGCTGACCATCTACCTGGCGGGACACGAGACGACCGCGGTGTCGCTGTGCTGGACCCTGCTGTCCATCGCCAACCATCCTCCGGTCCAGGAGGAGTTGGACGCGGAGATCGGCCAAGTCCTGGGCGGCGGGCTGCCGGACACACGGAACACCGACGCGCTGACGTACACCAGGATGGTGGTGGACGAGAGCCTGCGGATGCACCCGCCCATCTGGATCTTCCCGCGCGCCGCCGTCGGCCCGGACCGTCTGGGCGGTTACGACATCGAAGCCGGCTCGTCGATCCTGCTGTCGCCGCTCGTCTCCCACCACAACCCGCGCCACTGGGACAACCCGCTGGCCTTCGACCCGTACCGCTTCACCGCGAAGGCCGTGAAGGAACGCCCGCGCATGGCCTACTTCCCGTTCGGCGCGGGACCGCGGCAGTGCATCGGCAACACCATGGCCCTGCTCGAACTGCGGACCATCGTGACGATGATCAACCAACGCTTCAAGCTGAGCATGATCCCGGGCCACGCACTGCGGTACGGCTCGCCGGTGATCTCACTACGCCCCCTGGAGGACGTCATGGTGCACCTGACGTCACGCGACCGCCCGGCAGCCGGGAGCCGCACCACGGCCCCGGTCACGCACGACACCGCCGACGGCGATGCCCATACCGACGCCGCTGAGGACGCCATTGAGGACGTGCCCTCAACTCCGGCGGAAGGATGCCCTGTTCACCGTCGTCCGGATTCCGAAACACGGTGACGTCGCCGATGCGCGGAGAGTGGCGGCCTCGTTTTCGAGGCCGCCACGGAGGACACCGGCTCGCACGGCCACGAGAAGGAGCACATCGCCACTCTTCGGTTACCGGGGCTGCCACGCCCGTACGAGATCCTCCGGCCCCCAGTGCGCGGTCAGCGGCAGATCATCGGCTCGGCCAGCAGTTCAAGATCTCCGGCCCGACCTTGGAACTCCATGACGCACTCCAGACAGTGGCGTAGACAGATTATTAGTAGATTGAATCTTTCTTCACTAGTACCGCCTGGAGGATGCCCACAAGGCGGGTACAGGAGGGCGGGCGTCCCCGGACGCTCCTGGCGTGAGCCGGACTCGGCGGCCCCGAACGTCTTACGGAGTGGTGACGTGCCGGGCGGGTCACGGTGTCCCGCGGGCCCCCGGCCCTAGCGTGGCCGTATGCGTGTACTGGTCACCGGCGGTGCCGGGTTCATCGGGTCCCATGTCGTCGACGCGCTGCGGGAGCGCGGGCACGATCCGCTCGTGTACGACGTCCGGGAGGATCCCCACGCCGACGTCCGCGACCCCTCCGCGGTCGCCCGGGCCCTCGCCGGGGTCGACGCGGTGTGCCATCAGGCGGCGATGGTCGGCCTCGGCGACGGGGTCGCCGACGCCGCGGAGTACGTCTCCCACAACGACCTCGGCACCGCCGTGCTGGTCGCCGCCATGGCGGAGGCCGGTGTACGCCGTCTCGTCCTGGCCGGGTCGATGGTGGTGTACGGCGAGGGACGGTACGAGTGCGCCCGGCACGGCGTGGTACGGCCCGGCCCACGAGCGCTCGGCGATCTGGACGGGGGCCGGTTCGAGCCGCGGTGCCCGGTGTGCGGGGAGCCCCTCTTCCCCGGCCTGGTCGGCGAGGACGCCCCCGCCGATCCGCGCAACGTGTACGCCGCCACCAAGCTCACCCAGGAACACCTGGCCGCCGCATGGGCCCGTTGCACGGGCGGCTCGGCGGTGTCGCTGCGCTACCACAACGTGTACGGGCCCCGGATGCCCCGCGACACCCCGTACGCGGGCGTGGCCTCCTTCTTCCGCTCCGCGCTGGCCCGGGGCGAGGCTCCCCGTGTCTTCGAGGACGGACGGCAGCGGCGGGACTTCGTGCACGTGCGGGACGTGGCGGCGGCCAACGCCGTCGCGCTGGAGGCGCCCTGGGCACCAGGGGTGCTGACGGCGTACAACACCGGCAGCGGAGAGCCGCACACCGTCGGCGAGATGGCCCGGTCCCTGGCGGCCGCGTACGGCGGCCCCGATCCCGTCGTCACCGGTGAGTACCGGCTGGGCGACGTCCGGCACATCACCGCCGACTCCTCGCGCCTGCGGGCCGATCTGGGCTGGAAGCCGGAGGCCGGATTCGAGGAGGGGATGCGGGAGTTCGCGAAGGCGGGGCTGCGGGACGAGTGAGGCGGTCCGTCGAAGTCCGGGCGTCGCGACGGGGCAAACGCTGCCGCGAGGGTCACTGGTGATCAGAGCACAGCGGGCAGGGTGATCAGAGCACCGCGGGCAGCGTGACCTCGAAGCGGCAGCCACCGGGGATGTTTCGTACGGTCGCCCGCCCCTGGTGCGCCTCCACGATCCCCCGCACAATGGCGAGGCCCAGACCCGCGCCGGCCGGGGGCGTGCGCGCGTCGGTGCCGCGCCAGCCGGTGTCGAAGACACGGGGCAGCTCCTCCTCCGGGATGCCGCCGCAGCCGTCCGTGACCGACAGCATCACGGCGCCGTCGGCCGCGCGCTCGGCCGCGACCGCGACGGTGCCGTCGGCCGGGGTGCGCCGGATGGCGTTGATCAGGAGGTTCCCCAGCACGCGATTCATCTCCTTGCCGTCCACCTCCACCGGTACGGGCTCGACCCGGCCGCCCACCAGCTTGACCCCGTGCTCCCGCGCGAGCGGGTCGGCTCCCGCCAGCGCGTCGCCGACCAGGTCGTACAGAGAGATACGGGAGGGGGCCAGCGGGAGGGTGCCGGCGTGGATGCGGGAGAGTTCGAAGAGGTCGCCGACCATGCCGTTGAGCCGTTCGACCTCGGTGCGGATCTGCCTGAGGTAGCGGTCGGAGTCGGTGGCGACGCCGTCCTCCAGGGCCTCCGACATCGCACGCAGGCCGGCCAGCGGGGTACGCAGGTCGTGCGAGATCCAGGCGACGAGTTCCCGCCGGGAGGTCTCCAACGCCCCCTCGCGCTCACGGGATTCGGCGAGCCTCGCGCTGGTGGCCGCCAACTCGCGGCTGACCGCCTCCAGTTCGGCGGTGGCCGGGACGTCCGGGGCCGTGAACAGGCCGTCGCCGAACGAGCGTGCCGCGACGGCCAGTTCGCGGCTGCGGGCGACAACCCAGCGGCCCAGCAGCAGGGCGGTGGCCAGGGAGACGACGGCAGCCATGGCGACGACGGTCGTCACCACCGTCAGGTCATGGGGCGAGAGGAACATCGCCCACGCCACGACCAACGTGCCGGCGAGCATGGCCAGCACCCCCACCGCCGCCACCACGGCGAGCGAGGCGGAGAGCGACCGGCGGCGGATCAGCCGCAGCACAACCGCTCCGGCCAGGCCCGTGACGGCGGCACCGGCGAAAGCGTAAAGGGCGATGAGGAGAGTGTCGCGCACGTCAGTCCACCTCCCCGTTCCCGGAAGAGTTCTCTGGTTCGCTCCCTGAATCGTCTCCCGGCTCGCTCCCCGGTTCGTTCCCTGAATCGCCTCCCGGCTCGCTCCCCGGTTCGTCTCCCGGTTCGAAGCGGTAGCCCACGCCCCACACCGTCTGGATCAGACGGGGGCGGGCCGGATCGTCCTCGACCTTGCCGCGCAGCCGGCGGACATGGACCGTGACGGTCGACAGGTCGCCGAAGTCCCAGCCCCACACCTCGCGCATCAGGGCCTCGCGGCCGTAGGCCTGCCCAGGATGGCGCAGGAAGAACGAGAGCAGATCGAACTCCCGCAGCGTGAGGGGTAGTTCGCCGCCGTTCTTGGTGGCACGGCGGGCTCTGGGATCGACGGCGAGTCCGGCCGCGCCGAGCGGGCGCGTTCCCGGGTCGGGGCGGGAGCGGCGCAGCACCGACTCCACGCGCAGGACCAGTTCCCGGGGGCTGAAGGGCTTGGTGACATAGTCGTCGGCGCCGACCTCCAGGCCGAGGATACGGTCGTCCTCGTCGCCGCGGGCGGTGAGCATGATGACCGGCACCGGGCCCCGGTCACGCAGCCGGCGGCAGACCTCCAGACCGTCCATGCCCGGCAACATCAAGTCCAGCACGACCAGATCCGGACGGTGGGCATCGGCGCGGACGAGGGCCGTCGGCCCGTCGTCCGCCCGGTCCACGAGGTAGCCGGCGCGGTCCAGGTATCCGGCGACGACCTCGGAGACGGTCGGATCGTCATCGACGACCAGGACCCTCGTCGACCGGACAGGTCCTGGGGGCTCGTACGGCTGCTGCATGCCCCCCAGCCTGGCAGCACGCCGTCCCCGGCGCCGCCCTCGGAGGCCGCCCCGCCCCCGACGTCCACGTTTCGTAAGGACCGCAAGACCGAATTGCCCGATTCGCGCTCGTAGGGTGAAGTCGTGATCCTCCCACCACCACAAGACGTCGATGTCGTCCTCCCCTGCCTGAACGAGGCCGAGGCGCTGCCCTGGGTACTCGCACGGATCCCGGACGGCTGGCGCGCCCTGGTCGTCGACAACGGCTCCACCGACGGTTCGGCGGACATCGCCCGCGCGCTCGGCGCGACCGTCGTGCACGAGCCGCGCCGGGGCTTCGGCGCCGCCTGTCACGCCGGACTGGCCGCCGCCGGCGCCGACATCGTCTGCTTCTGCGACTGCGACGCCTCCCTCGACCCCTCACTGCTCATGCCCTTCGTCGACGAGATCCGCTCCGGCGAGGCCGACCTGGTTCTCGGACGGCGGCGTGCCCGCGGCCGGGGTGCCTGGCCCGCGCACGCCCGCGCGGGCAATCTGATGCTCGCGCGCATGCTGCGCCGCCGCACCGGGCTGCGCCTGCACGACCTCGGCCCCCTGCGCGCCGCCCGCCGCGAGCCGCTGCTCGCTCTCGGCCTCACCGACCGGCGCAGCGGTTATCCGCTCCAGATGGTCGTACGGGCCGCCGACGCGGACTGGCGGATCGCCGAGCACGACGTGCCGTATCTGCCGCGCACCGGCGTCTCGAAGGTGACGGGCACCTGGCGCGGCACCTGGCAGGCGGTACGGGACATGAGCCGCGTCCTGCGCGAGACCTCCGACCACGCGGGAGGAACAGCACGGTGACCACTCTTCTCGTCATCGCCAAGGAACCCCGGCCGGGTCGCGTCAAGACGCGGCTCACCCCGCCCTTCACCCCCGAGGAAGCCGCGGAACTCGCGGAAGCGGCCCTCGCCGACACCCTGCGCACCGTGGCGGCGGCGCCCGCGTCCCGGCGGGTCCTCGTCCTCGACGGCGCCCCCGGCCCGTGGCTGCCGCCCGGCTTCGACGTCGTGCCGCAGTGTGCGGGCGGGCTGGACGAGCGGCTGGCGGACGCCTTCGCGCATTGCACCGGCCCGGCCCTGCTCATCGGCATGGACACCCCGCAGGTGACGCCGGACCTGCTCACCGCGGACTTCACGCGCTGCGACGCGTACTTCGGTCCGGCGGAGGACGGGGGCTTCTGGGCGCTCGGCCTGACCCGCCCGGATCCGGCCCTGCTGCGGGGCGTGCCCATGTCGACGCCGGTGACCGGGGCCGTACAGCGGCAGCGGCTGGTCGCCGCCGGGCTGCGGGTACGCGACCTGCCGTGCCTGCGGGACGTCGACACCGCCGCCGACGCCCACGCGGTCGCCGCCCTGGTCCCGCGCGGCCGGTTCGCCGCACAGCTGACCCGGTGCGCGACGGCGGCGGGCCGCCGATGAGCACCACCATGCCCCCGTGGGCGGCCGCCGACTCCTACGCCGCCGCCCTGCGAACCGGACGGGGGCCGCTGTTCCTGCGCCGGGACGACGGCTGGCTGCTGCCGCTGGAGGTGGAACGCTGGTGCGCCCGGGCCGACCCGGTCGACCTGGACGTACTCGACCGGTGCGAGGGCACGGTGCTGGACGTCGGCTGCGGACCGGGCCGGCTGGTGGCGGAACTCGCCGCCCGAGGCCGGACCGCCCTCGGCATCGACGTCAGCGAGGCCGCCGTCGACCACACCGCGCGGCTCGGGGGCCAGGCGCTACGGCGTTCCGTCTTCGAGCCGCTGCCCGGCGAGGGGCGCTGGGGCACCGTCCTGCTCATGGACGGCAATGTCGGGATCGGAGGCGACCCGCGCGCTCTTCTGGAGCGGGCCGCCGCGCTGCTCGCCCCCGGCGGCCTGCTGATCGCCGAGACGGCGCCGGTGAACGTCGACGAACGCGTTCACGTCCACATCACCGACGCACACGCCACCGTCGGCGCCCCCTTCCCGTGGGCACGGCTCGGCACTCCGGCCCTGCACCGCTACGCGCGGGGCTGGGAGAGGGCCGGTCACTGGGCAGTCGGCGGCCGGCGCTTCGCCGCCCTGCGCAACCGCAGCGCCAGCAGCAGCGCCGAGCCGCCGAACAGGACGGCGGTGATCAGCAGCCAGCGGGTGAGGAAGCCGTCCGGCGACAGGCCCGTGGCGAGCCGGTAACGCCGGTCCACCATCCCGCTGATCAACGGGAACCACATGAGCAGCAGCAGGCCGGAGAGGGCGGCCGGGAACCGGACGTACATCGCCCACTCCCGGCGGCCCGCCGCGCCGAGACCGCGTACCACCGCCCGGTCCGCCCCCGCGTACAGCGGCAGCAGCACCAGGTCGTGCAACAGCGCCGCCCCCACGATCCACAGCGCCACGCCGAACCAGTCGTCCGTGAGCAGCCGTACGCCCGCGTAGCCGGCGAGAGCGAACGAGCAGGCGAGCAACAGCAGTTGCAGAGGGCTGCCGACTTTGACCCGCGGAAGCATCAAAGGTCTCCGAACGTCATACGGGCCACCCACTTGGTGTTCAGCACGCCCGGCGCGGCGGGCACGATCACGCGGGCGGGATAGCCGTGGTCGGGGGACAGGTCTTCGCCGTTGACGTACAGGGCGAGCAGGGAACGCGGGTCGGCCACCTGGTTGGCGCGCAGGGCCGCCCGGCGGAAGGCGCCGTGCCGCTGGAGGGACTCGACGAGCACGTCCGGCGGGTCGCCCTCGTGGCCGACGAGCGCGGCGAGGTCGCGCAGCCGCACCCCGCGCCACCACTGGTCGGACGTCGACCAGCCCTCGACACAGGCGATCGGCAACGCCGAGCTGTGCAGAGGGAGTCGGAGGAGGTCGGCGCGGCCGAGGCGGACGGTGCCCGCGCGTCCGGCGACGACGAGGCGCCAGACGTCCTCGCGCGTCTCCGCCGTGCCGATCCCGGCGTACGCGGCCGTCTTGTTGATCTGGAAACCGTTCGGCCCGCCGCCGGGCTCGGCCCCGCCGTGCGGGGCGAGGAGGGCGGTACGTCGCAGAGCGTCGAAGTTCTGCCCCACCGTCGTGGCGAAGAGCAGCAGCGAGCCGCCCCCGACGAACCCCAGGGCGCCGCGCCGGGAGACGGTCGGCTCGGCGGGGCGCGGTGACACCAAGTCGTTCCGCTCCTCCCGCGGTTGCCGCAGATTGCGCAGCGCGGTGGGCATCTTCAGCAGCGCGTGGGCCACGAAGGCCGCGAAGAACACCCAGGCCCCGTAGAAGTGCAACGGGTAGAAGGAGCCCGGGAAGACGTAGTTCAGCTGGACGTTGAGCACCCCGGTCACGAACTCGAACAGCCCACCCCCGACCAGCAGCAACAGGGAGATCCGCTCCAGGGCGTGGGCGAGCGATCGGGCCGGCGGCAACGCGAACAGCCTCGGCACCACCGACCACAGCTTGGCCAGCAGTACGGGGATCAGGGTGATGCCCAGGGTGACGTGGACACCCTGGTTGAGCCGGTACAGCCAGGGCGGGCCCGTGGGCCAGGCGAAGAGGTAGAAGCCGAGGATCCCCTTGTCGGGGGTCTTGTCGTTCACCGGCGCCAGGTCCGGGTTGTAGGCGGCGTACGAGACCAGACCCGTCACGAACAGCACCGTGATGCCGACGAGCAGGACGACGCCGAGCACGGACGTGAACCAGGGGCCGCGCAGGGGGCTGCGCCAGAAGCCGGGAGAGGTGGGGAGCCGTGGATCGTCTCGCATGGTCCGACCGTAGGCCGGGGCGCCCCTGGTGGAGGGCGTGCGACTCATGACGAAACGCTGACGTCCGGCCCGGACGGCGGTGTGCGAACGTCCGCCCGGCCTAGCGTTCGGATGTGACCCGCACACCGCGTTCCGCCGAACCGCGCGCTCCCCGCTCCCGTGTCCCGTCCCGTGACCTCCGCCGTGACCTGTACGCCGCCGGGGCCGCGGCCCTGCTGGTGACGGCGGCCGTACTGATCGGCCGCCACATCGAGGACACCCGCCACACACTGCGCGTCGGCTGGCCCCCGGTGCTGGGGTCCTGGGGACCGCATGCCGGCCCCGGCACCCCGGCGGCGCTGCTCGTCGCGGCCCTCACCGTGGCGTACGGCCCCGCCCTCGCGGCCCGTCTCCCCTGGCGGGCCCTGCTCCCGCTGGCCTGGGGCACATCCACGGCCTGGATCTTCTCCCTCGCCCTGATCGACGGCTGGCAGCGCGGCATCGCCGTCCGCCTCACCACCCGCTACGAGTACCTCCAGGTCATCGACCGCTTCCACGACATCCCGGCCACCCTGCGCGACTTCACCCACCACATCCTGCTCCCATCCCCCGACCACTGGCCCGCCCACATCGCCGGCCATCCCCCGGCCGCCACTCTCACCTTCGTCCTGCTCGACCGGATCGGGCTGCGCGGCGGCGGCTGGGCCGGCGTCTGGTGCGTCACCGTCGGCGCGACGGCCTGCGTCGCCGTGCTGGTCGCGATCCGCGCACTGGCCGACGAGCGCCTGGCGCGACGTGCGGCCCCCTACCTGGTCCTGGCACCGGCCGCGGTGTGGATGGGCACCTCGGCCGACGCCTACTTCGCGGCGGTGGCGGCCTGGGCGGTCGCCCTGCTGGCGCTCGCGGTGACCCGGGGTTCCCTCCCGGCGGCCGGGGCGTCCGGCCTGCTGTTCGGCCTGACCTGCTACCTCTCCTACGGCCTCACGCTCTTCGCGCTCATCGGCGCGGCGGTGCTGCTGCTCGGCCGGCGCCGAGTCCGGGAACGCCCCGTACTGCTGGCACCGCTGCTGGCCGGGGCGGCCGTCGTGCCGTTGGCGTTCACACTCGCCGGATTCGACTGGTGGGAGGCGTACCACCTGCTGGTCACCCGCTACTACCAGGGCGCGGGCGGTACCCGCCCCTACGGCTACTGGGTGTGGGCCAACCTCGCCTGCACCGTGCTCATCACCGGCCTGGCCACAGCGGCGGGCCTGCGGCGGACAGCCGCGGTGCTGATCCACGCCCGCGGCCTCGGCCAGTCCGGGAACCCGTCCCCCGCCCGAACCCGCCTCGCGCTCCTCGTGGCCGCCGCCCTGCTCGCCCTGCTGGTCGCCGATCTGTCCGGGATGAGCAAGGCGGAGACGGAACGAATCTGGCTCCCCTTCGCGATATGGCTGCTCCCGGCGTGTACGTTCCTCCCCCGCCCCCGCGCCTGGCTCACCGCCCAGGCGGTGCTCGCGCTGCTCCTCAACCACCTGCTGATGACCGGCTGGTGATCCCGGCGGCGGCGCCTGGTCGCGACAGCGGCGGGGGCTGGGGCGATGCCGGATGACGGGGACGACCGTCGTCGTCGAAGGCGCCGGGCACACTCCGCGCCACGATCTCGAACGACCGTTTTCGCACCACGGCACCTCCGGCCTCGCCCGCTCCGCCACTCACAGCGGCCAGGCGGTCAGCAAATCGCCAGGGCCGTAGACGGCGTCGAGCCCCGGACAGTCGACTCCACTGCGCGAGACCGCCACGACTGGAACAGGTTCATCAGTGAGGGCGGCCCGGTGTCGATGGAGAGCGGCCAGGTCGTGCCGGTCGAAGGGCGACTGCTCCAGCCACTTGACGGAACCGACGAAGAGCAGCTCCTTGGCGATGGGGGCGCGGTCCGCCCCGACGATGTCGATCTCGACGTCGTTGGTGCGGGTCCAGTAGCCGCCGACCGCGGGCGCCGCGGGGAGTCGGTCGTCGGGCAGTATCCGGGCTAGCGCCTCTCGGACGAGCGGCTCGATCGCCCGGCCGCGCCAGCTGGTCCAGCTCTCCCGGATCCGCGCCAAGGCCAGATCGCCCCGCCCTCGCTCGATCTCCTCCATGGACGGGCCGAGCAAGTGCAGCCAAAACCGCAGGTAGGGATCTGTCACCCGGTAGCGGCGATCCTTCGACGGACGCAGCGACACGGGCAGCTCCGCAGCGACGACGCGCTTGTCCGTAAGCAGTTCCAGCGCTCGCTGCAGCGGCGTGGCCCCGATCCCGCCGGCCGCACGGGCAATGTTGGTGAAGGTCCGCTCGCCACTTCCAATGGCCGCCAGCACTGTACGCGCCTGGGCCCGCGAGGGGAATTCGGCAGCCAGCGAGCGCTCGGCCGACACCAGCAGGGCAGAGACCGGATCACTCAGCGCCTCGCCGAGGAAGTCCCACAGCCCCTCCCCTCTCGGCCACTCCGCGCAGATCAGCGGCAGCCCGCCGGTGACCAGCGCGGCGTCGAAGGCTTCCGCCGGTTCCAACCCGAGCATCCGCCCCACCTCGGCGGGGTTCAGCGGCCCCAGCACCATCTCCCGGCCCCGCTGGTGGAAGGGGCGTCCATAGCTGTTCAGGGCCTCCATCATCGACAGATCGGAGCCGATGAGGACCAGCAGCACCGGCTTGTTCTCCAACACCCGGTCCCAGGCCCGTTGCAGCATCCCCTCAAAGGCGCCACCGGCGTCCATCAGGTACGGCACCTCGTCGATGACCAGCACGCTCGCCCGGTCGGCGGGCAGCGCCGCGGCCAGCACATCGAACGCGGCGTCCCAGCTCTCCGGCCGTGCGGCGGCCACCAGCCCCGCCAACGGCAGCGTCGACGCCTGGGCGTCCCGGGCCAGCCGTGCCAGATCATCCCTGAGGGACGCACCGATCGCCGCGTAGAACAAGAACGGGGCCCCGGAGCGCTCCGCAAACCGCTCGACCAGCCGTGACTTGCCCACGCGGCGCCGCCCACGCAACATCACGCACCGACCGGGCCTCTCCCCACCAACCCCTGCCGCCACCTTCTGCAGCTCTCGCTCCAACGTCGCCAGCTCCTGCCGACGTCCTACGAAATCCACCACGTCGGTCGACCTCCACTCGCGACACTAACAACAATGTTAGCAACATGCACGTTAGCAGGGAATTTTCACCCCTTGTCGCTCACGGTCACGCGTACTCCTGCCGCTTGCGGGCGATCTTCAGCTCACCCTGGAGCGCGGACTCCAGCAGGCGCTCGGCCAGTTGCTGACGCAGCCCACCCTCGCCAGCCAGTCGGAGGCCATCGGCCCGGGCGCGGCGGCCAATTCGTCGATCAGTCGGCCATCCACCGCCTTCGCCTGCTGCGGCGCGATCGACACAGCCTCATCCCCTGTCATTCTCGATTACTTTGTCCTGATCGTGGTCGATTCTGGTCACAACAAGGAACGGACGGAGAACAGAAGAGGCAACGGGCAACCCCGCCGAACCCCGATTCCTGAGGCGTGCCTCGTGCCAAACTCGCTCTCGGATGCGAAGCGAAACGACTCCGTCACGACGGGTGTTCGCCGTCGGTCTTCGCGACAGTCAGTGAACGTCGAACGAAATTTCCCGTGAGGGCACACGGCTCTCACGGTCGCTGTTCAAGGGGGAGGTCAATGATGAGTGCAACTTTACGTTTTGGCCCGGAACTTCGCCGTTTACGACAGGAAGCGGGGCTTACTCTCACCGAGTTCTCCGTGGCGCTCAACTACGACAAGGGGTACCTCAGCAAGGTCGAGCGCGGGGTGCGTTCCGCGTCCCCCGAACTGGCCCGGCGGTGCGACGCCTTCCTCGGCGTGAACGGCGAGCTGCAGCGCCTGGTCGTCCGCCCCGAGACCGACTCGGACACCACCGAAACCCCCTCCACCCCGAGCCTCTGGCTCGTCGGGCGCCGAGCAGTCCTCGCTGCGGGTACGGGGTCGCTGATCGACCTCGGCCTGAAACTCGGCGTTCAGGCGTCCTCTGCCGCCGACCCACTCCTTCCCTCCTTCCGCGCTCAGTTCGACCAGCTACGAAAGCTCGGCCAGTCCACCGCGCCGAAGGTTCTGCTTCCCCTGCTGGAGACGCAGACGCGCACGGTCGCCGGGCTGGCCGCCGACGCCCCGGCCGCCACTCGGGCCCCCGCGCTCCTACTCGCCTCGCGGTTCGCGGAGTTCACCGGCTGGATGGCCCAGGAGGCCGGGGACAACGGCGCGGCGCTCGACTGGACCGGTGAGGCCGCCGAACTGGCGCGCGCCGGGGGCGATCCGCACCTCGGTTCCTACGCGCTCGTGCGACGCGCCCTGGTCACGCTCTACGGCGGGGACGCCGCAGGCACCGTCGCCCTGGCCCGCCAGGCCCAGAGCGACGAACTCCCGCCGCGCATCCGGGGACTTGCGGCCCAGCGGGAGGCGCAGGGACACGCGCTCGTCGGCGACGAACGCAACTGCCTCCGCAGCCTCGACAGGGCGCGGGAGCTGCTCGACAGCGACGACGCCCGCAGCGGCGCCGAGCCAATGATCGGCACCACCCACGTGAGCGATCCGGCGGCGATGACGACCGGCTGGTGCCTGCACGACCTGGGTCGCCCCAAGGCCGCCGCCGAGGTCCTCGACCGGGAGTGCCGCCGCCTCCCGCCGCATGCGCTGCGAACTCGCGCCCGGTACGGTTTCCGCAGGTCCTTGACCCACGCCGCCTCCGGAGAGGTCGAGCACGCGTGCACGATCGCCGGGGAACTCCTGGGGGTGATGCCTGCCGTGCCCTCGGCGACGGTGAACAGCGATGTCCGGCGTCTCGCGCGGGAACTCTCCCGGTTCCGGAGCAGCAGGGCCGTACGCGATCTGCAGCCGGCGCTGGCACGGGTACTCGCCCCCGCACACGATTGACAGCGGCTCCACGACCGACACCGGCTCGAACCGCCCGGCTCACCGGACTTCCTGGCCCTTCCGGTCCGCCGGTTCCCACGATCCCCGGCCGGCCTCTCTGATCCCCGCCCGACGCGTAGCACCGCGCCCCCGGCTTCTTCGGGCTGCCCGCGACCAGTGACGTGCAGGGCGGCGCACCTCCATCCGTACGCCCTCCCGTGGACACGCCATGCCGTCACACGGTCGGGACTTCATGGCCCAGGCCGATCGGGCCTCGAAGCCTTGGGTCCGCAGCCCCCGCGCTCGTACCCATTCACTCCCGTCTTCCTCTCACGAAGGGAACCTTCATGCCCGACATCTTCGTCAACTACCGCACAGGCGACGAGGAATCCGCGGCCGCCATGATCGCTCGGGAGCTCACCCGGCGGTTCGGCGGCGAGCGGATCTTCTTCGCCAGCAACTCGATCGAGCTCGGACACCGCTACCCGGTGGAACTGGTCAGGGCGGTGGAGGAGTGCGAGGCGCTCCTCGCCGTGATCGGCCCGCGCTGGGCGGAGGTGCGGGGGGCCGACGGCCGCCCCGCCCTCGAAGCCGAGCAGGACTGGACCCGTCGTGAGATCCAGACCGCGCTCGACCGCGGGATCCTGGTGATCCCCGTGCTCGTCGGAAAGGCCACGCGGATCGACCGCGCCGTCCTCCCGGACGATCTGTGGGAGCTGGCGGACTGCCAGTACAGGCGGTTCGACCACCGCAACGCCGAGTCGGACCTGACGGCGCTCGGCGACGCCCTCGCCCGGCTGTTGCCCGAGCTGGGCGCGGTGGACCGTGACGCCCGTGCGGCGCGGGAGCGGACGGAGACGAAGTCCCGCAGGAAGCCGGCCCAGGACGCCGGGCACACCAGGATGCGGACGCGCGACGTCGAGCAGCGCGTGCGCGGCGGCATCGGAAACCTCAACGGAGAACTCGGCACCTTCGTCAACGAGCCGCAGGGGCCCGTGAACACCGGTCGGGGACCCCAGTACAACGCGCCCCACTTCCAGGGTGACAACACCGGGGTCCAGTTCACGGCGGGCGACAACAGCGGTACGATCCACCAGCGCTTCGAGCGCGAGCGCCGGCGCTCGGACGACGAACGATGACCGAGCAGGACCGCGTCACGGTCAACGATCCGCGCGGCCCGGTGAGCAACGGCGAGGGGCCCCAGTACGTCTTCTACGGCGTCGGCACGGACTGGATGATCCGCAAAGGGGTCCAGTCCCTCCGGATCGCCCGCGAGGACCGGGTGCGCCTGGCCGACCGGTTCGCTCCGCCGGTGGGTTTCCGCGTCGCCGCCGACCGCCTGGAGAAGCCCGGATCGGTGGTGCTGCTGGATGCTCCGCCCGGCAGCGGCCGCCGCGCCGCGGCGATCATGCTGCTGCACGGGCTCCGGGAGGACGGGGGCGCCGACGAGGAGGGGGCCCGGTTCGAGGAGCTTCCCGCCACGGACAAGGACGAGACCCCTTTCGCCCCCGGTGAGGGGGACCGCTTCCTCCTCGACCTCTCCGGGACCGCCGACGAAGAGGCATACGCCAAGGCCCAGCGCCGCCTGGCCATGCGCCGGTCACTGGTCCAGGAGGCGGGCGCCCACATGGTCGTCGTCCTGCCGTCGGGCCTGGAGCACGCCCACCCGCCGGACCTCGAACCGGACACGGTGACGCTGGGGCGCCCCCGGGGCATCACCGTCGTCACCCGGTACCTCCGCATGGACCGGATGGCCTTCCGCCCCGCGGACCTGCGGAGCGCCGACCTCCAGCGCCTGTACGACCGCTCCCCCATGCAGGAACTGGCCCGGCTCGCGGGGCTGGTGAGGGCCGCTCGCGACAGCGGCCGGTTCGGCGCCGACTTCGCGGGATGGCTCGACCAGGCGATGCACGCGGTGACCGATCGTGCCGGTGACGTGGGCGGACAGGTGGCCACGGTCCGCACCGCGCCCGAACGGGCCCTGCTGCTCGCGACGGCTGTGTTCGAGGAGGCCCGCGCCGACACCGTCTACGAGGCGTGGCACGGCCTGATGAGGACGGTGAGACACGAGGAAGAAGCGACGACCGAGCTGGCACGGACGGATTTCGGGGAACGGTTGAGGGCGCTCGGGATCGAGCGGGACCCGGACGGTCGGCTCCGCTTCGATCGGCTGGCCTACGCCGACGCGGTACGGACGTACTTCTGGGCGAACTTCCCCGGGGTGCGCGACGACCTCAAGGACTGGATCGGTCACGCCACCGAGTTGCGCGGTCTGACCAGCGACGACCGGATGAACGTCGTCGTCCGCTTCGGCGAGCGGTCCCTGGCCGTCGGGCGGCCCGACCACCTCTTCGACCTCGTGATGCGCTGGGCGGATCGTGCGACCGGGGCGTCCTGCGACCCGCGAGCCGTGGCGGCCCTCGAACTCGGTCTCAGCCACGAGAGGTTCGGGGGATGGTTCCGCAGGCGGATGTACGACTGCGCGAGGCCCGGCCCCTTGTCGGACGGTCTCGCCCGCGTCCTGACCACCGCCTGCCTTCAGAGTCTCAGCGCGACGCACCCGGATCAGGCGATGGTGCGGCTCCACTACCTCGCCGTACGGAAGGGGGAGGCGGCGCGCGAGGCCCAGGAGGTACTTCTCGACCTCGCCGGCCGCGACCGTCGGCTCTACCGGCTGCTGATCGACCGCCTGCGGGACCGTACGCGTCGGGATCCGCGCGGCGCGGAGCCCCATCTCCAGCTGCTCACGGAGCTGTTGAGAAGCGACCGGGCACCGGTCCCGCCGCCGTGGCCTGACCTGTTCCTGGGCTGGGAGTCGGTTTTCTCCCAGCCGTCGACGGAGCTCTGGAACCTGCTGGTGAGTAGCTGGCTGAACGCCGCGGCGGGCGACAGTACGCAGGAGATGGCGCTGGACGTGATGGTCGGGGCGACGCGCGGCCGCGCGGCCGCTCTCCACCGCCTCTACGCCATCGCCTGCGGCTGGGCGGGGAGCTCGCGTCACCCCTCCCGGGCGGCCGTCGCCGCCCTCTTCTGGCAGCACATCGACCATGCGCAGTATGCCCGCACGGAGAGTACGGAGCGTGCGGGCGCCGGACCACGGACCACGGAAGAGTCACGATGAGAGACCGCATTTCCAGCCTGCTGTTCGTCGCCCTCTGCAGCCTCGCACCGGTTGTGCTCGGAAATCTCCTGCACTGGCCGGCGTTGCTGTGGGGCTTCATGTCCATGGTCACGGCCTCGGGCTCCCTGCTGCTCGTGATGACGGTCCTCAGCCGTGGCCACGCGTCGGCCGACCCGTACGAGCCCCGGGAACCCGAACCGCCCGCGGCGCCGGCGGAGCCGCCGTACCAGGAGACGCGGGTGGTCGACGCGGCGCTGCCGAGCGCGGCGGACTGTTACGACTTCCTGTTCTCCGCCACCGTGTGGTGGAGGCCGGCCTCCGACCACGCCGACTGGTCCGACGGTGGTGCCTCGTCGGCCCTCGCCGTGTCATCGGTCGTCAGCCGGGCCCTGGAGATCGTCCACCGCGAAGAGCCCGGCCGGGCGACCTTCGCGCGGTATCTCCTGGACGGCGAGCTGGGCGTCCCGCTCACGGACCGGAGCGGACGGGTGAAGGCCATGGCGGCCGATGTGACGCTGACCCTCGCCCCCGCCGACCGCGAGCGCCTGCGGAAGTTGAACGACCTTCGCAAGGACGAGGAGGTCTGGGAGCACGAGCGTCAGCACGAGCGCAACAAGCGGCGCTACCTCGGTGAGGACGTGCTCAAGAGCGCGGGCAGCGCGGTGGTGTGGTGGCTGGCCCGTCACGAGAACGAGATCGAGAAGGCGGTCGACATGATCGGCCCGCTCGCCCAGATCGCGGCGGCGGCCAACGACGAGGAGGTACCCGAGCTCTTCCGCCACCTGCTCGTCCCGCCCGTAGGCGCGCGGAGCGAAGCGACCGTCGGGGGCCCGCTGTGGGACGGACCCGGCCAGGGAGGAGGGACGTTCGACCGCGAGGAGGAAGTAGGGGTTCCGGATCGGCTGCTCCTGTTACTGGCGGCGGTGGGCCTGAAGCCGGACATGGACGAGTACACGGTGTTCGTGCACCGTGTGGTGCGGAGTCTGGAAGCGGCCGGGCTGGACGAGGCCGCCGAGGAGATCAGGCGGACCCTTCTCCCGGCATCCGACGAGGACAGGCGCGAGGGGCCGGAGGGTGAGCCTTCGGACGAGGGGGACACCACGGGGACCTGGTCTCCGCGCTTCCCAGACCCTGAGGGCTCACCATTCACCGACGCGGGCGCGGGCACGTTCACGCCGGGGGCAGCGGAGAGCAGCACGGGCGAACGGAACCAAGGCAGGTACGAGACGAGCGAGGACGACATGACACCTCCGTACCTCTGGGACACCTCGCAAAGCCCGCACCAACCGGCCGCACCTCGCGCACGGGACAACGACGACGAGGACGGGAGCTGATGCGGTAGGCGGTCGGCTTTCCGCGGTTCCCCCTGCACATCTGCCTCAACCTCAACAAGACGCATCGTGGCCTCGGTCACGTCGCTATTCATCGTGTTGGCAGGGGGGCAGCTTTCCCACCACCATACCGGCACGGGAAAAGGCCAAAGGGCCGACTCGGAAGAGTCGACCCCCTTCTGACCAGCACGTTTACCAGATCAGCAACGTGGCGGTATGCCACTCGCTACACGTTGAAGCGGAACTCCACCACAAGGCTGTGACCTGCGGAAATGCGGGCGCATCCCAGCACCATCCCAGCACGGGATGCGCGACAAAGTACAAGCAGACCGAAGATCGCCAACGCTACCCGGCAGCGCCCACACATGCCTGAAGTCTGCGGAACTTCTACGAGCGCCACATCAGGCTCGTGCCACCGCACCGAACCTCGCAGAGCAGCACAGCGCTCGCGCTCACTCGCGGTCTCCCCCGGACGCCAGCGGCCAGCTCCGACACCTGGCCGCCGCCCAGAATGTACGTCCAGACCTCTGGGTTGGCGGGAGCGTCCACAGATCCCGTATACCCCCGGTTTGGTAGGGCATAGTCAGAAGCTTCCGCGCTGTCGCAGGTCAGCCTGCATAGCCCAGCGGGTGGAGCAGGCGCCTTCTAAGTGCTGGGCCGCAGGTTCGAGTCCTGCCGGGGCCGCCAACCTGCAGCTTAGCAAAACCGCAGGTCAACGCCACAATTCGAAGCCAACCTGGGGCCCATGGGGCGTGTGTGGCTGACTTCCTCAGCAGGCTCATTTCCTCCGGAACCACCCAAAATCTTTAAGAAGCCCCAGGTCAGAGGCCCTGTAAAGGGGCGGGAACCCTGCTGCGAAGCAGCCGCAGGTTCAAGTCCTACCGGGACATGCGCTAATGGGCTGGCTCGGCACTCCGTCTCGCCCGCATCGCCGCCTTCGGCCGGCTGCGGGTGATCGACCAACCACTGGAGCGCACGGCGGATCGCTTCCACCTGCCGACGCTCCAGATACTCACCGTCGGGTCCGTCCACGACGACCAACTCGGTCGTCACGCTGAGAGGCTTCCCCCTCCTCGACTGGCCTCGGCTGTCCGCCCTTCTCGTCAGTCACCCCACCACGATGCGTCAGACGCCGAAGCCGCGTCGCAATACCAGCAGCCTTCTGACGAGGCGAACGCCACTCGCTACTCTGCCCCCGCCTCTCATGGCAGCCCACCGACAATCGCTCGGATGGGGTATCGGCACTGCGGGATGACCTCTCCTCGTGCCTAAGTGGGCGGACGAATAGCACGGAAGTCACCCTCGTCGCGGACCGCGGCCTCCTTCATGATCTGGCGCACTCGGGTGCAGTCTGAGTTCGGAGCGCACTCGGGCGCATATTCAACGGCACGGGTGCCTCGTGCGTTGCGCCCTCGTTGCCGTCACCCGATCGGTGGCCACTCTGAAAACGCTCAGTGTCTACACCTCTGCCTGTTGCGCCGGGTGACCCGCAAGACGACGGTTCCACTCGGCCCCTTCCTTACCGGCGGCTGCCTGCTCGGATTCCTATCGGAGCGGCGGCAGGCTCTGGTCGCTGAAGCCGCAACGCCCCCTTCAGGAGCGCCGCCCTGACCGCCCATAGGCACCGTCAGCCAGCGTCAACAGTCGCTTCGCCGAGGCGTGAAACCCCTCCCGACTCGGGCCTCTCGACTACGCTCTCTGGAGCAACCGCGAGCAGACGTGGAGGCCGCCTCAACAGGTCGGCACGGTTCAGGAGAGACGGTTACAAGGTGTACAGCGCACAGCAGAGCCGCATCGAGAGCTTCATCTGGGGAATCGCGGACGACGTCCTGCGTGATGTGTACGTACGCGGCAAGTACCGGGACGTAATTCTCCCCATGCTGGTACTCCGCCGCTTCGATGCAGTTCTGGAAGGAACAAAGACGGAGGTTCTCCAGGCCTACGACAGCCTCAGAGAAATGGACCTCTTGAGCCCTGAACATCAGGAATTTCCTCTCCGGAAGGCAGCAGGCGACGCCTTCTACAACGTCTCTCCATTCACACTGCAGACGCTATCCAAGCGCACAACAGCTCAGCAGCTCCGCAGCGACTTCGAAGCGTACTTGGACGGATTCTCACCCAACGTCAAGGAGATCCTCGACAACTTCGAGTTTCGGAACCAAATCCCAAAACTCACTCGCAACGACACTCTGGGCATGCTGATCGGCAAGCTCCTGTCGTCGGAAATTAACCTCTCTCCAAAGCCTGTTCTGGACTCCTACGCTCGCGTTCGTCTGCCAGGACTCGACAATCATTCCATGGGGACCATCTTCGAGAACCTGGTGCGCCGGTTCAATGAGGAGAACAACGAGGAGGCTGGCGAACACTGGACCCCTCGTGACGTAGTCAAGCTCATGACCCGGCTGATGTTCCTGCCCATTGCAAACGAGATCAATGGCACGTATCTGTTGTACGACGGCGCCTGCGGCACCGGCGGAATGCTGACCGTCGCCGAGGAGACCCTCCGCACCCTCGCGAACGAGCGCGGCAAGAACATCGTCACTCATCTCTACGGCCAAGAGATCAATGCTGAGACATACGCGATCTGCAAGGCCGACATGCTATTGAAGGGTGACGGCGAGGCGGCCGACAACATCAAGGGCGGCCCCGAGTGGTCCACGCTTTCCAACGACGCTTTCCCACGTCGCCAATTCGACTTCATGCTCGCCAATCCTCCGTACGGAAAGAGTTGGAAGTCCGACCAGGAGCGACTGGGCGGGAAGGCGAAGATCTCCGACCCTCGGTTCATCGTTACCTTTGAGGGCGAGACGGAGCCATCCTCGCTGGTCACGAGCTCTAGTGACGGCCAAATGATGTTCCTCGCGAACATGGTCTCGAAGATGAAGACCGAATCTCCGCTTGGCAGCCGCATCGCAGAAATCCATAACGGCTCCTCGCTCTTCACTGGTGACGCCGGAAGCGGCGAGAGCAACATCCGACGCTGGATCATCGAGAACGACTGGCTCGAAGCGATCGTCGCGCTGCCGCTGAACATGTTCTACAACACCGGCATCGCAACCTATATCTGGGTGATCACCAACCGGAAGCCTGAAGCCCGCAAGGGCAAGGTTCAGCTGATCGATGCCACCGGCCGGTTCACCCCGCTGGGCAGGAATCTAGGCAGCAAGAACTGCGAGCTGTCACCTTCAGACACCGAGCACGTCACAGAGACGTTCCTGAACTTCGCGGAGACGGAACAGTCCAAGATCTTCCCGAACGAGGAGTTCGGTTACTGGAAGATCACAGTGGAACGACCGTTGCGTCTGCGTAGTCAGTTCACCAAGGAACGGGTGGAGGCTCTGCGCTTTGCCTCAGGCGAAGCCGAGACACGCGAGCTCCTTTACGAGGCGTTGGGAGAAGATCTGTTCACCAACTTCGCGGGCGTCTCCAAGAAGGTGCGCGAGCAGCTGGAGCAATGGGCTCGCGCGACTGGATCAGACGAGGACGAGGCAGACCCCAATGTGCCGACCCTCAAGGACGCCGCGCGCAAGAAGCTGCTGAACGCGACCACATGGGCGCGTGACGGCCAGCTGGTGAAGATCGGCACAGCGCTACTCAACGATCTAGGCGAGCAGGTCTTCGATGACTACAACGAGTTCGACCGGCGCGTGGGGGAGGCGATGGGCCGGCTCGAACTAAAGCTCAGCGCGACCGACCGCAAGGTCCTTCTACGCTGCGTAAGTTGGCGCGACGAATCCGCAAAGCCGGTGATTCTGAAACGCCACAAGACTGGCACGACCGAGGACCCCCTCTACGGGCTGAACGAGGTCAAGGAAGCCAAGACAGGGAAGCTCGCCGTCGTCGAATACGAGCCCGACAGCGAGCTGCGCGACACGGAACAGGTACCGCTGCTAGAGCCCGGTGGCATCGAGGCGTTCTTTCGTCGCGAGGTTCTGCCGTATGTGGAGGATGCGTGGATCAAGAGGAGCGCAACGAAGAAGGGGTACGAAATCAGCTTCAACCGACACTTCTACAAGGCTCCTGTTTTGCGCGGCCTCGAAGAAATTCGAGCGGAAATCATGAAGATCGAGAAGGAGACCGAAGGGATGCTGGACTCCGTACTCAATGACGGTGTGGTCTGATGAGCGACTCCGAGAAATTCCTCAAAGAGTGGTTCGGATCCACGCCGAGTCACTGGAAAACCGTCACGCTTGGCCGCTGCATTGATCGCATCGAGCAAGGATGGAGTCCCGTCGCAGCCGCAGGGCATCTCGATGAAACTCAGTGGGCAGTGCTATCCCTCTCGGCGGTAACGCGGGGCAACTTCAATGCATCGGCGATCAAGCCGATCGCCCGCAACCTTCCGGTGCCATCCCATCTAAGAATCGAATCAGGAGATCTCCTCGTCACTCGCGCCAACACACGGAGCCGAGTAGGTGACGCCTGTATCGTTCGAAATCCACGCGATCGAGTCATTTTCAGCGATCTCATGTATCGGATTTCCCCGCGCACATCCACCGCCTTGCCCGAATGGCTCTTGTTCCAGCTCCTTAACCCGGCCGGGCGTTTCCAAATGGAGATCATGGCCCGAGGGTCCAGCGAAAGTATGCCGAAGTTGTCGCAAGGGCATCTAAAGAGAGTAGCCATCACGCTACCTCCGCTGGATGAGCAGCGAGCCATCATCAAATACGTTCGGCACGCGGAGAGGCAGATCGGATTCCTTGTGCGCTCCAAGCAACGCTTGATCTCCCTACTCACCGAGCATAGAGATGCTCTGATCCGCAAGCACGTCACCAATGATCGCGAACTTTCGCCAATTGATTCCAATGCACGAGCATCCTCACCGATCAAATCCCCAGCCGAATGGAAGGTAATCCCCCTCAAGCGAATTTCTCGCAAGATTGTCGACTGTGAGCACAAGACAGCACCAGCGGTTACCGACAGCGAATTCCGGGTCGTCAGAACCTCTGGCGTGCGTCATGGGCAACTGGTCCCCGCAGGGACATACTGCACTGACGCAAGGTCCTTTTCTGAATGGACCCGTAGGCTCGAACCAAGGCCCGGCGACGTAATTTTCACGCGCGAAGCACCAGTCGGAGAAGCCTGTGTGATCCCAGAAGGCATTAAGGTCTGCCTGGGGCAGCGCACTGTGCTAATCAGACCAAATACCGACGCCGTCTTGCCTGAATGGATCGTAAACCAAATCTACCACGGCCCTCCCGTCGAGATCATCGGCCTTGCCAGCCAAGGGACAACGGTGGGGCATTTCAATATGGATGACATTGGTTCCATGCCACTCTCCGTTCCTGCCGTTGAGGAGCAAGTGCGCCTCCTAGAGCAGATTCAGCACGAGTGTTCACCAATCGATATCGCATTGAGTCGCGTCGAGCGCGAAATCTCTCTACTCCGCGAATACCAAACCCGCCTGACCTCCGACGCGGTCACCGGAAGGCTCGACGTCCGCGCTGCCTCAGCTGCGCTGCCCGACGTGAGCCCGAACGACCTCAGCCCGGCAGCGGCAGTCAACGAGAGTGGACTGGATGCTGACCTGGATGGCGATCACCCAATTGAGGAGTCGAAGTGAGCAGCAAGGCGACCCTGTACGGCGGCACGGACATGAGCGAAGGCGCCCTGGAGCGCGACATAGTCGCTGACATGACTTCGCCGGCGGGAGGATGGATAGCAGGGTCCCCCAAGGCCTACGACCGCGGGCATGCCATTGACACTGAGCACCTTCAGGCATTCCTGGAAGACACCCAGCCCGAGGTCGCTGCAGCGTTCGAGCTCGACAATCCAAAGTCCGAGACTCGCGCCAAGTTCCTCGGACGAGTGCAGGGATACATCACCACCTATGGTGTCGTGGACCTCCTCCGTAAGGGGATGAACCACTCCACTAGCACCGGCGCCTACGAGGTCGCGTTCTACGGGGCAACACCTTCTCCGGGCAACGCTGTGGCTGAGGCTCGACACAGCAAAAACATCTGGAGCGTGACCCGCCAACTGCGCTACAGCCACGATGAGACTCACCGAGCACTCGATCTGGCGATCTTCCTCAACGGACTGCCGCTCGCGACGTTCGAGCTGAAGAACAACCAGACCAAGCAGACCGTGGAGGACGCGGTCGAGCAGTTCAAGAACACTCGTGATCATCGTGAACTGCTCTTCAAGGACGGGCGCTGCCTTGCCCACTTCGCAGTCGATGAGCACTCAGTACGGTTCTGCACCCAACTGCTCGGCACGAAGTCCTGGTTCCTGCCCTTCGACAAGGGCTCAGAGGGCGGCGCAGGCAACCCGCCGAACCCTGAGGGTGGCTACAGAACGGCATACCTGTGGCGGGAGATCCTGTCCCCCACCAGCCTCACGGACATCATCGAGCACTACGCCGCCCGGTTGGTGGTGAAGGACCCCAAGACCAAGAAGACGACGCGATCACAGATCTTCCCCCGGTACCACCAGCTTGATGTTGTCCGGGAGCTCCTCACAGACAGCCAGGCGAAAGGTGCCGGCCAGCGCTACCTGATCCAGCACTCGGCCGGCAGCGGCAAGTCCAACTCCATCGCTTGGCTGGCACACCAGTTGGTCGGCCTGGGCACCGACGACTCCCCCGTCTTCGACGTGGTGATCGTTGTGACTGACCGGGTGAACCTGGATACCCAGATCAACCGCACGGTCATGCACTTCACGCAGGTCCGATCGCTGGTCAAGCACGCCGACAAGTCGAAGGACCTGCGGGAGGCGCTGGCCAACGGAACGAAGATCGTGATTTCCACGGTTCAGAAGTTCCCCGTGATCCTGGAGGACATCGGCCACACTTACCGGGACCGGAACTTCGCCATTATCATCGACGAGGCGCACTCCGGGCAGGGTGGCAAGACAACGCACGCGATGAGCAGCGCACTTGGCGTCGAGCCCGAGGACGTCGAGGAAGAGACGACCGAGGACAAGATCAACAAGATCATCGACAGTCAGAAGCTGCTCACCAACGCCAGCTACTACGCGTTCACGGCTACCCCGAAGGACAAGACGCTCGGATACTTCGGCAGGCGCGGAGAGGACAAGAAGGATCATCCATTCCACGTCTACACCATGAAGCAGGCAATCCAAGAGCGCTTCATCCTGGATGTTCTGAAGCACTTCAGCACGGTCGAGAGCCACTACAAGCTCGTCAAACAGGTCGAGAACGATCCTGAGTTCGATGCGAAGAAGGCTGCGAAGAAGCTGCGCCGCTACGTCGAGGGGCACGATCATGCGATCAAGGTTAAAGCGTCGATCATGGTCGACCATCTGCTGGACCATGTGATCCGCCCCCGGAAGATCGGCGGCAAGGCCCGCGCCATGGTGGTGACCGATGGAGTCAAGCGAGCCCTGGCTTACCACGCAGCGATCAACGCCTACCTGAAGAAGCTAGGCAGTCCCTACCGAGCCATCGTCGCGTTCTCCGGCGAGCACGAACATGGTGGCAAGAAGGTCACGGAGGCGGGTCTCAACGGCTTTCCCAGCAGAGACATCGAAGAGACCTTCCGCGAGGATCCCTACCGAATCTTGGTCTGCGCGGACAAGTTCCAGACCGGCTACGACGAACCGCTCCTGCACACGATGTACGTTGACAAGACGCTCTCCGGTGTGCGGGCTGTGCAGACCCTGTCCCGGCTTAACCGTGCCCACCCGGACAAGTACGATGTCGCGGTTCTCGATTTCTCCAACAAGACTGACGTCATCGAGGCGTCCTTTAAGAAGTGGTATCGCACTACCGTACTCGCGGACAGTGTCGACCCCAACAAGCTCCATGACCTGCGTGCGGTGTTGGACAGCGCTGGAGTGTACGACCAGTCGGACATTGATGAGTTCGTCGAGATGTTCCTGGCCAAAGAATCGCGATCGCGCCTGGAGGTTCTGCTGGACCAGCTCGTCGTTGCCTATCGGCAGCTTGACAGCGAGGATCTGCAGGTCGAGTTCAAGGGCAAGGCCAAGGCCTTCGTCCGGAACTACGACTATCTCGCCGGCATCCTTCCGTACCGCAACCCGGAGTGGTTGAAGCTGTCGATCCTGCTCACTTTCCTCATCCCCAAGCTGCCAGCCCCCATCGAGGAGGACCTGTCTCGGGGCATCTTGGAGGCTGTCAACCTGGACAGCTACCGAGCCGAGCAGCAGAAGGCGATCAGCATCGCCCTGGGAGACGAGGACGCCGAACTGACAGCCACCACCCCCGGTGGGGGCGGACATCGCTCCGAACCAGAACTGAAGCCTGCTTCCGTCATCCTTGCCGAGTTCAACCAGAACTTCGGGAACATCCCGTGGAATGACAAAGACCGCATACAGCAGCTGATCGCGGTGGAGATTCCGGCGAAGGTACGTCAGGACAAGGACTACGTCAACGCCCAGCAGTACAACGACGAACAGAATGCTCGCGTCGAAAGCGACGCAGCTGTGCGGCGAGCGATCGGCAGTTTCCTCCAGTCCGATACTGAGCTGTACCGCGAGTTCATGGGCAATCCCGAGTTCCAACGGTGGCTGACTGAGACGGTCTTCCGGGAAACGTACGAGCCCTCAGCCGAGAATGACGAGCCGTCCGAGTCAGGTGAGGGCTCAGACGACTGACGCGTCGGTTCAGAGCTCGATGGGCACCGAGACGGGCACTCTGGCAGCGATCTCGCTTCGGATCGGAGTCAACAGGTCCGTCTCGGTGTTCGAGGTCCGGATGGTGACCAGCAGCGCATAGGTCACAGGCATCTCGGCGCGGTCGGTGGCCTTCTGCCGGTGCCACCAGCCGCCCGCCGGGTAGACGGCGATGTGGCCTCGCTCGGCCAATTCGCTTGCAGTTCCTTCCCACAGGTCGGAGCTCAGGCTGCCGCGCTGTCGCTGTCCCTGGCCGAGGAGCCAGCCACTGTCGGCTCGCGGTTTACCGCGGCGCGTGCCGGCTGGGCGGCCCAGTTCGTCCGCCGCGGCATCGTGGGAGACACGGCGTTGGAAGTCGACCGGATCCTCACCGGGCCGGGGCAGCTCGAAGCGCAGCTCGTGGGACGGGTAGACGAAGCGGTCGCGCCAGCCTTGGCCTCCGACCCAGGGCTCGACGAAGTACGAGAGGGTCACTCGCATCCGGAGCCGTTCGTCGCCGAGGGCCTGGAGTTGTTCCACAGGCCACGGGAGATCGTGTACTTGCATCAGTGAGAGCTTGGGCTGCCGGTTCGTTACCCTCATCGGCCGGAACTCTTCCTGGGCGATCAAGGTGAGGTCGTGAGCAGCACTGTTCAGGAGCCGTTCCTCAGTCGGAACGCCCCAACCGTACCGGCGCAATAGGGCGCCCAGCATCTGCTTGTTGCCTTTGATTCCAAAGGCTCCGGCCGCGGTGAAATGGCTCCACATAGCCGGAGTCCATTCGGCGCAGTGCACGAGCAGACCACGTATCGTCTCGGGCTTCAGGTGCGGGTAGCGGTCCATCACCAAGGCAGCAAGGCGGGCGGCCTGGGCTGTTGCGGGACTGGTGGCGTGGGTGGCTTGAACGGGAGCGAAGGACGCACGTGTCGTGGTCAGCACGCCGTGGCTCTCAGCCGCGCCTGTATCCAGTTCGCCATTCGGCATCTTCTGGAATAGAAGGTTACCGCCCTCCATCACGATGTCTGGCTTGTTCGGCCACCGGCTACTCAAGACGACCCCGGTGCGGCTGAACGGCGACAGTTCTCCGTCGGGGGCCAGTGGGCTCCAACCTGCGTAGTCCGAATTCTGGGTCGGCACGTGCGCCAGTCGGGTGTACGCGCCGACGGTGAGGGCGTTCCAGCTCTGAGCCGGGTCCTCCACCGGCATGAGATCGCAGCGGTCCAGGTAGTTCTGCACGTATGGGTCGCGGACGTTACCGGCCGAAATAAAGAACAGGCGACGTGGCCCGGGCTCGGGGGGCGTAAGGAGGCTCACGTCGCCTCCGTCGGACACCGCAACGTCATGGCCGTAGGCGAGTGCGTCCACAGCGGTCGACCATGCCGTGGGCTGTCCTGCCATGGGCGACGGTTCGTACGTGCGGGCCGTGACGGACATCGAGTAGGCGCGGGGGGTGGCGGGATCCTCAATCTCCGTACGGGCCACGGCTTCGGCCATGACTGCGCCGAAGTCAGGCTTACTCACTTGGTCACCATCGAGCTCGAGGATGCGCATACTCTCGATGCGGTGACGTAGATGCACTTCCAGGTTATGACTCAGCGGCTCGGACAGATCACCGTATAGCGCCAGTCCTGCCATTTTAGTGCCGTGCCCGTGCTCATCACCAGCCCGGCCGTCTGTTCGCAAGGTCAGGCTCCGGACCAACGAGTGCTTGAGCAAGGGGTGTTGTGCGAGTACGCCGGTGTCAAGGACGGTAACAATCGGAGCGTCATCGCGTTGGGCAGGCACAGTGCGACCGGCGAGGTCATCAGCCAGATCTTCCTGGAGGGCCCATGTGGCCTCGGCGAATACTTCGACCAAAGGTGCCGGCCGGACCTCGACGGGGAGTGCGTTGGTGCCCACCAAGTCGGAGAGCTGAGCAGGTGCCCCGTGGACGTGGACGACAGTGCGTCGCGCAAAGGACAAGGTGTGCTCGCTGAGTGTCAGCCCGGCCAGCGGGCCGAGTCTGCGAAGAACCTCGACCGGTTCCTCATCACGGTCTGCTGCTCTCTCCAGCCACAGCTGCCACCAGCGTTCGCCTGCGGGCAGCTCGTCTCCGCCACTCCACAGATGCCGGACCGAGGCCAGAGCAATCTCATCAACGTTGGCGATGAGATCCGCCTCGGCCGGTATCGAGTCTTCCGGCTGTTCCCCGCCGGGTACTTGGGCATACGCAGCGATACGTCCCCGCAGCTTCTCGGCCCCCGAGTCGCCAACGCTGACGAGTGCCACCTCGGAGTGTGCATTGCCAGGTAGTGACGACATGGCCACCAGACGGCATCCGGAGGAGTCGAGCTTCGGGACGGCCAGCGGATAGCCGGGGGCCGAGGTGATGGCGAGGAGTGTCTCCTCTGCGGCCTCGCCGGAGGGGATACGCTCGCGCCGTGCGTCGCCTGCTACCAGCGCTTGGGTCAACGAGTGCCGCAGGTTCGCGGCGTGCTCAAGCCTGTCGGCGATCGGCCGGATCTTCTGCCCTCCTCGCCCTGACAGGCCCCGGAAGGAAAGATCGACGGCCGGCGGGAGATCTATGTGGCGGGAGAAGTGTCCGCCATTGTCCTCAGGCACCGGCGACGCTACGGCGCTCGGCAAGGGCCACGGTAAGCACTGCTGGGTCGATCACGTCACTTCCTCCGAGGATCGCTTGCTTCGCGGCCGATTCCGCCGCGGCGACGAGCTCCGCGTGGCTGAGGCCAACTGCCTCAGAAATTACCTCAGTCCACTGGATCTGTGTCGCGTCCATCAAGGACAAGCGGCGTTGGAGTACCTCCAGAGCTTCCTCTTGACCAGGCCGGTCATAGCCCACCACCAGGTCGAAGCGGCGAAACAGTGCACGGTCAAGCAGGCCCTCGTGGTTGGTTGCAGCGATCACCAGACTGTGCGGTTCAAGTTCGTCCAGGAAGAGCAGGAAGGAGTTCAGGATCCTTCTGGCCTCGCCGACGTCATTGCCAGCGATGCGCTCGGCTCCCAGTGCATCAAATTCGTCAAAGAGGTACACCCCACGAGTCCGCTCCACCGCGTCGAAGATCAGCCGCAGTTTCGTGGCGGTCTCTCCCATGAAGCGGCTGATCAGGCCGTCGAGGCGGATGCTGTAGAGCGGCAGTCCCAGCTCGCAGGCCACGGCTGCGGCCGACATGCTCTTGCCCGTGCCTGGCGGGCCAGTCAGCAGCATCCGGTGGACAGGCGAGAAGCCGAACTCCCCCAGCTTGGCCCTCTGGCGCTGTTCCGACAGCACTCGTCGGAGGTGGTCACGCACTTGAGGATTGAGCGTCATGTGCTGCAGCCCGAGATCGGGATGGCTGAGATGCAGCAAGCCGGCGAGTTCGCCGTTTGGCGGCGCAACCGCTACTGACTCAAGGTGGCGTACTCGTTTGGCCTTCGACGCGTCGATGACATCCCGCAACGAGGCAGCACTTCGAGTATGTCCCTGCCGTGCTTCACGAGCTGCGACCTGCAGGGCGACCGTGTAGAAGTTGCGGTCGTCACCGTCCGCGTGTGCCTGCACCAGAGCCTTGATGTGATCAGCCGTCGCAGCCATCGGTCTCGGACACTCCTTCCTGGGTCTCTGGTCGCCCCCACGGGACCCCAGGGAGGCAGTCCCAGGGTGGCACGGATTCAGACGCTAGCGCAGGGGACTGACAACGCCAGCGAGCAGGCCTGATAGGAATCCACGCAGTGCTGCCCTCCCGTCAAGTAGCAACCTCGCCCCGTCTGGTGTCGGTGGCGCTTGAGTCGCGCCCCGCCCTGGCCGCTCATCCACATGGATGCGCTTCGGAAGATCAGCCCGTCGATGCTGCGCGCATCTTTGGCAGATGCGTCGACCACGCCACAACCAGCGAATCTCCGCAGGTCACAGGGGGTACAGAACGACCAGCCCTTGTCGTCGGCTCCTGCCGGGGGCGCACGTTTATGCAGGTTAGAGGCTGTTCCTGGCTCTTCGCGAGATCGCCCGCAGAGGGCCTTTTCAGCACCTCCGAGGTCATTCTGCGCGTAAATACCCCTCTTTGAGGGGGAGCGTCCCACATACGTCCCCGGTTGCGGCACCGACATACGTCTGGCCGCCACTCGCCAGAGAGTCGTCGCTGTTCAGAGCCAGACTGATGACCTATTAACCAGGAACAGGGCAGGCGCCAAAGCGGCGCCTGCCCTGTTCCTGGCTGCTGGCTCAACCTGCTCCGCGCCTGTCGTCACGCCGCAACACGCACGTAGATTCATCCCCAACGCGAGCCGCCCGACGTGGATGCGGCTGGAGGGCTTTACGGGTGGGGAACCATGGTCAGAGCTTGGACAGTCCGCGGGGGCCAGTACGGAGAGCGCGAAGAACAGGCACTCGACGAGGGCGTGGTGATCGCTGGCTGGGAGGAGGTCGGCGATCTGAGCGGCTGCGCGTCGATCGCATGTAGGGGATGTGCTGGCTCGGGCCTATCCGGATGAGCTGCCCTGCCGAGTGGACAACTGGAAGCATCAGCTGTGGCGCTTCACCACGATGGACACCGGGGATCTGGTTGTGATGCCTCGGAAGTTTCTCGGCGTCGTCTCCATCGGACGACTGACCGGCGGGTACGAGTACCGGAGCGAGGCCGCCCCCGGCTTCCGGCACACGCGCAAGGTGGAATGGGTGCGCACCCAGGTCGAGCGGACCGCGATCGGTGGCGACCTCCGTGACAGCATCGGCGCGTTCCTGACCGTGAGCGAGCTGCGCCGCCGTGACGCCAGCACACCGTGTCGAGACACTGGCGCAGACCGGTGTCGACCCGGGCTACAAGGGTGCCGTGGAGCCGCCTGCGGACCCCGATGCGCTGGAGCAGGATGTGCGCGACGAGGGCACCCGGCAGCTGACCGCCCGGGATCTGATCGGTCTGTGGGGCTGGCAGAGGCGCACTGGCGACGTCATCGATTTCGTCGACCGGGGGCTCGCGGCTCGAGGTCTGCAGGTGGCCCCTCACTTCACGGAAGTCCAGCTCGACGGCCTGGTCACGGTCTCCGCGGAGGAGACCACCCTGACGGGAGAGACAGCTCAAGAGCCTTCGGGGACAGACCTTGGTCACACGCCCACAAGGGCCGCGGGCGAGGACCTGAGTCGCCATTGGCGCATCGGCAGCCTCCCCTTCGCCCGCGACGTGGTCACAGTCGGCTTCGACGAACCGCTCAGCCGCGCCATCACACGCATGGTCCAGGGTGACTTCTCCCAGCTTCCGGTGGTGAACCGGAACAACGTGCTGCGTGGGGTCGTCACCTGGGAGAGCATCGCCCGTGCCCAGTTGGGGCACCGCGGCGCCACCATAGCCGCAGCCCTGGATTCGCATCCGCTCACCGCTCAGGAGCAGGAGGAGCTGTTCGTCCGCATCGACGACATCCAGCGCCACGGCTTCCTCATCGTCACCGACGGCGACAATCTCGTGCTCGGCATCCTCACCGCATCCGACTTGGCGGATCAGCTCAAGCTCCGGGTCGAGCCGTTCATCCTCCTCGGCGAGGCGGAGCGGCGGCTGCCCGTGGACGAGCTGCCCACGGGTTCGGGAGTACGCAAGACGCGCGCCTCGGGCAAGTACCTCACTCTCGGCCAGTATCCGGAAGTCCTCAAGGAGGATGCCTGCTGGGCGAGGCTGGCGTGGCCGTACGAGCAAGACGATCTCGTGCGCCGCGTCACCTCCGTCAAGGAGTACCGGAATGAGCTGGCTCACTGGGACATGGACGCCCCGGAGACGAAAACCGAGGCACTGACGGAGACCAAGCAGCTTTTGAGCCTGCTGAAGCTGATCGACCACGACCCACGGCCCTGACCGGCTGAGGCGCCCTGGGCCGGGCCTGCTGTCAGGCTTGCGGCTCAGGGCAGTCGAGGCCGAGTTCGATCACCGCGAGTGCACGAGTGCGATGTCCTGATCCTGCCGGCCGACGAGGCTGCACTCTCACGGCAGATCCGGATGGCGCCGCGAGGCAACAAGTGCCTGCTGGCCATCGAGTGCAAGTACTACACCGCCAGCCGGGTCGGCATCGGCCACGCGCGTAATTCCGAAGGGCTGCACAGCGACCTGCGGACCGCCCGCAACCTGTTCGTCTCCAACACGAGAGCATCGAGCGTGGTCAAGTACCTGTCCGCCCGCAAGCGCGGATACGAGCGGGAGGTCGTACCGGCCAACGTCAACACCGTCGGCTACACACGTGGCCAGATCCGCGAGGCGTTCAAGATCTACCTCGGCAAGACGGCTCCGTCCACGGTGATCTGATTCAGACGCGCACCGCGGCGACCGTCGACGACGTCCACGTACGCCCGATCTCGGGCTCAGTGCTTGCACCACGATGTCGGCCCACTGCCCTTCCCGGACCTCCACCCGGCACCCCAAGCCAGTTCAGCCAGATCCCTATCAACGATTCTGAACCCAAGCCGTTTCGCATCAATACCAGGAATAGCCACTCTCGCCGTAAACACGCCCTCTATATCTCTCACTCGAACGAAGAGTCCTTTCAACGGCCCAGAATTCTCGTAAGGGCAGCGGGCATCGTCTCCGGGGCAGAGCACCCAGGGAACGGCGGGAAACTACATGGAACAGGCCCTCAACAAGCGGCAGCAGGCCGTGCTCGACTGGGTGGGCCAGGGGTGTCCCGACGGAGTCTGGCCGGACAGCACGTACAAGACCAGCGGACAAGCCCTGCAGAACCGAGGGCTCATCAAGGTCACCAAACGCCGAGGGCATTGGAGCGCCCACCTCACCGAGAAGGGGCAGCAGCATCTCATCGACCGCGGCATCCGCCCCGTGGAGCAGAGCACCCGGGCGCCGGAACGGCCCGCTCGAAAGCCGGCACCGCCGCGCCCCAGAGCCGCGCCGAAGGTCCTTGCGAACGATGTGGACCAGCTACTCGATGAACTGGCCGCTGCGAACGACGGCTGTCTCATCAAGCCCATCGAATCCGGCCCGCACGCGGTGAATTGGGCGTCACGGGTCAACGCCGCCCGCAAGTCCGGCAAGATCCCCCACACGCAGGAAATCCGCGGATACCGCACCCACCGCGGCTACGAGATCCAGCTGGTCGACATCCCTGCCTGGCGCCTTGCGGAACTCACCCCGCTCCCTGTGCCGGCCAGACTCACCAAACCCCATGCCATCGTGGCAGCCCTCCAAAAGCAGCCGCAGCCCATGGGCCTGACCAAACCCCTCCAGGGCCGAGCCCTGCGCATCATCCAAACCCTCATCACCGCCACCGAAGCACAAGGCCACAAGGCAGCGCTCGGAACCACACAAGGCGCTCCCCCGCCCCATCGGCGCCGCAAGGCACCACCGCACTTCTCCATTACTGCCCAAGGCGAAAGTGTCGGCTTCCTCGTCCTTCAAGAACAGGACCGCAGCGAACACGTCCCCACGGACAAAGAACTCGCCGACGCCAAGAAGTACTCATGGATGCGCATCCCCCGCTTCGACTACACCCCCTCCAGCCGGCTGCGTTTCATAGTCCGCGGTGGCAGCCCGCACCGTGCAATCGAATGGGCGGATCTCCCCGACCGGCCTCTAGAAGAACAACTCGCCGAGATCGTGCAGGAGGTCGGCCTCCGTGGCGAAGCCGCGGAGCGCAAACGCCTCGCGGACCAGAAAGCCAGAGAGGTCGAGCGAAAGCGCTGGGAAGCCGCCATGCAGGAAGCCCACGCCGCCTACGCCCACGCCTACCGCGTCAAACACCTCGGAGAACAGGCAGACACCTGGCACCAGGCCAGCCGACTGACCGCATACATCGCAGCAGTACGCAACCACGTCACATCACTGCCACCCGGGCAGGAGCGAACCGAGATCGAGGCGTGGCTGGCGTTCGCGGACGCGCACCTCCAAATCCTCACCGAATCGGTCTCAGCGCCGAAACTGCCCACGCCACCAAAGCCCAGCGGCGACGACCTCAAGCCTTTCCTCGGCCACTGGAGCCCCTACGGACCCCGCTCCTACTGAGCCGGACCAGGGGAAATCACACCGCCACAAGCCGGACCCGCTCGCCGCACAGCTTGGTCATGTCGTCAATATCGGAAGTCAGCATGACCACGGGGCGGTGCTGTCGCAGCGCGGCCTCGGCAACAACCGCATCGATCGCGTACTTGTGTCCGTGCAACCCGGCATTCATCAGCAACTTCGAGGCAGCCCTCGCCTCCTCATCACCGACCGGGACGACCCGCAGCCCGGAAAGCACCCAGTTCAGGCGGGACTTGTTCGTACGGGCATGGACGGCCTCGATGATGGTGAGCGCACTGATCACGACCTCCATGCCGCGGGAGCGCGCCTCAGCGACCAGAGCCACGACCTGCTCGTCGTCGGCGAGCAGCTTCGAGAGTCCCTCGCTGTCCAGGACAAGTGTCCCCTCATGACTCAACCTGCGGCGGGCCACTCGGCCTCCTCGGCGAACACCTCGTCGAAGACCTGCCGCGCCCGCCGACGAGCCGGTTCGGAGACCGGCCCCTTGCGGCTCTCGTAGTCCGCCAGGTACTCGTCCAGGACCTGCCCGCGCAGCTCACGCTCGACCGCCTCGGCGATGAACGCGGAGAACTCCCGCTTGCCCACCCGCGCCCGGATCGCCTCCGCCGTCCCCTCCGGCAGCGACAGGCTCACCCGCGTCGCCGGCCCTTCCCCGATGCTGTACGTCGTCTCAGCCATACCTCGATTGTGTCAAACGAGTAGGAAAAGCGCCACGCTCGCACTACCTTCACAGCTCGGTCAGCGCCCGGCTCGCACAAATCCCAGCACGGGCACCCCTATCCCGTCCCAGCACAATCCCAGCACGGTACGGATGACCAGGGATGACGACAGGTGACGAGGGGTCAGCTATCCCAGCACCATCCCAGCACGGGAAAAAACCAAGGGCCCGACCCCGAAGAGTCGGACCCTCTCTTACCTGCATGTTTGCCAGATCAGCGACGTGGTGATACCTGAGCCACTACACGTTGAAGCGGAACTCCACCACGTCCCCGTCCTGCATGACGTACTCCTTGCCCTCCATGCGGGCCTTGCCCGCCGAGCGGGCGTCGGCCACCGAGCCCGTCTCCACCAGGTCGGCGAAGGAGATGACCTCCGCCTTGATGAAGCCCTTCTGGAAGTCGGTGTGGATCACGCCGGCCGCCTCGGGGGCCGTGGCGCCCTTGTTGATCGTCCAGGCGCGGGATTCCTTGGGGCCGGCCGTGAGGTACGTCTGGAGGCCGAGGGTGCGGAAGCCTACGTGGGCGAGGGTGGCCAGGCCCGGTTCTTCCTGGCCCACCGACTGGAGGAGCTCCAGGGCCTCCTCGTCGTCCAGCTCGGCGAGGTCCGACTCCAGCTTGGCGTTGAGGAAGATCGCCTCGGCGGGGGCGACCAGGGCGCGCTGTTCGTCCTTGAAGGTGTCGTCCGTCAGCTCGTCCTCGTCGACGTTGAAGACGTAGAGGAAGGGCTTCGTCGTGAGCAGGTGCAGGTCGTGCAGCGGCTCCGACTTCTCTGTGCCCTGGACGATGCCCGCCGAGAAGAGGGTCTCGCCGCGCTCCAGGATGGCCTGGGCCTCCTCGATCGCTTTGACCTTCGGCAGGACGTCCTTCTTGATGCGCGACTCCCTCGCCAGCCGCGGCAGGACCTTCTCGATCGTCTGGAGGTCGGCGAGGATCAGCTCGGTGTTGATCGTCTCGATGTCGTCCTTGGGCGAGACCTTGCCGTCGACGTGGACGACGTTCTCGTCCTTGAAAGCGCGGATGACCTGGCAGATCGCGTCCGACTCACGGATGTTCGCCAGGAACTTGTTGCCCAGGCCCTCACCCTCCGAGGCGCCGCGCACGATGCCGGCGATGTCGACGAAGTCGACCGTGGCCGGGAGGATCTTCTGGGAGCCGAAGATCTCCGCGAGCTTGTTGAGGCGCGGGTCCGGTACGCCGACCACGCCGACGTTCGGCTCGATGGTGGCGAACGGGTAGTTGGCCGCCAGCACGTCGTTCTTGGTCAGGGCGTTGAACATGGTCGACTTGCCGACATTCGGCAGACCGACGATTCCGATCGTGAGCGACACGTTGGCGACTTCCTGAAGTGGGTGCTGAGCGGGTACCGGAGGGGTACTGGCTGATGGCCTGTGCGGCCCGGGGACCGGACCGATCCCCCAGTTTACGGGCGGGCCGCGGCGGGCGACGACGGGCCGGGGGCGCACCGTGAAGGGCCCGGCGCCCTCGAACTCAGCGCCAAGGTCCCCCAAAGCGCGTGTCCAACGCCGGATTCGTCCCCCTCCGCCACCTACTTTGGTCCGGTGGAGCAGCACTGGACTCGTCAACAGGCCCCGCGTCGGCCCCGGCCGCAGAGCCCCGTCCCCGAGCGGAACCGGCAGAGCGCCCTCGCGCAGCGGAGCACCATTTCCGGGCCCGTCGGCGTCTACGGGATTCCCGCGAAGCCCCGGCGGGTGCCCACGGCACGGCGTCAGCCGCGCCGGCTGCCCAATCCCCGGTTCACCGGGCTCGGCGCCGGGCTGTTCGCCACCGCCACGATGCTGTTCTTCGCCTACGCGGACCAGCTGCTCCTGGACGGTGAGCCGCTGGTGTACGGGGTGCTGTTCCTGCCGGTCAGCGCGGTGACGGCGCTCTGGGTACGTACCGCTGACCTCGTGACCGCCCCCATCAGCGTGCCCATCGCCTTCGCGGTCGGCATCCTTCCGATCGCCGGTGGCACCGGCGGCATCGGCGGGCACGCGATGGCACTCATCACCTCGCTGGCCGTGCACGCCGGCTGGCTGTACGGCGGCACTCTCGTCGCCGGGCTCATCGCGTCCGTACGGAAGATCCGGGAGATGGGGCGACGGCAGCGGATCCGCGAGGCGGTCGCCAGGACCGCCGCCGAGGCCGCCTCCACCAGGGCCGGGACCGGGACAGCGACCAGGACGGCGACCGGGGCGGGGACAGCCAGGGCTGGTGCGGCCCGGACCGTACCCGCCAGGACCGGGGCGGCTCAGAACGGGACCGCCCGGACCGGGGCCACCGCCTACCGTGCCACTCGGAGCACATGGCGCGGCTAGGCCGTGCTAAAACACGGCCCAGGTCCCGTCAGACCGCGCTCACCGTCCCGCCGCCGCCATTGCCGCGCCCACGATCCCCGCGTTGTTCTGAAGCTCCGCCGGGAGGATCTCGGCCCTGATCCCCTCGATCAGCGGGAGGAACTTATCGGCCTTACGGCTCACCCCGCCGCCGATGATGAACAGCTCCGGCGAGAACAGCATCTCCAGATGCGCCAGATACTTCTGGACGCGGTGCGCCCAGTGGTGCCAGCTCAGTTCCCCGTCGTCCTTGGCCTTCGTCGAGGCGTGCTTCTCCGCCTCGTGACCGTGCAGCTCCAGATGGCCCAGCTCGGTGTTGGGGACCAGCTTGCCGTCCACGAAGAGCGCGCTGCCGATGCCCGTACCGAAGGTCAACAGGAACACCGTGCCCTTACGGCCGCGCCCCGCGCCGAACGCCATTTCCGCCACACCCGCCGCGTCGGCGTCGTTGAGGACCGTGGCCCGCAGATTCAGCCGGTCGCCGAGCACCTGGCCCGCGTCCATGTCGATCCACGACTTGTCGACATTGGCGGCTGTACGGATCACGGAACCCGTGACCACGCCGGGGAAGGTGATCCCGACCGGACCCGACCAGCCGAAATGCCGTACGACCTCGACCACGCCGTCGGCGACGCTCTCGGGCGTCGCCGGATGCGGGGTGAGCACTTTGTGCCGCGGTTCGACCAGGTCGCCGCGGTCCAGGTCCACGGGCGCGCCTTTGATGCCCGAACCGCCGATGTCCACTCCGAAGACGTTCATGGACACAACGTTACGGGCAGACGCTGACAGCGACTTCCGGACGGTCACTTTCCCGCGCAGAGACTTCCGGACGGCGGCTTTCTCATGCGCAGGCTCCGGATGCGCAGGCTCCGGGACGGCCGCTTTCCTCGCACAGAGGCCGGCGACCGCCCCGCGGGCTCAGCTCACTTCTCCGAGAGTGCCGCCGCCTCGGCGCGCAGGTCTCGGCGCAGCTCCTTGGGGAGCGAGAACGTGATCGACTCCTCCGCCGCCTTGACGATCTCGACATCCTCGAAGCCGCGCTGCGAGAGCCACTCCAGGACGCCCTCGACCAGCACCTCCGGCACGGAAGCGCCCGAGGTGACGCCGACCGTGGAGACTCCGTCCAGCCATGCCTCGTCGATCTCCTCGGCGCCGTCCACCAGGTGGGAGGCGCGGGCACCGGCGCCGAGGGCGACCTCGACCAGGCGTACCGAGTTGGAGGAGTTCTTGGAGCCGACGACGATCACCAGGTCCGAGTCGGCGCCCATCTGCTTGACCGCGATCTGGCGGTTCTGCGTCGCGTAGCAGATGTCGTCGCTCGGCGGCGACATCAGCTGCGGGAACTTGTCCTTGAGCGCGTCGACCGTCTCCATGGTCTCGTCCACGGAGAGCGTGGTCTGGGAGAGCCAGACGACCTTCGACTCGTCGCGGACCTCGACATTGGCGACATCGCCCGGTCCGTCGACCAGCGTGATGTGGTCCGGGGCCTCGCCCGACGTACCGATGACCTCCTCGTGGCCGTCGTGGCCGATGAGCAGGATGTCGTAGTCCTCCTCCGCGAAGCGGACGGCTTCCTTGTGGACCTTGGTGACCAGGGGGCAGGTCGCGTCGATGGTGGCGAGCTTGCGCTCGGCCGCTTCCTCGTGGACGACCGGGGCGACGCCGTGCGCCGAGAACATGACGATCGATCCCTCGGGGACCTCCGCCGTCTCCTCGACGAAAATGGCGCCCTTCTTCTCCAGGGTCCGGACGACGTACTTGTTGTGGACGATCTCGTGGCGGACGTAGACCGGCGATCCGTACTGTTCCAGGGCTTTCTCAACAGCGATAACGGCACGGTCGACCCCGGCACAGTAGCCGCGGGGCGCGGCGAGCAGGACGCGTTTGCCGGCGCGGCGCGCGGCGTCTCCACTGGGGGTGGCGGCGGGCGACGGGCGGGACGTAGCAGTCATGCCCCCCATCGTAAGGCCGTGCCGAAGGGGCGGGAGATCGGCCGTCTCCCCGACACTGGGCGTACGCGATCGACGGAGGGGCGCGATGGCCGACACCGGTGACGGTACGGACGGGCAGTCAGCGGAGGTGCGGGGAACAGGGGACGGGCGCGGGGACGGACTGCGGCGGACTCTCGGCTTCCGCGATCTCGTCGTCTACGGGCTGCTGTTCATCGCGCCGATGGCCCCGGTCGGCGTCTACGGCACGCTCGACGCCCGGTCCCACGGATCCGTGGCGCTGGTCTATGTGGTGGCGACCGTCGCGATGGCGTTCACCGCGTTCAGTTACGCCCAGATGGTGCGGGTCGCCCCGCAGGCCGGTTCCGTGTTCGCGTACGCGCGCAAGGGGCTCGGCGAGGGGCCCGGGTTCATCGCCGGCTGGATGGCGATGCTCGACTATCTGCTGATCCCCGCCGTTGCCTATCTCTTCGCCGGGATCGCGATGGAGGCGCTGGTTCCCGCCGTCGACCAGTGGGTGTGGACGGCGATCGCCGTGGTGATCACCACACTGCTCAACCTCTGGGGCGTACGGGCGGCGGCCCGCGTCGGCTTCGCGGTGCTCGCCATGGAGATCGTGGTGTTGCAGGTGTTCGTGGTGTCGGCCGTCGTCGTTCTCGCCCGGGACGGCGCGGAGCGTGGCTGGGCCACGCCGTTCACCGGCGATACGGAGTTCTCGCTCGCGGCGGTGCTCGGCGCGGTGTCGGTCGCGGTGCTGTCGTATCTGGGGTTCGACGCGATCGCCTCGTTCGCCGAGGAGGTGACGGGCGGTTCGCGGCAGGTGGCGCGGGCAGTGCTGTTCTGTCTGGTGCTGGCGGGCGTGCTGTTCGTCGCGCAGACCTATCTGGTGGCGCTGCTGGAACCACTGTCCTCGGCCGAACTGGCCGCCGACCCGGCCGAGCAGGGGTCGGCGTTCTACGACGCGGTCGACGCGTCGGTCGGGACCTGGCTGCACGATCTGGTGGCGGTCAGCAAGGCGATCGGCGCGGCGTTCGCGGCGCTGGCCGGGCAGGCCGCGGCGGGGCGGCTGCTCTTCGCGATGGGCCGCGAGCGCCGGTTGCCGCGCGCGCTGGCCCGTACGGACTCGGGTGTGCCACGCGTGGCACTGCTGCTGGCGGCGGTGGTCACGCTGGTGGCTGCGGTGTGGGCGGCCCGCCTCGACGACGGTCTCGACCACCTGGTTTCCGTGGTGGACATCGGGGCGCTGACCGCGTTCGTCCTGTTGCACGCCTCGGTGGTGGGATGGTTCGCGGTACGGCGTGCCGAGGGGCCGCCGAACTGGTTCGCGCATGTGGTGCTGCCGGTGACCGGCGCGGCGATCCTGGTCGCGGTGATGGTGGAGGCCACGAGTACGGCGCAGGTCGTGGGCGCGATCTGGCTGGCCGTGGGGCTGGTGGTGCTGATCGCGCAGCGGGGGCGCGGCGCGGGGCACGGCCCTTCCGTAGGAAGGGCGGCACCGTAAGGCCGTTTCCGGGGCGATGTCAGAGGCGGCGGATACGCTCCTCGGTATGGCTCTCCAAACGTCCGCGGACGCTCCGCTGCCCGTCGGCGAGGTGTCGCGGCTCATCGGCGGATGGATCGACCGGCTCGGCGCCGTCTGGGTCGAGGGGCAGATCACGCAGCTCTCGCGCAGGCCGGGGGCGGGGGTCGTCTTTCTGACGCTGCGTGACCCGTCGTACGACATCTCGGTGAGCGTGACCTGTTACCGGCAGGTCTTCGACGCGATCGCGGACGTGGTCTCCGAGGGCGCGCGGGTCGTGGTGCAGGCCAAGCCGGAGTGGTACGCGCCACGCGGGCAGTTGTCGCTGCGGGCCACGGAGATACGCCCCGTCGGAGTGGGCGAACTGCTGGTACGGCTGGAGCGGCTGAAGAAGTCGCTGGGCGCGGAGGGACTGTTCGCCGCCGACCGCAAGCGGCCGCTGCCCTTTCTGCCGCAGCTGATCGGGCTGGTCTGCGGGCGGGCGTCGGCGGCCGAGCGGGATGTCCTGGAGAACGCGCGCAGGCGGTGGCCCGCGGTGCGTTTCGAGGTACGGAACACGGCGGTGCAGGGGGTCAACGCGGTGGCCCAGGTCGTCCAGGCGGTCGAGGAGCTGGACGCGCTGCCCGAGGTGGACGTGATCATCGTGGCGCGCGGCGGCGGCAGCGTGGAGGATCTGCTGCCGTTCTCGGACGAGCAGTTGGTACGGGCGGTGGCCGCGTGCCGTACGCCGGTCGTGTCCGCGATCGGGCACGAACCGGACGCGCCGCTGCTGGACCTGGTGGCGGACGTACGGGCCTCGACGCCGACCGACGCGGCGAAGAAGGCCGTGCCGGACGTCGGGGAGGAGCTGGACCGCGTACAGGCCCTGCGGGACCGGGCGTTGCGGACGGTCCGGGGGCTGCTCGACCGGGAGGAGCGCGGTCTCGCGCACGCGCTGGCCCGGCCCGTGATGGAGCGGCCGCACCGGATGGTGGACGAGCGCGAGGCCGAGGTGGCCGCGCTGACCGACCGGAGCCGGCGGGTGCTGCGGCATCTGCTGGACCGCGCGGACTCGGAGCTGTCGCACACCCGGGCGCGGGTGGTCGCGCTGTCGCCCGCCGCGACGCTGGAGCGGGGGTACGCGGTGCTGCAGCGGCCGGACGGGACGGTCGTGCGGTCCCCGGAGGACGTCACCGCGGCCGAGGAGCTGCGGGCCCGGGTGGCGGAGGGCGAGTTCACGGTGCGGGTCGCGGAGTGACCGGCACGGCGCGGAGCGGTGCCGCACGCGGCGGCGCCTCGCACGGCCGCTCCCTCACGATCACCGGCGGAATCGCGGTCGCCGCCATCGCTGCCATCGCCGCCGTCGTCGCAGGAATCGTTGTCGGACCGCGCGTACACGCGCGTATTTAGGGTGGATCACATGGCCAGGACGGACGAAGCCACAACGCTCGGCTACGAGCAGGCACGGGACGAGTTGATCGAGGTCGTACGCCGGCTGGAGGCGGGCGGTACGTCACTGGAGGACTCCCTGGCGCTGTGGGAGCGGGGCGAGGAGCTGGCGAAGGTGTGCCGCCGCTGGCTGGAGGGCGCGCGGGCGCGGCTGGACGCGTCGCTCGCGGATGAGGACACGGCTCCCGGCCCGGGCCCGGGTAAGGGTGCCGGCACGAACGAGGAGTAGCACGGGGCCGCGGGGAGTACCGGGGTAGCGGGCGGCGGGTGCCTGTGAGTCGAATCACCCGGATCCAATTTTAGTTGAAGCTTCACACATTCCGCTTGTACGGTGGAACACGATTCCTTGACCACTTGCGCTTTCGGAAGGTGCCCCCACATGTCCCTCGCTCTCGACCCCGCCGCCCAGGACCTCCTCTTCCGCGAGGCCCGCACCGCCAACACGTTCACTGACGAGCCGGTGACCGAGGAGCAGGTGCAGGCGATCTACGACCTGGTCAAGTTCGGACCCACCGCGTTCAACCAGTCGCCGCTGCGTGTCGTCCTGGTGCGTTCCGCCGAGGCCCGCGAGCGCCTCGTGCCGTTCATGTCCGGGGGCAACCAGCCCAAGACCGCCACCGCTCCCCTGGTCGCGATCCTGGCCGCCGACAACGAGTTCCACGAGGAACTCCCCCGCCTCTTCCCGGCCTTCCCGGAGGCCAAGGACGCCTTCTTCAGCGAGCGCCCGGCGCGCGAGCGGTCCGCCACGATGAACGCCGCCCTCCAGGCCGGCTACTTCATCCTCGGCATCCGCGCCGCCGGTCTCGCCGCCGGTCCCATGACCGGCTTCGACGGTGCCGGCATCCAGAAGGAGTTCCTGGACGGCGACCACACCCCGCTGATCGTCGTCAACATCGGCAAGCCCGGCGAGAACGCCTGGTACCCGCGCTCCCCGCGACTGTCCTTCGACGAGGCCGTCACCACCGTCTGAGGCATCGAGCCCGCGTGCACGACGAGGCCGCCGCACCTTCCGGTGAAGGTGCGGCGGCCTCGTCGTATCTACAGGTCCACGTATCTACAGGTCCACCGGCTCAGTCGTATGCGCGGGTCAGGACTTCTCGGCACCGGTTCCGGTACCGGCGTCGGCACCGGAGCCGGACCCGGACCCGGAATCAGACGCGGAGGCGGGCTCCGGCCTCAGCGCGGCAGCCATCTCCGCCAGCCGCTCGTACGACGCCGTACCCGTCACCACCGTCGTCGCGTCACCGTCCCCGCGGACCAGGGCGTCGTACTTCGGCCCCTTCCAGCGCTGCCAGGCCTCGCCCGCCACCTGCTGCGTCTTGCCGGTGTCGGTGGCCTGCTGGGTGACCTCGGGCACGTACTTCTTCGGGGGCGCCGCGGACTGCTCGACCGCCACGTACTGGCCGTCCGGGTCCAGATAGCCCAGATGCCACGCGTCGCCGTCCTGGCGCTTGTACGTGACCGACGTCGGCTTCCACTTCTCCGGCAGGCCCACCGGCGCCAGCACCGGATACGGGGCCGCGCGCCGCGCGGTCAGCAGCTCCACCCGGTAGTCGACGGCCTTGACCGGGGTCGCCGTCTCGTCATGCGGAATGAACACGTAGATCGCGGCCACGACCATCCCGATGACCGCCATCGACAGGAACATGTCCCGCACCGTCTGCTTGCCTCGCATACCTGCCACCGCACCATGGTCGCATCACGGTGCGGTGCTCATACGTGGGGCCCTCTGCTCAATTTGTCGATGTACGGCTAGAGTCGCATCACCCTCTATTCCGGCCGTCGCCGTACAGAAAGGTGCGTCCCGATGACCGAGCACCACCTACCGTCCCCGCTCGATGTGTCTCCCGAGGCCCCCGACCGCAACCTCGCCCTGGAGTTGGTCCGGGTCACCGAGGCCGCGGCCATGGCAGCCGGCCGGTGGGTCGGGCGCGGCGACAAGATCGGCGCGGACGGCGCCGCGGTGAACGCCATGCGCACCCTCGTCTCCACCGTCTCGATGAACGGTGTCGTCGTCATCGGCGAGGGCGAGAAGGACGAAGCCCCGATGCTGTTCAACGGCGAACACGTCGGTGACGGCACCGGCGCCGAGGTCGACATCGCCGTGGACCCCATCGACGGCACCACCCTGAACGCCAAGGGCATGCCCAACGCCATCGCCGTCCTGGCGGCCGCCGACCGCGGCGCCATGTTCGACCCGTCCGCGGTCTTCTATATGGACAAGCTGGTCACCGGCCCCGAGGCCGCCGAATTCGTCGACATCAACGCGCCCGTCTCGGTCAACATCCGCCGGGTCGCCAGGGCCAAACGTTCCTCCCCCGACGACGTCACGGTCGTCATCCTCGACCGCCCCCGCCACGAGGGCATCGTCAAGGAGATCCGGGAGACCGGCGCGCGGATCAAGTTCATCTCCGACGGCGATGTGGCCGGTTCGATCATGGCGGCGCGCGAAGGCACCGGCGTCGACCTGCTGATGGGCGTCGGCGGCACCCCCGAGGGCATCATCTCGGCGTGCGCCATAAAGTGCCTCGGCGGTGTCATCCAGGGCAAGCTCTGGCCCAAGGACGACAAGGAGCGGCAGCGCGCGATCGACGCCGGGCACGACCTGGACCGCGTCCTGTCCACCGACGACCTGGTCAGCGGCGACAACGTGTTCTTCGTCGCCACGGGCATCACCGACGGCGAACTGCTGCGCGGGGTGCGCTACCGCGCGGAGACCGCGACCACCCAGTCCCTGGTGATGCGCTCCAAGTCGGGCACGATCCGGCAGATCGACTCGACGCACCGGCTGTCGAAGCTCCGGGCCTACAGCACGATCGACTTCGACCGCGCGAAGTAGCCGAAGCGACGCGAAGCAGCCGAAGCGGCGCGACCACCGGGCCGACGGCCCGCAGGTACGTCGACGGCCCGCAGGTACGTCGACGGCTCACGCGGATGCGAAAGCGGATACGGAAGGGGCGCCCTCACTGTGCGGCGAGGGCGCCCCTTCCGGATACCTGCCCATCGGATACGCGTCTCTCGGAAAACGCGTCGGCCCGAAACACGGCCCGGTACGCGTCAGCCGGCGGCGGCGACCCGGCTTTCCGTCGAGGCGGCCTTCCTCAGCTCCAGCTCGCGCCGCCTGCGACGGGCCAGCACCACTCGGCGCTCGGCTGCCGTCAGACCGCCCCACACTCCGTACGGCTCGGGCTGGAGCAGCGCGTGCTCCCGGCATTCGACCATCACCGGACAGCGGGCGCAGACCCGCTTCGCGGCCTCCTCGCGCGCCAGCCTCGCGGCTGTCGGCTCCTTGGACGGGGCGAAGAACAGTCCGGCTTCGTCCCGACGGCACACCGCCTCCGAATGCCAGGGCCCGGCCTGATCCTCCCGAGCGGGACTCCGCTGGGGCGGAACGGCGGCGACCTGCAGGGGCTGATGCGGCAGTTGCAGCACGGTCTACTCCTGACGACGGCTTCGCGAGCGAGAGACGATGCAGCCTTCCCTACCCGCTGTACGCACTCCTATGCACTGAGTGGTACCCAGTTCGGAGTTCGGAATATCGTGCGGAATTCCGGACACTCTCGCGCCGCCGGACGGCTTTGGCCGAAAACCACCGAAGATGACCGGCCGTTGGCCGTACGGGAGCCGGCCGGAGCCGACGGAAAATCAGGAACCGAAGTGCTTGCGCAGCCGGTTGTGGAGATCCGCGACCCACTTGCCGCGCCTCGGCTTGGCCTCGACATTCCCGAACAGCGAGTAGCCGTTCACCGTGACGAGGGGCGCGTTCGGGTCGTCGCCCTCCAGGGCCAGAACCTCGAAATTGCCCAGGATGCCGGTACCGTTGCCGCGCAGCGAGATGTTTTCGGGGACCGTGATCTCGACATTGCCGAAAATAGCCGTCGCGTTGATCACGCTGGCGCGCTGACTGAACAGCGCCTCGGTCAGGTCGATCTCGACATTGCCGAAGAGCGCGAAGGCATTGGTCCTGCGCCCGATCCGCCAGCGTCCCTTGCGGGTTGAGCTGCTGAGGATCGCGACCAGGTTCTCCGCCGGGGCCGTCGGATCCTCGGGCCCGTATCCGTACGCGGACGACGAGGACACCGGCCTTCCGGTCGGGCGGCCGTCGGCACCGACGGCCGGCAAGTCCCGCACCAGCGGCTCCAGTTCCCCGACGGTCTTCGCCCGGTAGACGGAGTCGATCCGCTCGGCGTGCTCCTCGGCGTCCAGGCGGCCCTCCGCCAGCGCCTCCCGGAGAATGTCCGCGATCCGGTCCCGGTCGGCGTCGGAGGCCCGGATGGCCGCGGGCTCCGCCGGCGCGACCGGCTTCTGAGGGTGCTTTTCGAGGTCCACGGCCTCAGCGTAGCGAAACGCGATAGATCGCGACTAGGGCCTGTCCGGCCCTGTCGCCGGGAACACACCCCTGGACCGCCGCTTCCCGGCGCGGCCGAGAGCGCCGCGAACACGGGGGTACCGCCGGAACTGAGCCTTACCTCACAGGAGCGGTGTCAGTACGGCGCCCTACGCTGGATGCGCGCCGCCAATGGAGGCCGCGCCTCCGTCTGTCGAGTGAGGAATGGCCGTAATGCCAGAGTTTGCGTACTCCGATCTGCTCCCCCTGGGAGAGGACACCACGCCGTACCGGCTGGTGACCTCCGACGGTGTCTCGTCCTTCGAGGCCGACGGGCGTACGTTCCTCAAGGTCGCCCCGGAGGCACTGCGGACGCTCGCCGCCGAGGCGATGCACGACATCTCGCACTACCTGCGCCCGGCCCACCTCACCCAGCTGCGCCGGATCGTGGACGACCCCGACGCGTCCTCGAACGACAAGTTCGTGGCGCTCGACCTGCTGAAGAACGCGAACATCGCGGCCGCGGGCGTCCTCCCGATGTGCCAGGACACCGGCACGGCGATCGTGATGGGCAAGCGCGGTCAGAACGTGCTGACCGAGGGCGGCGACGAAGAGGCGCTGTCGCACGGCATCTACGACGCGTACACCAAGCTCAACCTGCGCTATTCGCAGATGGCCCCGCTGACCATGTGGGACGAGAAGAACACCGGCTCGAACCTGCCCGCGCAGATCGAGCTGTACGCGACCGACGGCGGCGCCTACAAGTTCCTCTTCATGGCGAAGGGCGGCGGCTCCGCCAACAAGTCGTTCCTCTACCAGGAGACCAAGGCGGTCCTCAACGAGGCTTCCATGATGAAGTTCCTGGAGGAGAAGATCCGTTCGCTCGGTACGGCCGCGTGCCCGCCGTACCACCTGGCGATCGTCGTGGGCGGCACGTCGGCCGAGTTCGCGCTGAAGACCGCGAAGTACGCCTCCGCGCACTACCTGGACGAGCTGCCGGCGGAGGGCTCCCCCACCGGTCACGGCTTCCGTGACAAGGAGCTGGAGGAGAAGGTCTTCGAGCTGACGCAGAAGATCGGTATCGGCGCGCAGTTCGGCGGAAAGTACTTCTGCCACGACGTGCGGGTGGTGCGCCTGCCGCGCCACGGCGCGTCGCTGCCGGTCGCGATCGCCGTCTCCTGCTCGGCCGACCGCCAGGCCGTCGCGAAGATCACCGCCGAGGGCGTCTTCCTGGAGCAGTTGGAGAAGGACCCGGCGCGCTTCCTCCCCGACACGACCGACGAGCACCTGGACGAGAGCGGCGTCGTACGGATCGACCTCAACCGTCCGATGGACGAGGTGCTCGCCGAGCTGACCAAGTACCCGGTCAAGACCCGGCTTTCGCTCACCGGACCGCTGGTCGTGGCCCGCGACATCGCGCACGCCAAGATCAAGGAGCGGCTCGACGCGGGCGAGGAGATGCCGCAGTACCTGAAGGACCACCCCGTCTACTACGCGGGCCCGGCGAAGACCCCCGAGGGATACGCCTCGGGCTCGTTCGGTCCGACGACGGCCGGGCGGATGGACTCGTACGTGGAGCAGTTCCAGGCGGCGGGCGGCTCGAAGGTCATGCTCGCCAAGGGCAACCGCTCCACACAGGTCACCGACGCCTGCGGCTCGCACGGCGGCTTCTACCTCGGCTCGATCGGCGGCCCGGCCGCGCGTCTCGCCCAGGACTGCATCAAGAAGGTCGAGGTCCTGGAGTACGAGGAGCTGGGCATGGAAGCGGTCTGGAAGATCGAGGTGGAGGACTTCCCCGCGTTCATCGTCGTGGACGACAAGGGCAACGACTTCTTCACCGAGCCGGCCCCCGCCCCGACCTTCACCAGCATCCCGGTCCGCGGCCCCGGCCTGGCCTGACCGGCTCCCGCTCGGACGTACGCCGCGCCCTCCCCGGAATTCCGCCGGGGAGGGCGCCGCTTTTTGCGGATACGCCTTCACAGGTACGTCTTCACAGGTACGTCTTCGCAGAGGCGCCCCGGGAACACTCGTTCGGGGGAACGTATGCGTTCAGGGGAACACACGAGGTCAGCCGGACGCTCATCCAGACAGGAGGTACGACAACGATGACGACGGACGAGAACACGGGTGTGGGGCGGGGCCGGACCCCGGACGGCCAGACTCTGGACGGTCAGACCGCAGACGGTCAGACCCCGGACAAGAGCCGGTACCGCACCGAGCACGACTCCATGGGCGAGGTGCGGGTGCCCGCGGACGCCAAGTGGCGGGCCCAGACACAGCGTGCGGTGGAGAACTTCCCCATCTCGGGACAGCGGCTCGAACGCGCGCACATCGAGGCCCTGGCCCGTATCAAGTCGGCCGCGGCCAAGGTCAACGCCGACCTCGATGTGATCGGAAAGGATGTCGCCGAAGCCATCCAGGCCGCGGCGGCCGAGGTCGCGGAGGGCCGCTGGGACGAACACTTTCCGGTGGACGTCTTCCAGACGGGCTCAGGTACCTCTTCGAACATGAATACCAACGAGGTGCTCGCCACGCTCGCCACCGAGCGCCTCGGCCGTCCCGTCCACCCGAACGACGACGTCAATGCCTCGCAGAGTTCCAACGACGTTTTCCCATCGAGCATCCACATCGCCGCGACCGCCGCCGTCACCGGCGATCTGATCCCGGCCCTGGAGCATCTCGCCGCCTCCCTGGAGCGCAAGGCCGAGGAGTTCCAGGACGTCGTGAAGTCGGGCCGTACGCATCTGATGGACGCCACGCCCGTCACGCTGGGCCAGGAGTTCGGAGGCTATGCCGCGCAGGTCAGGTACGGCGTGGAGCGGCTGACCGCCTCGCTGCCCCGGCTCGCCGAACTGCCCCTGGGCGGTACGGCGGTGGGCACCGGTATCAACACCCCGCCCGGGTTCTCCGCGGCCGTCATCGCCGAGGTCGCCGACGCGACCGGGCTGCCGCTGACGGAGGCCCGTAACCACTTCGAGGCGCAGGGCGCCCGCGACGGGCTCGTGGAGACCTCGGGACAGCTCCGTACCCTCGGCGGCTCGCTGACCAAGATCTGCAACGACCTGCGCTGGATGGCCTCGGGCCCGCGTACCGGGCTCGCCGAGATCAGCCTGCCCGACCTCCAGCCCGGTTCCTCGATCATGCCCGGCAAGGTCAACCCGGTGATCCCGGAGGCCGTGCTGATGGTCGCCGCGCAGGTCACCGGTAATGACGCCACGGTCGCCGCGGCCGGCGCCGCCGGGAATTTCGAGCTGAACGTGATGCTCCCGGTGATCGCCAAGAACCTCCTGGAGTCCGTACGGCTCCTCGCCAACGCCTCCCGGCTGCTCGCCGACCGCACCGTCGACGGCATCACCGCGCACGCCGGCCGGGCCCGTGAGTACGCCGAGTCCTCCCTGTCCGTCGTCACCCCGCTGAACAAGTACATCGGGTACGAGGAGGCGGCCAAGGTCGCCAAGAAGTCCCTGGCCGAGCACCGGACGATCCGCGAGACGGTCCTGGCCGCCGGGTACGTGGAGCGCGGCGATCTCACCCTGGAGCAGCTCGACGAGGCGCTGGATGTGCTGCGTATGACGAGGCCGTGAATACGGGTCGGTCGCGGCCGTGAATACGGGACCGCTGCGGCCATGGACCGGGCAAGATCCGTACGACACGCCTAAGATCTGCGCATGGCAGCGACGGAAACGGACGGGCGGCGCTGGGCGCCCGGCACTCAGATCCTGTGGCGGTACCGGGAGAACGCCGGAGACCGCGTGCATATCTGCCGCCCTGTCACGGTCGTGCAGGACACCGACGAACTGCTCGCGGCGTGGCTGGCGCCGGACACACCGTGCGTACGGCCGGTGCTCGCGGACGGTACACCCGTCCACCACGAGCCACTGACCAGCCGCTACACCAAGCCGCGCACGGTGGCGCACGACCGCTGGTACGGGATGGGTGTGCTGAAGCTGGCACGGCCGGGCGAGCCCTGGTCGGTGTGGCTGTGGTGGGAGCGCGGCTGGCGCTTCCAGAACTGGTACGTGAATCTGGAGGAGCCGCGCACCCGCTGGGCCGGAGGCATCGACTCCGAGGACCATTTCCTCGATATCGATGTCTACCCGGACCGCAGCTGGCGGTGGCGCGACGAGGACGAGTTCGCCCAGGCCCAGCAGGACGGACTGATGGAGCGGGACCAGGCGCGGCGGGTCAGGAAGGCCGGGCGGGCGGCGGTCGACCTGATCGACGCCTGGGGCGCCCCGTTCCGCGACGGCTGGGAGCACTGGCGGCCCGACCCCCGCTGGGGGGTGCCCCGGCTGCCGGACGGCTGGGACCGGGCGCCGGTACGAGCGGAGGTCCGAGCGCGATGAACCACACACGAAGCGCGGTGGCACCCGTACGCGACTCGTCGTCGCCTGTACACGACTCCTCGGCATTCGTACGCGACTCGTTGACATCTGTACACGACTTGTCGGCACCCGTACGCGTCTCGCTGGCATCAGTACGCCACCCATTGCCCCCCGTACGAATGACTCACACCGGGACGATTCCTGCCCGAACGCCCCTCGTACGGATGACTCCGTCCCGGGGCGGTCCCACCCGAACGAGCCCTGCCCGTATGCGTGCTGACCAACGCCGTGATCACCCGGGCAGCGCTCTCAGGGCCATGAGACCCTTGATGTGGCCCCAGGGTTCAAACGTAGGATCGTCCTCCGGAACATCGGCGCCCGTGTCAACGGGTGAGCGCAGCGCACGGATTGGCCGCATGTCACACCACACGTCACACCGTTAGTCGCTACGACCGCAAGTCACAACGACCGTGAATCACATCGACCGCGTGAATCACTCGAGGGGGTGGAGCCGTGCGGGAGGGCTGCCACCCTGTCGAAGCGATCGCATCGCACCACCGGCCCGGACGGACGGAACCCCACGCGTGACGGAGCACCCCCCCTCCCACGAAGGCCGGCAGCCACTGGTTGCCCGGTCGCAGGAACGCACGAGGCCGCGGCAGGAGGCGGCAGCCTCGGCGCCGCCTCAGCCCACGGTGCCGGCCCCGGCGGCGGACCCCGCGGGGACCGCACGGCGCGAGGGCGACCGGCTGCGCTTCGTGGGAGCCGCCACCCGCCGTATCGCACGCGGCATAGACCTGGACGAGATCGTGCTGGGGCTGTGCAGGGCGACCGTACCGACGTTCTCCGACGCGATACTCGTCTATCTGCGTGATCCGCTGCCGGTCGGCGACGAGCGGCCGGTGTCGCCGTTCGTGCTGCGGCTGCGGCGCACGGACCGGCTGCGGCTGACCGACGAGGACACCGAGAACGGCTCGCCCATCAGCCCCATCCCGCCACAGGTACAGGTCACCGAGGGGCTGCGGCTGCCGATCCTGGATCCGCAGTCCGATCTGATGCCGGCGGCGGAGCTGTGCGAGGTGCACTCCGGGGGCGCGCTCTCCGAGGTGCTGCGCGGCGTGCGTCCGGTCTTCGGCGACTCGGCCGCGGCCCGCGCCGCGCTGCCCGAGCTGCTGGGCGTGGACCGCACCGTACCGACCGGGCACCGCGCGATCCTCGCGCCGCTGCGGGGCCGACGGCGGGTCATCGGCGCCGCGGTGTTCCTGCGGAGGCCGGACCGGTCGCCCTTCGAGCCGAACGATCTGCTGGTCGCGGCGCAGCTGGCGACGCACACGGCGCTGGGGATCGACAAGGCGGTGCTGTACGGCCGCGAGGCGTACATCGCCGACGAGCTCCAGCGCACGATGCTGCCGGAGAACCTTCCGCAGCCGACCGGAGTGCGGCTGGCCTCGCGCTATCTGCCCGCCGCCGAGACGGCCCGGGTCGGTGGTGACTGGTACGACGCGATCCCGCTGCCGGGCAGCCGGGTGGCGCTGGTCGTCGGCGATGTCATGGGGCACTCCATGACCTCCGCGGCGATCATGGGCCAGCTGCGGACGACGGCGCAGACCCTCGCCGGTCTGGACCTGCCGCCGCAGGAAGTGCTGCACCACCTGGACGAGCAGGCCCAACGGCTCGGCACGGACCGGATGGCCACCTGTCTCTACGCGGTCTACGACCCGGTCGCGCACCGGATCACCATCGCCAACGCCGGGCATCCGCCGCCGATACTGCTGCATCTGGGCGGCCGGGCCGAGGTGCTCCGGGTACCGCCCGGGGCGCCGATCGGGGTCGGCGGGGTGGACTTCGAGGCCGTCGAGCTGGACGCGCCCGCCGGAGCGACACTGCTGCTCTACACGGACGGTCTGGTCGAGTCGCGGCTGCGTGACGTCTGGACGGGTATCGAGCAGTTGCGGGAGCGCCTCGCGGCCACCGCGCAGCTGACCGGGCCCGACCATTCCCCGCCGCTGGAGGCGCTCTGCGACGACGTGCTCGATGTGCTGGGACCGGGCGACCGGGACGACGACATCGCGCTGCTCGCGGCCCGGTTCGACGGCATCGCGCCGAGCGATGTCGCGTACTGGTTCCTGGAGCCGGAGGACGCCGCTCCCGGGCGGGCCCGACGGCTGGCCCGGCGGGCGCTGTCCCGCTGGAACCTGGAAGAGCTGAGCGACTCGGTCGAGCTGCTGATCAGCGAGGTCGTGACCAACGCCGTGCGGTACGCGGAGCGTCCGGTGACGCTGCGGCTGCTCCGCACGGACGTACTGCGCTGCGAGGTCGGGGACGATTCACCGCAGCTGCCCAGGCAGCGGCGCGCCCGCGACACGGACGAGGGCGGACGGGGACTGTTCCTGGTCAACCGGCTCGCACGGCGCTGGGGAGCGACCCGGCTGTCCACCGGGAAGGTGGTCTGGTTCGAGATCTCGACCCGGACGTGATCGGTACGGGCCCCGACACGATCGGTTCGGGAACCCGACACGATCGGTTCGGCGCCGGCATGATCAGTTCGCCCGACGCGATCGGTTCGGGGCCCGATGCGATCGCTACGGGGGCCGTTCGGCACGCGGGATCTCGTTCACCGAGGCCTGGTTCGCGGGGCCGAGCGGGCTCAGGGCGGGCCCGTTTCCAAATGTTGCCGACAAGGTGTCGTAGAGGTTAGCTGGGGCAGGCGGCCGTAGTGACCGCTGTCCCAGCCCGGCACAGGATCTGGGTTTCCACTCCCTCGGTTCACGTGGTTCGGGCCTTCTCTCGACGGGAGGACACTCATGGCCGAGTCATCCCCCAGGACTCCCTACACCACGAACAACGTCGGCATCCCGGTGGAGAGCGACGAGCACTCGCTCACCATCAGCCCCGACGGCCCCATCCTGCTCCAGGACCACTACCTCATCGAGAAAATGGCCCAGTTCAACCGTGAACGGGTCCCCGAACGAGTGGTCCACGCCAAGGGCGCGGGCGCCTACGGCGTCTTCGAAGTCACCAACGACGTCAGCCAGTTCACCAAGGCCGACCTCTTCCAGCCGGGCCGGCGCACCGAGATGCTGGCCCGCTTCTCGACGGTCGCCGGTGAGCTCGGCTCGCCCGACACCTGGCGGGACCCCCGCGGTTTCGCGCTCAAGTTCTATACGGAACACGGCAACTACGACATGGTCGGTAATAACACGCCGGTCTTCTTCGTACGCGATCCGATCAAGTTCCAGGACTTCATCCGCTCGCAGAAACGCCACCCGGCCACCGGGCTGCGCAACAACGACATGCAGTGGGACTTCTGGACGCTCTCCCCCGAGTCCGCGCACCAGGTGACCTGGCTGATGGGCGACCGGGGCATCCCGAAGTCCTTCCGGCACATGAACGGCTACAGCTCGCACACCTATATGTGGGTGAATGCCGGGGGCGAGCGGTTCTGGGTGAAGTACCACTTCAAGACCGACCAGGGCATCGACTACCTCAGCCAGGCCGACGCCGACGAGATGGCCGGCACGGACGGCGACCACCACCGCCGTGACCTGTACGAGTCGATCGAGTCCGGGAACGCGCCGACCTGGAGCCTGAAGGTCCAGATCATGCCGTTCGAGGCGGCGGCCGACTACCGCTTCAACCCGTTCGACCTGACCAAGGTGTGGCCGCACGGCGACTACCCGTTGATCGATGTCGGCCGGATGACGCTCAACAAGAACCCGGACAATTTCTTCATCCATATCGAGCAGGCCGCGTTCGAGCCCTCGAACCTGGTGCCGGGCATCGGCCCGTCCCCGGACAAGATGCTGCTCGGCCGGCTCTTCTCGTACCCGGACACGCACCGGTACCGGATCGGTCCGAACTACACCCAGCTGCCGCCCAACCGGCCGCATTCGCGGGTGGATTCGTACTCCAAGGACGGTCCGATGCGGTACGTGGCGTCGAACGCGGCGAGGCCGTACGCGCCGAACTCGTACGGCGGTCCCGCCGCCGACACCGAGCGCTTCGGCGAGCCGGCGGGCTGGGCCTCGGCGGGCGAGATGGTGCGCGAGGCGTACAAGCCGCACCGCGAGGACGACGACTGGGGCCAGGCGGGCACACAGGTCCGCCAGGTGCTGGACGACGCGCAGCGCGACCGGCTGGTGTCGAACGTCGCCGGCCATCTCGCGCAGGGAGTGTCCGCGCCCGTGCTGGAACGGGCGCTCCAGTACTGGCGCAACATCGACAAGAACATCGGCGACCGGATCGCCAAGAAGGTGAACGGCGGCTGACCGGTCCGGCGCGGACCGGCGTCGGACCGGCGTCGGACCGCGATGGTTACGGGGTGGCCCCGGCAGGCTTGTACGTGCCTGCCGGGGCCACCCCGTAACTCTGTAACCCTGTACAGCTACTGGAACCCCGTACAGCTACTGGCCGAACGGCAGTTGGTCGCCGTCTCCGGGCGGGTCCGCGCCGCCCGTGGGGTCACCGGTCTCCCCACCGTCGGGTGGCCACGGGTCGCCGGTCTCCCCGCCGCCGGGCTCCGTGGCCGGCGGCGAATCCGTCGGCGGCGCGGGCGGGGACTCGCTCGTCGATTCGGTGGGATCGGGCGACGGTGTCGTGGGCGTGGGGTCCGGTGACTCCGTGGTCGGCGTCGTCGTCGGACTGGGTGCGGTCGGCGATTTCGTCACCCCGGTCTGTACGGGTGGGGCGACGTCCAGGTCGAACTGCTCATCGGATCCGCCGTTCAGCGCGCCGAGGGTGTAGTCCGCCCAGATCCTGGCGGGGAAGCCACCGCCGTTGGCACGGCCGCTGTTGGCGGTGCCGGTCAGGGTGACCTGGCCGCCGCCCTCCTTGGTCGACTCGCCGAACAGCGCCACGACCGTGGTGAGCCGGGGGGTGTAGCCGGCGAACCACGCGGACTTGTTGTTCTCCGACGTACCGGTCTTGCCCGCCGCGTCATAGGCGGAGGTGTTGGCCTCGGCGCCCGAGCCGTTGTCGACGACGCCTTGCAGCGTACGGGTCACGGTGTCGGCCGTCTCCCTGCTGACCGCCTGCTCGCCCACCGGGTCCGGCATCTCGACCGTACGGTCCTTGTGCTCGGCCGACTTCACGATGGTCGGCGTGACCTTCGTGCCGTGGTTGTCGAGCGTCGCGTACACACCGGCCATGTCCCAGGTGGAGGCGTTCATCGTGCCGAGAGTGATCGCGGGGCGCTCGGGGAAGTTCTTGTCCGGCATCCCGAGGTCCAGCGCGGTCCGCTTGACCGCGCTGGGGGTGACGTCCACGACCATCTGCGCGAAGACGGAGTTGATGGAGTCGTTCATCGCGGTCTGGACGTCGACGGGGCCGTAGTCCCGGTCGTCCTCGTTCTGCGGGGCGAAGGGGGTGTCGCTGCCCACGACGGGCCGCTTGCTGGTGCCGTCGTACATCGTGCCGATGCCGATCCGCCGGCCGTCCTGCGTCTGGGCGCCGTTCTCCAGGGCGGAGGTGAGGACGATCGGCTTGAAGGTCGAGGCGGGCTGGTAATCGGAGCGGGTGGCGTTGGATATCCAGTGTTCGGTGGCGTTCCTGCCGCCGTACAGCGCGACGACCCGGCCGGTCTTCGGGTCGACGGACGTCGCTCCCGCCTGCACCGTGGCGTCCGTCTTGTTGCCCTTGCGGTCGAGCTTGCTCTCCAGCTGCTTGTCGACCGACTTCTCCAGCTGCTTCTGCCGCTTCCGGTCGATGTTGAGGGTGACCGTCCAGCCGCCCGCGTCGATCTCGCTCTTGTCGATGCCCTGGGCGGCCAGTTCGTCATTGGCGGCCTCGACGAGATAGCCGGTCTGACCCTCCATGCCGGGGGCCGCCTTGGGCTCGTGCGGGACGGGGAACTTCAGGCCGGAGCGGGCCGAGGAGTCCAGCCAGTGCTGTTCGACCATGTTGTCGAGGACATAGTTCCAGCGCTCGGTGGCCAGCTTCTTGCCGGTGGCGGTGGCCGAGGACCAGTCGTACTGGCTGGGGGCCTGGAGCAGTGCGGCGAGGTAGGCGCCCTGCGCGACACTCAGCTTGGACGCGTCGATGCCGTAGTACGCCTGGGCCGCGGCCTGGATGCCGTACGCGCCGCGCCCGTAGTAGCTGGTGTTGATGTACCCGGCGAGGATCTCGTTCTTGCCCTTGTTCTGGTCCACCTTCAGGGAGATCACCAGCTCCTTGAGCTTGCGGGTGACCGTCTGGTCCTGGTCCAGGTAGTAGTTCTTGACGTACTGCTGGGTGATCGTCGAGCCGCCCTGCTTGCCCTTGCCGGAGAGGGTGTTCATCAGGCCGCGGGCCGTGCCCTTGATGTCGACGCCGGAGTCGCCGTAGAACCCCTTGTTCTCGGCGGCGACGAAGGACCGCTGGATCCCCTTGGGGATCTGGTCCAGGCCGACGATCTCGCGGTTGACCTGGCCCGTGCGGGTGAGGATCTTCCCGTCGCTGTACTTGTAGACGTTGCTCTGCATCTCGGCCTGCGCGTTGGCGCTGGGCACGGGGACGATCAGATAGATCACGAAGAGCCCGCCCATGCCGAGCAGACAGAGCCCGAAGAACGTGCCGAGCAGCTTCCTCGGCGTGAAGAAGCGGCGTATGCCGCCGCCTCCCCCTCTCTCCGCCCGGCGCGTTCCATGCTTCCGGGCACGTGTGGCTTCCGCTCGGGCCATGGCCGTGCAGCTCCGCTCTCAGGTCTGTCGCCGTCGGTGTTGGTGTCGTGCCGTCGGTATCGGTGTCGCGGGTCTTGCCGTCTCTTGCCGTCTCTCGCGCTTTTAGGCGCCTCTTGGCTCTTTGGCGCCTCTTGGCCTCTTGGTGCCCCTTGGCTCTTTGGCGCCTCTGGTCCGGAATCAGCTCAGAAAGCTAACACCGCCCGCTGTGACAAAGACCAACCGATCCGGCCTTTCCGGGCGTGACAATCAGCACCCGTACCCACTGGAACCGACTCACGAGAGGGCCTCAGGGTTGCCAAAGCCATTAATGTGGTATCAGAATGATAGCCACCGCGGAACCGCGGGATCAGCACGGAAACGGGGCCCGATCATGACCACCACCAGCACACCTCTCGCCGACGACCTGCCCGAGATGCCCGCCCCACGGGTCCGGGAATTCGCCGCCCACAACATCGGCGGCGGCCTCGCCCTGCTGCTCGGACTGCTCGGACTCGGCCTGGGCGTCGCCCTGATCGCCCTGGGCGCCACGCTCACCTCGGACGGCCCGAAGGCCGCACTGATCGGCGTCGGCATACTCATAGCGATCGTCGCGTTCTTCGCGATGTGCGGACTGAACACGGTGTCGCCCGGCGAGGCCCGGGTCGTCCAGCTCTTCGGCAGCTACCGCGGCACGATCCGTACGGACGGACTGCGCTGGGTCAACCCGCTCACCTCCCGTACGGAGATCTCCACGCGGGTGCGGAACCACGAGACGGCCGTCCTCAAGGTCAACGACGCCTACGGCAACCCGATCGAGCTGGCCGCGGTCGTGGTCTGGAAGGTCGAGGACACGGCACAGGCACTGTTCGAGGTGGACGACTTCCTGGAGTTCGTCTCCACCCAGACCGAGGCCGCCGTACGGCACATCGCCATCGAGTACCCGTACGACGCTCACGAGAAGGACGGCCTCTCGCTGCGCGGCAACGCCGAGGAGATCACCGAGAAGCTCGCCGTCGAACTGCACGCCCGGGTGGAGGCGGCCGGCGTCCACATCATCGAGTCCCGCTTCACGCACCTCGCGTACGCCCCGGAGATCGCCTCCGCGATGCTCCAGCGCCAGCAGGCGGGCGCGGTCGTCGCGGCTCGCCGGGAGATCGTGGACGGCGCGGTCGGCATGGTCGAGGCGGCACTGACCCGACTGACGGAGGAGGACATCGTGGAGCTGGACTCGGAGCGCAAGGCCGCGATGGTGAGCAACCTGCTCGTCGTGCTGTGCGGGGACCGCGCCGCCCAGCCCGTCGTCAACACGGGCACGCTTTACCAGTGACCGAACGAAAGCAGATCCTGCTGCGCGTGGATCCGGCGGTGTACGACGCCCTGGCCCGCTGGGCGTCCGACGAACTGCGCAGCGCGAACGCGCAGATCGAGTTCCTGTTGCGACGGGCGCTGGCGGACGCGGGGCGGCTGCCGGGGAACGCGGGGCCGATTCCGCGGCGGGGGCGGCCGCGGAAGGCGGGGGCGCCGGAGCCGTCGGGGCCGCCGGAGTCGTCGGGGGCGTCGGAGTCGTCGGGGGCGGACGATGACGCCGGGGGCGGTTCGGCGGGCGACCGGTAGCCGGGGGCGCGGTGTCCTGCGGGGCGGGTCGGGGTGCGGCGCGGCGTGTGGGTGGTGCGGGGGCCGGGGGCTCCGGAGGCGCATGTCCGGACTGCATGATTTACGCCGCGTGCGGGTTCGTCTTTCAGGTGCGGGCCGGCGTGCGGCACAAATCACGCTTTACGTCCGGACACGTCACCTCCTGCGACCCCGCCCCCCTCCCGCCCGTCCCCTCGTCCGCGGGTCGCCTCGTGTGTCCATACGCCCCCCCGATGGGGGGTGGAGGGCTCCGGCCCGCGCCGGAGATCTGTTCGCGGGAAGGGTGCGGGCTATTCATGCGATGTATACGCGCGGTGTATAGTTGCCCGCATGTCAATCGGTCACACCCTTCTCGGGCTCCTCGAATCGGGACCGCGCCACGGCTACGACCTCAAGCGCGCGTTCGACCAGCAATTTGGACATGACCGGCCCCTCCATTACGGGCAGGTCTACTCGACCATGTCCCGCCTCCTGAAGAACGGGCTCGTCGAAGTCGACGGGATCGAGGCCGGAGCCGGTCCCGAGCGTAAGCGGTACGCGATCACCCCGGCCGGCGTCATCGACGTCAAGCACTGGCTCGACCAGCCGGAGAAGCCGGAACCGTACCTCCAGTCGACCCTCTACACGAAGGTCGTCATCGCGCTGCTCACCGACCGCAGCGCCACCGATCTGCTCGACACCCAGCGCGCCGAACATCTGCGGATGATGCGCGACCTCACCGCGCGCAAGCGCGAGGGCGACCTGGTCGACCAACTGATCTGCGACCACGCGCTGTTCCACCTGGAGGCGGATCTGCGCTGGCTGGAGCTGACCGCGGCCCGGCTCGACAAGCTCGCGGAGAAGGTGCGCTGATGGCGACCGGCGAACCGCTGCTCGTGGCCGACGACCTGCGCAAGGCCTACGGCCCGACCGCCGCGCTCGACGGCGCGTCGTTCTCCATCCGGCCCGGTGAGATCGTCGCCGTCATGGGTGCGTCCGGCTCCGGCAAGTCGACCCTGCTGCACTGCCTCGCCGGGATCGTCACCCCCGACTCGGGCACCATCACCTACAAGGGCGGCCCCCTGACCGCCATGTCGGACGCCGAGCGCAGCACCCTGCGCCGTACCGAGTTCGGCTTCGTCTTCCAGTTCGGCCAGCTCGTACCCGAGTTGACGTGCGTGGAGAACGTGGCGCTGCCGCTGCGGCTGACCGGCGTCCGGCGCAAGGACGCCGAACGTACCGCCCTGGACTGGATGGAACGCCTGGAGGTCGACGGCATCGGGGCGAAGCGGCCCGGCGAGGTCTCCGGTGGGCAGGGGCAGCGGGTCGCGGTGGCCCGTTCGCTGGTCGCCTCCCCGCGGCTGGTCTTCGCCGACGAGCCGACCGGCGCCCTCGACTCCCTCAACGGCGAGCGGGTGATGGAGCTGCTCACCGAGGCGGCCAGGGCCGGCGACGTCGCCGTCGTCCTGGTCACCCACGAGGCGCGGGTCGCCGCGTACTCCGACCGTGAGGTCGTCATACGCGACGGGAAATCCCGCGACCTGGAGTACGGCGGCCTGGAGCACGCCGTATGACGCCGCTCGACCGGCGGACCGGGAACGGGAACGCGCCTCCCGGGGGCATCGGCGCCCGGGTGCGTGACCTCGGGCTCGGCATACGGTTCGCCGCGGCGGGCGGGCGCGAGGGCTGGGTCCGGACCACCCTGACCGCGGTGGGAGTCGGCATCGGTGTGACGCTGCTCTTCTTCGCCGCGTCCGTACCGCGGATGATCGACGCGCGGAGCGACCGCGGCGATGGCCGTATCGCCGTCGGCACGTGGTCCGGCGCCCAGGTGGAGCGCTCGGACGCGACCCTTCTGCACGTCGACGCGAGCACCGAGTACCGCGACGACCCCGTCGGTGGTGAGCTGCTGCGCCCCGACGGCCCGAACGCACCCGCACCGCCCGGGGTCGGGAAGATACCGGCCCCCGGCGAGATGGTGGTCTCCCCCGCCCTGCGGGATCTGCTCGGCTCGCCCGACGGCGCCCTCCTCAAGGAGCGGCTCGGCCACCGGATCGTCGGCACCATCGCCGATCCCGGCCTGCTCGACCCCGGCGAGCTGCGTTTCTACGCGGGCAGTGACACGCTCACCCTCGCGAGGGGCGGCAGCAGGACCTCGGGGTGGGGCGACGACACCTCGCCCACTCCCATGAACCCGTCCGTGGTGGTACTGGTCATCCTGATCTGTGTCGTTCTGCTGGTGCCCGTGGCCATCTTCATCGCCACCGCCGTCCGCTTCGGCGGCGACCGCAGGGACCGCAGGCTCGCCGCGCTGCGGCTGGTGGGCGCCGACATCGCGATGACCCGGCGTATCGCGGCCGGAGAGGCGCTGTTCGGGTCGGCCCTGGGCGTGTTCGTCGGGCTCGTGCTCTTCCTCGCGGCGCGGCCCTTCGTGGGCGGGATGCGGCTGTGGAACCTCAGCGCCTTCCCCGCCGATCTCAGCCCCGTACCCGCGCTCGCCACGCTGATCGTGCCGGCCGTACCGGTCGCCGCCGTCGCGGTGACGCTGGTCGCGCTGCGGTCGGTCGCCATCGAACCGCTGGGCGTCGTACGGAACTCCGGCACCTGCCGCCGTCGGCTGTGGTGGCGGCTGCCGATACCTCTCGTCGGCATCGCCCTCCTGATGACGACCCGGACCGTGAACGAAGAGACCCGAACGGTCGACCAGTACACCATCGCGAGCGGCGCGGTGCTCGTGCTGGTCGGTCTGACCACCCTGCTGCCCTGGGCGGTCGAGGCCGCCGTGGCCCGGCTGCGCGGCGGACCCGTCGCCTGGCAACTCGCGACCCGCAGGCTTCAGTTGGGCAGCGGCTCGGCGGCGCGGGCCGTCAGCGGGATCACCGTGGTGGTGGCGGGCGCCATCGCCCTCCAGATGATGTTCGGCGGGATGCACGAGGCCTTCGTCAAGCCCACCGGCCAGGACCCGACGCGCGCGAACATCACGGTCAGCGCGTCGTTCGGGAACGGGGAACTGGCCCAGCGGATGATCGACGATTTCCGGGCCACCAAGGGCGTCACCAAGGTCATCGGCACGGTCGAGAAGTATGTGATCGCGCCGGGGCCCGTGCCGGACGGCGGCATCCGTCCGACCACCACCCTGACCGTCGGCACCTGCGCCACCCTGCGGGAACTCGCGAAGCTGCCCTCCTGCGCGGACGGAGACGCCTTCGTGTCCCACATCCCCGGGCAGAAGCGGATGAACGACTGGGTCGACGAGACCGCCAGGCCGGGAAAGCCTGTCGACCTCAACACGCGTTCCGCGCGCGACGGTTCGCCGCCGGTGCTGTGGACGCTGCCGGCGCCGGCCCGTACGGTCCAGGCCCGGAAGGATCCTCTCGGGCGCGAGACCGACGGCATCTTCGCCACACCCGGTGCCATCGACCCGAGCCGGTTGACGAGCGCGACGACCACGGCCACGATCCGGGTGGACGACCGGGTGCCGGACGCGGTGGAGCATGTACGCAACACAGCGGCCGGTCTCGACCCGTCGATGCGGGTGACGACGGTCAAGCGCGTCGAGCGGGACAAGCAGTACGCCAGTGTGCGGACCGGGCTGATGATCGGCGGCACCGCCACGATGGGGCTGATCGCCGCGAGCATGCTCATCTCACAGATCGAGCAACTGCGTGAACGCAGGCGGCTGTTGTCGGTCCTGGTGGCGTTCGGTACACGTCGGGCGACGCTCGCCTGGTCAGTGCTCTGGCAGACCGCCGTACCGGTGGTGGTCGGTACGGCACTGGCCATCGCGGGCGGGCTGGCCCTCGGGGCCGTCCTGCTCAACATGATCGCCAAACCGGTCGGCGACTGGTGGGGCTTCGTGCCCTACGCGGGCGCGGGCGCCGCAGTGATCCTGCTGGTTACGGTGCTCAGCATGCCGCCGCTGTGGCGGATGATGCGGCCGGAGGGACTGCGAACGGAGTGAGCCACCAGCGGGGGTCGATATGACCACCCGCCGGGGCCACGGGTGTTGGGGGCGCGGGCACCGGGCGCAGGTCCGTAGTACGGCCGCCGAGCCACGGGCAACCGGGCAACCGAGTCACGGGCCACGGGGGTACCGAGCCACGGGCCGCCAGGCGCCCCGTCCGCCCGCGACCCGGCTGCCGGGCACCTCGGCCGATGGCCCGGGTGCCCGGGTGCCCGGCGTCCGCGCCCGATCCCGGCCCCGGCCCCGCCTCAGCCCGGCTCCCGCCGCTGCGCCGGTACGCACGCGGGCGCGGGCCCGGCCACGCGCACCGGCAACTCCCTCAGCGCCTCCCGCAGCGCCTCCGCGAACGTCTCGAACTCCCCGCCGCGCGCCGCGCCCGTCCGCATCGCCAGCGCGATCCGGCGCGACGGCGCGGGGTCCGCGAAGTACCCCGTCGCCAGCCGGTCGTTACGCCCCGTCTCGACCTGGACCGCCGTCCGCGGCAGCAGCGTGACCCCGAGCCCGCCCGCCACCAATTGCACCAGCGTGGACAGGCCGGCCGCGGTGGTCGTCGCGGGCACGCCGTCGGTACGCCCCGCCTCGCGGCAGATGTCCAGTGCCTGGTCGCGCAGACAGTGCCCCTCGTCGAGCAGCAGCAGCGGCAGCTCGCGCAGCGCCTCGCGCGGCAGGTCCCGGCATCCGCCGAGCCGGTGGGCGTCCGGCGTGACCAGGACGAAGTCCTCGTCGAACAGCGGCAGTTCGGTGATTCCCGGCTGGCCGAGCGGCACGGCGAGCAGCAGCAGGTCCAGCCGGCCGGCCGCCACCCCGTCCAGCAGGGACGACGTCTGTTCCTCGTGCACCTGGAGATCCAGCTCCGGATAGCGCCCGTGCGCCAGCCGGAGCACCGTCGGCAGCAGATACGGTGCCACGGTCGGGATCACCCCGAGCCGGAGGATCCCGGTGAAGGGGGCCCGTACCGCCTCGGCCTCGTCCAGCAGCGCGCCGACCGCGTCCAGTACGGTCCTCGCCCGGACCGCGAGCCGCTCACCGGCCGAGGAGAGCATCACCTTGCGTGTCGTACGCTCCACGAGCTGTACGCCGAGCACCTCTTCCAGCGCCGAGACGGCCCCGGAGAGAGCGGGCTGGCTCATCCCGATCGCGGCGGCCGCGTCCCGGAAATGCAGCTGCTCGGCGACGGCCGCGAAGGCGCGCAACTGGGACAGACTGGGCTGTTTGCCCCGCTGGCCGGAGTGTTTGACGTAACTCGTGGGCACCACTGATAGGTCCTTCCGATCGCGGCGACCGAGTCTAGCTATTTCCGTGATCAATATCGTCCGTGCCACCATCAGTGATCTGCCCAACCGCCCGGAAGACCCCCAAATGGGATCTCCTTTCCCCACAAGGAGTGCGCGTGCTCACTGTTGGTGACAAGTTCCCCTCGTTCGAACTGACCGCCTGCGTCTCACTCGAGAGCGGCAAGGAGTTCGAGGAGATCAACCACAAGACCTACGAAGGCAAGTGGAAGGTCATCTTCGCCTGGCCCAAGGACTTCACGTTCGTGTGCCCGACCGAGATCGCGGCCTTCGGCAAGCTCAACGAGGACTTCGCCGACCGTGACACCCAGATCCTCGGCTTCTCGGGCGACTCCGAGTTCGTGCACCACGCCTGGCGCAAGGACCACCCCGACCTGCGCGACCTGCCCTTCCCGATGCTGGCCGACTCGAAGCACGAGCTGATGCGCGACCTGGGCATCGAGGGCGAGGACGGCTTCGCGCAGCGCGCCGTCTTCATCGTCGACCCGGACAACGAGATCCAGTTCACGATGGTGACCGCCGGTTCCGTGGGCCGTAACCCCAAGGAGGTCCTGCGGGTGCTGGACGCTCTGCAGACCGACGAGCTGTGCCCGTGCAACTGGAACAAGGGCGAGACCACGCTCGACCCCGTCAAGCTCCTGTCGGGAGAGTGATATCCGATGGCTCTCGATGAACTGAAGTCGGCCCTGCCGGACTACGCCAAGGACCTGCGACTGAACCTCGGTTCGGTCATCGGCAACAGCGAGCTGCCGCAGCAGCGGCTCTGGGGCACGGTACTGGCCTGCGCGATCGCCTCGCGCTCGCCGCGCGTGCTGCGCGAACTGGAGCCGGAGGCCAAGGCCAACCTGAGCCCCGAGGCGTACACCGCCGCCAAGTCGGCCGCCGCGATCATGGCGATGAACAACGTCTTCTACCGGACCCGGCACCTGCTGTCGGACCCCGAGTACGGGACTATGCGCGCCGGTCTGCGGATGAACGTGATCGGCAACCCGGGTGTGGAGAAGGTGGACTTCGAGCTGTGGTCGCTCGCCGTCTCCGCCATCAACGGCTGCGGCCAGTGCCTCGACTCGCACGAGCAGGTGCTCCGCAAGGCCGACGTGGACCGCGAGACGATCCAGGAAGCCGTCAAGATCGCCGCGGTGATCCAGGCGGTCGGCGCGACGATCGACTCCGAGGCCGTACTCGCCGACGCCGTCCCGGCCGAGTAGGCGTTACGCGGAGACAGTCCCGCGAAGACGAGGGGCCCGGTGGACAGCCTGTCCGCCGGGCCCCTCACGTCTGCCGTCACACGCCCGCCGGCCGTTCCGCCGACGACGACGCCTGCCCGGTCCGCCCGTTCGGCTCGCCTTCCAGCTCCGGTTCGGAGATCACCGCGTGCCGTCCGCCGCCTCGGCGGAGGCGGGCGTGGCCGACGGCGCCGGGGCCGCCGCCGGAACTGATGCGGCGGGTACGGGCGTCGGGTCGGGCTGGGCGTCGGTGCGCGCCGGGCCGTGCGGCGAGGGCGAGTTCCGCAGGTCCTGTTCCTGGCTGTACGCGCGGAGGTAGCCGACGACGGTGTTGGTGACCGCCACCAGCGGCACCGCGACCACCGCGCCCCCGATGCCCGCGACCAGACCGCCGATGGCGACCGCGAGGACGACGGCGAGCGGATGCACCCGTACCGCGCGGCCCAGGATGAAGGGCTGGAGCACATGGCCCTCGATCTGCTGGACGCCCAGGACGACGAGCAGCACCATCAGCGCGGTGAACACGTCCTGGGTGACCAGCGCCACCACCACCGCCAGGGCGCCCGAGATCACGGCGCCGACCAGCGGGATGAAGGCGCCGAGGAAGATGAAGACGGCGAGCGGCACGGCGAGCGGGACATCGAGGAAGTAGAGCCCGAGACCGATGAATATCGCGTCGATCAGGGCGACCAGGACCGTGCCACGCACGTAGGCGGTGAGGGTGTGCCAGGCCCGCGGACCCGCTCCGGCGACTCCCTCACGGGCCTGCGCCGGGACCAGTTTGAGCGTCCACTGCCAGATCTTGCTGCCGTCGTACATCAGGAAGAGCGTCGAGAACATCGCGAGGAACATTCCGGTCAGGAACTCGACCATCACCGTCACGCCCTGAAGGCCGGCGGAGGTGATCTCCTCGGTGTTGGACCCGACGGCGTCGCTCAGGCTCTTCGCGATGTCGTTGATCTGGTCCTCGGTCACATGGAACGGGCTGTTGAGCAGCCATTGCTTCAGCTCGTTGATGCCGTCCGTGACGCGGTTGGAGAGGTCGTCGATGTTCTCCATGACCTGCCACACGACGAACCAGCCGACCAGCCCCATCAGGACGAATCCCGCTATCGCGGTGAGGGCCGTGGCCAGTCCGCGCGGTACGCCGAGCCCCTTGAGGCGGACGACCGTGGGCTGGAGGAGCGCGGTGATGAGCAGCGCGATGACGAAGGACATGACGACCAGTTGCACGGCGCTGATGACACGCATGAGCACCCAGAGCAGGCCACCGAGGACGAGGAGCCGCCAGGCGGCCTCACCGGCGACCCGCATGCCCCAGGGGATGGCGGAGACGGGATCGGGCTTCGCCGCGACAACGGGGGCGTACGAGGGGGGCGGGGGGATGTCCGCCCGCGTGGTGACCGGTTCGTCGTCGGCCTCGGCCTCGGCTCTGCGCTCTTCGAAACGCGCGCTCATACGGGTCAGTTCCGCACCCACCTGACCGAGCCAGGACGGCACTCTCGACATGATGTTCCCTCTTCCCCCCTGCTTGACTCCCCACTCGCTCCCCGGGGCAGTTCAGGAATGACCGTACACGTGCGCAGCCCCCCACCGTAGGACGGCGAGGGGCTGCGCGAGGTTGAGCGCCGGACGGACCGGACTTCCGGCCGGACGGGCCGGGGATGCCTCTAGTAGTAGTTGTTGGCCTGCCAGAACGACCAGGCGCCACAGGGGCTGTCGTAGCGGTCGTTCATGTAGTTCAGGCCCCACTTGATCTGCGTGGCCGGGTTGGTCCGCCAGTCGGCGCCCGCGGAGGACATCTTGGAGGCGGGGAGCGCCTGGACAAGACCGTACGCACCGGAAGACGGGTTCTCCGCCTGGTAGTTCCAGGTCGACTCGTGATTCACGATGTTGCTGAAGCACTGGAACTGGTCGGCCGGCACGATCTGCCGGGCGATCGACTGGACGTCGGCGACCGTGTAAGAGCTCTGCTGGGCGAAGGAGCCGGAGGAGCTGGAGGAGCGGACCTCGTCGCGGCTCGCGCGCTCCGCGTCCTTCTTGGCCTGTTCGGCCCTCTCCTTGTCCAGACGCTCCTGCTCGGCCTTGTCGTCGGCCGCCGCCTTCTTGGACTTGGCGTCCTTGGCGGCCTGCATACGGGCCGACTCTTCCGCGGACTTCTTCGCGGTCGCGTCGGCCGCGGAGGCCTGCACGTCCGCCTGCTCTGCCAGCGACGCGGTCTGCACCTGCGCCTGCTGTCCTGCGGGGATGTCTGCGAGGAGCGTCGTGTCGGCTGCGGTCGCCTCAAGATTGGCGTCCGAGACCTGGGGGTCGCCCGAGGCAACACCCACGACAGCGCCGACGGTGGTGACCGCAGTGGCCGATGCCACGGCGAATCCCCGGACCGAGATCCGGCTCACACGGTGTCCTTCCAGCATCGCCCGGCAGGTGACCTCAGGGGCGCGATCGTGCCCCTGGCACTGGTCTCCGACTGCTGGGTCACGGGAGACGCGGGCCCGGTGGGCAACCCCCTTACGGGGACTGCCGCGTGGTGCGCGGGCGGCATGCGGCGACGGCTGTTGAGTTGTGTGGTGCAGCACCTGTGGAGGTGCATACGCATGTGCCGCATGCGGGGGCCTGACGGAAGCAAGACTCTGCCGGACGTTGACGCCGCGAGGCAATTCCCCGCCGCGTGGGAAAGCTCACACCCCGTTTGCCCCAAGGGATTCACGGAAATACCCGCGCACCAGAACGCCGCCCGGCTAAGCTCTTCGGCTTCGCCGGGCGGCGCCCAACTGTGGTGAAACGGGGCGTGATACGCGTTACCCGCGAGAACGCCCCACACCCCCTACATCTGACCGTCCTCCAGCATTTCGGTCACGAGTGCGGCGATCTGCGAGCGCTCGGAACGGGTGAGCGTGACATGCGCGAAGAGCGGATGACCCTTGAGTTTCTCGACGACGGCGACGACCCCGTCGTACCGGCCCACCCTCAAGTTGTCGCGCTGCGCCACGTCATGAGTCAGGACCACCCGGGAATTCGCCCCGATACGCGACAGAACGGTCAACAGAACGTTCCGCTCCAGGGACTGGGCCTCGTCGACGATGACGAACGCGTCATGCAGGGAACGGCCCCGGATGTGTGTGAGCGGCAGCACTTCGAGCATGCCGCGCCCCAGCACCTCCTCGATCACCTCACGGCCGGCGACCGCGGACAGCGTGTCGAAGACGGCCTGCGCCCAGGGGCTCATCTTCTCGGCCTCGCTGCCGGGCAGATAGCCGAGTTCCTGGCCGCCGACCGCGTACAGCGGCCGGAAGACCATCACCTTCTGATGCTGCCTGCGCTCCAGGACCGCCTCCAGACCCGCGCACAGGGCCAGCGCCGACTTGCCGGTGCCGGCCCGGCCGCCCATCGACACGATGCCGATGTCCTGGTCGAGGAGGAGATCGAGGGCGATGCGCTGCTCGGCGCTGCGGCCGTGGATCCCGAAGGCCTCACGGTCGCCGCGGACGAGCCGGACATTGCCCTCGGCGGTGACCCGGCCGAGCGCCTTGCCGCGCTCGGACTGGAGCACCAGTCCGGTGTGCACGGGCAGATCGCTCACCTCGGGCACATAGAGGGACTCCTCGGCGAAGAGGAGGTCGATCTGGTCCCCTGCGAGGGACAGCTCGCTCATCCCCGTCCAGCCGGAGTCCGTGACGGCGAGTTCGGCGCGGTACTCCTCGGCGAGGAGGCCGACCGACGAGGCCTTGATGCGCAGCGGCAGGTCTTTGGAGACGACCGTCACGTCGTACCCCTCCGCCTGGAGATTGCGCGCGACCGCGAGAATCCGTGAGTCGTTGTCCCCCAATCGGAAGCCGGCGGGCAGAATGCCGGGATCAGAGTGGTTGAGCTCGACGCGCAGCGTGCCCCCCAGGTCGCCCAGGGGGATGGGGGCATCGAGACGGCCGTACCTGATCCGGCAGTCGTCGAGCAGGCGCAGTGCCTGCCGGGCGAAGTAGCCGAGCTCCGGATGGTGCCTCTTGGCCTCCAACTCCGTGATCACCACGATCGGGAGCACCACTTCGTGCTCGTCGAACCGGGACATGGCGTTGGGATCGGCCAGCAGGACGCTGGTGTCGAGAACGTAGGTGCGCCTGTCGGGCATGCGGCGCTTTGTGCTGGTCACCACGGAAGGACGTACCCCCTCGGATGAGGTCGGGGTGCGACGGCGTCGCGGGGCGGGTGGGCCGGGCTCAGACCCCATGCGCGGGCCGAACTCCGGCCCTCCGTGTCGCCCGTACGTCTCATCGCACGGTCGTCCTGGTGCAAAGGGCCTCCCGGGCGGACGGCCCCATGCCGTCCGCTGAGATGCGATGTCCACTGACCTAACTTTCGGACATCGGCTAGAAGGAGGTATTCCCTCGAACACGCGCCGCCATGCCAGCACAGTCGGCGGACAGCCGGTGAACCGGAGGTGACAGAGCCGGGCCGAGCCGATCGGAACCGGACAGAAACCGGACCGTGAACGCCCGCCGTCCAGGTGGGAGAAGCGGTTCAGGACCCGTAGCGGCGGTGACGCGCCGCGTAGTCACGCAGGGCCCGCAAGAAGTCGACCTTCCGGAAAGCCGGCCAGAAAACTTCGCAGAAGTAGTACTCCGAATGGGCGCTCTGCCAGAGCATGAACCCGGAAAGGCGCTGTTCACCACTGGTACGGATGACCAGATCCGGGTCCGGCTGGCCGCGCGTGTAGAGGTGGGAGGAGATCATGTCGACGTCGATGATCTCGGCGAGCTGCTCGAAGGAGGTGCCCTTCTGGGCGTGGTCCATCAGGAGCGAGCTGACCGCGTCGGCGATCTCCTGCCTGCCGCCATAGCCCACGGCGACGTTGACGAGTATTCCCTTGTTGTCGACGGTGGCCTGTTCGGCCTCTTTGAGGACGGTCTGCGTACGGTCGGGCAGCAGGTCGAGCGTGCCGACGTGGTGCACCCGCCAGCGGCCGTCGGCCGCCAGGTCGCGGACCGCGTTCTCGACGATGCCGACGAGGGGGATCAGCTCGTCCTCGGGCCGGTCCAGGTTGTCCGTGGAGAGCAGCCAGAGGGTGACGACCTCGACATCGGTCTCGGAGCACCAGCCGAGCAGTTCCTGGATCTTGCTGGCGCCGGCCTTGTGGCCCTGCTCGGCCGTACCGCCGGACGCCTTCGCCCAGCGCCGGTTGCCATCGAGGATGACGCCAATGTGCTTGGGCACCTGGGTGTGGTCGAGACGGCCTTCCACGCGGCGTGCGTAAAGCCTGTACACCAGGTCGCGCAAGTTCACTGAGTCCACCCTCTCGATTCCATGGGGACCGGCGCGTCCACTGGCGAGATCCTGGAGCCGGCCCGGGGACCCCGAAGCCGTCACATTACTGCGCGGGCCCCACAGCGGCCCAACCCGGTCTGTCACAAGTCCGTGATAAGGAGGTAAGCGTGACTAATTTTCCCCCTTACCTCGCGGCCGGTGACCGGTATGAGTCCATGGAGTACCGGCGCAGCGGGCGAAGTGGCCTGAAACTGCCCGCGATCTCCCTCGGGCTCTGGCACAACTTCGGCGACGACCGGACCCTCGATTCGCAGCGCGCGATCCTGCGCCGCGCCTTCGATCTCGGCATCACGCACTTCGATCTGGCGAACAACTACGGCCCGCCGCCGGGATCCGCCGAGCTGAATTTCGGCAAGATCTTTGCCCAGGACTTCTCTGCCTATCGGGACGAACTCGTCATTTCGACCAAGGCCGGATATCTGATGCATCCCGGTCCTTACGGTGAGTGGGGATCCCGTAAGTACCTGACGTCCTCGCTGGACGCGTCGCTGAAGCGGATGGGGCTCGACTACGTCGACATCTTCTACTCCCACCGCTTCGACGCGAACACTCCGCTCGAGGAGACGATGGGGGCGCTGGCGTCCGCCGTGCGGCAGGGCAAGGCGCTGTACGTGGGGGTGTCGTCGTACAACGCGGAGCAGACCGCCGAGGCGGCCCGGCTGCTGAAGGAGATGGGTGTCCCGGCGCTCATCCACCAGCCGTCGTACTCGATGATCAACCGCTGGACCGAGGACGACGGGCTGCTGGACGCCCTGGAGACGGCCGGGATGGGCTGCATCTCCTTCGTGCCGCTCGCCCAGGGGCTGCTGACGGACAAGTACCTGAAGGGGATTCCGGAGGGGTCCCGGGCGGCGCAGGGCAAGTCCCTGGACCCGGATCTGCTGTCGGACGATGTCGTACGGCGGCTGACGGGCCTCGACGAGATCGCCCGGCGGCGCGGCCAGTCGCTGGCACAGCTGGCGCTGACGTGGGTGCTGCGCGATCCGCGGATGACGTCCGCGCTGATCGGCGCGTCCAGTGTGAAACAGGTGGAGCAGAACGTGGCGGCGCTGGCCGGGCCCACGCTGACCGCCGAGGAGCTGAAGGAGATCGACGGCTTCGCGGTGGACACCGAGGGCACGAACATCTGGGCCAGGCGGAGCTGACGGTGCGGAGCTGATGGCTCGTGACTCACGGCGCGGAGCTGATGGCGCGTCGCTCACCGCGCGGAGCTGACGGTGCGTAGCGGGCGGGGCCCGGTGCCTGCGCCTGTACCTGCCCGCGTGCCTGCCCACGCATAAAAAAGCCGGGCCGGTCCGTGGGGGGGATACGGACCGGCCCGAGGGGGGGTTTCCACCATAACCCTTTGTGAGGGCTGATGGGCGCCAAGACAGGCCAAGGCTGTGTTCCAGAGGCGGGGGTACGCCGTGGGAGGCCCGTAATACCAGGCTTTTCGGGGGTGCCGTGGTTCGGCGTGGCGAGTACTTGCCACGCCGAACCCGTAACCCTCAGGAGCGACTCCGGCGGGGGTATCGCTTTGACCGCGGCGGATCGGAGGCCGTTCGGGGGTTGTTCCGGGGCTGTTCGAGAGCTGTTCGGAGGCCGCCGTCACGGCGGGCGGGGGCCGGCATGTGCGACTCCCGGGCCCATCGCGTCATCGCGTGACAATGCGCAGCGTGACCTGGAGGGGGTTTCGTGATGTCGGGGCGGGCTCGGGCTTTGACCGCTTCCTGGATCAGGACTCGGGCTTGACCGCTTCGATCAGGAAGCGGGTCGTCGTGGCCACGAACGGCCCTTCGGTCTCGATACGGCGATGCAGCGCCTCCAGCCGGTCGCGGTACCGCTCGACCGTGAAGCCGGGCACCATCCAGATCACCTTCCGCAGGAAGTAGACGACGGCACCGATGTCGAGGAACTCGGTGCGCAGCTCCGCCGTCCGCAGGTCGATGACATCGAGGCCGGCCGCTTCGGCGTCCCGTGCGGCCCGCTCGGGGTCGCGGGCGGACCGGGCGGCGGGCGGCTGCGGGCCGAGGAAGTACTCGACCAGTTCGAAGACGCTGGCGGGGCCGACCTCCTGGGAGAAGTACGTACCGCCCGGCCGCAGGACCCGGGCGATCTCCTGCCACCAGGCGTGTACCGGATGGCGGCTGACCACCAGATCGAAGGCGCCGTCGGCGAAGGGCAGCGGCGGCTTGTCGGGGTCGGCGACGACCGGGACGCCGAGCGGACCCAGCAGGGCGGTGGCACGGGCGAGGTTCGGTGGCCATGACTCGGTGGCCACGGTGAGGGCCGGCAGCTTCGGTACGGACGCGAGGACTTCACCCCCGCCGGTCTGGATGTCCAGGGCGGCCGTGGCGCGGGCCATCCGCTCGGCCATCGACCGGGCATAGCCCCAGGCGGGGCGTTCCTCGCCGGCCCGGCCGTCCAGCCAGGAGAAATCCCAGCCCTCGACGGACACCGCCTCGGCCTCGGCGATCAGCTCTTCGAACGTACGGGCACGGCGGGGGGACATGCTGGCGGACATGGGGTGAGGGTGGCAGGGGTTCGCCGGGGGCGCGAACGCTTTTGCGCTGTGCGGTGCGTGCGGGGCGTGCGGTGCGGATCGGGGCGGCGGGCTCAGGCTGCGGCGAGGCCGCCGAGGACGATGCCCAGCAGCGCGCCGGTGATCATGAACGGGCCGAAGGGGATCGCCGACTTGCCGCCCGCGCGGCGCAGCAGCATCAGGCCGAGTCCGTACAGCGAACCGAGCAGGAACCCGGCGAAGGCCCCGACGCACAGCACCGGCCATCCGTACCAGCCGAGGGTGACACCGAGGGAGATGGCGAGCTTGACGTCACCGAAGCCCATGCCGTTCGGGTTGATCAGGAACAGTACGAAGTAGCAGGCGCCGAGGGCGAGTCCGCCGAGCAGGGCGGTCGGCCAGGAGCCCCCGTCCCCGGGGAGCAGCGCGGCGAGGCCGAGCAGTACGGCGGCGGCCACGGCGAGGGGCAGCGTCAGGTGGTCCGGGAGGCGGTGGACGTTGCGGTCGACGAGGGCGAGGAGTACGGCGACGGGCGTGAGCAGGAGCCATACGGCGAGTTCGGGGCGGGGGCCGGTGGCGGCGGCGAGGGCCGCGCAGACGAGGGCGGTGAGGAGGGGGACGAGGAGAGAGGGGGCGTAGGGGCTCTGCGCCGTACGGGAGGGGGCGTGGGCGCTCTCCGTCGTACGGGAGGGAGCGTGGGCGCTCTCCGCCGTACGGAAGGGGACGGCCGCCACGTCGCATCCCGCGCACCGCGCACCGCCGAGCCATCCGCGAGCGGGCCCGGTGATCGGGTGGCCGGCCGGGCAGCTGTCCCGCCAGGGTTCCTCCGGCTCGACCGACAGCCGGTACGCGGCACGCGGCAGCAGCAGCCCGGTGGCTCCACCCCAGACAACAGCGACGGCGACGGCGATCAGCGTGGCGTACACCTCCCCGACTCTAGAGTCCGGCGCCGGGCCCGGTCGTGGGTCCACGGGCCCAACTCCCGGTGTTCCAGGACCCAGAACCGACCGCGCGGGGCGTGCCGCCGTACGACGAGGGCTACGGTCTACGGCCATGGGCACTTGGCGCAACGGCAGCGGACGTTTGACGGTCGCGGGGGCTGCCCCGGAGCTTGACCGGCACGTGGATCTGGAGATCGCCGCCTCCTACGGGACCCGGCGGCGTGGTCTGCTCGGGCGGGCCGGGATCGAGGGCGCGCTGCTGATCACCCCGTGCAACAGCGTGCACACCTTCCGGATGCGCTTCACGATCGATGTGGCGTATCTGGACAAGGAGTTGAAGGTCATCGATGTCCGGACGCTGAAGCCGGGGCGGTTCCCTCTTCCCCGGTGGCGGGCCCGCCATGTGCTGGAGGCGGAGGGCGGGGCGATGGCGAGGTGGGGGCTGCGGCCAGGAGTTCGGGTGGCTGTCCAGCAGGGCGTCGGGTGAGCTTGGCGCCCTGTGCGCCGTGAGTGGTGAGGAACTCGGAGACGGCCGGGCGGTTGTCCTCGGGCCCGACGATCTGGCGGTACGCGACGGCTTTCCCCAGCGGCTCCGGTTTGCCGTTGCTTGGGCCCCATGGCCCAAGCAACGGCGTCAGCAGGCGACTCGGGGCGCTCGCGGCCTCACGACGATGACGACGACCGGCCCGCGTTGCGCCAGACCGTGACGTCCACCGTCACGTACTGGCTCCCTCCCCCATCGGCCGCGCTCGACTCGGTCCACGGCCCGAATGCTCGTAGCGTGACGAGTCCGATGTGTCCCGACGCGGTCTGGACGCAGATCTGTGAGCCCTTGCTGAGCTTGTCGGTCTCCAGCGACTTGACGAAGCGGGTGTCGTCCCGGCACAACGCGAGCGATCCCTTTTTGCCCTGGTCCACCAGCGTCATGGTGTTGTCGTTCTCTCCGGTCGCCACGGTCGAGGGGTCGAGCAGCGCGGCGACCCGGTAGCCGAAATCTCCCTCGTAGTTGACGTCGCCCTTGACCGGGCGGAGCTCGTCGTCGTTGAGCATCACGTAATAGCCGCTGGTGAGGTTGACGGACGTGAACGTGAGCGGCTTCGGATCGGCGGCGGGACTCTCACCGCCGGCCGGCGCGCCGGATCCCGTGGATCCGCTGCTCGCCTGCCCGCCGCTCGACGCCTTGTTGTCGTCCGTCGTGTTGCCACGCGTCAGGTACAGGGCGCCGGCGAGGACCATCACCCCGGCCAGAACCAGCGTCACGATGAGCCCTCCCCGGCTCTTCCCCGGCTGGAAAGGCGCGGTCTGCGGTGCGCCGGGCCCCGGCTGATAGGGCCTTGGCGGGTAGGCAGCGCCTGGGTAGGTCCCCGGGGAGTACGGCGCCGGGGTGTGCGGCGAAGGCGGGTGCGGCGTGGACGGGTACGTGCCGGGCCTTGGCCCCTGCCGCTGCCCGTCGCCCAGGACAGTCGGTGCGGCATGCAGGTGCGAAGCGTCGAGCTGCGTCGGAACGGGCGGCGGCGTGGACGGCCCGACGGGCGGCGCGACGGATGCCTCCGTCGCCGGGGGCGGGGTGTGCGGCGGGGGCGGGGTGTGCGGCGGGGCGGGGGCCGCCTCCCGTCGGTCGATGTCGGCGTTGACGGGGGACGGCAACCAGTCGTCGGATCGGCGCAGTTGGGTCTCCGGCGAGGCCTCACGGCAGATGTCGATGACCTCGGCCAGGGACGGCCGCCCGGCGGGGTCCTTGGCCAGGCAGCGTTCGACGAGTTCGCGCAGTTCCGCCGGGAGGCCGGTGAGATTCGGCGCCTCGTGGACGATGCGGTACAGCACCGCGTGGGAAGCGCCCTCGCCGAAGGCCGGGTTCCCGATCCCCGCGAAGGCGGCCACCTGGCCGAGCGCGAAGATGTCCGACGCCGCGGTGCAGCTCGTCCCCGAGGCCTGTTCCGGGGACATGAAGGCGGGAGTGCCGATCGTGACGCCACTGCCGGTGAGTGACGTGGCGTCGGTCGCGCGGGCGATACCGAAGTCGATGACGCGCGGTCCGTCCACGGCGAGCAGGACGTTCGACGGCTTGAGATCGCGGTGCACGATGCCCGCGCCGTGGATGACCTGGAGCGCCTCGGCGATCCCGGCGACCATGAGCAGTACGGCCGACACCGGCAGCGCACCGTGCTCGACGACCGCCGCGTGCACCGACGGGCCGGGTACATAGGCGGTCGCGAGCCAGGGGCTGGGCCCGTCGGTGTCGCTGTCGATGACCGGCGCGGTGTAGAGCCCCTGCACGCGCTCCGCGGCCCGTACTTCCAGCTTGAAGCGCCGGCGGAATTCCGGGTCACCGGCGAAGTCCGGACGGATGACCTTGATCGCCACAGGTCGGCCACCGGGCGTGTACGAGAGGTAGACCTTGCCCATACCGCCTTCGCCGAGCTTGGCGCTGATGCGATAACCGGCGATGGTCGGCGGATCGCCGGCCTCCAGCGCCCGGAATACCCCGCCCTCGTTCTCCGTGTCCATCAGTCCCCGTCCCCCGTTCTGCTGTGCTCTGCTCCTGTGCAGTGCTCCGCATATGTCAACTACCGAAAGCGCCCGGCTTCATGGGCTCACGCGCATGTACGGCCTCACGGTTCCCGCCGGACGTACCGTGCACCCGCGCACTGTATCCAGGGACGGTTACGGCTCTATGAGGCAGGACCGGGCTCGCCGGTCCGTGGCCTGCCCCTGGCCTGGCCTGTCCTGGCCTGTCCTGGCCTGTCCGTGGCCTGTCCGTGGCCTGCCCCTGGCCGACGACGGTCGACAGATCGACGGGCAGCGGTCGGCAGTCGGCGGTCGGGCCCGGGGCGGGGCACCGCTGAAGCCCGCCCGACCCGCACTGCTTTCACGGCGGGCCGGGCCCTCGCTCGTACGACGCGTCAGTTCTGCGAACCGCCGCTCTCGCCGCGCGGGAAGGAGACCTCCACGCGACGGTTCTTCTTGCGGCCCTCCTCGTTGCTGTTGTCCGCGATCGGGTAGTCCTCGCCGTAGCCACGGATTTCGTACGTGATCCCGGCAGAGGCCAGCTCCTTGTCGAGGACTCCGTGGACGGCTTCCGCGCGCTCCTTGGAGAGCTTGTCCCCGTGCGCGGCCGAGCCGAGGTCGTCCGTGAATCCGAAGACGCGGACCTTGGTCGTGCTCTGCTTCTTGATCTCGTTGGCGATGGCGGCGATACGGGAGTTGGCGTCCGAGGACAGCTTGGCGCTGTCCTTGCCGAAGAGGACTTCGGCCTGAAGCGCGAACTTCACGTTCTCGTTGGTGTCCTCGCGACGCTCCTCACCCCCCTCGGATTCGATGACCGAGATGATGTCGAGCACCTTCGCCGGGGCGAGCGTGGCACCGCCCCTGAGCTTGAGACCGGGCGCGTTGCCGTCCACCTGGGGCGGCGGCGAGGTCGATTCGGTGCCGGGGGGCGTACTCGGGCTCTCGTCGGCGCGGGCGCCGGCCGCCACGGTGAACTGCATGCCGGTGAACAGCACGGCCGCGGCGAGAGTCGTCGCCGCTGGGCGCCTGGATGCCCTGCGTGCGCCGGGCGTCGTGGCACGCATCAGGAGATCTCAATCGTCGCGGTGGGCATCATCGGAAGCTGGAGGTCGACCTGGGCCGTCGACTCCGGCGGAGCCGGGAACTGAGCGAAGAAGGTTTCGCTGGCCCCGGCGTCGATACGACTGATACCTGTCGTGGTCAGCGGGTAGCCCTCGGTGTCCCGCAGGACGTAGTAACGCTTCTTGTCCGCCTTGTCCACCAGCGTCATTCCGGCCAAGGAGCGACCGGTCCGCCTCACCTGCGTCTCCGACCCGTTCCACTGGATCGGCACCGACTGGCCGCTGTTCCCCGTGTTCTTGACCGTCCCCGTCACCGTGAGGAAACCGCCCTCGTCGCGTGTGGCGGTATGGATGACGAACTGGAACCCGCTGCTGCCGTTGATGGTTGCCAGAGTCTTGCTGGTGTCCGGCACCGTGGTGCCCTCGTCCCCCTCTTCCTTGGGCTTCTCGTCGGCGGGGGCGGAGGACGACGAGTCGGCGCCCTTCTCCTTGCTGCCCCCGTCGTCTCCCCCGCAGGCTGTCAGGGAGACGGTCAGCGCCGCCACAGCGAGCGCGGCCCCCGCCGCTCTACGGGCCTTCGCCCCATGCCACAGACTCATGAATACGGTTCCTTTGCGTTCGCTCGCGGTCAGTCCTGGGCCAGTCGGACGGAGAATAGATCGGCCATCTCCGGGAGAAGCTCAAGGTGCTCCGGGTCGATACTCCATTTGGTGCCATCACATACGAGTGAGCCCGGTGACTCCGGCTCGGTGTCGGCCGGGTCGTCCGGGGCAGCGCTGTCGTCCGGGGCAGGGCTGTCGCTCGGGGCCGGGTCGGCCGGCTCCTCCGACGGCTTCGTTTCGACCTCGGCGGGCTTGAAGCTGCACCGGGGCTCGACGACCGCCGTGGCCTCAGCCGTCGCACGCTCGTTCCTGGTGCCCGACAGAATGCTGTCGCCCATCGGCTTCTGGCTGATGACGCCGACCGCGAAGCCCCATCTGTCGGACAGCGCGTGACATCCGCCCGCTCCGTCCAGATCGGCCTTGTTGCCGTTGGCGAAGCGGGCCGCGACCTCACAGCCGTGGGCGGTACCCAGCGGATTGCCGTTGAAGATGTCGTCCAGATATCCGGGGGTCAACAGGTTTCCCAGGAGTTCGGCACGGAACTGGTCCCGCGACTCCTGAGCAGCCGCCAGGGCCGCGGCGTCCGCCGCGGCCTGGGTTCCGTTACGCGAGGCGCCGGCCTGGCCGACCGCGAAGAACGCGAGCGCGAGAAAGAGCAGGCCCGCCACCATCGTGATGTAGATGGGGGCGGCCTGCCCTGCCTCGCGAGAAGAGTGCGCGATCAGCCGGCGTCCAGAATCTCGCTGACCTTGTCCGAAAGACCGTTGGCAATGTCGTCCGCGACACCCGTGCCGACGATGGCCACGATGATCAGGGCCACCAGAACGATCACTCCCACGTACTCGACGGCGCCCTGGCCCTTGTCGCCGCGGCGCTTCATCGCCGTGACGGCGGTCTTCGCCCAGGAGCCGACGTAGAGCTTGGCGCTGGTGGCGGCCTTCAGCGTGGTGTTCGACATGGTGTTCCCCTCCGGTGCCGGCCGGCCCCTTGTCGGCCGACTCGTACGAGTCCCTGATGCCGTTCGTGCTTCCGGCTTCCTCCTGGCCGGTCTCACTCGCGACACAAGAAACGTACGCCGGTGAGGCTCCCCTAAACATGGGCCTCAGGGCCCAACTAAGGGCCCAGCGCGGGGAATGGGCCCGTGCCCCTGGTGCCCGAGTGACCCCCGGGGTTCCTGAGGCCCCCGGGGTTCCCGGGTTCCCCGCGGCCGGCGCCGTCGCCTCGGCGGCGGGCGCGGGCTCGGCGGCGGATGTGCCCTTGGTGGGCCGGAGATCGCGAGCGTGCTCAGCCATGGCCCGTCGAACCCCCTCGCAAGATGCCGTGCCACAGGGCTATCGCTTCGCCGCGGCTGCCCGCGTCCAGTTTGGCGAAGATGCGGTTGATGTGGTTCTTGACGGTCTTCTGGCTGATGAAGCAGGCGGCGGCGATCTGCTGATTGGTCAATCCCGACGCGATCAGATCCATGATCTCCACCTCCCGTTGGCTCAGCTCCGCGTGCAGCGCCGCGGAAGCTCCGGACTGCTGCCGACCCTGAGGAGAATGTCCCACATCAACTTGCGAAAGCGAAGGTTTTTGAGGGAATCCCAGTAAGGGTGATGGTGGCTCAACTACCCTTACCTGGGCGTCTGTTACGCGACCTGCGACCGAACGGTTCGGGAAAGGTGTGTGTGCAGGTGCAGATGTTTGCTGTGGTACGCGGACCGTCGCCAGCAGCGCGCTGGAGGCGGAGTGGGTGAAATGGGCCCGGCCCTGCTTGATGTCCCGCACCGCGAGGACCAGTTGGTCGGCCGTGAACTCGCCGTGGACGAGATAGCCGCCCGCACCCAGCCTCAGCGCCTCGTGGACGGTCTCGGTCTCCCGGCTGTACGTCATCATCAGGACCGGTGCCAGACACACCAGGTGCGGCAGGGCGGAGAGCCCGTCGACGCCCGGCATCCGGACGTCCAGCAGGATGACGTCCGGTCGGTGCTGTACGGCCTGTTCGTACGCCTGGCGGCCGTCCGACGCCTCCGCGACGACCTCTATGTCGTCCCGCCCGGAGAGCAGGACGGTGAGGCCGGCGCGGACCACCGGGTTGTCGTCCGCGACCACGACGCGCATCGGTGGCGCGGGCGTCATCGCCTCGGGGAGGGGGAAGTCGGGGAACTCTCCGGATGCCAACGGCGGTGCGGAGGCAGGGACTCCGGTGGGCCTGCCCGAAGGAACTCCCGGAGGAACTCCCGGAGGAACTCCCGGAGGAAGTCCGGGGGGAACTCCCGAGCTGACCGACGCGGCATGTGAAGACGTGTGCTGCGACGGGTGCGACTCACGGGGCCCGTAGGACCCTTGAGACCCTTGGCATCCGGGCTCGCTGGAGATCTCGTCCGGCATGGCCGCGGCCTCCTCTCGAAGTGAAGCTGTGGGGGACGGTGTCGGTGTGAGGTGTCGTGTCGTGTCGTGTTGCGTCGTGTCATGTCATGTCATGTCGTCATCGCGAGATCTGTGCGCGGCGACGGGGCCGCCGCTCCTCCGGTGTGAGCTCCGCGGGCCGGGTCAGCTGTGCGGGCGGCGAGGGGCTCAGAGCGGTGAGCGGCAGTTCCAGCCGCACCTCCGTGCCCTTCGCCGCCCGGCCCCTGCCGATACGGATACGGGCTCCGATGGACGCGGCCCGCTCGACCATCCCGACCAGCCCGAAGTGGCCCGCCTGTCGCAGGTTGTCGAGGGTCGTGCCCGGTGGCAGGCCCTGCCCGTCGTCGTACACGCTGACGCACAGCACATCACCCACCGCCCCGGCCGACACGTTCACGAACGTCGGGTGCCCGTGGCGCCGCGCGTTCTCCATGGCCTCGGTCGCGATCGTCAGCGCGTGCCGGGCCACGGCGTGGGGGATCGGCGGGACGGAAGCGTCGCCGAGCCGCCGGAAGGTCGCCTTCACGCCCTGGCGACGGGTGAAGTCCGCCGTACGGGAGCGCAGTTCGGCCAGCATGTCGACCCCGCTGTTCACCCCGCTCTCCACCCCGCTGTCCAGCCCCGACTCCCGGCGCAGATCCGAGAGCAGCTCGCGCGACTCGGCCGCCGCGCGCCGTGCCGAGCGTGCCACCAGTTCCGCCTGGTGCTTGACGACCAGGGGGTCCATCCGGTCCGCGGTGCTCGCCAGGCCGTCCGCCGCCATGGCCAGGCCGTGCAGGGTCTTGGCCACCGAGTCGTGCATCTCGCGGGCGAGGCGGGCGCGTTCCTGCTCGACGGCGCGGTTCACCGCGAGCTGGGCACGGACCTCGGTCAACGCCTGGCTGGCGGTGCCGAAGCCCAGCATCAGGTTGCGCAGAGTGCTGCCGACCGCGCCCGCGATGACGCAGAACCCCGGCAGGAGCAGCGCGTTGAACGCGATCTCGATCTCGCTGTTGACGGCGTACGCGCCCGCGACGATCAGCGACTGGAGTATGGCGAACAGCGCCGCGCCCCGCCAGCCGTACACCAGCCCGGCCAGCAGCGGGGTACAGATGGTGACGTACGCGAGCGTCGAGTCCGGGGACGCCGTCGTCAGGAGCAGCGCGCCGAAGAACATGTCGGCGGCGAGCAGTACGGGGTGGCGCAGCAGGAAGGGGCCGAAGCGCTCCCAGTCCCGCAGCAGCACGTACGACACCATGAAGGTGACCAGCACGGCCGAGCCGACCAGCCAGATCGCGAGACCCGATGCCGTCCGGTCCAGGGCGAAGGGCGCGGCGAGAGCGATCATCGCCAGCCTGAAGGCGAACACCTGGCGGCACAGCGCCTGGAGAGCGTTGACCTGGATCGCCAGGGGCGGCACATGCTTCGGAGCGGCGCCTTTCGCCGTACGGGACAAGTCGTCGCTCACACCGCCGGAGAGTGCGGCGTTCCTCTGGGCCATGGTGGGGGTCACCTCCCGTTCTGGTATGCGGTTCGCGTTTCCGGGCCGCGGTCGGTCACGTGGTGGGACGGATGTCCGCGCCGGCGCCTCAGCCTCCGAGAATGTCGCCGAAATCGACCCCCGAGCCGTAGTAGAAGCTGAGGACGATCAGCAGCATGGTGGCCGGGAGCATCACCATCGTGACTACGAGCGTGGTCTTCGGAACGGCCTGCGCGGCCCTGCGCCGGGCGTTCTGGGCGTCGGTACGGCGCATGTCGTTGGCGATCTGTATCAGCGTGTCCACGATGGGCGCGCCCAGTTCCTCGCCCTGCTGGAGCGCCGTGACGAACATCGACACCTGGTCGGACGCGTTGCGCTTGCGCAGCTGGTCGAACGCCTCGCGCCGGCCGAGCCCCATGTCCATCTGCCGCAGGGTGATGTGGAGTTCGTCGGACCAGGGCCCCTGGTACTTGTCCGCGACCCGCTCCAGCGCCTGCCGGAAACCGAGGCCCGCGGAGACGACGACGGCGAGCACATCGAGGAAGTCGGGCAGCGTGCGCTCGATGTCGTCCCTCCGCTTGCGGATGGCCGAGCGGATGATGACGTCGGTCCACACCATGCCGTACGCCAGGGCGAGGATTCCGATGACCGGCTGCCCGCGCATCACCAGGGAGAGCGCGGCCAGCACCCCGAGGATTCCGTAGACCGCGCGGCGAGCGGCGTAGCGGTCCACGGTTATACCGCCGGGGTTGCCCGCCATGTCGAGCCGGCGGCGCAGCGCGTCGACCCGCTTGGGGCCCATGATGCGCAGTACGAACGGGGCGTACCGCATGCCGAGCCGGTCGATGCCGGATCCCACGGCGGTGGTGCGGGTGGCGCCGACCTCCAGGGCGACGGCGAGGTCACCGGGCAGTTCGGCGTCGGCGCGAATGAGGCGTACGCCGTGGAGCGCACCGTAGACGGCCAGTCCCAGAACGGCCGCGAGCAGCAGACCCACCATGTCTCTTCCCCTCCCCTCTCAGACCTGGACCCGGGACATACGCCGGATCAGGAAGAAGCCGACGCCGTACATGCCGAAGGCCACGACGACGGCGATCTGACCGAGCACCGAACCTGTCATCTTGTCGAGCGCCCCCGGCGCCATCCCGTTGATCATCAGCAGGAAGCCGAGGCCGAGCAGCGGTACCGCCAGCGCGGTGACCTTGACCTGGGAGAGCATCGTCGTGACCTCGCGGCGGGTCTCCTTGCGCTCCTCCAGCGTCTCCGTGAGGTTGCGCAGGGAGCTCACGACCTGGCCGCCGGCCCGGCTGGAGAGCACCAGCGTCGTGACGAGAACGACCAGTTCGCGCGAGGGCAGCCGGTCCGCCAGCTCGCCGAGTGCGTCGTCCAGGGAATGACCGACGGCGAGTTGGTCGGCGACCCGGCGCAGCTCCTCGCCCGCCGGGTTGTCGAGCTCCTCGGCCGCCATCGCCAGTGCCGTACGCATCGCGAGTCCGGCCTGTGTGGCGTTGGCGAGTACGCGCGTGAGCTCCGGCAGTTGGCTGATAAACGCTTCCGTGCGCTTCACCCGCTGCCAGTTGAGGAAGGCGTTGCCGCCCCATACGCCGATCAGCGCCGCCAGGACGCCGAAGAAGGGGGCGAAGATCGCACCGACGGCGAAGTACAGCCCGAGCAGTCCGGCCACCACGTACACCGCGTATTCGCCGGTCGTCAGATCGAGGCCCGTGACCGCGATCTTGCGATCGATGCGTTTGCCCAGGGACGTGGTGCGCAGTTTGCGGTCGACACCGGCGAAGCGCCGGCGCCGGCCGGTCGGCGCCGTCAGCTGTGCCGTCTGGGACATGCGCTCGAAGAGCACCTGTCCCTGGGCCCTGCCCGCCGAGTAGACGTGCACGCCGATGACGGCGAGCACACACGTGAGCAGTGTGACGCCGATCGTCAGGAGCGGAAGATTTTCCATGTCGTGCCGGGACCTTCTCGATGGACGGGGACGGGACGGGAACGGGACGAGAACGGGGGCTGCGGTGGGGGTGTGCCGAGCAGGGCGGTCGGCCGCTCAGGTCGCCGATCTGCGTACGTCCAGCTCCTCCTCCGAGCGGGCGACCCCGAAGGCCGGAGGAACGGGTTCGCTCTTCAGATAGAGGCGGTCGGCGATCCTGCGCGGCAGCGGGTAGTACTCGAACTTCCCGTAGATCCGCCCGTCTGCCGCCATCGGCTGGGCGAGATAGCGGCAGACGGAGACGATCCGGTACTCCTCGCGCCCGTGCGAGTCGACGATCGCGATCTCGGTGATCCGGCGGGAGCCGTCGGCGTGCCGGGTGAGCTGCACGATCACATCGACCGCGCTGTTGATCTGATCCTTGATCGCCACGAACGGGATCTCGACCTCCGACATGGAGGCCAGGGTCTGGAGTCGCATCAGCGCGTCCTCGGCACTGTTGGCGTGGACGGTGGCGAGTGAGCCGTCGTGACCGGTGGACATGGCCTGGAGCATGTCGAGCGTCTCGCCGCCACGGACCTCACCGACGATGATGCGGTCGGGGCGCATACGCAGGGAGTTGCGTACGAGGTCGCGGATGGTGACCTGGCCCTTGCCCTCGACGTTCGCGGGACGGCTCTCCAGCGTGATCACATGGGACTGCTGGAGCTGGAGCTCGGCGGAGTCCTCGATGGTGACGATGCGCTCGCCGTCGGGGATCAGCCCGGAGAGGGAGTTGAGCAGGGTCGTCTTCCCGGTGCCGGTGGCCCCCGAGACGATCACATTGAACTTCGCGCGCACCAGACCGGCCAGCAGGACCATCATCTGCTCGTCCAGCGAGCCGAGGCTGATCATCTCCTGGAGGGTGAAGGCGCGCGGGAATCGCCGGATGGTGAGGATCGGGCCGGTCAGGGAGAGCGGCGGGATGATGACGTTGACCCGCTCCCCCGAGGGGAGGCGGGCGTCGACCATCGGATTCGCCTCGTCCACACGGCGGTTGACCGTGGAGACGATGCGTTCGATGGTCTGCATCAGCTGCTCGTTGGAGGTGAACCGCATCGGCAGCATCTCCAGCCGCCCGCCGCGCTCGACGAAGACCTGGTCCGCGCCGTTCACCATGATCTCGCTGATGGAGGCGTCTTCGAGCAGGGGTTCGAGGATCCCCAGCCCCAGGGCTTCGTCGACGACCCGGCGGATCAGATGGGAGCGTTCGACGGTGGAGAGGACCGGGCCCTCCCGGCTGATGATGTGGCTCAGGACCCGCTCCAGGCGGGCCCGGCGCTCGGCCGCGGCGAGCGCGGACATCTCCGCGAGGTCGATCTCCTCCAGGAGCTTGGCGCGGTAGACCCCGACGAGGAGACTCTCCTCGCTGTGCCCGTTCGTCGGCTCGGGGCTGTTGATGCGCGCCCGCAGGCTCATGTGCTCAACTCCCAGATTCTGCTCGTGTACTGAGGTACTTCTCGTGTGCCGAGGTGCTGCTCGTGTAGTGACGTGCTGCTTGTGTACTGACGTGCTGCTCGTGTACTGAGGTGCTGCTCGTGTACTGAGGTGCTGGACTGCTGGAGTGCTGCTGCTCCAGCACGTACGGTCAGTCGAGGGGCATGGTGGCGCTCCTCTTCGCGGGATCGAACTGGAAGATGGGCAGAATGCGCGGGACCGGCACCGTCGCGGTGGCCTTGACCTCGTCCCCCGAGGTGGATACGTAGATGTCCGCCGCGCCCGACAGCCAGGAACTCATCGCGGCCTGGCCCGCCGCTTGCGCGTCCATGCTGGTCTCGTTGTACGAAGCGGTACGGGCGGCGGCCCGCGACGCCGTGCCCGCCTGCTGCACGGCGTACGCGACCAGCCCCAGCTGGATCGCGGCCAGGGCGACGAAGAGAAGCAGGGTGATCATGCCGATGTATTCGAGGGCCACCTGGCCCCGCTGTCCGCCCCGGAGTGCGCGCTTCCTCATCAGTCGCTTCCTCATCAGTCGCTCTCCTTCACCGCGGAGGCGTGAGCGGTGATGTCGACCGGGATGTCGAAGCCGGGGAAGAGCACGGGGATATTGATCCCGATGTCCGCGTCGACCAGATCCCCGTCCGCCGGACAGCTGACATCACCGAGGCTCCAGGCGCCGGGAAGGTGTTCCTCCGCGGCCTGCGTACAGGCCGCGTTCCGGTCGCCGTCCGCCACCGCCGCCGCCCGTACCGCCTCGTCCGCCGCGTTGCCCGCGAGTGAGAACGTGTAGCCGATCAACGTGGCCTGCCAGAGCAGGACCGCCGTGGCCAGGATGACCGGGAGCATCCCGGTGAACTCGACGGCGACCTGGCCCCGGTCGTCGCGCAGCCGCCAGGCCCGCAGCCGTCCGGGCCACGGCCGCCGGACCCACAGCCCCGTGGCCCGCAGCCGCCGGACCCACAGCTCCCCGGCCCGCGTCCGTACGCCGCCCGCCGTCCCGCGCCCTCCCTCCCCCTCTCGGTCTCCGTCTCCGTACCCTGCGCCCGTCCCCGGATCGCTCATGACTCAATGCGCCCCCTCACCCCGTCAGCCCGGTTTCTGGTCCCGCGACTTGGATCGCCCGCGCCGGACCCCGACCGAGCCGCGGTCCCCCCGGAACTTCCCTGTTCTCTCCCCACCTACGGCCGCCTTCACCAGCCCCAGCTCTCCCGCCAGCCCCCATATGGCCTGTTTTACGGTGGACTTCGCCTCCAGGTCCTGCATGCGGCCCGCGTCCACCACGGACTGCAATTCCTTGAAGTTGGCGGGGATCGTCACGCGTGACACCCGGGTACCGGTGATCCGTTCGATGAGCGGCGGCTGGATCTCCGTATGCCGTGAATGGCGGTTGACGACCGTCACGGTCTCCTCCGCCTTGCGGATCTGGAGCCGGTCCCACAGGCGCACCATGCGCTTGGCCGCCCGGACCGACACCACATCGGGTGTCGTCAGCAGCAGGGTGGTGTCCGCCATCTCGATCGCGGCGGCATTGGCGCTGTTCATCTGTGTGCCGCAGTCGATGACCACGACTTCGTAGCGGTTGCGGAGCGCGCTGACGATCTGCCGTACGGCCCGTTCGTCCATCTCCTCACCGCGCTCCCCTTCTCCCGGCGCCAGCAGCAGTCCGAGCCCGCTCTGGTGGGTGAAGAGCGCGTCCTGGAGCACGCGCGGTGATATGTCCTGGATGGACGCGAGGTCCACGATCGACCGGCGGAACTGCACGTCGAGGTACGACGCCACGTCCCCGGACTGGAGATCCAGGTCGGCGAGCCCGACGGTCATGCCGGACGCACAGGCCGCCAGGGCCAGTTGGACCGCGGTGAGGGTCGTGCCGACGCCCCCCTTCGCGCCGCTGACGGTGATGACCGTGCCGCCGGGGCCGGTGAACACGTCGCCGCTCTGGCCGAGATGGCGCCGTACCCCCACGGACCAGCCGGCCGCCGCCTGGACCCGCTGGGTGAGTTCCTCGTACGAGAGCGGCAGCCCGACCAGACCGCGGGCTCCGGCGTCCATCGCCGCCGAGAACAGTCCGGGGCCCGCGTCCGTGGTGACCAGGACGACCCCGACGGCGGGAAAGCGGAGGGCCACTTCCCGAATCAGCTCAAGTGCCGGTACGGGCCCGATCCGTTCATGGACCAGCACCACCTCGGGCAGCTCGTCGATCGACTCGGCGGCCAGCCGGGCCAGCGTGTCGATCAGCGAGGTCGAGTCGCCGACCGGTCCGGCCGGTTCCGCGTCGGGGAGCTGGCTGAGCAGGGTGGTGATGGACCGGGCGGCGTCGGCGTCGCCGACGACCGGGAGGATTCGGGTGCTCATTCGTCCCTCACTTGTCCCCTTCGAGGGTGTAGGTGTTCTCCCCCGGGCGCAGCGTCGTGGGGCTGCCGTCGGCGAGGAGCGCCAGTCGTACGTGCTCGGCGAAGGACTCGGCGTACGCGACGCGTTGGGCGTCCTTCGTCTTCAGCGCGAAGGTGATCGGCACGGCCTGCCTGGCCGCGCTGCGGCTCCTGTCGCCCTCGTCGGGTTCCAGTGCGGTGAGCGTGCCGACGTCGATGACTCTGGCGTTGGAGACGATGATCCGCGACTGGTCCGTGCCGCCCTCGTTCTCGGCGGCGAAGGTGGCGAAGATATTGACCAGGGCGCCGGGCCGGATCTTTCCGGCGACCCCGGTCGCCGAGTCGATCATGATCGCGATTTCCTGCTCACCGTCGGCGAGCGCGGGCCGTTGGACAATCATGTCGTCCTGGAGCAGCGAACCCTTTTTCAGCTGCGTGATGGCGATCTTCCCGCCGACGACGGACAGATCGGTCACGGCGTTCGCGGAGAGCCAGCGCTTGGGCATGGCGATCTTCTCGAACTGATTCGGCTGAAGTGCGGTGTACGGCGCCACATCCGCCTTCAACCGGTACGCCGCCACCTCGGGGCCGACCTTCGAGTTCACGTCGCTTATCACCGAAAGGACGCCGAGGAAGGCGCCGAAGGCACAGAGGACCGACAGAAGAAGGAGTATGACGCCGCGGCGCTGCCGTGAATTCATGAGCGGTACAACCTCGTTCGGTGACGGGGAGCGTAGGGGGGCGGGGGGTTGAATGTCTGGGGAGTTGAGTTTCTATGAGCCGCGCCGGGGCCGAGGACCATAGGGCCGCAGCCACGTCTGCCGACCGGAGACGACCGGGGAGGCCGGAACCGCTCGGCGCCCGGCGGCCGGCGGCCGGCGCCCGTGCGTTACGACCCGTGCCGCATAGGCGTTCCATGGCTCAGGACACCGGCCACCCGGGTGGGAGCCTCGTGCGGTGCGAGGGGCGCCGAGCAGAATCCACAGCGGTCACCTATCAATTCGATACCGCACCAGGAACACTTCTCCCGCCGGACGGAGGAGACCAGCTGATAAAGGATGGAAATATCCGGCAGAAAGGCGGCGAACTCGACCATCTTCGGCGTTCCCCACCAGCGCGGTGAATCGGCGGGGAGAGCGGTCTCCTGGATTCCCTGCACGCGCCACGCGGGCGCGAGCGTCCCGGTCACCCAGTCCGATGGGGACTGCCCCTTCCCGACGATCATTTGCGTACCGAAATCGGGCCCGGTGAGCTCACCGGCACCAATCCTGATCAACTGGGGCGTGGGGGTGGCGAGAACGCCGAACTGGGAACCGGGCACCCAGGATTTCGCATGGGTCTTCAGGCTCACCGGCACCCGGTCGAGCTTGGTCACGGTGTTGAGCAGCGCCCCCGCGTAGATGTAGTGCGAGAGCAGCCGGGCGGCGGAGGCGACGATCCCGGCGCTGAAGTCGCAGATCGACAACTGCCGCAGCTGGCGCACGAGGACGGCGACGCCGAGCGGCGGAAGGTCGAGCCTGAGGAGGGCGATCCGGTCGCTCTCCATGATGGAACGGACCGTGTACAGGCGCCGTTCGTGGGCCGCCGGGATGGAGGCCGGGTAGAGGACGACGACGTAACCGTGCTGCTCCACGAGGACCTGCATGTCGGCGAGCGCGGCGTCCAGCGGCTGGACGCCGGGCGGGGGCAGCAGCGCCGCGGTGGGCGTCTGATGGTCCGTCGGTGGTAACACCAGATCAGGGCTGGTGACAGCAATCGCGGTCGGCACGCTGGTTCCCCGTTCGGCCCCGGCCACCGGCGGCCCGGCGGCCGCAGTTCTCTCCTGCACGGCGCATCTGCCTCAGCACTTTATCCACGACTTAAGGCAGAGAGAACACCTATCAGATGACAGTGACCGGCCCCTAGGCCGGTAGACACTGGCAAACTCGGACGAAGCAGTCAGCTGTTCACTCATGTTTCAATGAATATTCGATTCAGTGGAATTCCGCACCCAACTGTTCGGTTTTGAGCCCGACTTGGGTCCGACTTGGGTCCGACTTGGGTCCGACTTGGGTCCGCCGAGGATCCAAGATCGGGCATCTCCTGCGCCCGTACGCTCCGATTCCGATTCCGTGTGCGAATAAACCCACCGCCACCTCGAACTCCCATCCCCTGACCCCCTCGAAAGCGCCGGCCATGACCCCCCAGACTCCCCGGACTCCCCGGACTCCCCAGACCTCCCGGACTCCCCAGCAACTCCTTGAGCGCGCACGGCGCCTGGCCGCGTCCGGTGACCGGCGCGTGCTCGGAATCGCCGGTCCTCCCGGCGCCGGAAAGACCACGCTGGCCGAGTACCTGGTCGGTGAGCTCGGGCCCGGCCAGGCGGTCCTGGTACCGATGGACGGCTTCCACCTGGCCGACATCGAGCTGCGCCGGCTCGGTCTGACGGGGCGCAAGGGCGCTCCGGAGACCTTCGACCCGTACGGGTACACCGCGTTGCTGCGCCGACTGCGCGCCGCGCGGCGGGGGGAGCCGGTGTACGCGCCCGGGTTCGACCGCGAGCTGGAGCAGCCGATCGCGGGCAGCATCCCGATTCCGCCCGAGGTGCCCCTGGTGGTCACCGAGGGGAACTATCTGCTGCTGGACGACGGGCCCTGGGCGGAGGCCAGGAAGCTGCTGGACGAGAGCTGGTGGGTGGAGCTGGACGACGACGAGCGGGTACGGCGGCTGATCGCCCGGCACGAGCGGTTCGGCAAGGAGGCGGCGGAGGCCGAGCGCTTCGTCCTGGACTCCGACGAGGCCAACGCCCGCCGGGTCGCCCCCGGCCGGGCCGCCGCCGACCTGGTGATCACCTTCGGGCCGGGCCAGGCGCCGCTACCTGATCCGGCCCGATCCGGCCTGGATCCGGCCTGATCCGGCCTGATCCGAACGAGAGACCCCAGGAATCCAGGCCGAGTTCGACACCCCGGCAGTTCCTCCGGCTCCTCCGGCTCCGGTGGCACCAGTGGCACCGGTCAAGTGGCGCCGCCGCCGAAACCCTTGACAAGAACAATGGTCTGGACCACCTTTGTATGCCATCGGTGGCCACCGTTCCGTACCACGACTCCCCCCACGGGGTCTCCCCCACACTCCCCCCACGGAGGCCATGAAGTGCTGCGCCAAGCACGTTCCCGCATCCTGAAATCCGTCCTGGCGACGGCAAGCGTCCTCGCCGTCGCCGGACTCGCGACACCCACCGCCGCCGCGGCGCCCGGGACCAGCTCGACGACCCCCACGGCCCCCACTGCCGCCACGGCCCACGCCACCACGGACGCCTCGGACGCCGCCTTACCCGCCCATGCCGTACCCGCCCATGCCGTCACCGGCTACTGGCAGAACTTCAACAACGGCGCGGCCGTCCAGACCCTCGGCGACGTCCAGGACCAGTACGACATCATCGCGGTCGCCTTCGCCGACGCCACCGGCACACCGGGCCAGGTCACCTTCAACCTCGACTCGGCCGGCCTCGGCGGTTACGGCGTCGACCGGTTCAAGGCCGATGTGGCCGCGAAGAAGGCCGCCGGCAAGTCGGTCATCATCTCCATCGGCGGCGAACTGGGCACGGTCTCCGTCAACGACCAGGCCTCCGCGGCGGCCTTCGCCGACTCGGTGTACGCGCTGATGAAGGAGTACGGCTTCGACGGCGTCGACATCGACCTGGAGAACGGCCTCAACTCCACCTACATGTCTCAGGCGTTGAAGTCACTGGCGGCAAAGGCCGGCCCGGGGTTCGTCCTCACCATGGCGCCGCAGACCATCGACATGCAGTCGACGGCGGGCGAGTACTTCAAGACGGCTCTGAACGTGAAGGACATCCTCACGACCGTCAACATGCAGTACTACAACAGCGGCACGATGCTCGGCTGCGACGGCAAGGTCTACGCACAGGGCTCGGTCGACTTCCTCACCGCGCTCGCCTGCATCCAGCTCGAAGGCGGCCTCGCCCCCTCGCAGGTCGGCATCGGCGTACCGGCCTCCCCCAGGGGCGCGGGCAGCGGTTACGTCGCGCCCTCGGTCGTGAACGCCGCCCTGGACTGTCTGACGCGCGGCACGAACTGCGGCTCGTTCAAACCGTCCAAGACCTACCCCGGCCTGCGCGGCGCCATGACCTGGTCCACCAACTGGGACGCGACGGCGGGCAACGCCTGGTCCAACGCCGTAGGACCGCACGTCCACGGCCTTCCGTAAACGGCCACCCGTAACGGCCCCGTAACGCCCTTCCGTGGACGCCTCTCCCTCCCGAACCCCCCACAGGGCCGGCAGCGCCGTCGAAACCCCACCCGACGGCGCTGCCGTGTGTCCGCTGTCCGCACCGGGACCGACGAGCCGCAGAGGCCCGCCCACCAGGGGAGGTCCCGGGCTACGAGGGCAGATCCCGGACTACGCGGGGATGCCCCTGGCTACCAGGGAATGTCCCGGACCTGCTGCACGCACAGCACGATGAACAACAGCCCGGCCGCCGTGAGCATCACATTGCTCAGGATGCCGTTGCGCCATTCCTTCGGCGTACGCGACGAGTTGAGCAGCCACACCAGCGTCAGCGACAGGAACGGCATGAAGAACGCGCCCAGTACGCCGTAGACGACCACCAGGCCGAAGGGTTCGTCGAGGAAGAGCAGCGAGATCGGCGGGAAGGTCAGCCAGAGCAGGTACGCGCGGAACGGCACCGAGCGCTCGCGGGCGCCGGACGCGACCTCCTCGACCGCGCCGTCGGTCCCGCTCCCGTCCGCCGGGACTCCCGCGCGCTCCTTGCGGATGCGCTCCACGAAGTCCGCGAACATCAGACTCACGCCGTGCCAGACGCCGATCAGCGACGAGAACGACGTGGCGAAGAAGCCGACCAGGAACAGCTTCGCGGTGGTCGGGCCGAACCGGTCCTCCAGTATCTTGCCCAGGTCGATCAGGCCCCGGTCGCCCTGGGTGAGGGCGATGTGCGAAGAGTGCAGCAGCTCGGCGCCGATGACCAGCATGGCGACGACGAAGAGGCCGGTGGTGATGTACGCGACGCGGTTGTCGAGGCGCATCACCTTCATCCAGCCGGTGTTGGTCCAGCCCTTGGCGTTGACCCAGTACCCGTACGCGGCCATCGTGATCGTGCCGCCCACTCCGCCGATCAGGCCGAGGGTGTAGAGCAGCGAGCCGTCCGGCAGTACGGGGGCGAGCCCCGCGAAAGCGGCGCCGAAGTCCGGGGCGACGCGGATCGCGACGTACATGACGACGACGAACATCACGCCGATCAGGACCGTCATGACCTTCTCGAAGACGGCGTACTGGTTGAACCAGACGAAGACCAGGCCGATCAGGCCGGTGATGACCGCCCAGGTCTTGAGCCCCGGTCCGTCCGGGAAGAGCGCGACGATCGGCAGCGCGCTGGAGGACATGGCCGTGGCACCGTAGACGAAGCCCCAGACCACGACGTACACCGCGAAATAACCGGTCGTCCAGCGGCCGAGGCTGCGCCAGCCGTCGAAGAGGGTGCGCCCGGTGGCGAGATGCCAGCGGCCGGCGGCCTCGGCGAGCGAGATCTTGACGACGCAGCCGATGACCGCCGCCCACATCAGGGTGTAGCCGAACTTGCTGCCCGCGATGAGCGTGGCGACCAGATCGCCCGCGCCGACGCCGGTCGCCGCGACGACGATGCCCGGGCCGATGTACGTCCAACTCGACTTGCGCGGACGGGAGACGGCCTCATCCATGCCGGTGTCCGTGGTTCCTGCCATACGTATCGTCGCCTCCCGTGTGTCTCCGTCGTTTCCGTCGTCTCCGTCATCCACCTGTGTGGTACGTGACTCACGTCACCAAAGCTGGCGGACGATGATCGCGCAAGGGGGCCTGCGGTGAGGGTTCGGTGGCGGGAGGGGGCCGGTGAGGGCCGGTGAGGTCCGGTGAGGTCCGGTGAGGTCCGGTGAGGTCCGGTGAGAGGAGAGACGGAACCCCCGCGATCGTTCAACACACCATCCGCATAAGGAGGTTGTCGGCGAGAGCCGTAAGTTGAGGGCGCGCTTCCGTACAACTGTGTCTGTGGTCGACGGGTCTCACGAGTGGGTCGCAGAAGCACCCACGAAGCTCACGAAGCTACAGGGGGCACAACATGCGCAGATCTCGTCGTGCGGCAGTGATGGCAGCGTTCGCCGCGCTCACCGTCGGAGGCACCACCACGGCGTTGGCGCAACCTGCCGCCGCCGCACCCGCCGCGCCCGCCACCGCGGCTGCTCAAGCCGCCTACAACGGCGCCTGTGGGACCGGGTACAAGGTGGTGAACTCGGCGGACATCGGCTCTCAGGGCACCGTGTATCTGACGTACAACTCGGGGAACGGCGAGAACTGTGTCGTGACGATCCGCAAGACCACCGGATCGCCCATCTACATGTTCTCCTACCTCGGGGTCCCCGAGACCGGCGACCAGCAGATCGACGGCGGCGAGTACCGCTCGTACGCCGGGCCGGTGTTCTCGTACGGGCAGGGCCAGTGCATCGACTGGGGCGGCGGCATCGGCGGCCAGGAGACCTGGACCTACGGTTCGAACTGCGGTGCGCTCACGACGACTCGTGTGACGAAGAACGGCGAGACGACCGTCCGCTCGAAGGTCGCCGAGCCGAGTGCGTCACGCACGGGCGCGGCGGCCAACGCGCGTTGAGGCGTTGAGGCGTTGACGTACTGACGTGCTGACGTGCTGAGAAGCCGGTTCCCGCTCCTCCCGTGGTCGCCGCGTACCGGCAGGCCATCGCCGGTACGCGGCGGCCACGGCGGGAGCCGCCACGCATTCGCGGACGACTGAAGAGTGGGACATGAGGGAGCACAGCGTACGGCGGGGCCTGCACCGGCTGGCGATGGCCGCTCTGCTCGTCTGCGCCGGGTGCGCGGGGGCCTCCGGGAGCCCGGACGCGGACGCGGCCTCAAGCACGGACACGGGCAGCCGCTCCGGCGCGGTCGCCGGATGGCAGCCCTGGACCGTCGCACTCAGCACGGCCGAAGCGTCGCGCACCTGTCTGCCCACCGACCGGCTGGTCGTGTGCCCGGTGGCTCCCGCCGGCCTCGTCGCCCGCTCCGCCTCGACCGGCGCGGTGGCATGGAGCGTGGGCGCGGATCGCCCGACCGGCCGGAACGCCGGGGTGGCGGTCGACGGCAACCGCGCCCTGTCGGCCGGCGGACGCACGCTCCGCGCCTTCGACCTGACCACGGGCCGGCCCGCGTGGACGAAGGAGTTCCCGGCCGGACGCACGGTGGGCCGGCCCGCCGCCGCCGACGGTGTGGTCTACGTGGCCGCGTACGGTGCCACCGCCGCCGAGCCCCAGACACTGTTCGCCTACCGCGCCTCCGACGGAGCGCCACTCTGGCAGCGTGACAGCACCGGGATCGTGCCGGTCGCCGTGGGCAGCCGGGTGTACACGGTCGAGTCCGGTGCGCGGGCCGTCGCGCGGGACGGACGGACCGGCGAGGCCGTCGCCACGTCGGACGGTTCCCACCCCTGTCCGTCCCTGATCAGCGCACCCGGCTACCTGGTCTGTGCGTCGAGCCCGGCCGCGGCCGGTGACATATTCCCGCCGGTTGTACGGATCGACCCCGACACGCTCGCGTTCGACCGGACGCTCCTTCAGCCGGTGGACAAGCCGTACGGCGGTGTGATCACCCCCGACGGGGTGCTGGTGCTGCGCACGGTCAACGCCGAGGACCCGGCGGGCGGCGACTGGACCGCGATCGACATGGAGAGCGGCAGGATCCTGTGGGAGACCACTGGCATGGGTGACGACATCGTCCTCGCCGGATCCCGGGTGGTGTGGGTCTCCGAGGGCCGGCTGGTCTCCGTCGACCCGCGCGGTGGTCCCGAGGCCACCGGCACCGACGCGCCGCGTTACTCGCCCGCGTACCCGGAGGCGGCCGACGACCGTTACCCCAACCTGTCCGCCCACGACGACACGCACCTCGTTCTCCAGACAGAGGCCAGGCCGACGCTCCGCTCGGTGCCGGCTCCCTGACAGACAGGGGTTCGGTGATCCAGAAAAGAGTTCGGTGATCCGAACGAAACCGCCTAGATCACCAGACTCAGCAGCGCCGCGACCACGAAGCCCGCGACCGACAGCACCGTCTCCAGCACCGTCCAGGACTTCAGGGTGTCGCGCTCCGATATGCCGAAGTACTTCGCGACCATCCAGAAGCCGCCGTCGTTGACGTGCGAGGCGAAGATCGAGCCCGCCGAGATCGCCATGATGATCAGGGCGAGATGGGCCTGCGAGAGGTCCTGGCCCTCGACCAGCGGGACGACGATGCCCGCCGTGGTGACGATCGCGACCGTCGCCGAACCCTGCGCCACCCGCAGCACCACCGAGATCAGCCAGGCCAGCAGGATGACCGGCAGGCCGACGTCGTTGAAGGTGTCCGCGAGGGCGTCCGCGATACCGCTGCCCTTGAGGACCGCGCCGAAGACCCCGCCCGCGCCGACGACGAGCAGGATGTTGCCGACCGGCTTGAGGGAGGAGGTGGAGACCGTCTCCAGGGACTGACGCGACCAGCCCCGGCGGATGCCCAGCAGGTAGTACGCGAGCACCAGCGCGATCGTCAGCGCCACGAACGGGTGGCCGAAGAACTCGATGACCGAGCGGCCCGTCGACGGCTCCAGGGCGATGGACGAGAAGGTCGCGAGGAGGATCAGGATCAGCGGGGTGCCGATGATCGCGAGGACCGTACCGAGCGCGACCGGCGCCTCCTTGGGCGTGACGCCCGAGGCCTTCTGCTCGGCGGCGACGGCGGCCTTGGCCTCCTCGGCGGCCTCGACCATGTCCTGCGGTACGTCCACGAAGAGGCGCTTGCCGATCCAGGCGGCGTAGCCCCAGGCGGCGAGGACGGCCGGGACACCGACGATGACGCCCATCAGGATGACCCAGCCGAGGTCCACCTTGAACAGACCGGCGGCGGCGACCGGGCCGGGGTGCGGGGGCAGGAAGGCGTGGGTCATCGAGAGGCCGGCGAGCAGCGGCATCGCGTACAGCAGGATCGATTTCCCGGAACGCTTGGCGGCCGCGTACACGATCGGCGCGAGGACGAAGATGCCGACGTCGAAGAAGACCGGTATACCGAAGACGACGCCGGTGACGCCCATGGCGAGCGGGGCACGCTTCTCACCGAAGAGGTTCAGCAGCCGGGTGCTCAACACCTCGGCGCCGCCCGACACTTCGAGGATCGCGCCGAGCATCGTACCGAGCCCGATGATGATCGCGACATGGCCGAGGATGCCGCCCATCCCCGTTTCGATCATCGATACGGCGGCGGATTTCTGGACCGTGCCGAAGAGTTCGGTGACGGACAGACCGGCGGCGAGGCCGACGGCTATGGAGACGCCGAGCAGCGCCACGAAGGGCTGCAGCCTGACCTTGATGATCAGGACGAGGAGCAGGGCGATTCCGAGGGCGGCGACGGTCAGCAGACCGGCGGTGCCGTTGATCAGCAGCAGCAGACCACCCGTGTGGGGTGGGGTCTCCGGTGGCGCGTCGGCGGCGAACAGCATGGTGGACCTCTCGTTCTGGAGGCATCGGGGCAGGGGGGATCGCGGCACGACGCCCTGGAGAAGGGCGCCGTGCCGGGCGGTGCGGGTGCGGGTGCGATCAAGGTGGTCACGCGGGTACGGGTGCGGTGTGCGGTGGTACGGGCGAGGCGCTCACACGGGGGCGGGGGCCAAGGGCACGGGGCCCGAGCGCTCTCAGCCGAGAACCGCCAGCGCGTCGATCTCGACCAACAGCCCCTTGGGCAGCCCCACATAGACCGTCGTACGCGCGGCGGGCGCTTCCTTGAGGCCCTGCTCCTCGAAGTACTGGTTGTAGATCGCGTTCATCTCGGCGAAGTGGTCGACGTCGGTGAGGTAGACCCGCACCATCATCGCGTCGTCCCAGCTCGCACCGCCCTCCTCCAGGATCGCCTTGACGTTGGCGAGGGTCTGGAGGGTCTGCTCGCGCAGGGTCGGGCCCGCCGGGGTGGGCGCCTGGCCCTCGACGGCCGGGAGGAAGCCGACCTGGCCCGCGACCTGGAGGATGTTGCCCTTGCGGACGCCGTGCGAGAACTTCGCCGGCGGCGTGGTGTGCGTGGCCGGCGTCAGCGCGGTCTTGGCGGTCGTGGACGCGGTCTTGTCACTCATGAAGCTTCCTTGGGGTGGGTGTGGCCGGAATACTCCCCGCTGATCGCGTCGGCGGTGCGGCGCAACAGCGGGAGCAGGGTGAGGAGTTCCTCCGCCGTCACGACGACGTTGGGCGCGGACACCGACATGGCGGCGACCACCCGGCCGTCCGCCCCGCGGATGGGGGCGCCGATGCAGTTGATGGACTCCTCGTGACCACCGAGATCGGTGGCCCAGCCCTGTTCACGTACGGTCGCCAGCTCCTTGAGGAAAGCGGACGCGCCGGGCGTGGAACGGGGCGTGTACATGGGGTAGTCGAGACGCTCGGCGACCGCGCGCCGCTCGGCCTCGGGGAGGTCGGCGAGCAGCAGCTTGGCGACGGCGGCGACGGTGATCGCGACCGGTTTGCCGACCCGGGAGTACATCCGGACCGGGTAGCGGCTCTCGACCTTGTCGATGTAGAGGACTTCGCTCTCCTCGTACACCGCGAGATGGATGGTGTGGCCGCACTGTTCGTTGAGCGCGACGAGGTGGCTGTGGGCGATCTCGCGCACGTCGAGGTTCTCGACGGCCTCCTGGGCGAGTGCGAAGAGCCGTGCGCCGAGGCGGTAGCGGTGGTCCTGCTGGCGGTAGACGAGCCCGTGCTCGTGGAGCGTACGGAGCAGTCGCAGCGCGGTGGACTTGTGGACGCCGAGCCGGTCGGCGACCTGCCCGAGATCCGCGGGCCCCCGGGCGAGCAGGGGGAGGATGCTCAGCGCGCGGTCGACTGTCTGGCTCATGGGATACGTACCTCCGGCTCCGCGGCCGGCACCTCCGGCCCTGTCGCCGGCGGCTCCGGCTCCGTGGCGCCCGTCCAACCGGGGCCGAGTCGAAGTGTCCCCCAGGCGTCCGCGTCGAGACCGGCGAGGTGGTCCGCGTCGGCGCGCGAGGGGGGCGTACCGAGGTCACCGGGGACGGTGAGGGCGGCGGCGGCCATGAGATGGCCGTGCCGCAGGCGGGCGGCGGCGGGCAGGCCGCGGAGGGTGGCGGAGAGGAATCCGGCGGCGAAGGCGTCTCCGGCGCCGACGGGAGCGACGACGTCGACACGCAGGGCGGGGACGGAGATGACGGTGTCGGGCGCGACCAGGTCAAGGGCGTGAGCGCCGGAGGTGACGTCGGCTGAGGTGACGGCGGCGGAGGTCGCGTCGGCGGAGGTGACGGCCGCGGAGGTGACGGCCGCGGAGATCGCGTCGGCGGAAGCGGTGTCCCCGGGAGAGGCAGCTCCCGCCCCCGGCACCGGCCCCGCCCCCGCCTCGCGCGTGTAGACCGTCGCCCCCGCGCTGCCGCGCTTGACCACGAGCGTCTCCGGCTCGGGAAGCGCGGCGCGGATCGCGTCCGCGCCGTGCAGCCCCCAGGCCAGGGCCGCCTCGTCCTCCCCCACGAAGACCAGATCGGCGCCCCGCGCCAGGTCGAGCAGGACCCGGGCCGCCGACGGGTCGCGCCACAGCCCCGGCCGGTGGTTGACGTCGAACGAGACCAGCGGGCGCCCCGGCCTGGGGGCGGTCAGGTCGCGCATCAGGGCCAGGCAGTCCTCGGAGAGCGCCGCCGTGATCCCCGACAGATGCAGGACACGGGCCGACCGCAGGTCCTCGTACGGCATGGTCTGCGGGGACATCGCGGAGGCGGCGGAACCCGCCCGGTAGTAGGCGACCTCGTGCGCGGCGGTGTCGCGGTCCGTCGCCGTACGGAAGTAGATCCCGGTCGGGCGGTCCGGGTCCCGGCGGACGCCCGACGTGTCGACCCCGTACGCGGCGATCGCGTCGACCAGGTGGTCCCCGAAGCCGTCGGCGCCGACCCGGCTGACCCACCGCACCGTGTGCCCGGCGGCCGCCAGCGCGCAGGCGACATTGGACTCGGCGCCGCCGATCGTACGGTCGAAGGACGGGACATCGGCGAGCGGGCCCGGTTTCGAGGGCAGGAAGGTGACCATGGACTCGCCGAGGCAGACGACGTCCGCACCGGGGTGAGCTTCCACGCCGGGGTGGGTGTCCACGTCTACGGTTCCGGTCACTCCGGGGCTCCTCGCCACTCGCGCTCTCAGGCCGATGATCCGGCCGATGGCCGATGATCAGGCCGTTGAAGGGGTACGACACCGGGGCGCCATTGACCCGGTGTCGGCTCGGATGTTAGACACCGTAAAGCGATATACGCAATGGGCGTTGCAGTATCTGCAATGACAAGGAAGAGGGAGGCTCCCATGCCCGCCGACCGACTGGCCGGTGAACGCGTCGACCACCGTTTCAAGGCCCTCCCTCCCGACGCCGAGGGCCTGACCGTCGGCGCGCTCGCCGCCGAGCGCCGCTCCCTCTTCACCGGCGGCTTCACCACCCCCGTCCTCGCTCTGTCCGCCGAGTCGGTCGAGCACAACCTGGCCCTGCTGGAGACGTACTCCGAGCGCCACGGCCTCGCCTTCGCCCCGCACGGCAAGACCTCCATGTCCCCGCAGCTCTTCGCGCGCCAGCTGGAGCGCGGCGCGTGGGGCATCACGGCCGCCGTCCCGCACCAGGCCCGCGTCTACCGGGCGTTCGGCGTCGGGCGGATCTTCCTCGCCAACGAACTCGTCGACGCGGCGGCCCTGCGCTGGCTCGCCTCCGAGCTGAACCGGGATCCCGACTTCCGCTTCCTCTGTTACGTCGACTCCGTGCGCGGCGTCGAGCTGATGGACGAGGCACTCCGGGCCGCCGGCGCCACCCGCCCGGTGGAGGTCGTGGTCGAACTGGGTGCGGGCGAGGGCGCCCGCACCGGAGCCCGTACGGAAGCGGAGTGCGCCGCGATCGCGGACGCGGTGGCCGCCGTACCCACCCTGCGGCTGACCGGAGTGGCCGGTTACGAGGGCGAGGTGCCGGGAGCCGACGGCGACAGCGTCCGCGCCTGGCTGCGCCGACTCGTCGCGCTGGCGGCGGAGTTCGACCGCTCCGACCGTTTCGACGGCACCGGCGAGATCGTGATCAGCGCGGGCGGCAGCGCCTGGTTCGACGCGGTCGCGGACGTCTTCGCGGAGATCCCCGTGCTCTCCCGCCCGGTACTGAAGCTGCTGCGCTCCGGCGCGTACATCTCGCACGACGACGGCCACTACCGGCACCTCACCCCGTTCAACCGCGTCCCCGAGGAGGGCTCCCTCCAGCCCGCCTTCCGGCTCTGGGCGCAGGTCGTCTCCCGCCCGTCCGCCGGACAGGCGTTCGTCAACGCCGGCAAGCGGGACGCGGCGTACGACCTCGATCTGCCGGAGGCCCAGGTGGTACGGGACGGCCGCACCGGCGAGATCCGCCCGGCGGCCGGTGTCACGGTCACGGGCCTGTCCGACCAGCACGGCTGGCTGACCACCACGCCCGAGGCCAACCTGGAGGTGGGCGACTGGGTCGGGATGGGCCTCTCCCACCCCTGCACGTCGTTCGACAAGTGGCAGCTGATCCCGCTGGTGGAGGCGGACGGCACGGTCACGGACTTCATCCGCACGTTCTTCTGAGCCCGCCTGAGCCTGCCTGAGCCCACCTGAACCCGCCTGAACCCGCCAAGCCCCCGCCCCGCCCCGCCCCGTACCCGAGACTCCCGAGAGGGCCCCCGCCCATGGCCATGGATCTCGTCATTCGCGACGTACGCGTCATCGACGGCACGGGCGGCCCCTCGTACCGCGCCGACGTGGGCATCGAGGACGGCCGTATCGCGGCGATACGCCACGAGGGCGCCCCCCGCCCGTCCGGCGCCCGGGTTCTCGACGCCGCCGGACTCGCCCTCTCCCCCGGCTTCATCGACATGCACGCGCACAGCGACCTCGCGCTGCTGCGCGACCCCGACCACTCCGCGAAGGCCGCGCAGGGCGTGACCCTCGAAGTGATCGGCCAGGACGGCCTGTCGTACGCGCCCGTGGACGACCCGACCCTCGCCCAGGTCCGCCAGGCGATCACCGGCTGGAACGGCGACGGCGGCGACATCGACTTCGACTGGCGTACGGTCGGCGGCTATCTCGACCGGCTCGACCGCGCCTTCGAGGGCCAGGGCTTCGACGGCCGGGGCATCGCGGTCAACGCCGCGTATCTGGTCCCGCAGGGCACCGTCCGCATGTACGCGGTCGGCTGGGACGACCGGCCCGCGACCGACACCGAACTCGCCCTGATGAAGCGGCTGGTGGCCGAGTCCATGGAGCAGGGCGCGGTCGGCATGTCCTCGGGCCTGACCTACACCCCCGGGATGTACGCGAACGACTCCGAACTGACCGAGCTGTGCCGGGTGGTGGCGCGGTACGACGGCTACTACTGCCCGCACCACCGTTCGTACGGCGCCGGCGCGCTCCAGGCGTACGAGGAGATGGTGACGCTCACCCGGCACGCGGGCTGCGCCCTCCATCTCGCCCACGCCACCATGAACTTCGGCGTGAACAAGGGCAGGGCGCCCGAACTGCTCGCCCTCCTCGACCGGGCCCTGGACGCGGGCGCCGACATCTCCCTCGACACCTACCCGTACACCCCTGGCTGCACAACTCTCGTGGCGATGCTGCCCAGTTGGGCGAGCGAGGGCGGCCCCGACGCGATCCTGGACCGACTCCGGGACGATCCGACCGCCGAGAAGATCCGCCACCACATGGAGGTCATCGGCGCGGACGGCTGCCATGGCGTGCCCATCGAGTGGGACACGATCGAGATCTCCGGAGTCTCGTCCCCCGAACTGGCGGACCATGTCGGCAGGACGGTGGCCGACTCGGCGCGCGAGCGCGGCGAGACGCCCTGGACGACGGCCCGTCGGCTGCTCCTGGACGACAGGCTCGGCTCGACGATCCTCCAGCACGTCGGCCACGAGGAGAACGTCCGCCGGATCATGCGCCACCGCGTCCACACGGGCGGCAGCGACGGCATCCTCCAGGGCACGAAGCCGCATCCGCGCGCGTACGGCACGTTCCCGCAGTACCTGGGCCGGTACACACGCGACCTGGGCGTCCTGTCCCTGGAGGAGTGCGTGGCCCATCTGACCTCCCGCCCGGCCGCCCGCCTCCGCCTCCCCGACCGCGGCCTGATCCGCGAGGGCTACCGCGCCGACCTGGTCCTCTTCGACCCGGCCACCGTCGCGGCGGGCTCCACCTTCGAGGCCCCGCGCACCCTGCCGGTGGGCATCCCGTACGTTCTGATCGACGGCCGCTTCGTGATCGAGGACGGCCGCCGCACGGACGTCCTGGCGGGCCGTTCGGTCCGGCGGACCGGATCGGCGCGAGTTGACACGAGCTGACACGAAATGACACGGAATGACAGACGAACAGCGCGAGAGATCTCCTGAAGAGAGCGGATTTCTACGAGGGGCCGCGATGACCGTGCTGGTCCTCGCGAACCTCGTCAGTCTCTACCTCGCGAGCTCCGTGCTGCGAGCACCGCAGGGCCCGTGGGACGAGAGCGGCCTGACCGGTATCGAGGTCGGATCGATGTGTCTGATCCTCGTCGGTGCGGTGGCCCTGCTGGTGGCTGCGGCCGCGGTACGGAGGCGCCTCCTCGGCCTCTGGTGGCCGGCGATTCCGGCGGTGTTCGTGGTCCTGGGAGTGGCGCGGCTGACGTACATCGTCCAGAACTACCCGCAGCCGAACGGTCCGTAGAGGGCGGTCCGTAGAGGCGGTCCGTAGAGCCGGTCCGTGGAGGCGCTCCGTGGAGCCGGTCCGTAGAGGCGCTCTGTCAGGCCGAGGCGAGACGCAGCACCAACGCCGCTACGGCGATGAGGAGGATGACGACGACCGGGGCGATCGCGTAGTCCTTCACACGCAGATGCGTGATGGCGGCGCCGATGAAGTAGAGGATCACGCCGATCGCGGCAGCCACGCCGAGCAGCGGGATTGCCAGCCCGACGAGCAGACCCACCGCGCCCGCCGCCTTCAGCGTGGCGAGGCGCGGAAGCCACGACTCCGGTACGCCCACTCCGAGCATCGAGCCGACGACCTTCTCCTGGCGGGTGAACGTGGCGACGGCGGAACCCGTCAGGACTGCGGCGAGCAGGACGCCGACGACGGCGTAGGCGATGAACACGGATGACCCCTCGGAAGATGTACGTGTAAGAGCGGAGACGTGGCGGCGCGAGCTCAACGGCACGAGCCGGCCGACGCGGGCTGGGACACGGGCGAATCGCCGGTCCCGGGCGCCCCGTACACGGGTTGCCCGGTCCGGACCCGCCACAGGCTGCCCCGTCCGGACCCGCCGAGGAAGACCGGGCCGAGGCTGGTATTGGCCGAGGCTAGGGCCTCTCGTTTGGATCTTGCCGGGCTCGCGTGCCCTGGCACCGCGCCTCGCCGCGTTGTCGTCACTCCACGACGCTCCGCGTCGCCTCACTCCTCCGCCTTGCGATCCACGGCACCAGACCCCGCTCCCTGATCCGGCCAGATCCAAACGAAAGACCCTAGTAGTGACAGGGCTACGATCGGCCCGGCCGCGAACGCGGCCCTCCCCGGTACATTTCACGGGTGAGCGACAACGAACTGGGCCTGTTCCTGCGCGCCCGCCGCGAGGCGCTGACACCCGCCGATGCCGGGCTCCCGCACGGCCCCCGCCGCCGTACGCCCGGTCTGCGCCGGTCGGAGCTGGCCACGCTCGCCGGGATCAGCGTCGAGTACCTCGCCCGTCTCGAACAGGGCCGGGACCGTCACCCGTCCCCGCAGGTACTCGTCGCGCTCGCCGAAGCCCTGCGCATCACCGCGGAAGAACGTTTCACCCTGCTGCACGCCGTCAAGGCCAGCAGCGGCACGCTCAAGCTGTGCCCGGGAGCGGGGCAGCCGCCGGCCCGGACCGTACGACCCACCCTGCGCACCCTGCTCGACCGGCTGGAGCCCACGCCCGCCGTCCTGCTGAACCGGCTGTCCGAGGTGCTCGCCTTCACTCGCGGTTACGAGCAACTCGTCGGCCCTCTCGGGCTGTTGGACTCCCCCTCGCCCAGCCTGGCCCGATTCCTCTTCACGGACCCCCGCGCGCGCACCGCCCATCCCGAATGGGCCCGCGCCGCCGATGAACTGGTCGCCCGCCTCAAGGCGGACTCCGTCCCCGACGACCACCACCTCACGGGCCTCGTGCAGGAACTGACACTCACCGCCGGCACCCCGTTCGTGGAACGCTGGGCCGCTCCGCCCCGGGCATCCGCGCAGACCGGAGCCCGACGGCTCACACACCCGGTCGCGGGCGAACTCCGGCTGCTCCAGGAGACGCTCGACCTGCCCGAGGCCGACGGCCAACGCCTGATCGTCCATCTCCCCGCCGACGACGCGACATCCACGGCACTCGACACCCTCACCGGCCGCCGCCCCGGCGCCCTGCGCGCCGTGGCCGGCTGACGACGGATCCCTCCACGCTCAGCGCTCCACGGTCAGAGGTCCGCTCGGACGGTCGCCGTCGTCCCGCCGCTCTCCAACTCCGCCTCGATCAGCCGGTACAGATGGCGGCGGGCGTCCGTCGTCGTGAGCGGCGGGACCTGGCGGAGGCGTTGCAGGGCCAGGCCGTCCGCCAGCGCAGCGAAGCGCACCGCGAAGTCGGCCGGGTCGTCGCAGGTGAAGTCGCCTTCGTCGCGGCCGCGTTCGACCAGGGTGCGGATCTCGTCGTGCCACCGCTCGTACCGTTCGGCCTGGCCGCGCGCGAACGCCTGGTCGCGGTCGCCCGAGTGCCAGTAGTCGAACCACATCCGCCAGTGCCGGTCGGTGTCGTCCGTGAAGAGCGCGTCGATGAGCAGCCGCAGCCCCTCCGCCGCACGGAAGGCCCGGTCGGTGGAGGCGCTGAGGGCGCTGTAGTAGCGCTCGATGTGCAGCACCATCGCCTCGGAGAGGACTTCCCGCACACTCTCGAAGTGGTACGTGACCGTGCCGACCGACACCCCGGCCGCCGCCGCGACATCCCGTACGCCGACGGCGGCCGAGCCGCGTTCGGCGATCAGCGGCACCGCCGCCTCCGCGATCAGGCGACGGCGCACCTCGGTGGGCTGCCGGCTGCGGCTGGCGGCGGCGACGGCCCGCCTCGGTGTTCTGCCGGCCGTCATCCGGACGTCCTGGGGATGGTCGGCTGCCCTGCGTGGTTGGCCACTGTTTCTCCGTTCGCCCCCGCTTCGGCCCTGGTGTCTGTGACGAACTCCGTTGCGGTGACGGGTAGTTCCGTACTGCCACTCTAAGACCGCGGGCGCCAGCGCCGGATGCGGTGGCCGCTCGTGATCTCCGTCCACACGTCGTCGCCGGACACCGCGTCCTCCCAGCTCTCGCCACCGGAGCCACCGGAGCCACCAGAGCCGCCGGAACCACCAGAGCCACCCGCACCCGCGCCTGTCCCCGTACCCGCTTCCGGATCCGGCTCCAGCGCCGCCGCCATCAGCTGTTGCGTGTACGGATGCGCCGGCGCCGAGAACACCGCGTCCGTACGGCCCTCCTCCACCACCACCCCGTGCCGCAGCACGATCACCCGGTCGGCGATCCCCCGTACCACCGCGAGGTCATGGCTGATGAAGAGGCAGGCCAGCTGCCGCTCACGGCGCAGGTCGTCCAGCAGGCGCAGCACATCGGCCTGGACCGAGACATCGAGGGCGGTGGTGATCTCGTCCGCGATCAGCACGTCCGGTTCGCCCGCCAGCGCCCGCGCGATCCCGATCCGCTGCCGCTGGCCGCCGGACAGCTGCGCGGGCAGCCGGTCGGCGAGTTCCGGGTCGAGGCGTACGTCTTCGATGAGTCGCCGGGCGCGGTCGGCGGCCTCGGCGCGGGTGGTCGCCGTACCGAAGAAGCGCAGCGGACGCCGTACCGCGTCGCCCACCGAACGCCGGGGGTTCAGCGAGGAGTCGGCGTTCTGGAAGACGAGCTGGATCTTGCGGCGCAGCGCGAGCGAACGCTTGCGGGACGGTCCGGCGAGGTCCCCCACCGCTCCCTGACCCGCAGTGTCCGCCGCTCGTCCGGGCCCGTGTGTCATGGTGCCGCCGGACGGGGCCCGCAGCCCCGCCAGCGACCAGGCGAGCGTGGACTTGCCGCTCCCCGACTCACCGACCAGCGCCAGGATCTCGCCCCGTCGTACCTGGAAGGAGACCCCGCGGACGGCCCGCGTCGCGCCGTAGTCGATGGTCACGTCCCGTACGTCGACGACCTTCGCGGCGTCCGCCGGCAGGACGGCCCTCGGCCGGATCTCGCGGGTGCCGTCCTCTCCGACCACCGCGAGGCCGTGGTCCGCGAGGCGCGGCACGCTGGCGAGCAGCCGCCGGGTGTACGGCTCGGCCGGGTCGGCGAAGAGCCGGCGGGTGGCCGCCGACTCCACCACGTGGCCGGCGCGCAACACCGTGACGTGGTCGGCCATCCGGGCCACGACCCCGAGGTCATGGCTGACCAGGACGGCGGCGATGCCGAGTTCGGCGCGCAGCGCGCCGATCAGGTCCAGGACACCGCGCTGGGTGACGACGTCCAGGCCCGTGGTGGGTTCGTCCAGGACGAGGACCTTCGGACGGGCCGCGAGTGCCATGGCGATGGCGACACGCTGCTGCTGTCCGCCGGAGAGTTCGTGCGGGTAGCGGCGGGCCAGTTCGGCGGGGCGCGGGAGGCGGACCTGTTCGAGCAGGTCGGTGACCGCGTCGGGGTCCAGGGCCCGCTCGTCGCGCAGCGCCTCGGCGATCTGCTTGCCTATCCGCATCGAGGGGGTGAGCGTGTGCCCGGCGTTCTGCGCGATCATCGCGACCGTACCGCCGCGCAGCTGCCTCAACTCCCTTGCGGGCAGCGCGAATACGTCCTTCCCGTCGACCCGTACGGTGCCGCCGGTGAGCCGCGAGCCGTGCCGCAGATGACCGAGCAGGGTCGCGGCGACGGTGGACTTGCCGCTGCCGGACTCGCCGACCAGGGCGAGGGTCTGCCCCGGCAGCACGTCGAGGCCGACGTCGTGGACGACGGGGACGTTCCGCCCGCCGGAGCGGTAGGCGACACACAGCCCGTCAACCGACACGATCGCGTTCTTCGGAGGGATCCTCGGAGGGATCCTCGGAGGGATCCTCGGAGGGATCCTCGGAGCGTTCTTCGGACTGGTCATCAGGACCCCTCCCGTATCCGGTCGACGCCCCACGCCTTGGACAGGCCGTCGGCGGCGAGGTTGAGTCCGACCACGAGGGTGGCCAGGGCGATGATCGGCGCGAGGCTGGCCATCGGCACGACGGTGATGGCGGTGCGGTTCTCGGAGACCATCAGACCCCAGTCGGGCGTGGGCGGGTTGGCGCCGAAGCCGAGGAAGGACAGGGAGCTGATCAGCAGCACCACCCAGGAGGCGCGCATCGCGAACTCGACGCACACCACATTGGTGATGTTGGGCAGCACCTCACGGTGCAGGACCGACCAGGTGGACTCGCCCCGGGCGCGGGCGGCGGTGACGTAGTCGGCGGGTACGACGGCGAGCGCGGCGCCGCGTACGACCCGTACCACCTGCGGTACGAAGACGACGGCGACGGCCAGCACGATGACGGCGGGGCCCGAGCCGAGCGCGGTGACGATGACCAGCAGGGCGAGCAGCCCCGGGACGGACAGCACCGCGTCCAGCACGCGCATCAGCACGTCGTCCAGCAGGCCGCCCCGAAGAGCTGTGGCGCAGCCGAGCACCGTACCGAGGGCGATGGTGAGGAGGGTCGCGGTGAGCGAGACGCCGAGCGCGTACCGCCCGCCGTACAGCACCCGGGCCAGCACGTCGCGCCCGTACTGGTCGGTCCCCGCCCAGTGGTCCCCGCTCGGTCCGAGCAGGGCCCGGGAGGCGTCTCCCACGATTGGATCGTACGAGGTCAGGAGCGGGGCGAGCAGCGCGACGGCCACATGGACGGCGACGATCGCGAGGCCGAGGGCGGCGGCGCGGGAGGAGCGTACGGTGCGCCAGGCGCGGGCGGCGAGGCCCGGCCGGGCCTGTCCGCCCCTCGCGTCATTCACTGCCGGCGTGTCGAGGTTCATCGCGTCCTCCCTCCTCGGGTACGGAGCTTGGGGTTCAGGGCCATCGCGCCGAGGTCGGCGGCGAGGTTGCACACGACGTACACGACCGCGCTGATCAGGGCGATGGCCTGGATGACGGGCAGATCGCGGTTCTGTACGGAGGAGAGCATCAGCTTGCCGATGCCCGGGTAGTTGAAGACGTTCTCGACGACGGCGACCCCGCCGACCAGCCAGGCGACGTTCAGCGCGATCACGTGCAGCGTGGGCAGCAGGGCGCCGGGCAGCGCGTGCCGGGTGACGACGCGCCAGGTGGACAGGCCCTTGAGCCGGGCGGTGGTCACGTACTCGCTGGCCATGACGTCGATGACCGAGGTACGGGCCATGCGCACGATGTACGCGGCCATCACGATCGCCAGCGAGAGCGCGGGCAGCCAGATCGACGGGAGCAGTTGTCCGGTGGTGGCGCCGGGCCCGTACAGCACCACGGCGGGCAGCAGCGGCACGGCCACGGAGAAGGCGAGCACCAGAAGTGTCGCCACCACGAACTCCGGGATGCTCATGCCGACCAGGCTGACGGTGGAGATGAGGTGGTCGGGCCAGCGGTCGCGGTAGAGGCCCGCGACGATGCCGAGGACGAGGGAGCCGGTGACCGCGAAGAGGACGGTGACCAGGGCGATGAGGAGCGAGTTGCCGAGGTACTGGCCGACCTCGCCGCCCACGGGCTTGGCGGAGACGAGCGAGGTGCCGAAGTCGCCGTGCAGGGCGCCCTGCACCCAGTCGATGTAGCGCTCCCAGGCGGGCCGGTCGAGCTGGAGTTTCTCGCGGAGCGCGGCGACGGCGGACGGGGTGGCGTCCTTGCCGAGCACCTGGGTGGCGACGTCTCCGGGCAGCGCCTGTACGGCCAGGAAGACCAGGACCGAGGAGAGGACGAGGGTGCCGAGCGCGGCGACGACGCGGCGGGCGATGAACATGAGCACGGTCCTACGCCCCCTTCAGGCCGATGCCGAGGTAGTCGAACTCGAATCCGTACTCGGCGTAGCCGCGTACTTTTCGGGAGATGCCGACGAGCCGGTCGGCGAACATCGGGGTCATCGCCCCGCCCTTCTCGATGACGAACGTCTGCGCCTCGCCGTACAGTTCGCGCCTGCGGCCGCTGTCGGTCTCGCGCCGTGCCCGGTCGAGCAGCGCGTCGAACGCCGGGTCCGACCAGGCGGTCTCGTTGTAGCTGGACCCGCTGCGGAACACCTGGTTGAGGAGCTGGTCGATGGGGCGGCCGGTGAACCAGTACGTGGCCATCAGCGGCTTCTTCATCCAGATCTGGGTGAAGTACGAGTCGGCGGCGGCGGTCTTCACCTTGATCCGGATGCCGGCCCGCGCGGCGGACTCCTGATAGGCGAGGGCCATCGGCGTGAAGATCGGGTCGTACGAGGAGGTGTAGAGGTCGACCGCGAGCCGCTCGTGCCCCGCCTTCTTGAGGAGGTGGCGGGCTTTCTCGGGGTCGTGGACGGGGTGGGTGGCGATGTGGTTCGGATCGGTGGGCGGTACGGGGTTGTCCCAGCCGGCCGTGCCCGCGCCCTGGAGGGCGACCTTCAGTACGTGCTCGGGGTCGTAGGCGAGCTTCATCGCCTGCCGTACGCGTACGTCCGTGAAGGGCTTCTCGGTGGTCAGCATCGGCAGGACGTACCACTGGGCGTCCTTGGCGCGGGCGATGGTGGCGCGGTCGGAGGCGGCGACGACGCGGGCGGTGGCGAAGTCCAGGTTGGTCTGCGAGAGGAGGTCGACCTGCCCGGCGAGCAGGGCGTTGGAGCGGGCCTGCATGTCGGCGACGGAGTAGAAGTCGATGGCGTCCAGGACCGGGCGGCCGCCCCAGTGGTCCTCGTACGCGGTGACCCGGCCGGGCCCGGCGGCGGTGAAGGACGCCAGCTTGAAGGGGCCGGTGCCGATGCCGGTGCGGCCGATGGAACGGGCGCTGCCCTCGGGGATGACATAGCAGTTGTAGTGCGTCAGCAGGCTGGGGAACTCGGCGTTGGGGGTCTTCAGCGGTACGACGAGGGTGTGCGGGTCGGGGGTGCGCAGCGTCTTGGGGTCGATGAGCGGGGCGAGGACGGCGGCCTGCGGTGAGGCGGTCGCGGCGTCGAGGATGTGGCGCAGGGTGTAGGCGGCGTCGGCGGAGGTGAAGGCCCGGCCGTGGTGGAAGGCGACACCGCGCCGGAGCCGGAAGGTCCAGGTGCGGGCGGTGTCGTCGGGCTCCCAGGACTCGGCGAGGTCGGGGGCGAGAGCGCCGTCGGGTCCGATCCGTACGAGCCGGTTGTAGAGGGCGCCCAGGTACTCGTACGCGGACAGCGCGCTCGCGGGGTCGAGGGTCTCGGCGTCGGAGGCGGGCGGCCGGGCGATGCGCAGGGTGCCGCCCCGGTCGGGCCGGCCGGCGGGCGCGCCGGTGGGCACGGCGTCGGCGGCGGTGGCGGGCGCGGCGCCGGAGCAGCCGGTGAGCAGCCAGGACGTGCCGAGCGCGGCGCCGCCGGCGGCGGCTGCGGTGAGGAGCGAGCGGCGCGGCATCGCGGTCTCCGGGTGCCCGGGGGCCGGCCGGGGTTCGGAGACCGGGCGCCCGGAGACCGACCGGGGTTCGGAGGTGTCGGACAGGGGCATGTGCCGGGCAACCTTCGCATTATTCGTTCAAGTGAACGATTGGGTGAAGTGCGTGAACGATAGCCAGCGGCTCCGCCCGCGCCAACCCCTCGTTCTCGGAACGTAATGACGGACATCCAGTCGTTACCTGGCACTGACGCGACAGAAAGTGACGCGCACGCAACCCAGCGCCACCCCGCGCGCCGCCCGTACGCCGCCCGTACGCCGCCCGTACGCCGCCACCAGGGCGTCCGCACCGTCCGAGGTGGCGAAAGACACCGAGCGGCTCCGGCCGAGCGGCCGTAAGGTGGCCGCCATGCAGGTCATCCAGTCGACGAAGCTCGCCAACGTCTGTTACGAAATCCGGGGCCCGGTCCTCGACGAGGCGATGCGCCTGGAGGCGGCGGGCCACCGGATCCTCAAGCTCAACACCGGCAATCCGGCGGCGTTCGGCTTCGAGTGCCCGCCCGAGATCCTTGAGGACATGCTCCGCAACCTGTCCGGGGCACACGGCTACGGCGACGCGAAGGGGCTGCTCACCGCCCGGCGCGCGGTGATGCAGCACTACCAGACCAAGGGCATCGACCTGGGCGTCGAGGACATCTACCTCGGCAACGGCGTCTCCGAGCTGATCCAGATGTCGATGCAGGCCCTGCTGGACGACGGCGACGAGGTGCTCGTACCGGCGCCCGACTACCCGCTGTGGACCGCGTCGGTCTCGCTCGCGGGCGGCACGGCCGTGCACTACCGCTGCGACGAGCAGGCCGACTGGATGCCGGACCTCGCCGACATCGAGCGGAAGATCACCGATCGGACCAAGGCGATCGTGATCATCAACCCGAACAACCCGACGGGCGCGGTGTACGGCGACGAGATGCTCGGCGCGCTCACCGAGATCGCCCGCCGCCACAACCTGGTCGTCTGCTCCGACGAGATCTACGACCGGATCCTGTACGACGGCGCCACCCACACCCCGACCGCCGCCGTCGCCCCCGACCTGCTCACCCTCACCTTCAACGGCCTCTCCAAGAACTACCGGGTGGCCGGCTTCCGCTCCGGCTGGCTGGCGGTCTGCGGCCCCAAGGCGCACGCCTCCTCGTACATCGAGGGCCTGACGATCCTGGCCAATATGCGGCTGTGCGCCAATATGCCCTCGCAGCACGCGGTGGCCACGGCGCTGGGCGGCCGGCAGTCGATCGAGGACCTGGTACTGCCGGGCGGCCGGATCCTGGAGCAGCGGGACACCGCGTACGACCTGCTCACCCGGATCCCGGGCGTCACCTGCGTCAAGCCGAAGGGCGCGCTGTACCTCTTCCCGCGGCTCGACCCGAAGGTCTACAAGATCAAGGACGACCGGCAGCTGGTCCTGGACCTGCTGCGGGCCGAGAAGATCATGGTCGTGCACGGTACGGGGTTCAACTGGCCGGAGCCGGACCACTTCCGGATCGTGACGCTGCCCGCCGCGAAGGATCTTGAGGACGCGGTGACCCGGATCGGAACGTTCCTGGACGGCTACGCACAGCGGTAAGCCGGGCGGCCCCCCTGAGCTTTCGGGGTCGTGTACCGAAATGCCCGTCACCCGGGAATTTCGGTACACGACCGATGACGACGGGCGTTCACCGGTGCCGGACTTCGCTCAACTTTAGACTGATTCCAATGTAGGATGGTCTCCTGACGATGCCAGGAGGCCATCTCATGTACGAGCCGATCCGCAGCAAGTCGGTCCACGCGATGGCCGACCGCGACACCGATACCGATTTCCCGCACCGCAGCCGCGAGGAAGAGCTGAACATCCAGCTCGCCGGTCACCTCTCCGCACTCCTGGCCGTCACCGACGAACTCGGCCTGGACGAAGCCGCCGAGAGCATCGCCGGCCAGATTGCCCGCCTGCGCGGCACCCCGCCGGCCCGCCACGCGGGCCTCACCGGCGCCGCCCCCGGCGACCTGCACCGCCGCGCCCTGGCCCTGGCGGGCCGCGCCCTGGTCGTCGCCGCGTCCCGCGCGGACACGGCGGCGGCGATCCTCTCCGCCGAACGCATGGACGCCCACACCGCCGCCCTGGCCGAGCCGGCCCCGGACCGCGGGGAGCACCGCCTCGTCGGCGCGCACTGACGGCGCGGACCGGATGCGGGCCGGGCCGCCGGTCGGCTCCGGGAGAACGGGCCCGCTGTCCTGAATCCGCCTGTCCACGATCCGCCTGTCCACCTCGTCCCGCTTTCCGTGGCCCGCGCCGCCTTCCCGTACGCAACGACCGGCCCCGGATGCCTCGGTCTCGCACCCGGACACCCCCACGCACCGAAGCCGGAAGACCCCACGCCGTAAGGGATTGTGCGATCTCCGTGAAATTTTCCCCGTGAGGCTCACCTGCTTGGCCATCGCACACGACGCCCGTTTACCGTGGTGCGGAAGTTGAGTCATGCACACTGCAAAGATCGACACGGGGGCAGTCACGTGGCATGGGACGAGTGGGAACAGGCCAAGTCCAGTTCGGCACAGACGCGGCTGAATCAGCTGCCGGCGGACGGTGGCGGCGGATCGGGTGGCGGGGGCAAGGACGACCTCACGGTTCAGGACGACGAGCTGGGAAAACTCGGTGACATGGCCCGCTCCCTGCGGGATCAGCTGTCCACCGACGGTGACCACGCGCGCGTGGCGACGTTCGACGCGTCGAACCAGCTCTTCAACGACGGTCTGGACATGGGCTCCGGACTCCTCCAGGTGCACGACGCATGGAGCACCAAGCTGGCCACCCTCAAGGAGGCCTGCGCGCACATCTCCAACCACCTCGACTACTCCCGCTCCACGCACGCGGAGCAGGAGAAGAAGATCGTGACGGGGATGCAGTCGCTCGACGGCAAGACGATGACCGTGTCGCGCATCTACGACCAGTTCAAGTAGGACCGGTCGGTCCAAGCCAACGGGTCAAGTACGCCAACGGGGACAACGGGGAGCCGGGCCATGGTCACGTGCCAGGAACTGCAGGATCTGAATCTCAGCAAATTGAACACCGCGGTCGAGCAGTGGAAGCAGATGCTCGCCAAACTGGTCCTCCTCGCCGACGGGGGCGACGGCGAGGTCAACGCCGCCGATCTGGAGCGCAAGGCCAACGCGGCGGACTGGAAGGGTGACAACGCCACCGTCACCAAGGAGTTCACCACCACCACGGCGCGCCAGTTCGACGACATGGTCACCGAGGCGCGCAGCATCCACAAGATCATTCAGGAAGCCCACAGCAACCTGAAGAAGCACAAGGACGACCTCAGGACCACCATCGACGCGTGGGCCAAGAAGAACGTCTACATCGACGAAAAGGGCGGCGCGAGGTATGGCGGCCCGCCCCGCGAGGTCGAGGGCGGACCCAAGGAGCAGACCAGCCAGGAAGAGGTCGACCGGGCGGCACGCGAGGTCGCCAGGATCCTGGAGGCGGCGAACGAGACGGACCGGATCGCCGCGCGTGCGCTGCGCAAGCACGCCGAGAGCACGTACGACTTCGACGAGACCGGCTTCACGGGCCTCAAGGACGCCGACCGGAAGCAGGGCATCGAGGACGCCGACGCGATGGTGAAGCTCGCGGCCAAGGGCGACGGGATGTCCGACGACGAGCTGAAGAAGTTCAACGAGGTCTCCAGGTACCACCGCGACAACCCCGCCTTCGCCGAGCGGTTCGCGACCAAGCTGGGCCCGGAGGGCACGCTGGAGTTCTGGCGCAGCCTCGCCGACCCGGGCAAGGGCAACACACCGGACCCGGACGGCGATCGCGCGAAGATCCTCGCCAAGGTGCAGGACAACCTGGGCGTCACCCTCGCCAACGCCACCCATTCCGACACCCCCGAGATGCGGGCGTGGAAGGACCGGATGATCGAGCTGGGCGACGATCCGATCAAGGCCAGGAACGGCATCCCCAGCGCGCCGTACGGCTTCCAGGTCCTGGGCCCGCTGATGACCGAGGGCAAGTGGGACTCGGCCTTCCTCAACAAGTACGGCGACAAGATGCTCGAATTCGAGCGCAAGTCCGACGACCCGGTGCTGGGCGGCCCGAAGGAACTCTGGGAGAACCGCTTCAACCCGGCCCAGCTCTCCTACCCGCCCGGCGCCACCAAGCCGGACAGCGACCCGGTCGCCAACCTGATGGAGGCGCTCGGCCACAACCCGGAAGCCTCCGTGCAGTTCTTCGACGGCTCGTCCGGCAAGGGCGACGACGCGATGAGCAACTGGGACTACCTGGTCAACAAGGGCGGCGAGGGCGCGCGCGAGTGGCCGACCGACGACGACGGGAAGACGACGGGGTTCACGAACCTCGGCCACGCCCTGGAGTCGGGGACGCTCGGGTACCCGTACGACGCCAAGGACCCGTCCATCCCGCCGATGGACACCAAGGAGCAGATCGAGGCGCGCGAGGCGCGCACCGCGCTCATGGACCGGGTCGTGGACCACTACCAGACCTCGGACCAGATCGACCAGCAGGACGGGATCCGCGACAGCCTGGCGAACATGGCGGCCGGTCACGTCGACAGCCTCAACTACTCCGCGGCGGACTTCGGCGGCAGCGGGCCGAAATCAGGACGTGACGACCTCTTCGACGCCCAGGGGAACCATCTCCGCGACTTCGACAGCGGGTCCACCACGAGCTTCCTGCGGGCGCTGGCCACGGACAAGGACGCCTACGACACCGTGTCCACGGCCCAGCAGATCTACGGATCCAGCGCCATGGCCGGGCAGGGCGACGACGTGGACGACGCGAAGCGCATCGGCATGCACAGCGTCAAGATGCACGGAATGCTGGACGAGGTCCGCGCCGAAGCCATCGGCAAGGAATTCGCCGACGACAAGGACGCGCGGAACCTGGAGCTGGAGAAGCAGGCCGAGTGGCGCAAGTACGCGGCGGGGGCCGCGATCGGGGTCGCCGCGGGCGTCGGCGCGGCCGTGGTCGTGCCCACCGGAGTCGCCGCGGCCATCGCCGTGCCCCTGGCCTTCGAGACCGCCGGGGGCGCCGCCGAGACCAAGTTCGGGATCCAGACCATGGACTGGCTCAAGGCGAACGAGTACGACAACACCGATGAGTCGATCAAGGGCATCGACCAGGCCAGGCAGGAGGGACAGCACAACGCGATGACTCCCCTGCTGAACTGGGCCTCGGCTCGTGGCATGTCCGAGGACGAGATCTGGGACTTGTCGATCGCGGCGGAGAAGGAGTACGGCGCCGGCACGGAACGTACGGACACCGACAACGCCCGAGGATAATGAGGAATCTGATGCTGAGGCGAACCCTCCCGATCCCCGTCATCGCGCTCGTCCTGCTGACCGGCGCGTGCGGCTCGGACACCGATGGCAAAGGCACGGAGACCGGTGCGACCGCCACCGCGGACGCGTCCGCCACGGCCGACGCGACCGCCGAAGCGGCCACGTGCCGGGAACTCCTCGGTGACGCGGGCGTGAAGTGGCTGGAGAGCGGAACAGGCGGGGCCGGGACGGTTCACATGAAGAGCCGCCACGACCTTGAGCAGGCGCGCTCGATGCTCAGCGGCCAGATCGAGAACTGGGAGCCGGGCAAGAAGGGGATTCCGACGTACGCGGAATCCGATGTCTGCGGGGTGACGGCGGACAGCGACCCCGGAAGCGAACTCGCCCTCGAATACCGGCCCTCCATCCTCCCCTTCGACGCTCCCATCACCGGTTCCACCGACAGTGACCTGACCGAGACGCCGGTGAACTCCGACGTACGGCTGCTGCGTCGGGTCGCCGACGGCGACGATGTCGAGTACATCGTTTTCGTCACCTGCAAGCTGCCGGGTACACCGGCGCAGCAGGAGAACGCCGTACCGATCGAGGGACGGATGACGGACACGCTCACCGGCGACCACAGCGAGCGCGACCGCTTCACTTATCTGCTGCATTCCGCGCGGGTGTTGACGGGCGAACTCGGCTGCCAGAACAAGCCCGTTGTCCCGGCCGAGCCGCCGGCGTCGGTGAAGTAGCCCTGTTCCAGGGGCCTTCGGGCCCCTGGAACAGCCATCTCACCATGATGAATTTCTCTTGAACCGCGCCTGACGAGTAATTGTCCGACGGCGACTGTTCTGCCAAACACCGCTGGTCAGCACGTATTCCAGGCTGCCGTGCCCCGCATGCGTGCACCTGTGCCGCGCGATCCGGAACGCAACCGACCGCAAACCTCAGGGCTCTCAAACAATTGTAAGAACCACATACGCCCCATGGAGGTTTGCAATGTCCTCTCCCCTCGTCAACCGCCGGGTTCTGCGCGCCGCTTCGGCGCTGACGCTGGCTCTCGGTACGGGACTGGCCGCTCCGCTCCTCCTCGCCGGTACGGCCGGCGCCGCGACCTCCTCGGTCACCGCCACGAAGGCGTCGGCGACCGCCGCGTTCAGCCCGACCGATCACGCGATTCTCTACACGGCCGCCTCCGGCCAGACCAACAAGGTCGCGGTCACCGCGTCGTGGACCAGCGGCGTCGAGAAGATCACCTACGTGATAGACGACTCCGTCGCGATCAGCGCGGGCACCGGCTGCACGTACCCCGACAGCGCCGACCGGACCAAGGTCTCGTGCACGGTCGACGCCCTGGAAACCCAGGACCCGTACTCCACCCTGAAGGTGGCCCTCGGCGACGGCGACGACCACGCCACGTACGACAACAACACCGACCAGGCCTACTACTTGGCCACTCTCGACCTCGGCGCCGGCGCGGACACACTGACCGAGAACGAGAGCGTCAACGGCAACTTCGTCATCGGCGGAGCGGGCGACGACACCATCACGGCGGGCAAGTACACGGTGGCCTCCGGCGGTGACGGCGACGACACGATCCACGCCGCCGCCGGAAGCATCGCGCAGGGTGGCAACGACAACGACACGATCTACTCCAACGGCGACGACAGCATCGTCGACGGCGACGAGGGCGACGACGAGATCCACGGCGACGCGGGCGCGCAGAGCCTGTCCGGCGGCGACGGCAACGACGCGATCGACGGCGGTGCCGGAAACGACTTCATCTACGGCGGGAAGGGCAACGACGTCCTGCACGGCGACGAGGGCGACGACACGATCTACGGGAACAGCGGGGACGACGAGCTGTACGGCGGCGCCGGCACGGACACGCTCTCCGGCGGCGCCGGCAAGAACATCGTCGAGCAGGACTGACCGCTTCACACCACAGCCGCGATCCTCGCTCACATAGCCTGCGATCACGGCTCGCACAGCTGGAAGGGCGCCCCCGGAGAAGGGGGCGCCCTTGCTCATGGAGCGGCCGGACGCGGCCACCCCAGGAGGTGGTGACGGTACGTCAGGAAGCTGAGCCGGCCTTGCGGCGGCGGACGACGAAGACCGCTCCGGCGCCCAGGGCCACGGCCGCACCGGCCGCCGCGGCGAACTGCGGAAGGGCCGAGGAGGAGCCGGTGTTGGCGAGGGAGCCGGTGGCGGCGGGAGTGCCGGAGCTCACCGGGGTGCTGGACGTGCCGCCCTGCGGCTTGGTGTTCGGGGTTCGCGGCGTGGTCTTGCCGGGGCCGGCGTCGCCGACCTCACCGACGGCACTGCCGGCGGCGAGGAGATCGAAGGCGTACTCGGTCAGGAAGTTGCCGCCACAGGACTCGTCGTCGTTGAAGTAGTCACCGGCGACGAAGGCGAGGCCGTCCCCGGCCGGGGCCTTGGCGTCGACCTTCAGGCGCAGCTTCACGTCGGCGTGGGCGCCGGCCTTCAGCGGGCTGATGGACCCGGCGTACTCCTCCTCTTCGACCTTCTTCCAGGTCGGGGAGGCGGCGGTCGACCACTGCAGGTGGAAGGCCTCGTCGATGACGTTGTAGCCGCTCTTGTCCGTCGCGTGGAAGTAGACGAACGGGGAGACCTCGCCCATCGTCCTGTCCGTGCCGTTGGTCACGCGGACCGAGAAGTCGGTCGTCGAGCCCGCGACGATCTTGGAGGGCAGGCCGTTGACGACGGTGCTGAGCTCACCCTCGTAGACGCAGTCCGGCCCGCCTTCCTCCTCCTCTTCCGCCTCCTCCTTGGCGTCGGCGAGCGCCTTGTCGGCGGCGTTCTTCGCCTTGAGAGCCTCGTCCTTGGCCTTCTGGGCCTTGTAATACGCCCGGGCGGCGGCGACACGGGCGTCGTCGACGGCCTTGCCGGCCGTCGCTGCCTTCGCGTCGGCGGCGGTCTTGGCGTCCCCGGCGGCCAGGGCAACGGCCTCGGCGTCGGTGACGGCCTTCTCCGCGTTCGCCTTCTCCTCGTCGGTGGCGGTCTCGGGCAGCGCGGCGAGCACTGCCTTGGCGTCGGCGAGCGCCTTGTCGGCGTTCGTCTTGGCCGTGGCGGCGTCGGCCGCGTCCTTCCTGGCGGCCTTCGCGGCGACGGCGAGGGGCGCGTCGTCGGAGAGCGCGGCATCGAGGACGGCCTTCGCGGTCTTCTCCGCGGCGACGGCGTCCTCGTACACCTTCCGCGCCTTCTCGGCGGCCTTCTCCAACTCCTCGATGGAGGGCTTGTCCTGTGCGTCCTGCTGCGCCTGCGAGGCGGCGGACGGCTTGGCGTCGGCGAGCGCGGGAGTGACGGAGAGCAGGACGACGGGTGTGATCACGGCGGCGACGACGGCCGTGGCAAGGGTGCGGCGAATCTTCAACGGAGTCCTTCGCGGGTCCGAAAAGCACGATCGAACGGGTTCGATAAAGGGGTGAGGCAGCCGCTGCGGTGGCACTCACGCAGGGCTTCGTTCGCTGATCGTATGGACGAAAACACCGTTGTAGGAAGCACGTGAGGTAGGCGCCACGTGCGGCACATCGCTCTCGCACGCGGGCAATTGCCACATAGGGGGAGAGTTGCCTTCTACGCGCGGGGCACTTTTGTGATCCATGTCACGAGCTGTCCAGGTCCGCCTGACACGTGGCTCATTGTCGTCGCATGCGGAGGGCCTCGAACTCCTGACTCCGCGCGACGATACGCAGGGGCAACCCGCCGCTGGACTCGACGCCTTTGCGTGCGAAACATGCCCCCGCCCGGTATCCACCGGGCGGGGGCACGGCACGGCCGGACCACATCACGGTCCGCGATGTTCGACGGTTACCGCGTTGCGGTGCCCAGTGCCGCGCGGATGGCGTCCTCGCCGACCGGCTGGCCCTCCTCGTTCGAGTACGGCCCGTACGGTGTTCCCCACACCGGCGTGCCCGTCGCCTGCCGCCAGCTGTCGGCCAGCGTTCCCGCGTCCACCACGCTGTACCCGATGGAGTCGATGAATTCGGTCACCGCCGCCTTGGCCGGTGCGGAGTCTCCGGCGATCGGCAGGTAGGAACGGTCGGCCGCCCCAGCCGGGCGTGCGAGTGACAGCAGGTGCTTGAAGAAGATGTTGTTGAACGCCTTTACGAGCAGGGCGTCCGGGACGTACCGCAGAAGCAGCTCGCTCGAGGTGAGGGACTTGCTGTCGAGCTCGGGGATGTACCCGTCACGCTCGGAGCCGTAGTTGCAGGTGTCGATGACCGTCTTCCCGGCCAGTGGCGCGGCGGGCACGCGGGGGAAGGCGCTGACCGGCACCGTGACCACGACAATGTCACCGGCCGCCGCGGCCTCTTCGCTCGTCGCCGCGGACGCCCGCGGCCCCAGTTCCGCGGCCGTGTCCACGAGCGTTTCGGGGCCGCGCGAGTTGCTGAGCACCACCTGGTGCCCCGCCCCGACAGCGAGCCGCGCGATGGTCCTGCCGATGCTTCCGCTTCCGATGAATCCCACAGTCGTCATAATCTCAACGTCCTTCAGAAGAGCCGAACTTGCCGGTTGCCGGGCTCGTTTCGATCCCGGTTCCCGCCGTCAGCCGGCGGGGAAATAGTGGCCGTTGTCCATATCGGCGAGCAGGCCGGGCTGGGCGGGTTCCCAGTCGAGGGTCCGGCGGGTGATGAGGTTGGACGTCGGGTAGCTCTGCGTGGCGATATTCGTGAGGAACCCGAAGTACCCCGGCGTCATCAGGGCATCGTCGGGAACGCTCACGGCGGGCAGGCCCAGGCGGCCGGCGATGGCCTCGGCGATGTAGCGGAACGGGATGCCCCCGTCCTCGACCGCGTGCCAGTATGTGCCGGCCGGCCCCTTCTCCAGCGCCAGGCGGAACAAGGTGGCGGCATCGCGGATGTGCACGGCGTTCCACAGGTTCGCGCCGTCGCCGTGGTAGCCGACGAACCCCTTTTCCTTCGCGAGCGCGATCAGCGTGGGGAGGAAGCCGGCGCGATCGGTCGTGCCGTGCGCGATGGTGGCGATCCGTACGACCGAAGACCGCACCCCCTGCTCGGCGAGGTCGACAACGGCCCTTTCCACGACGTTGCGGACCCGCAGGGTGCCCTTGTGCTCCTCGCCGGCGGGGAGGGCCGGGTCCTCCTCGGTGGCCGGCCGGCCCAGGTGCTGCCCGGGTGAGCCAATGCTTCCCGCCGTGACCAGCGGCTTTCCGGTTCCCGCGAGTGCCTCGCCGTACGCGAGCATGATCGGGAGCTCCGCGGCGGCCACGGCGTCGAGCCCACCGGAAGGCAGCAGATCCTGCCTGTGCGCGACGTGGATGACGCCGTCGGAGTCCGCGGCTGCCTCCTTGAGCCCGTCGAGATCCTGAAGGTCGCCGCGACGCACCGTCGCGCCGAGCGCGGACAGGGCCGCCGCGGAAGCGTCCGACCGGGCCAGGCCGGTGACCTCGTGCCCGGATGCGATGAGCTCGGGGATGATGTACGAACCGGAATGGCCGGTCCCCCCAGCGACGAAAACGCGCATTTAACTTTCCTTTTGAGGGTAGGTGCAGGGACTTTTCGTGCCGTGAGTGAACTGGCTTAATGCGGCACGAGAGGTAGTGGTAGGGGTGTGATCAGCCGAGAAGGGTGATACCGAGGGAGAAATTGGCGTGCTTGACGGAGTGCTTCATGAGGGCCAGCTCCAGCAGGCCGACGTCCCCCAGGCCGATAATGCTGATGCTGCTCATGGAGTTCCTGCTTTCTGGAGCCGGACAGGACGCCATGCCCGCCCCGTCGTTGTTAACGGTTGTGTCGTCGACGCCGCCGAATGACGCGATGGGGGCGTTCAATTCCTGATGCGCTCACTCTGGGCCTGCGCCCTCCAATGTCGAATTCTTGTGCCGAATTCGCTCGGACCGTTAGGTACCTATTCAGGCTGCCATTGGCCTTGGTCGGCGTCCAATACTTCTTTCAGCCGTGGTGATACCCTGGAGGCATCACCAGCTGGGGGCGCCATGGATCTGGATCTGCGCAAACTGCGTTACTTCGTCACTGTGGCGGACCAGTTGCATTTCGGCCGCGCCGCCGATGAGCTCCATATCGCGCAGCCGGTGCTCAGCCGGCAGATCCGCGCGCTCGAGCAGGATCTCGGCGCCTCGCTGTTCACCAGGGATCGCCACGGCGTGGAGCTGACAGATGCGGGCCGGCAACTGCTGGCCGACGCCGGTCCGCTGCTCGCCTCAACCCACGCGGTCCGCCGCCGGGTGTCCGCGGCCGCCGGCGGCAAGCGGCGGCTGATGGTCGGCTTCCGGGCCGGCGTTGCCGTCACCCCGGCGGCCCGTGCGTTCGAGGACCGGCACCCGGACGTGGTCGTGGACGTGCAGCGGATCGAAGGGGACGACCAGGCTGCGATGCTGCTCGACGGCCGTATCGACGTCGGCTACGTGCGGCTGCCCATCGACGAGGCCGGCCTGCGCGTCACCCCGCTGTACACCGAGCCGCGGATAGCGGTACTGCCCGCCGGACACCGGTTGGCCGGCAAGGAGGAGGTCACCGAGGCCGACCTGGCCGGCGAACCGCTGGTCTGGCACGGTGACCCGAGCACACAGCCCACCAAGCGCCCGCTCCCCAATGCCGGGTACCCGGTGCGCGGGGTGGACGAGACGCTCGAGCATGTCGCGGCCGGCCGGGGCATCTCCTTCCTGGCCCGTTCGGCGTCCGTGTTCTACTCGCATCCGGACATCGTCTATGTGCCCATCCCGGATCTGGCGCCCGACCAGGTGTGCCTCGCGGTGGCGGCATCTCACACCTCGCCGGTAGTGGACGACTTCGTCACCGCGGCCCGGTCGGCGGCCGAGATCACGGCAGAATGTGGGAACTACGAGATGTGGCAGCGCGGAGGCGATGCCGTCACAAGGCACGCTTGAGCAGTTCGGCTGCCCCCCGTTCATCATCAAGTCGGCTGAACGCCCTGTCTGATCGCCCCGTCTGATCGCCCAGTCGTCGGAGCGGAGCCGTTCACCGACGGTCTGCCGTTCGTAGCGTCGGGAGTCGGTCCCTGGGATCCAGAACCCGACGGTGGGTTCCAGCCGGACGTGTTGGCTGCCCGCCTGTTGGCCTTCGTTTCGGGCCGGCGTGGACCAGGTGGGCCGCTCACTGATGATCAGTGTGAATGGCTCAGCCGGCTCGGTCCGGAACCCCCCAGCTGCATACGAGTTTTTCATGCGCCACCGCGTACGGACTCAGGTGATCAGCCGTCTGTTCGAACGGGCGGCGCGTCGGCGCCCTGGGCCGGGATGACGGCCTCGGACTCCTGAAGCCTTCGGGGGCGCCGGTCTCCCCAGCGGCTTCTGCTGCGGCCTTCAGAAAGCGGGCGGCCAGTTCCGTAAAAGCCGGCAGATCCGGGCCAGGTGCCGGGCGGCTGGTGCCGCGTGCCAGCGGGTGGCTCCGCGCGACCGGCAGCGCGTCCGGCCCGGCCGCGGAGTGCCAAGTCAGCTTGACACTTCCTCCTGCCGCCGGTCATCGCTCGCTGTGGCGGGGATGGCGTTGTCGATGAGGACGGTGGCGATGGCGGCGGCGGTGGGGAAGGCGTCGGCGTTGAGGACCCGGGTGCGGGCCGCGGCCCCGTCGATGAGCAGCGCGAGCTGCTCGCCGAGTTGTTCCGGGTCGGCGGCGCCGGCTTCGCGGGCGGTTTCGGCGAGCCGCGCGGCGACGGCTTTCTTGTAGTCGCGTGCCTGCCGGGATGCGGGGTGCTCGGGGTCGTGGAGTTCGACGGCCGCGGCGATGTAGGGACACAGGGGCGTGGTGGGGGGGATGTCGAAGGCGGCGAGGAGCCGTTCGCGGGGCGTGAGGTCGGGGCGGTCGAACACGCCGGACAGAACCGAGGGGTCGAACCGGCGCAGGTACTCGGCGACGAGTTCGTCCTTGCCGGTGAAGTGCTGGTAGGCCGTGCGCTTGGACACCTCGGCCGCCGCGCAGAGCTGGTCCATGCCGGTGCGGTTGATGCCCTGCTCGCGGAACAGCTGCTGGGACGCGCTGATGATGCGCTCGCGGGCGCCCCGGCCGCGGCGACGGCCCGTGGGGCCCTTCTCCAACTCCGTCATGGATCCACCGTACCGCAGCTAGGTAACGACCGGTGTACATAGTTTGCGTCCCGGCCACCCGCCCCGTACCGTAAGCACACAGAGCGGTGTACATAACACCGTCGCCCCAGGTACACACGGCACCACCGACTCAAGGGAGCAACCATGGGAAAGCTCGACGGCAAGGTCGCGGTCATCACCGGCGGCACCACCGGCATGGCGCTGGCCGGCGCGAAGCTGTTCGTCGACGAGGGAGCGCACGTCTTCATCACCGGCCGCCGCCAGGACGCCCTGGACGAGGCCGTGAAGCAGATCGGCCGCAACGTCACCGGCGTCCAGGGCGACGCCGCCGACCTGGACGACCTGGACCGCCTGTACGACACCGTCAAGCGGGAGAAGGGAAGCCTCGACGTGCTGTGGGCCAGCGCCGGCGGCGGCGAGCCCGCCCCGCTCGGCGAGATCACCGAGGCCCAGTTCGACACCTGGTTCGGGCTCAACGCCCGCGGCACTCTGTTCACCGTCCAGAAGGCCCTCCCGCTCTTCAACGACGGCGGCTCCATCCTCATGACCGGCTCCAACGCCTCCCTCGGCGCCTTCCCCGGCTGGAGCGTCTACGCCGGCAGCAAGGCCGTCCAGCAGGCCTGGGCCCGAATCTGGCTCAACGAACTCAAGGACCGCCGCATCCGCGTCAACGTCCTGACCCCCGGCCAGGTCGCCACCGCCAAGCAGGAAGAACTCTTCGACGAGGCCACCAAGCGCCAGTTCGAGTCCCTCATCCCCCGCGGCCAGATGGGCCGCCCCGACGAAATCGCCACCGCCGCCCTCTTCCTCGCCTCCGACGACTCCAGCTACGTCAACGGCATGGAACTCGTCGCCGACGGCGGCACCACCGCCATCTGAGCCCAACAACAACAACCACCACCACCAGGGCAGGACATCTCATGAGCAACATCAGCATCATCGGCACCGGGAACATGGCCCGCGCCATCGGAGCGCGGGCGATAGCGGGCGGCAACACCGTCGAGGTCATGGGCCGCGATCAGTCCAAGGCCGCTGACCTGGCCAAGGCTCTCGGCGGCGGCGCCACGACGGGAGAATGGGGCACCGCCCCGGCCGGGGACATCGTCATCGTGGCCCTGTTGTACGACGGCGTCGTGCCGGCCGTCGCCCAGTACGGAGACGCTCTCGCGGGCAAGGTCATCGTCGACATCAGCAACCCCTTCAACTCCACGTTCGACGGGCTGGCCCACCGCGAGGAGACCTCGATCGCGCAGGAAGTCGCCAAGGCCGCCCCGGCCGGCGCCAGCGTGGTGAAGGCGTTCAACACCATCTTCCGCCACGTCCTGGAGAAGGGTCGGCCCGACGTCTTCCTCGCCGGCGACAATGCGCCGGCCAAGGCGAGCGTGGAGGCGTTCATCGAGAGCCTCGGGCTGCGCCCGCTGGACGTCGGCGGCCTGAAAATGGCGCACTGGCTGGAAGGAGCGGGCGTGGTCACGGTGGGCCTCGCCAACCACGGGGTGGGGAACGTGGACTTCGCCCTCAGCATCACCGAGCTTCCCGTCTGAGTAAACGGTTGACGGATCACCGAGAGGACTCGTCGTGAAGCTTGGTTTCACACTTCCCATAATCGGGCCCGCTATCAGCAGCGCAGCCGGCCTGAGCGCGTTCTGCCGCGGGATCGAGGACCTTGGCTACGACACACTGTGGGTCGGCGATCGCCTGGTCCAGCCGGTCGATATGCATAGCGTCTATCCGGGCAAAGAGCAGCCGTACCCGCCGCAGATGAAGCGTTACCTCGATCCGGTGCTGCTGTGGACCGTCGCCGCGACGGCGACCAGCCGGGTGCGGCTGAATGCCAGCACGCTCAGCACCTTCTACTACGAACCGCCGCACCTGGCCCGGATGCTGACCACGCTCGACGTGCTCAGCGACGGCCGTCTCGAGGTCGGCGTGGGACTCGGGTGGATGAAGGACGAGCACGACATCTCCCGCAGCGCGGACTGGCGCCGGCGCGGGAGGATGCTCGATGACCTGCTGGCGTTCCTGCACGAGTGGTGGACGGCCAACCCGGTGTCCTGGGACAGCGAGTTCTTCTCGCTGCCGCCGGTCCACGCCGACCTGCGCCCGGTGCAAGCGGGCGGGCCGCCCATCTGGATCGGCGGCGCCAGCGAGGCCGCGATGCGCCGGGTCGGCCGCAGCGCCACCGGCTGGCTCGGGGTCGATTTTCTGCCGGACGAGGTCGCCGACCAATTGTGGTCGCTCGCGCGCCAGGCGGCACAGGAGGCCGGCCGCGATCCCGACGCGCTGAAGAAGGCCATACGTATCAACCTCGAACCGGGCACGACCGTTGATTCGCTGGCCGACAAGCTCAAGCGCTTCGCCGAGTCCGGTGCGGACGAGGCGTTCGTGGACGCCTTCGCACTGTTCCCCGGCCTTGACCAGATGCTTGACTTCGCCGGCCAGGTGATCGCGCGCACCGGTCGGTTGTGACCACCCAAGAGCCGGACCACCAAGGACGTCCTCACCTGCTTGTCCGCCGAGAACGCGGTGCTGAACAGCCCGCTCGGCGATGAGCCGCTCATCAGTCGCGAGTCCGTCGCGGAAGCCGAACAGACTGTCCACAGACCGGCAGACCTCACCTACAAGGAGATGCTCATCATCCAGATCGTGGCAGACGAAGATCGGTCCTGACCGACCGCCCGAGTTCTTCGGTTTCAGGAGTTCGAGGCCGTGACCGGGGCGTGTACCGGCGGTTCTGGATATCGGTGAGGCCTCTCCCACGCGCGGGAGAGGCCTCACCTGGTCATTCGGCCCATTCACTCAACGAAACAACCGATGCTGGGACTGTGCGCGAGTGCGTCACGGAGCGCATGGCTGATTCGCCTCACTGGACCGCCCGCCCGCGAACGGTACGAGTCAGTCGATGCTCAGACGTGATTCGCAGAAGGCGCAGTGTCGGGAAGAACGGGGGCAGGGCCTCTCAGGTCAGCCGGCGCAGAGCGTCAGATTGATGGTGTCGCCCTTGGACACGATCTGCGGGCTGTGGGGGTCGACCGCGATGACCGTGCCCGGCTTGCCCTCCTTGCCACAGGGCTTCTCACCGACCGTACCGAGTTCGAGCTGGGTCTTCAGCAGCAGCTGCTTGGCGAAGTCCAGGCTGAGGCCGCCGAATTCGATCTTGTACTTGCTGCCGGACAGCACCACGTTGGCGGCGTCGCCGTCGCTCGCGGCGCTCACGGCGGCAGGCTTCGGGGCGTCCGAACCGCTGGTCCCTGCGGTGGCCAGGGCCGTGCCACCACCGGCCACGATCAGGGCGGCGGCGATGCCGGCTATGGCCGTGGTCCGCTTACGGCGGGTCTTGCGCACGATGCCGGCCGTGTCGAAGTCCGGCGCGTCGGCGGAGTTCGCGAAGTCGTTCATGGCGTTCACCAGTTCCTCTTCGAAGGGTGTGTGACTGGTGCAGCCGGAAGGCCGCGAATCATTCGGAGTCATCGGGTTCCTTCCGTGGGCTGCTGTGATGAAGGGCCGGAGAGCGCGGGGTACTGGCTTCTGAGCTTGTCGATTCCGCGAGCGAGCTGGGACCGTACGGTGCTCGGCGAGATCCTGAGGTCGGCCGCGATCTCGGCATCGGACAGTTCGTGGAAGTACCGCAGCACCACCACCGTGCGCATGCGCATCGGCAGTTGCTGCAGGGCACGCACCAACTGGTCCCTGCTGTCTATACGCCCGTACTCATCGCCCGGAGCCGCCCTGTCGCCGGTGTCCTGCTGCGGAACCATGCGGCGGAACCTCCGCCACCGGTCGTTCGCCAGGTTCACCATGATCCGCCGCACGTACGCGTCCGGAGCATCCTTGGCGGCGATCGTGCGCCACTTGCGACAGGTCCGCTCCAGGGTTTCCTGGACCAGGTCCTCCGCCGCCTCGCGGTTCCCCGTCAAGACGAGGGCGCCACGGAACAACGCGGCCGACCGAGTCGCGACGAAACCGTGGAAATCGATCTCCGCCGACTCGGCCTCGCCGAGGCCGGCGCCCAGCTTCCACTCAGTTGCCAGATCCATCCGCTCCTCCCTTCCTGTCACCCCTCCTCGACGTGGAAGCCCGGTCATCTGCTGCATGGCCATTCTGTGAGCCGGGTCACAAGCCCTGGCGTGGACGCCCAGTTGGGCGGGGCGAGCCTGGAACCGTCAACCAGGCCCGCCCCTTGCGGCAGGCCGGACCCCTGCCATGAAGTCCGGCCCGTACTCCTCGAAAGCGGCCCGCTCCGCAACAGGCCGGCCTTCCGAGGTTCTCTCCGGCGCCCGCGACTACCGGAGAGGGCCTGTGTGGTGGTGCGACCACCTACGGAGCCGAACAGACCCCTGTGCGGTCCGGGCGGGCGCGCGAAGCCGGGGGATCACTTGGCATCACCCGACCGTCGATGTGGGTGCGCCGCGATCTGGCGGGTGCACTCCAAGACTGTTGACGCCCCGATCCCGCGAAGTGCGTTCTCCCGCCGCTTGTCCCACCAGGCACACACCTCGCACCCGTCGACCGGCTCCAGATCGCACGGCGGAGACAGCACGGCGGGCGAGATTCCCAGACGGCGACGTTCACTCGGCGCCATGAGCGCACCACCGTTCGAGCCCGGCGAGAGCGGCAGCCAGGAGAAGCGGCGTCGGCTCCGCGTACTCGCTGGGCACTTCGACGGGCAGTAACCGCCAGAAGGCCAGCTCCTCTACACTGTCGGCCAACTCGGCGTCGTTATAGGTAGGTTCATGGCGGTCTGCCATCGGTCACCCTTCCGTTCGCACGGACTCCTGAAAGCGGGGTGTTCAGAGTGCGACACGGAGCGTTACCTTAAAAGCCATTCGGCACCCAACCTGCAAGTTGGGTGTGCCGGCATATGACCAAGCGAATGACCTGCACACCTACGGCAGATGGCATCGACTTTCAGACCCTTGATGAAGGAGATTCATCGTGGTTGGTCAGCGCGAAGTTGACGGAGGGGAGAACGGAGAAGTGAGTAATCCGCGACGAGAATTCGGAGAGGCTCTGCGTGATGCGCGCGAGCTGCGGCCTGCGGGCAAGTGGACGCAAGCGCAACTTGCCCGAGAAGTTCGAACGTCCAGCTCCACGATCTCTCGCATCGAAGGCGGAGACCTTCCGATTCCCGGCAACTTGCCATCGATTTTTGATCAAGTCTTCGCAACAGATGGGAAGTTCAAGCGTCTGTACGAGCTGATCCAGGCGGACGGCTTTCCCGCTCACTCACGGCGGCGGATCGGGCTGGAGCCCCACTCGGCGGCCATCGCGGAGTGGACGCAGACAGTAGTGCCCGGTCTTCTCCAGACGGAGGCGTACGCGCGTGCCCTCTTCCGGGCAGGCGACCCCCGGGCCAGCGACCGTGAGATCTCGGCGATGCTGACAGCCAGGCTGGCGCGGCAAGACGTCTTCAAGCGCAGCTTCCCGCCCGACTTTTCCGCCGTCCTCTGCGAGTCGGTGATCAGACGTACCGTCGGTGGCCCGGACGTGATGCGGGATCAACTGGCCGCCCTGCTGGCACACGGGGCACGTCACACCAGCGTGGTGCAAGTCCTGCCCCTGGCTGCCGGCTGCCATGGGCTGATGGACGGCACGATGTCGATTCTGACACCGCGCGACGGGGCAATAATCGTGTACACGGAAGGCATCCGCTCCGGCGCGATCATCGAAGATCCTGGTTCCGTGCGGGAGCTGGCCCGGTCCTACGATGTTCTGACCGCATCGGCGCTCTCGCCCGACGCATCCGCACGTCTGATCCTGACGCATATGGAGGCGCTATGACCCGCAACTGGGTCAAGTCCAGCTACAGCAGCCAGGACGGCGGGAACTGCCTGGAGTGGGCGCCGTACGCGCAGGCCCACGAGGCGGGCATTCCGGTACGCGACAGCAAGCAGCCCACCGGCCCCGTACTCGTACTCTCCCCCGAAGCCTGGGCGGGCCTGGTCGAGTTCGCCAAGCGCGCCGAGGTGTAGCCGCGGCTGACCGCCGCCATCGTCAACCCCAGCGACGTCTCAGCCGCTCCAAGCTGCCAAAAGGGCGCCCGGCTTGGGCAGATGCCCGCCAGGCGCCCTTCTCCGGCGTGAGAGTTGCGTCCGGCGGCTCAGCGCGTGACGTTGAAGTCCGCGGCCTCGGGTACGAAGGTCGTGTCTCCGTCCTTGGCAGTCGCCAGCGCGGAGATGTGCCAGACGCCCTGGGGCAGTTCGGCGGCCTCCTCTCCGCTGACCGCCAGGGTGTAGGTGCACTCGGACGTCTCCGCCGAGGACTTCTCGCACGTGGCGCTCTCAACCTCCGCCATTTCCTCAGCGGTCGGCTTGAGGTCCGAACCCTTGGGCCAGGCCAGGACCTTGAGGCTCCGGACTCCCGAGTCGTCGGTCACCTTCACGGTGAAGGTGACCGAGCCCTTGGCGTCGGCGGTCGGGGCGACGTAGCGGGCCGAGCTGTTCTCCACGGTCGGCTTGGCGGGCGTGCTGGCGGACGCGATTCCGCCGATGGCGATACCGCCGAGAGCGACAGCACCGACGAGCGACGAAACAACAACGCGCTTGGACATGAGAATTCCCCTCAGAATGGCGACTACGCCGACCGGTAACGCATCTGTCCAACCCGCCGTACGGAACAATTCCTCCGCGTCGGCCGCCCGCAAGAAGAATGCACCGGGCGCCGATCAGAAGGACCGGGAAGAACTGTTTGTCGATGCGTTCTTGATGTCTCCGAGCCTATGGCCGCCGGAATGCGCGGTAATCGGGCTCCGGGATGATCGCCTCCTCCAACCAGAGATAGAGCCCGGCACGGCGTGTCCACCGGGGCCGTTGTGCGGCCATCGCGCTGGGTCAGTGTGTGCCTGGTGTGCCTGGTGTGCTTCGTGTCCATGCCGTCACCAGAGCCAGGAGACCGGGGAAACGGGCGTCGAGGTCGGCGATGCGTACATGGCGCCGGAACCGTGAACCGCCATGTCCCTGGCCGCTCGTCGACAACACAGCAGGTAGCCCAGGAAGTTCACGTCCACCACCCGCCGCAGGTCCTCCGTACGGGCATCGGCGAGTCTGCCGAGGGGGCCGGTCACACCGGCGTTGTTGACCAGCCCGGTCACCGGCCCGAGTTCGGTCACGGCGGTGTCGAACAGCCGCTCCACGTCCGCCTCGTCGGAGGGGTCCGCCCGTACGGTGACGCAGCGCGCCCCCGCCGCGCGCACGGCGTTCGCCGTCTCCTCGGCGGCTCCGGCGTCGCTGACGTATCCGAGGGCCAGGTCATGCCCCTCGGCCGCCAGCCGGACGCAGGTCGCGGCGCCGATTCCTCGGCTGCCGCCTGTGACGAGAGTGACCGGACGTGACACTGCTGCCTCCTGTGATCACGTGCAGGTGCGTGGAGCGGCACCTGTTCAGGTGCCGCTGAGCAGCATCGAGCCGCACTCCACCACGGGCATCCCACCACGAGGTCCTGGCGGTCCGGGTGAGGAGAGGAACGTGCCGCGTCGCACTGAGCGTCACATCGGACGCGTCACAACGCCCGGCGTCACAACGGGCGCGTCACGCCGGGCGCGTCACACCAGGCGTGTCACAACGGGCGCGTCACGCCGGGCACGTCACACCAGGCGCGTCACAACGGGAAGCGGGAGACGAAGCGGCGTTGCCACGGTGTCTCGACGGCGCGGCGCGCGTAGTGCTCCCGTACGTAGGCGACCGCCTCGCCCTGGGGCACCCCGTCCAGTACCGCGAGGCAGGCCAGAGCCGTACCGGTGCGTCCGTATCCGCCGCCGCAGGCGACCTCGACGCGTTCCGTCCCGGCGCGTTCCAGGGCCTCGCGCAGTGCGTCGGCCGCCGCGGGCCGGTCGGCCGGCAGCCGGAAGTCGGGCCAGCGGAGCCACCGGGACTCCCAGTCGACGGCGGGCGGTTGGTGGCCCAGCAGGTACAACGCGAAGGTGGGCACCGAGCCCTCCGGAAGCGGCCGCCTCAGCCCCCGGCCCCGTACGAGCCGGCCCGACGGCAGTCGCAACACGCCCGCTGCTGCGGGCTCCCACAACGAAGTCACCCGCGCGAGCGTAGCCCGTCACACTCCGCCCCGGACCGGAATCACGGAACCGGGGCGGAACCGGGCGGAACCGGAATCACAGCCCCCGGGCCGGAGAACAGTCCGGTCATGCGTACGACCCGCGCCCCGGAGCCATGCGGGGGCTCCGGGGCGCGGGTCGTACGTGCCTGGGGCGTACGGCGACGAACGAACACCGCCGGTCACGCCCTCAGGACGAGTTGGTCACGTCCCAGCGTGAACTGATCACGTCCCAGGATGAGTTACGAGTTGGTCAGCCCAGGCGCTCGACCAGCGCGTGGTACTCGTCCCACAGCTCCTTCGGCGTGTGGTCGCCGAAGGTGTTGAGGTGCCCGGGGACCAGCGCCGCCTCCTCGCGCCAGACCTCCTTGTCGACCGAGAGCAGGAAGTCCAGCTCGGCTCCGGACAGCGCCAGGCCGTTCGTGTCGAGGGACTCCTTCGTCGGCAGGATGCCGATCGGGGTCTCGACGCCCTCGGCCTTGCCGTCCAGGCGCTCCACGATCCACTTCAGTACGCGGCCGTTCTCACCGAAGCCCGGCCACACGAACTTGCCCGCCTCGTCCTTGCGGAACCAGTTCACGTAGTAGATCTTCGGCAGCTTCGACTGGTCCTTGTCGGCACCGACCTTGACCCAGTGGCCCATGTAGTCGCCCATGTTGTAGCCGCAGAACGGCAGCATGGCGAACGGGTCGCGGCGCAGCTCGCCGACCTTGCCCTCGGCCGCCGCCGTCTTCTCGGAGGCCACATTGGCGCCGAGGAAGACGCCGTGCTGCCAGTCGAAGGACTCCGTGACCAGCGGTACGGCGGAGGCGCGGCGGCCACCGAAGAGGATCGCCGAGATCGGCACGCCCTTGGGGTCCTCCCACTCGGGGGCGATGATCGGGCACTGACCGGCCGGGACGGTGAAGCGGGCGTTGGGGTGGGCGGCCGGGGTGGCGGACTCCGGCGTCCAGTCGTTGCCCTTCCAGTCCGTGAGGTGCGCGGGCAGTTCCTCGGTCATGCCCTCCCACCACACGTCGTTGTCGTCGGTGAGCGCGACGTTGGTGAAGACCGAGTTGCCCCACATGGTCTTCATGGCGTTGGCGTTGGTGTGCTCGCCGGTACCGGGCGCGACACCGAAGAAGCCCGCCTCGGGGTTGATCGCGTAGAGCCGGCCGTCCTCGCCGAAGCGCATCCACGCGATGTCGTCGCCGATGGTCTCCACGGTCCAGCCGGAGATGGTGGGCTCCAGCATGGCGAGGTTCGTCTTGCCGCACGCGGACGGGAAGGCCGCCGCGACGTACTTCGACTCGCCCTGCGGCGGCGTCAGTTTGAGGATCAGCATGTGCTCGGCGAGCCAGCCCTCGTCGCGGGCCATGACCGACGCGATGCGCAGCGCGTAGCACTTCTTGCCCAGCAGGGCGTTGCCGCCGTAGCCGGAACCGTACGACCAGATCTCGCGCGACTCGGGGAAGTGCGAGATGTACTTGGTGGTGTTGCAGGGCCACGGCACATCGGCCTCGCCCTCCGCGAGCGGCGCGCCCAGCGTGTGGACGGCCTTGACGAAGAAGCCGTCGGAACCCAGCTCGTCCAGGACGGGCTGTCCCATCCGGGTCATCGTGCGCATGGAGGCCGCGACGTACGCGGAGTCGGTGATCTCGACACCGATCGCGGACAGCGGCGAGCCGAGCGGGCCCATACAGAACGGCACGACGTACATCGTCCGGCCCCGCATCGATCCCCGGAAGACACCCTTGTCACCCTTGGAGCCGTCGCCCGTGAAGATCTCCCGCATCTCCGCCGGAGCCTTCCAGTGGTTCGTCGGGCCCGCGTCCTCCTCCTTCTCGGAGCAGATGAACGTACGGTCCTCGACGCGCGCCACATCGCTCGGGTCGGAGGCGGCGTAGTACGAGTTCGGCCGCTTGATGGGGTCCAGTTTCTTGAACGTGCCCTTGGCGACGAGCTCCCCGCACAGGCGCTCGTACTCACTCTCGGATCCGTCGCACCAGACGACCCTGTCCGGCTGCGTGATTTCTGCGATCTCGTCGACCCAGGAGATCAGTTCCTGGTGGTCGGTGGGGACGGTGGTGGGAGCCGCGATGTCGCGCGCCACGATTGCTCCTTGGTGAGGGATTTGAGGTGATATGCCCCTTGGGGGCTGCGACCCGGACACTACGTAGCTGCTCATCCGGTGCCGACCGCACTCATTTGATCATCCGACTCATCCGCCCATATGTCCAGAGGGCCTCACACGTGAGCATCGCCACTCATGCGCCATGCATGCGGCACGCCTGAGACATCCGGCCGGCACCTCCCCGCCATTCACGCGACAGCGCACGGCGGTTCACCACGGTGAGTGACGGCGAGTGACAGCAAGTGGCGGCGTAGAGGGGCGGCGAGCGGCGGGGGCGGGGGCGACGAGTGGCGGTGAAGGTCGGCGAGTGGCGGTGAAGGTCGGCGGGTGGCGGCAAGTGGCAGGTCGGCGCCCGCACCTCCTGCCCGGCCGCCGACCTGACTTGTCCGCGCCCGACCGCCTACCTACGCAGGCGTAGGTAGCATGAACCCATGACTCCTGCCGCGTCCGACGACCCGCTCGCGAACCCCCAGCAGTCCGGGCCGCCCGAAGGGGGCCCCGTCGAGATTCAGCTGCCGAGCCCGGTCAAGCCGAAGCTGCGCGGCTGGTTGCACGCGGGGATGTTCCCCGCCGTACTGATAGCGGGACTGGCACTGATCGTCCTGACCGATTCCACCCGCGCCCGCGTCGCGTGCGGGATCTACGTCCTGACGGCCTGCCTGCTCTTCGGAGTCAGCGCGGTCTACCACCGCGGCACCTGGGGTCCGCGCGGCGAAGCCGTACTGCGCCGCCTCGACCACGCCAACATCTTCCTGATCATCGCGGGCACCTACACCCCGCTGACCATGCTGCTGCTGCCCGAATCGAGCGGCCGGACGCTGCTCTGGGCGGTATGGGCCGCCGCCATCGCCGGTATCGCCTTCCGGGTCTTCTGGGTCGGCGCACCACGCTGGCTCTACACCCCCTGTTACATCGCGATGGGCTGGGCCGCCGTCTTCTTCCTGCCCGAATTCCTGCGCGCCGGCGGGATCGCCGTACTCGTCCTGGTGATCGTCGGCGGACTCCTCTACAGCGCCGGCGGCGTGATCTACGGGCTCAAGCGCCCCAACCCGTCACCGCGGTGGTTCGGCTTCCACGAGGTGTTCCACTCCTTCACCCTGGCCGCGTTCGTCGTGCACTTCGTCGGCATCTCCCTCGTCGCCTATCAGCACTCCTGACGTACAGCGACCAGCGACCAGCGACCGCTGCGCCACAAGGCGCCCACCGATGCTCGCCGATGCCGACCGATGCCGACCGATGCCCGACAATGGCGACCATGGCCGCCACCTCACGTATCCGTTCCGATGAGCAGCCGGCCCAACTGGGGCTGCGCGAGCGCAAGAAGCTCAAGACCCGGATCGCGATCCGCGGCGCCGCGTACCGGCTCATCTCCGAGCAGGGGTACGAGGCGACCACCGTCGAGCAGATCGCGGAGGCCGCGGAGGTCTCCCCCTCTACCGTCTTCCGCTACTTCCCGGCCAAGGAAGACATGGTCGTCACCGACGAGTACGACCCGCTCCTGGCGGGCCTGTTGCGGGCGAGGCCGGCCGGGGAAGCTCCGCTGGAGTCGTTCCGCCTCATCGTGGTGGAGACGCTGAGGAACGCCCTGGCCACCGAGCGTGACGAGATGGTCCTGCGCGCCAAACTGCTGGTCGAAGTCCCGGCCGTGCGCGCCCGGATGACCGAGGCACTGTCGGTGTCGGCGCGACCGCTCAGCGGCGTACTCGCGGAGCGCACCGGCCGCGACCCGGCCGGCCTGGAGTTCCGGATCTTCGTCGCCGCAGCGTTCGCCGCCCTGCGCGAGGTGACGATCTACTGGGGCGAGCGTGGCTGCCGGGACGACCTGATCGACCTGGCCGACAGCGCCCTGGCCGGCCTCGAAGGCGGCCGACAGCTCTGTCAGTTCACGTCGTAGGCGCGCAGCCACAGTTCCAGGGTGAGCACGAGCCACAGTTTCCCGCCCTGCCGGGGCAGCAGCGTGCCCTCCCGCCGCATCCACGCGCGCACGGTGTCCTCCCGGAACAGCCCCCGGGCGCGCGCCTCCCTGCCCAGCAGAAGATCGCCGGCCAGCTCCCGCAACGGCCCACCGAGCCACTGCTGCACCGGCACCCGCATACCGCTCTTCGGCCGGTCCACGACGGTGCCGGGCAGCAGGTCCCGTACGGCCTCCTTCAGCACCCACTTCTCCACGGCGCCGTTCAGCTTCCAGCGTGGTGGCGTGGCGAAGGCGTGATCCACCACCCGGCGGTCGAACAGCGGGGCGCGGCCCTCGATGCCCTGGGAGGCGGTGAGCCGTTCGACCTTGGTGAGGATGTGGTGGGCGCCCTTGGTCCGGAGGTTGCAGTGCAGGAGCTGGTTGAGCAGATGGTTCATCCGGCCGTCCCTGGCCTCGGGGCGCAGATACGGAGTGACGAACCGCTGCGGGGGCGGCGCTGCGGCCAGGGCGTCCAGCGCGTCGGCGGTGAGCAGGTCGGGCAGGTCGGTGAAGCACTTACGGTACGAGCGCAGGTACGCGGTCTCGCGCGCGTCGTCCGCGTATCCGCCGCGTCCCCTGTTTCCGTCGTATCCCCTGCTTCCGTCAGGCACGTCGGGCACGTCGTCGCGGTGCATCTCCTGTACGAGCATGGGCAGGTTCTTCGGGCCGCCGAACACCGGGTCGCCGCCCTCCCCGTTGAGTACGACGTTCAGGCCGTCGCCCGCCACGGCCTCCGCCAGCATCAGGTTGGGCACGGTCAGCGGATCGCCGACGGGGCTGTCGAGCAGCCCGGCGGCCTCCGCGAGGCGCGCGGCCACGGCGTCCCCCGACACGTTGAGCACCCGGTGCCGGGTGTGGCAGTGCGCGGCGACGAGGCCCGAGTAGCCCAGTTCGTTGGGGAGTTCGTCGCCGAAGCTGATGGAGTACGTGTGTACCGGGTGGGCGTGCAGCTTGGCGGCGAGCGCGGTGACCAGCGAGCTGTCGACGCCGCCGGAGAGCAGTACGCCCACGGCCTCCGCGTCCGGCAGCCGCATCGCCGTGGCCTCCTCCAGCAGTTCGCGCAGACGCAGGGCGTACGGCTCGGACGAGGCGGCGCGCTCCCCGCCCTTCATCGCGTCCCGCTCCCCGATTCGCTCCTCGGGCTCCCAGTACGGCTCCTCCGCCACGGCCCCGTCCGCCGAGAGCCGCAGGCAACGCCCGGGGAGCACCTCCCGTACACCGCGCAGCAGCGTCTCCTCGCCCGGCAGGTACGCGAACGTCAAGAAGGAACGTACGGCCGCCAGTTCGAGCCCCGTACCGAGCGCCGGCCAGCGGCGCAGCGACCGCAGCGAGGTCGACGCGGCCCAACAGCCGTCGGCACGGGCGTAGAACAGGGTGCGGGCGCCCACATGGTCGCGGATCAGGACCAGTTCACCGCCGTCGTGCACGGCGAGCGCGAACATGCCCTCCGCCGCACGGATCCCGGCGGCGCCGAGCCGCGCCCAGCAGCGCAGCAGCAGTTCGCCGTCCGGGCAGCCGGGCGGGGCCGGGGCGCCGGACTGAGCGAGCGCGGCGAGGAGTTCGGGCCGGTTGTGCAGGGTGACCTCGCCCACGGCGGTACGGCCGTACGCGGTGAACGGGCCGCGGGCGGGGCCCGGTTCGGCCTCGACCAGCCCGATTCCGGGCGCGTCGGCGCGTACGGTGGCGCCCATCGCGGCGAGCTGGTCCGCCGCCCGGTCAGGGGTCGCCGCCAGGCAGGCACAGAAGCGCGCCATGGTGACCTCGTCCTCTCGTTCTACGATTCGTACCGAAGCTCGTGTCAGGACTCGTACGGATCATCCGAAGTCGTCGTCGCTCCAGCCGCCGTCGTCGTCGGAGCTCCAGCCGTCGTCGGAGTCCCAGTCGTCGCCGGCGCCACCAGCGTCGCTGCTGCCGCCACCGCCACCGTCACCGCTGCCGCCTCCGCCGGAGGAACTCTGCGCAGCCGCCTGCTGCCGTAGTTCCTCCTCCTCTTCGGGACTCAGCGTCTCCGGCGGGAGCTGGGCCGCCGTGACGGCGAGGGCCGCCAGACCGAGTCCGCCCAGGAGGGCGCCCATGCGCCCGCCGAACGACGTTCTGTTGACCAGAACCGTTTCTCCCCGGCCCCAGACCGTACGGCCGTAGCCGATGTCCCGGCCGTACGTCACGGTGCCGTTCGCGTACTGCCGTTTGATGATCCGCCCGCCGAGGAGTTCGTCGGTGCCCGAAGCGCCCTGGTTGTCGCGCCAGCTCACCAGGAGACCGACGTCCCGCCGGCGCCACTCCTCGCGCCCGTCCTCGTATCGGCGGTGGACGCTTCCGTCCGCGAGCAGTTCATCCCGGTACGAGATTTCGCGTGGCCGATTCATCGCCTCTTGTCCTTGTTATCGACTGGTCAGTTCGTCGGCCATGTCATAAATCCCGCCGTGCGCAGGTCACGCAGCCCGCTCCACGCGGAGTGGCCGGGCGTTTTCGGGCCACGCACCAGGCGCAGGACGGCACGCAGCAGACGGTCCGGAGGTACGGACTCCACCTCGGCGAACCGCCCTTGGGCGAGCCAGTCGAGTTCGTGGGGTTCGAGCGCGGCGGGGAGGCCTGCGGCGCCGGGATCCCGTGCGGGACCGCGCCGCGAGATCAGGCGCAGGGCGGTGGCGTGCCGGGGTACGAGGCCCATGGACGTGACCCGTATGCCGGCGGTGGCTCGTACGCCGGAGACTTCGAAGGCACCCGAGACTGCGACCGCGCCCGAGACTTCGGCCCGCACCCGTGCGGTGAGCGCGATGCCTTCCACGCTCGCGTCGTGCAGGACATGCACGGGGGCGCCCTCCACCCTCCCGAGCCCGGTCAACAGCCGTGTATCGAGGGGCAGATCGTCGGCGGCGAACACAGGGCAGGCGGCCTCCAGATGCACATCGTTCGCGAGGAGCATCCGGGCCACGGAACGGCTCTGGCAGACGAGCAGCCGAGGCAGTCCGTAGTCGTAGAGGTCGGGCTCCGAGGGCTCCAAGGGGTGCCTTGATTGTCGGGACGTCCCGGACTCGGGTACGGCGGCCAGCAGCCCGGTCACGTTCCCGTGACGGCGCAAGACCTCCTCGTACCGTTCGTACCGTACGGGCAGGGCGGGCATCAGCGGGATCCCGCGTGGGACTACGTGCAGCGGGCGCCGCAGGACGCGGCACAGCTCGTAGTACAACTGGCGTTCGGTGAACCGGATCCGGCCGGGCGCGCCTGCTCGCGCGGCGGCGGTGACGAGGGCGCGGTCGAGGAGCCGGGTACCGAGGCCGGCCGCGACGCGTGTGGTCATCGGGCGGCCTCGCCGGGCCAGGTGAGGAATCCGACGGCCTCGGCCTTGCGCCGATCGTCCTCGGCCTCGCGCCCGTCGGGATCGGCGGCGGCGGTGACGCGTTCGGCGGCCTTCGTGACGACGGCGAGGAGCTTGGCGGGCGGCACCCCGACAAGAAGGCACGACCAGCCCTTGGCCAGCCAGTCCACCTCGGCGGCGGTCAGCGTCGCGGAGTCGCGCAGCTGTCGGACGAGCTCCCGCGAGGGTTGACGGCCGCGCACCGGCACCGCGCCCCGCGCACTCATCACGGCGCGCGGCGGCAGCCCGGCGTCCACGACCTTGCGCCCTGGCAGCGCGTCGCGGGTCCGCCGGGCCAGCAGGCATCCGTTCGCGTCGGCGTCGTGCAGCACGATGACGGGCACCGCGTCCGGCACCCGCCGGACATCGGTGGCGAGGGCGACACCGAATCGCTCCGGCACCTCGTTGGCGGCCAGGAAGGCGAGCACGCCCGCGTCCGGACAGAGCAACGCGGCGCGCGGACCGCCCTTCAGGGCTACGGCGGGGACCCTGGTGCCGTCCACGATCCCGGCCGGGAGCGCGCCGTACACATCCGGCCACTGGTGCGTCAGGGTGGAGCGGAAGCCACTGAGCGGGAACGTGATCCTGCCCCGCGAGCTGCCGTTCAGCATGAGGCCCACGCCGACGACGACGCATACGAGGAGCGGGATCCCGAGGAGGACGAGCCCATCGTTCTCCTCGCCCCCGGAGATGCCCACGCCCAGCCCGCCGGCGCACAACAGCGCACCGGTCATCATCACGATGACACCCTTGCGCCTGCTTTTCCCCTTGAGCGTCCTGCGCGACAACGCGAACCAGAGCTGGCCGACGGTGACCGTCAGCCGGCCCCCGTCCGTGATCTTCTCGCTGACCCGGCGGACCCGCAGATCGTGGAGGCCCAGCGAGTTGGTCTTGGGGTCGAAGACGAACTTGCGCCGGCACTTGGAACAGGTGGAACCGGTCCGCTCCCTCTGGAGCAGGCTGTGGGCGCAGTGCGGGCAGATCACCGGGAACCCTCCGACACTGCGGCGACGTACGGCAGTTCATCCGTCGGCCGACCCATCCCCCGCGATCCGGGCCGACCGGAACCAGCACACACCTCGGACATCGACGCTCCCCCCAAGACGCTCAAGGCGCTCCCCCAACGCTGTCGCCAGGCACACGATCGCACCCTGAACCCCGATCGGGAACACATGGAGGGGATGTTGTGACCGAACATTGGCGTTTCCGCAGGCAATCAGGGCACTGGAGTTCCCGTCAGAGCCCTCGCCTCTGCCATTGTCGGCATCGTGCCCGGAGTCTTGTGACGCGGGCACGCCCACATGTCATGGATAAGGGCCCAGTGCGCGGCGAGCCGCGTTGATGACGTTGTGGGCGTCGGACTCGTACACAGCCGACTCGCGAAGGGTGCGCCAGACCTTCGAGTACAAGGCGACGTTGTCGGCGTCGTCCAACCACATCTCGGCGTGCCAGTCCTCGGCGACCACCAGGCGGTCGTCAAGGGCCCAGAAGCCATTGGCGGGCACGATCTTGACCGATGCTGTGAACGGGATGATGCCGAGCTCGACCGTGTCCATGCCGATCATCCCCCTGAGCCGGTCGAGCTGGGCGATCAGCACCGAGGGCGGGCAGATCAGCGACCGCAACGCGGCTTCCCCCATCAGCACGTGCAGCTTGCGGCCTGGCCGGTACAGCCACTCCTGACGCTGCGCCCGGGAGCGCACGGCGGCCTCGATGTCGTTGGCTCCGCCCAGCAACTCCGCATAGCGCTGAATGACGTGGCGGGCGTACTCGGGAGTCTGCAACAGACCGGGGACCACCGACTCTTCCAGATCCATATCTGTGAGGTGCGGTCGATCTCCGCGCTCAGCCCCTCGTACAGCGGCTTGAAGCCGTTCGCCAGCGCGCGACGCCATGACCTGATGTGGGACTCGAACCCGGCCAGCCGGGCCGCAAGCTCGGGGTACACGCCCGGCTGCTCGGTCGCGTCGGCCCATGCCTTCAAGTCCTCGGGGGCGGCCGTCTGCTTGCCGTTCTCCAGCTTGCTGACCTTGGAGCCCTGCCAGCCGAGCCGCTGGGCGAGCTGCTGACCGGTGAGCCGACCGCCAGGGCACGTGATCCGTAGTTCACGCAGGCGCGCCCCCAAGGCCGCCCGTGCCTGCTGATAGTCAGTGCTCACCGGTCACGCGCGCTATTCGGTCGCGGCCACCTGCGCCGCGAACTGGTCGTACGGGATGGCGTTCTGCATGGCCGTGTCACGGATGATGGCGTACCGCACGACCTCGGCCGGTTCGGTGATCAGCTCGATGTCGAGCATGTTGTCTTCGTCATCGAAGTGCAGCAGGGCGACGATCCGCGAGTCGAAGATCCAGAAATCCTCGGCGGGCAGGGTGGCCCTGTCGGCGTCCTCGCGCCACAGGTAGCGCATGTCCTCACCGACTGCCGCGTTGTGCCGGGCGTAGCCGAGCAGGAACAGTTGCTCCATGGTGGGCGGGATGTCGGCCACGCGGACGCGGCCGACGCGCTTGCCCGCTTCCGTCTGCGCCTTGATGTTGACGAACCAGGGCTCGTTGGGGTCGCAGGGCGATGAACCGGTGGCCAGGAACTCCTGAAAGTCGGGGTCCTGTCGGTCCGACGCGTAGCCGCGCCGCGTCTCCAGACGCCAAGCAGTGTGCTCGAAGGTCTTGAAGAGACGCCGGAAGGTGTCCCGGTCGACCAGTTCCGGCACGCGCTCCATCTCCTTCGGTCCCCAGTTCACGAGCAGTTCGCGCGGTACGGCCACCGCCGCGTCGTCCGGACCGAAGTGCTGGAGCTGTGCGAGGTCTCCGGGGTCGGTCACGGGCCTGCCTTGAACGATGATCTCGCCGGTGCCTTCGTCCGTGTGCAGGGCGGGGCAACCGTCGACCTTGCTGTCTGTGCCGGTGAAGCGCAGCTGACGAGCCATGGACGCTCTCCCTTCCCGGGGTGTTGATCCGACAGCATGGCCGGAGCCTCAGCTCGCTTCTACAGAGTCAGGCAGGGTCCAGGAGAAAACATCAGCAATCTTCGTTGCCTGGCGGGCAAATTCGAGCCCGGGTACCCAAGTCCCACCGCCCGGGTACCCAAGTCCCGCCGCCCGGGTACCCAAGTCCCGCCGCCCGGGTACCCAAGTCCCGCCGCCCGGGTACCCAAGTCCCGCCGCCCTGATGCCTCAGTCCCGCCGCACGTCCCCCCTGCCGCACGCCACCCCGTCCCCGTCCGGGTCCAGCCGGAGCGGGTCGTCCTGTCCGTTGACCTTCAGCCGCCCGTAGTCGTTCGTCGCGAGCCAGTCGCAACGCGCCCTGGTCGTCGCGGAGTTCGCTGCCCTCGCCCCCTCGCCCTTCGCCGCCGCCTTCACACTCTCCGGGAAGACCGTCGGTACGCAGACGTTCGCCGACCCGTAGTGCCGGTCGCAGCCCGCGACCTGCGGGCTCACCGGCGCCGAAGTCCGCTTCTTCTGCGGCTTCTTCGGGCTCTTCGCGAGCTCCCCCGCGAAGTCGTGCACGTGAGCGGACGCCGACGGCTTCCCGGCTGACACCGACGGCTCCCCGCCCGGCACCGCCGACTCCCCGGCCTTCCGCGCCGAGGTCGTCGGGCCGCCCAGGTGTACCCACTCCGCCACCGACGGAACGCCCTGGGCGTCCACGGCGAACAGCATGTACCAGCCGGGCGGAGCCAGATTCGGGTTGCTCGTCACGTTCAGATCGACGTTGTTCCCGTCCACCGAGAGCGGCAGGTCCACGAACCGCTGGTTGGGGTCCGAGGAGTGGGTCACCGCGGCCGGCCGGATCAGCTCCGCCTTGGCGATCGGCCGGTCGACCGTGATCCGCTGGGTGTCCCCGTACAGCCACTGGTTGTCGATCAGTGAAGTGATCTTCGGCCGCTCGCCCTTGAGCAGATAGGGCGGGGTGTAGAGCGAGACCTTGTGGTTCCAGGAGCCGTTGCCCGGGTTGTCGCCCGTCGTCATCACGCGGCCGTCCGGCAGCAGGAACGCCGAGGAGTGGTAGCCGCGCGCCTCCGGGTCCGTCGCCACCGGGTCGAAGGTGTCGGTCAGCGGGTCGAACAGCGAGGTTTCGAAGACCGGGTTGGCGCGGTTGTGCAGCCCGCCGCCCGTCTCCAGCACCTTGCCGTCCGGCAGCAGCACGGCGGAGCCGTACATCTTGCCCTGGGCCCCGGTCTGCGGCTGCGGGCCGTTGCCGACGTCGACCGTGCCCTGCGGGAGCGGCGGGCCCGGTGTGTACGCCGGGTCCGGCTGCTTGAGGTCGATGAGATCGGTGAGCCGGTTCGCCTCGGGGTTGGAGTCGATGTTGCCGCCGCCGATCGTCAGTACCCGCTGGTCCTGCGCGGGCGGCAGCAGCACACTGGCCGACTGGTCGCGCTCGTCCTTGTTCCGCAGCCCGGCGACGTCGGTGACGGTGTTGGCGTCGTAGTCGTAGACCGACGCGCCCGTCCCCGGGGTGCCGTTGCCGAAGACATGGCTGCCCGAGTAGAAGAGCCGGCCGTCCTGCATCAGGATCATCGACGGGTACAGGCCCCAGTACGACCAGGTCTGGTTGACCTGCCCCATCGGCAGCCACTTCTCCTGCGCGGCCGACCAGCGATCGGCGGTGACCGAGCCGGTGGAGTCCTCGCGCAGCCCGCCGAACGACATCACGTCGCCGTTGCCCATGATCGTGGCCGACGGGTACCAGTGGCCGTCGTTCATGTCGTTCGTCCTGCGGTACGTCTCGGTGGCGGGGTCGAAGAGGTACGAGTCCTTGTAGCCCTGGTAGCCGACCCGGCCGTCCGCCGACGGATAGCCCTTGTTGCCGCTCATCACCAGCACCCGGCCGTCGGCCAGTTGCACATGCCCGGAGCAGAACATGTCCTTGGGGGTGGGGACCGTACGGTACGAGCCGTCCTGCGGGTCGTACACCGCCGAGGTGAACGTACCGGCCTCGAACATCTCCGGGTCGTTGCCGGAGCCCGCGATCAGCAGCACCTTGCCGTTGTTGAGCACCACCGAGTGCATGGAGCGCACCGGGTTCCGCGTCGGGAGGACCTCCCACCTGCCGTCCACACACTCCTGAGGGGTGCCCGTGCACTCCGGTTCGGCGGGCGGCGGCGCGACCTCCTCCGTCACATAGTCGTCGGTGGTCACACTGCCCGTGCCGTACACCGACACACCCCAGGTGATCCGGTCGGTGCCGGGCGGGACGACGGGCGTACGGACCTCGGCCCGCCGGTAACCGGCGCTCAGCTCAAGGGTTTTGAGGTCCGTCCAGTACTGCCAGCCCGCCGTCGTGTCATGGCGGAAGAGTGTGATCGCCGCGTCGGGGGTCGTGGACTTGTACCAGAGGGACAGGTCGTACTGCCGCTCGGCCGACACGGCGGGCGCGCACTCGGCGGACTCCGTGATCAGCGCCTTGCGGTCACCGTCGGCGCGGCGGGTCAGCTCGACCTTGAGCGCCTTGGTGCCGGAGTGGGCCTCGGGGGCGCCGACGGTGCTGAACGTGGCGTCGTTGTCGCCCCAGCCGGACCGCTCCCAGCAGTACGGCATCTCCCCCGGTGCTCCTCCCGCGCCCGCCGTCTCGAACCCGGGGTTCTTGACGAGGTTCGCCCCGGCGGAGGCGGGCTGCGGCGCGCCGAGCAGCAGCGCCCCGGTGAGCGCGGTGACGGCGGCGAGGGCGGTGGTACGGCGGTGTGACGTACGGAGCGCTCTCACCGGCCCGCCTCACTCTCGACGCGGTCGTTCCCGGTCCCGCGACTGCCCGTACGCCCGGTGCGCCCCGAACTCCCCTTCCCCCGCTCCCTCTTCGGCAGGTACACCAGCGCCTCCGTCCCCGCGAACCGCAGCACGAACGTCGCCAGCAGCGCCGTCGCCGTCGCCGGCAGCACGCCCATTCCGAACTCGGTCACGAACAGCGCGATCAGCGGTATCCGCAGCAGCAGATCGGCGTTGGCGAGCAGCGCGAACCGGCCCACCCGGTCCGCCCAGTGCCGGTGCGCCCGTCTGCTGCGGAAGAGCAGCACCTCGATCAGCAGGAAGTTCCACAGCACACCGAACTGGTTGGCCACCACCTCCGCCGCCAGGTAGTGCGTCCCGGCCGCCGTCAGGCCGTACAGCGCGAGCAGATTCGGTACGAAGCCGGTGAGCCCGATCAGCCCGAAGGCGATCATCCGGGCGACCGGCGAGGCCGTCCGCAGCTCGACCAGATGCCGCAGGAACCGCAGCCCTTCCTTCGCCGTCGACTTGGACTCGCCCGCGAACCGGTCGCGGAAGACGAACGGCACCTCGGCCGGCTGCTCGGGCCGGCACCGTACGGCCAGTTCCAGCAGGATCTTGTAGCCGAGCGGACGCAGTGCCTCCGCGGTGACGGCGGAGCGCCGGATCGCGAAGAAGCCGCTCATCGGGTCGCTGATCCCGCGCAGCCTGCCCGGGAAGATCCCCTTGGTCAGCCAGGTCGCGGCGCGCGACACGGCGACGCGGTAGCCGCCCGCCAGACCGGCCCGGCTGCCGCCCTCGGTGTAGCGGCTGGCGACGACGAGGTCCGCGGATCCGCGCTCACCGGCCGCGACCAGGTCGGGGATGAGGGCGGGCGGATGCTGGAGATCGGCGTCCATGACGACGATCCAGTCGGAGCCCGCCGCCTTGAGCCCTTCGACCACGGCGCCGCCGAGGCCGCCCTCCGGGGTCTCCCGGTGGATCACGCCGACCGGGAAGGGGCAGTCCTGCGCGGCGGCCCTGATCACCTCGGGGGTGTCGTCCGTCGAGTCGTCGACGAAGAGCACCTCGCAGGGCAGCCTGGCCGGTACGGCGTCGGTCAGCTGGCGCAGCAACTCGACCACGTTCGCTGATTCGTTGAAGGTCGGGATGATGACGGTGACGGCTCCCGGCTCGGCGACGGCTGTCGCTTCCAGCCGGGCGTCGCCGAGAACCCCACCGACGGGTCCGGACGAGTGGCCCGTCCGTCCGGGCCTGCCCGGGTCCCCCGTCCCCGGAGCGGGAGGAACGCTCATCGCTCGCCTCCCACGACTCGCTCGGCTCCGACAACCCGCTCGGCTCCCACACTTCGCTCGGCTCCCACGGTTCCCACGATCTGCCTGATCTCGATCCGATCCTCACCGTCACCGAAGACAGCCACAGGGGTCGAATGGTTGAGCGCGTCCCGCACATTGGGCAGGTTCCGCGCGTCGCGCCGTACGGTCGGGGAGGCGACCACATAGTCCAGGTCACGCCAGCCGCCCGGCATCGTCTTCGTCACGGCCGGGTCGAGGTCGGCCTTGTAGAACCAGATCGCGCCCAGGCCCGGTTCGTACCCGGCGTGCACCAGGTCCAGCCACAGCGCGTCATCGACCAGCACACGGGACGTCGCCGGGTCCGGCACCTTCGTCGCCATCCAGGAAGCGGCTGCCCGGTAGGGGGCGTTGGCGTCGGCGGTCAGCGCGGTGCGGTTGCCGTCGTACCAACGCGGCGCCACATACGCGAGGGAGGTCGCCGCCAGCAGCGCCAGCGCCGTCCACCGCAGGGCCGTCAGCTTCCGGCTCTCCCCCGAGGCGTTCCGCCGTCGGCGCAGGACGGCATGGGTGACGCTGGCCGCGCCGCCCGCCAGCACCAGCGCCAGGAACGGCAGCCCCTGGAGCACGTACATCGCGGGCAGATAGCCGGACGGGCGCAGCGCGACGGCGGTGAGGATCACCACGACCAGCGCCGGGCCCGCCAGCGCCCGCGCCGTGACCGACCAGCGGAAGGTCACCGCCAGCAGGATCCCGCCCGCGATACCGCCCAGGGGCAGCACCCGGTCGTAGTACAGCCAGGACTGGAGCACACCGTACGAACCGCTGCCCGGGTCGAGCACGAAACCGGAACCGGGCCTGCTCATCTGGTACGTGATGCCGTCCCAGAGCGAGACGTGTCCGTCACCCGGCAGCAACTCGCCCTTGAGCAGGGCGAACAGCGGGTAGGAGAGCCCGAGCAGCACACAGGCGGTGATCGCTCCGGTCACCGCGAATTTGCGGGTGTCGCGATGGCTGTGCCGCCACAGCGTCAGCAGCAGGGCGGGCAGGACGACCAGCATCGTCTCCTTGGTGAGCACCCCGACGGCGGCGGCGAGTCCGGCCGCGAAGTGGTGCCAGAGGTGGCGGCTGGGCGAGGCCGCCAGGCAGAACGCGAGCAGCATCCACATCACGGCGATGTTGTCGAGGAAGATCTCGCGCTGGAGCACGACGGACAGGGGGGACAGTCCGAAGAGGACCATGGCCAGGCCGGCCGCCCAGCGCGGCAGCCACAGCCGCCGGGCCAGTACGTAGAGGAGCACCGCGCTGGCCGCGCTGACCAGCAGCATCGCGAACCGCATCGGGGCGACCGTCATCGACTCGGGCGAGATGAGCGACGGCAGCCAGGTCAGAAAGGCGATCTGTAGCCAGCCGAGCGGAGGGTGGTCGTACCAGTAGGTGTAGTGGGCCAGGCCCTTGCCCTCGCGGACCGCCCAGGCCTGGGCGAGATAGGTGCCCTCGTCGTCGCTGAGCGACGGGTAGTGCTGGATGTTCCAGCCCTGGACGAGCAGGATCGCGACGAGGAGCACACCGCACAGCAGCAGGTCGGAGCGTGAGCGCCGGAAACGTATCACCGGCCGCTGGAACATGACCGGCCGGCCGCTGCCGCTCGGTATGAGTCTTCGCGGCGCGGGAACGGCGACCTGGGCCGGCCTGATCGTCTCCGTGGTCTCCGCAGGGAGCGTGGACGTCATGCGTGCACGTCCTCTCGTATGGAATGCGCACCCTCTCGCACGAGATGCGCGCCGACATGACTGGTCAGCTCCCAGTCACCGCGCCCCCGTTGCTCGCGCCAGACCGCGCGGACCGCCGCACCGGCCAGCAGCATCTGGTAGAAGGGGCCACCGACGATGAGCTTCAGGTAGTGCGTGAGGCGGACCCGGAGCCCGTACTGCCTGCCGAAGTCATGGAGCCCGACGATCTCGAAGACGAAGGTGACCATCGCGGTGACCAGTGGCAGGAAGGTGATGAACGCGACCGTCACCGGCACGTCGAGGAACAGCGCGACCCCCACGTTGAGCGGGATGACCAGCCCGGTGAACGCCTGGAAGAACGGTGTCATCAGGGTGTAGCGCGCGAGCATCCGCTGTCCGTGGGTGGGCAGTTGGCGCCAGTCCTTCTTCCGGTAGACCTGAAGGAAACCCTGGTTCCAGCGGGTGCGCTGCTTGAACAGCGACATCAGCGAGCCCGGGGTCTCCTCGCGGGTCACCATGTCGGAGTCGTACGCGACGACGACCTTCTTGCCGGTACTGGAGAGCCGTACGCCCAGATCGCAGTCCTCGGCCAGGCAGTTCTGGTCCCAGCCGCCGGCCTCGCGCAGCACTTCGGTCCGTACGAAGACGGTGTTGCCGCCGAGCGGTATGAAGCCCTTCTCGGCGTGCAGGTGGAGCCGGCTGCGGAACCAGAAGAAGTACTCCAGGCAGTTGCGCAGGCTGTACCAGCTGGAGTGGAAGTTGATCAGCTGGACGCCGCCCTGGACGACATCGGCGCCGGTGGAGCGGAAGGCGTGGTCGACATGGGTCAGCAGCGCGGGGTGGACCTGGTCCTCGGCGTCGAAGACCCCGACGATCTCGCCGGTGCAGTGCGGCAGCGCGGTGTTCAGCGCCTTGGGTTTGTTCTTCGCCTCGTGAGTGTCGACGACGACCCTGACCCGTGCCGGATCGCGGGCGGCGGCCCGCTCGGCGACCGCGGCCGTCTCCGGGTCGTCGTGCCCGACGATGACGATGATCTCGAACGCGGCGTGACTGGATTCCAGTAACCGCTCGATGGTGTGCTCCAGCACCGCCTGTTCGTGCCGGGCGGGCAGGAGCAGCGAGAACGAACCTTCTCTTCCGCCGTCAGGCTGGTCGAATCTGGTCGCGGCCAGCGTTTCGGGTGTACGCCAGGCGTGCATCTGCCACCACAGCGTGAACGCGGCCATCCAGAAAAGCGCCAGTGAAACGGCAGCGATGAACACGGACATGACCACACGGCCCCCCTTGGCCCGGGGCGCTCAGCGGCAGGCCAGGCCCCCCTGGCCGCCGACGCCCCGTCATCCCCCTCACACACAGGTCCCACGTGCGTACCTGCTGTGACTCTTGTGAAGACAATAAGGGGAACCTGTGACACTCGGGGGGACGATCAGGTGAATACCGCGTTTCAGTCCGATTCGTTACCGATCAGAAATCGTCCGCGTCGACCCGGAAGACACCCAACTCGCTTCCGAGGACGTCAGCTTCGGTCGTCGGCGCGGCACAGACGAACCGTCGGCAGACATAGGCGGCAGCCTGCCCGTCCACCAGCGGACGGTCTGCCAGCAAGGGGAATTCACCGCCGCCGGCCGCACCGGTCGCGACCACCGCGCCGGGGGCGGTGCCCAGCAACGCCGTACGGTGCAGCCGGGCCGTACGCTCATCGCCCTCGGGCCCGACGACGGCGACCTCGCGCGGCCCGTCCAGCAGCGCCTCGGCGACCGCGAGCCCCCAGCCGACGAAGCGCGGCGCCCTCGGCCCCAGCGCCTTCACCACGCCCAACGCCCCTTCGGCCGCCGTGCGATGAGCCTCGGAACCGGTGTGGGCGGCGTACGAGAGCAGCGCCCCGGCTGCGGCCGTCCAGCCGGACGGGGTGGCGTTGTCCGTCGGGTCCTGGGGCCTGCGGATCAGCTGTTCGGCGTCGTGGGCGGTGTCGAACAGCGTCCCGCTCTCCCCCACGAACTGGTCGAGCACGATGTCCAGCAGGAACCCGGCGAACTCCAGCCACGCGCCCTCCCCGGTGACGGCGGCGAGCGCGAGGAATCCCTCCGCGACATCGCCGTAGTCCTCCAGCACCCCGGCGTTGGCACCGGTGCGCCCGTCCTTCGAAGTACGGGCGAGGCGCGCCGCGTCGTCCAGATGCAGCCGCACCAGCAGATCGGCGGCCTCGGTGGCCCGCTCCACCAGATCGGGGCGGTCGAAGTACGCGCCGGTCTCGGCGAGCGCGGCGATCGCGAGCCCGTTCCAGGCGGCCACGACCTTGTCGTCCCGCCCCGGCCTCGGCCGCAGGTCACGCGCCGCCAGCAGCCGCTGCCGTACGGAAGCGATCCGCCCGGCGTCCACCACCCCGCCGCCCTGCGGGAGTTGGAGCACGGACGCGCCCTCTTCGAAGGTCCCCTCGTCCGTCACCCCGAAGTACTGGGCGGCGAACGCGGCGTCGGACTCCCCCAGCACCTCGCGCAGCTGGTCCGGCGTCCATACGTAGAACGCGCCCTCGACATGCTTCCCCGAGCCGTCGTCGCTGTCGGCGTCCAGCGCGGAGGCGAACCCGCCCTCGACGGTGCGCAGTTCACGCACCATGAAGTCGGCGGTCTCCAACGCCACGCGCCGGGCCAGATCGGATCCGGTGGCCCGCCACAGGTGCGCGTACACGCGGCACAGAAGCGCGTTGTCGTACAGCATCTTCTCGAAGTGCGGTACCACCCACTCGCGGTCCACGGAGTACCGCGCGAACCCGCCGCCGAGCTGGTCGTAGATCCCGCCCCGGGCCATCGCCTCGCACGTGTCGGCGGCCATCTGGAGCGCGCCCTCCGCGCCGGTACGGGCGTGGTGGCGCAGCAGGAACTCCACCACCATCGACTGCGGGAACTTGGGCGCCCCGCCGAACCCGCCCCACTTCGCGTCGTACTCCCGGGTCAGCCCCAGCAGCGCCTGCGCCAGCTCCTCCTCACCGGGCACCCCGTCCCCGCCATGCGCGAGCGACCGCCCGGCCAGCTCCCGCACGATCCGCCCGGCGACCTCGGCGACCTCCTCGCGCCGCCCGGTCCACGCGGCGTCGACACCCTCCAGGACCTGCATGAAGGAGGCCATGCCGTGGCGCGGCTCGGGCGGGAAGTACGTACCGAAGTAGAAGGGCTCCCCGCCGGCGGTCAGAAACACCGTCATGGGCCAGCCACCCTGCCCGGTGGCGGCCTGCACGGCCTCCATGTAGACGGCATCGACATCGGGCCGTTCCTCGCGGTCGACCTTGATATTGACGAAGTGGGCGTTCATGTACGCGGCGGTGGTGACGTCCTCAAACGACTCGTGCGCCATCACATGGCACCAGTGACAGCTGCTGTATCCCACACTCAGCAGCACCGGCACATCGCGCTCACGCGCTTCCTCGAACGCCTCCGGCGACCAGGGCCACCAGTCGACGGGGTTGTCGGCGTGCTGGAGAAGGTAGGGGGAGGTCTCGTGGGCCAGTCGGTTCGGCATACGTCCCATCCTGCCAGCGCGTGCAGCCGCTGCTGTGGCCTGTGCCGGCCGGCACAGGCCACAGCTACTGGCTCCGCAAGGACTCCAGACATCCGAACATTCGGGTAGAATCAATCTACGTAGATGAGATCTACATAGATGCTCAGCGGGAGCACGGGAGAAAAATGGCCGCCGGTACCTTCGTAGGCCGCAGCACCGAACTGAATGTGCTGCGCAAACGTCTCGACCGTACCCACGCGACCGGATCCGGTAGTGCCGTCGCCATCCGGGGACGGCGGCAGGTCGGCAAGTCGCGACTGGTTCAGGAGTTCTGCGACCGGGCGGGACTGCCCTATCTCTTCTTCACCGCCACCAAGGGCGCCTCTTCGCTGGAGGCCCTCGCCGCCTTCCACACCGAACTCCGCGAATCGGGGCTGGCCCGTCACGATGAGGCACTTCTCCCACTGGACGCTCCCCGGAACTGGCCCGACGGGCTGCGGCTGCTCGCGACAGTGCTGCCGTCGACGCCCTGTGTCGTCGTACTCGACGAACTCCCCTGGCTCGCCGAGCAGGACCCGCTCTTCGACGGCGCTCTCCAGACCGCGTGGGACCGGTTGCTGTCCCAGCGGCCCGTGCTGCTCCTGCTGCTCGGCAGTGACCTCCACATGATGGAACGGCTCACCGCGTACGACCGCCCCTTCTACGGCCGCGCCGACAACCTCGCCCTCGGCCCGCTCAACCCGGCGGAGACCGGGAAGAACCTCGGACTCGACGCCCCGGATGCCATCGACGCCCACCTGGTCTCCGGAGGCCTGCCCGGAATCCTCCGCGCCTGGCCCCATTCCATGCCCGCCCTCGACTTCATCGAGGCCGAGTGCGCGGACCCCGCCTCTCCACTGTTCGGCGTCCCGGAGTCGGCTCTCATGGCCGAGTTCCCCGCGCCCGACCAGTCCCGGCGCGTACTGGAGGCCATCGGCAGCGGGGAGCGTACGCACGCGAATATCGCGGCCGCGGCCGGCAGCCAGGACGGTGTACTGCCGTCCGGCGTGCTCTCCCCGATACTGCGCCGCCTCTCACAACAGAAGCAGGTGCTCGCGGTCGACAGCCCGCTGTCCACCAAACCCGGGAAACCCGCGCTCCATCGCATCGCGGACAGCAATCTGCGTCTGTACCTCGCCGCCCTGCGCACCGCCGAGCAACTCGCCCTGCGAGGGCGCCCGGACGCTGCGTTCCGGGTGGTGCAGCGACGCTGGGCGGCCTGGCGGGGCCGCGCCGTCGAACCGCTGATCCGCGAATCGCTCGAACTCGCCGCCGTAACGGGTGACTTCCCGTGGCCCGACACCGAGGCGGTGGGTGGCTGGTGGAACCGGCAGTTCAGCCCGGAGATCGACCTGATCGGCGCGGACCGCGCCCCGGTGGCGCAGACCGTGTTCTTCGCCGGCTCGGTCAAATGGCTGGCGGGCCCCTTCGACCGCCACGACCTCACCGCCCTGGAGCGCGGCGCGGCCCAGGTACCGGGATTCACCCCGGGTACGGGCGGACTGGTCGTCGCCACCCTCAGCGGCACGACGGACATCGCCGGGGCCGATTCCGTGGGTCTCGTCTGGGAACCACGGGACGTCGTCGCGGCCTGGCCCGCGTGACGGGTCGACAGGCGGGTTGGGCCCGGAGCGGTCACGTGCTCAGTCCGGCGGGCAGACCTCGTCCGGAGCGGAGTCCGGGCACTTCGGGCCGCCGCACTCGCACGGCGGCCATCGCAACCCGGAGCCGGGGACGAGATCCGCGCCGTCGGAGTTCGGGCTGAACGGTGCGCTCGTCGTGCCGAAGTGATGCCGGGCCTGCTCCAGACCGAGGACTACGCCCGCGTGGTCCTCTCCTCCGCTCCAAACCCCGGGACACAGGACGAGGTGGAAGCACAAGTAGCCGCTCGTATCGGTCGTCAGCAGCTGCTACGAGGAAGCCCTCCCCCGAGCATGCGTGTCATCCTCAACGAGTCAGTGCTGAGGCGCCCTACCGCCGATCCGAAGGTCTGGACGGCGCAGCTCTCGCACCTCGTCGAATCAGCCGGGCAACCGAATATTGTGATCCAGGTGCTTCCCTTCTCCGCCGGGGTGCACGACCTCATGGGAGGCTCCCTGTCGCTGCTCTGGCAGGGAGACGGAACAGGCGTTGTCTACCTGGAAGGCAACAAGTCGGGTGAGCTGGTCGAAGATCCGGAAGAAGTCGGGCTGTACCGGCTGTCATACGATCAGCTGAGGGACTCGGCTCTTTCGCCGTCAGCCTTCGTTGGACTTCATCAGAGACCTCATGGAGGGCAGCACCTCATGAACACCCCCGATATGAGTGCCGCTGTGTGGCGCAAGAGCAGCTACAGCAACGGGGGAGACGGTAACTGCGTCGAGGTCGCGGACGGCTTCCCCGGCGTCGTTCCCGTCCGCGACAGCAAGGCCCCCCACGGCCCCGTGCTCCTCCTCTCCCCCACCAGTTGGGCCGGGCTGGTCGGGTTCGCCCGCAACATCGGCGCTTGACCTCGGCGTCAGAACGCGCGGCGGGCCTTCACCACGGACGGCGTGACGGGACACCGATATTGGCTGCATTTCGTCTTCTCGTCGAGTGAGAGTGCGCGTACTTAATGGTCCCCTGTGTCCGCAGATTCACGTACATACGGGGGACTTGTGGAGAACACCGGGACCGTTGGAACCTCATTACCAGTGCCGCCGCCTCCCCCCAGTGGGACCAGCGTCGAACTCAAGGTCGGCAGACGGCTGCTGTGGGTGGGAGAGGCGGCCTATCCACTGCACAACATCACGCGGGTCCACACCCTCGTACTCCGACCCAAGCGCATGGAAGCCTTCATGAGCTTCTTGAAGTGGCTCGGCATCATTGTGGTCGCGTTCGTCCTGCTCCAGATGGTCAACGCCAACTCGGCCTCGCCGTACGACGAGCAAGCGGGAAGCGACTCCGCCAGCACGCTGCGGGTCCTCGGCATCGCGGTGGTGATCGGCCTGGCCCTGCGGCTCGCGAAGGAGTGGAGCGCACCGTCCCAGCACGTACTGGCCGTCGAGACGTCCAGCGCCTCCACCGCGCTGGTGACGCTGCCCAATCCGGAGCAGCTGCGCCAGCTGGTCCGGTACCTCGTCAACGCCATCGAGAACCCGGAGGCCGAGTTCCACGTGCGCGTGGAGCGCGTACTGGTCAACCCCAAGAACTACCACTTCGGTGACAACGTGAACATGTACGGCGGTCTGTACAACACGGGGGTGAGCAAGTGAGCGGCGGCAACTCGCACCACTACGGCAACAACATCCACGGCGACAACGTCAATATCTACGGCGGGACAGGCAACACCGGCATCGTCAAGCACCAGTCCCCTGCTCTGCGCGAGGCGACCGGGGAGCTTGCGCGGCTGCTCCAGGAGCTGCGCGGTCAGCTCGCGCCCGGGAGCGCGCAGGTCATCGACGACTCCCTGCCTGTGATCACCTCCGACGCGAGCGCTCCGCAAGAGCGACACCGCGCCCTGATCGCCGTGGCCACCATCGCCACGACGGTCGGAGCGCTCGGCCAGCCGGTCGCGGAGGCGGCGAACAAGGTCCTGGGGCTGCTGGGCGCCCTGTAGGGCGACGAGACGCTTCTGCTCCCGTCCAGATCCGGTGCCCCGGCAACACTCTGGACGCCGCCGCAGGTCCGGACTGGAACGCCGACACGGACTTCGATGTCCGCCTGCAGGACGTTCCACTCACCAACCGCCGTCCCGATGTCGTCGTCTACCGGGCGGAGACCATCGACCTCACGCCCACCCGCCCCGAACATGTACTCCTGGTCGTCGAGGTCGTGCCGCCGGGCTCGGAGACCACCGACCGGATCGTGAAGGTGGACCAGTACGCCAAGGCCGGCATCCCCTTCCACTGGCGGATCGAACAGGCCGCCACCGGTGTCCCCATCATCTACACCTACGTTCTCGACCCCGCCACCAAGGCCTACAGGGACGGCGAGATGTTCACCGGCGCGATCAAGGCTGCCGCGCCCTTCTCCGTCGCTGTCGACCTGGGAACCATCTGACAGGGTTGGAAGATCAGGTGGCCTCGTCTGCGCTGCCCCGCCGGCCCCCTCCTCAGTGAGCGGGCGCCGGGGGCAGGCAACCTGTCTCCGGGAAATGACCATTGACATCAGTCCGGACGCGATCTGGGCTGACGGCACCGGTGATGCATGCGGTCTTGCCGATCCAGATTCCGTACGTGCTGCCTTGAGCAGGGTTCTCTTCTCCCCCGGCGGGCCACTCCGCCACGGCCAGATGAGCGGGAGAGGCCAGTCGTGTGAGTACCGGCCGCACCTGCGCGGGCTGGGTCTGATCGTTACGCCGCAGCTCTTCAAGGGCCCGTGTTATTTCCTTGGCCTTCTCACGCGCTCGCTTCTCGTCCGCGGCATTCGGACGGTCGGGGCGCTGCGCCCGGCTGTTGTCACCGTAGTTGGGCGGCTCATCCGCCTTGGCCGCGCCGCTGGTCGGGGTCTCTTGGCCGGCCGGGGTCTCCTGGTCGGAGGCGTTGGACGACTTGGTGCCGTTGAGATTGGAGAAGAGATCGTCCGCGCTCTTTCCGCAGCTCGTCAGAGCGAGAACACAGAGCACAGCGATCGCGGCTGTCCTGGTACGTCGGGGCATGGCTCCCTTTTTCCCTCCGGCATGTGCCGTACTCAACGGTAGCCCGCCTCGGGCTTCGGTTCCGCTGCTGTGCGAGTGCGGGGCCCTGGAGAGGGGCCCCGCACTGGTTGCCGACCCGGACCTGGGTTGCAGGTTCATCCCGCCAAAGGTGTGCTCAAGGGAGTTCGCGGAAAGGGCCGAGCCCCGGCCCGGCCGTAAAGGCGGCAGAAAAGTACGGCCGGGCCGGGGGTCAGGCCGGCCAGCGGAGCAGCGACTCCAACTGGCCTGCCAGGAAGGGTTCGTCCGCTGCGCGCAGTCCTTCGTCCCTCTGCCGGCGTTCCTCGGGGTCCTCCAACTGCTCCGTCTCGCTGACCGATCGGGATGCCGCGACCACTGTGCGGGTCCGCTCGCGCCGCTGGTCCTCGTACGCACGGAACGCGGCAGCCGGATCGTCCGGGGACGCCGCCAGGCAGTCGGACAGGACGACCGCGTCCTCTATCGCCATCGCCGAGCCCTGTCCGAGGCTGGTCAGCATGGGGTGGGCGGCGTCGCCGAGCAGGGTGACCGGGCCCTCACCCCAGTGTTCCAGGAACGGACGGTCGTGCGAGGGCACCGCGAGGATGGCTTCCTCCGGGGTCTCCCGGATGATGTCGCACACTTCGTCAGCCCAGCCGTCGTATGCGAGCAGGATTTCCTCCTTGTCGCCCGTCCAGTGGCGCGACCGCTCGGCGGGCATGTTCATGGTGCCCCACCAGTAGTAGCGGCCGTGGCCCACATCGATGAGGCCGACTCGTCGGCCGCTGCCCCAGTAGTGGCCGACGTAGCCCGCGGGGAGATGGGGCCGGGCGAAGGGGACGACCGCCAGCCAGCACACGTAGCCGCTGTCCGTGGACTCCTCCGGGCCGGCGACCTGGCGACGGATCGCCGAGTTGAAGCCGTCCGCGCCGACCACGGCGCGACCGTGGACCACCGTGCCGTCGTCGAAACGGACCGAAGCCCCGTCCGCTTCCACCGTGTACCCGGCGACCGCCTTGCCCAGGAACAGCGGAACGCCGTCTGTTTCTTCGAGCAGCGCGGCCTGAAGATCGGCGCGTGTCACGCATACCGACGGCACGCCCAGCCGGTCGGTGACCGCTTTCAGCGGCTGCTCCTGGATCAGGCCGCCGGTTTCGTCGAGGACATGGAAGACCTCGATGGTCTGGCCGCGCTTGTCCAGATGGAGATCGATGCCGATCGAAGCAAGCGCGCTGACAGCGTTGCTCATCACCGACAGGCCGGACCCCGCGGGGCGCAGAGAGGTGGCGCGCTCGTACACGCGGACGCCGATGCCGGCCCGTCGCAGCGCGGCGGCAGCGGTCAGGCCGCCGATACCGGCGCCCACGATGATCACGTCGGAGGTGTGCTCGACGGCTTCGTGCTCAGGTACGGCATCGTGCTCAGGTACGGCATCGTGCTCAGGTGTGGTCATGCTCCGGTTTCCTCCTGCGGGGAAGGGGTGAACGAGCCGTCCAGAATGCGGCCGATGACGCCGGCCGTGTGCTCCACGTGGGGCGGTTCGATGATGGACAGGTGGTCGCCCGGCACCGTGACGGTGCGCAGTCGGCCCGTGGTCATGTGCCGCCAGCCGTTGGTGGCGTCGGCGTGCTGGCTGCCACCGGCGCTGTGCATGTCCAGCAGCACCTCGGGCAGCGGCTCGGCGGCCAGCAGCAACGTGAGGTCCTGGTCGGGCGGATCCGGCCGGTAGGCCAGTGCCGCGCTCCAGTTGGCCCGGTACACCGCGAAGAGCCGCTCCACCAGTTCGTCGGTGCTGCCCGGCGGCAGTACCCCGGTGTCCACGGCGAAGTCCGCGATGAAGGCGAATTTCTCCTCCAGCGTGACCAGGCCGTCCGGGATGATCTCCAAGGGTGACGTGCCGCCGCGTTCCAGCCACAGCAGCTCCCAGAAGAACCAGCCGAGCACCGCGTCGTCGTCGAACGCGGCCCGATGCCCGGGGGCCAGTGCCGTGGTGTCCAGCAGCATCAGTTCCGCCACTTCCTCACCGGCCCGCCGGAGCTGCACCGCCATCTCGAAGGCGACGAACCCGCCGAAGGACCAGCCCCCGATGGTGTACGGCCCGTGCGGCTGCACTTGGCGCATGGCGGCGATGTAGTCGGCGGCGAGCTTCTGCACCGAGGTGCGCGGCTGCGAACCGGCTGCCACCCCGGCCGCCTGGAACGCGTAGAGCGGCTGCTCCTCCGGCAGGTGCCGGGCGAGCTGGACGTAGCACAGTACGTTGCCGCCCATCGGGTGGACCATGAACAGCGGGCGGCGGCTGCCCCGGGAGTGGATGGGTACCAGCGAGTTGAACGCGAACTCCGCGCCCGTCGAATCCAGTCGCCGCGCCAGGCCGGAGACGGTGGGGGTCGACAGGAACTCGGACATCGGCAGCGCGACGCCGTAGCGTTGTTCGACGGTGACCATCAGCCGCATCGCGGTCAGCGAGGTCACGCCGAGGTCGAACAGATCGTCGTGCAGACCGACCGCGGACACCGGCAGATCCAGCAGATCGGCCAGAATCTCCACCAGTTCCGCTTCGTGAGTTCCCGGGGTGGGCGGAGTCCCCGCCGGAACCTCGGGCGCGGCCAGGGGAACGCGCGACAGGGCTTGATCGTCGCGTTTGCCGCTGGAGGTCAGCGGGAGTTCGGGCAGCCAGGTCAGGTGCGCGGGCAGCATGTAGGCCGGCAGCACGGTACGAAGGTGATCGCGCAGGCCGTTCAGGCTTACGGCGTCCGGGGCACCGACGAGGAAAGCGGCCAGCACCGTCCCGTTCCCGGCCGAGGCGCGAGGCACGACCGCGACCTGTGTGATGCCGGAGCGTCCGTCCGCCCAGCCGAGGACCGCGGTCTCCACCTCGGCCGGCTCCACCCGGTGGCCGCGGACCTTGACCTGCCGGTCGGCCCTGCCGGTGCAGACGATGTCGCCGTCCGGCAGCACGATCGCGAGATCTCCGGAGCGGTACAGCCTCTCGTCCACCGTGCGGGACGGGAGAGTGACGAACCGTTGCCGGGTCAAGTCCGGGCGTCCCTCGTACCCCTCGGCGAGACACCTCCCGCCAAGGTACAACTGCCCCTCGACACCGGTCGGGACGGGGCGGAGCTCCTCGTCCAGGACATGGGCCTCCGTACCGTCGATCGGCCGGCCGATGGGCGGCAGTTCGGGGAAGGTGGCCGGGTCGCCGGTCATGGTGAAGGCGGTGACGACGTGGGTCTCCGTCGGCCCGTACTGGTTCTCCAGCAGCGCTGAAGTCGGCAAGGCCGCGAGGAACCGGCGCATCAGGCTGGTGACCCGGAGCTGCTCGCCGGAAGAGACCACCACGCGCAGCCGGCGCGGTACCAGGTTCAGCGCCTCGGAGGCCTCTGCCATGTGCTGGAGCGCCACGTAGGGCAGGAAGACCCGCTCCACGCCTTCGTCGTCCATCAGCCTGAGAAGGGTGCGCATGTCATGCCGTTGGCTCTCGGTGGTCAGCACCAGGGTGCCGCCGCCGCACAGGGTGGAGAAGATCTCCTGGAACGAGACGTCGAAGTTCATCGACGCGAACTGGAGTGTCGTACCGCCCACCGCGCCGCTGCTCACGCTGTTCTGCCAGCTCACCAGGTTGGCCAGAGCGCCGTGCGGCATCGCCACACCCTTGGGCTCCCCGGTCGAACCGGAGGTGAACAGCACGTAGGCGGTGGAGTCCGGCACCGGTGCCGGCAGGCCGATCGCCGCGCAGGCAGGCCCGGGCGCGTGGTCCGGCTCACCGTCGTACGCGAGGTCCGGCTCACTGTCGGGCGCCGTCAGGGACTCGGCCGCCAGCTGCGGTGCGCATCCCTCGATCAGACGGGCATGCGGGGCGTTCGCCACGATGTACCGGGGGCGGGCCACCGTGGCCATCGCCTTCAGGCGGGCCGGTGGGTAGGCCGGATCGAGCGGGACGACGGCAGCGCCGGCCAGCAGTACCCCGATCAGGACCGCGACGGTGTCGGCCGAGCGGTCCATGGTCACCCCGATCCTGTCACCGGGGCGGGTGCCGGCCGCGACGAGGCGATGCCCCACCGTCCGGGCGGTGTCGGCCAGTTGCGCGTAGCTCCATTGCCGGTCCCCCAGCACCAGAGCCCTGGACTCGGGTACGGCTGCCGCCCGCGCCAGGAACTGGGTGGTGACAGGGAGCGCGTCGGGTACGGCGGTGATCCGCGTCGGCCCGGCGGCCAGGAACCCGAACCCGGTCTTCTCGTCGGGGTGTTCGGCGACGCGCCGCAGCACGGTCAGGAGCGTGTCGGCCAGGAGGTCGGCCTGATCGGCGCTGAAGTGCCGCCCGTCGCAGTCGATCCGCAGCTCGATCTTGTCGCTCACCGCGTCGTGCACGGCGTTGACCAGCAACGCGAAGTTGGTCTCCTCCCAGGTGCGGAAGTTCTCCAACTCCACGCCGGGCAGCGTCAGAACCTGCGCGAGCTGCCGGAAATGTACATAGTTGAACGCGGTCTCCAGCTCCCGGCCACCGCTGTCCTCCTGAATGGCGCTGAGCGGGTAGCGGCGGTGCGGGTACCCGGCCCGCTCCTGACGCAAGGCTTCCCGGGCCAGGTGCAACCAGCTCTCCGCGGTCATGGGCAGCCGCACCGGCACCGTGTTGAGGAACAGGCCGAGGGCGTCTTCCCCGTCCTCCTCGGTCCGGCCGTGTGTGATGACGCCGGATATCGCCTCCGGCGCACCGGTGAACACGCCCAGGGTCAGGCAATGTGCGGCCAGCAACAGGGATTTGATCGGCACACCCCGCGTGCGGGCGGTCGCCCGCACCGCGGCCGTCAGATCGGCGGGCAGCTCGATACGGCGCACGATGAGCCGCTCGTCGGCGGGCGGCCGGTGGGCGCGCAGCGCCGGCGGGGCCGACGGAGCGTCCGAGGCGAGCACCTGACGCCAGTGGTCACCGGCTTCCGCCGACGTGAGCGCCTGCCTCTCGGCTGCCACGTGCCCGGTGGGCGGCGGCAGTGGCGTACCACCCACCGGATCGGAATGCAGACCCAGGGCATGCGTGTAGTCCTGGAGCAGGTCACGCAGCAGGTTCGCCACGCTGCCGCCGTCGAGCAGCGCGTGGTGGAATGCCACGACCAGTTCGACCGTGTCCTGGACCGCGAAGGCGTGGAGCGACCACAGGGGTCCCTGATCGAGGTCGTAGTCGTGGAAACGCCGCTCTTCGACATGCCGGGTGATCAGCGCCCGCGCCTCCGGCTCCGGCCGCGCCCGCAGGTCGACGGCACCGACCCGGCCGGTGGAGTCGTCGTGCACGACTTGCAGCGGCTCGGAGGCCAGAGCCAGCGCGAACGTCGAGCGGAGCGCCGGGTGCCGGACGACCAGGTGTTCCACGGCCGCCAGGAACGTGGCCTCGTCCCACGGTATGCGCAGGGTGTACTGGAAGACGTCCTTGTACGTGGCCGAGGTCTGCTCACGACGGGAGTGGAAGAGCAGTCCGAGTTGCAGCCGGGTCAGCGGAAACGCGTCCTGCGCGTCGCCCAACGCCGCCCGGTCGATGCGCGAGACCAGGTGGAAGGGCGGGTGGGCCGGTTGTGGCCGCGCTCCGCCGGGGCGACCGGGCGTAGCGAGCGTACCGGGCGGGGTTGCCGACGTAGTCGTACGGGCGGCCAGCGCCTCCACGGTGGGATGTTCCACCAGGTCGGCCAGGTGGAACGTCAGGCCCTGGGCCTCGGCGCGTGCTCGTACGGTGAGTACGAGGATCGAGTCGCCGCCGAGGGCGTAGAAGTCGTCGTGAGGGCCGACGTGACCGACGCCGAGCACGTCCTCCCAGATCGCGGCGAGGGCTGCCTGCGTGGCGCCGTCAGGGGAATCGGCGTATGTGTGGGGGCCGTTGCCGTTGTCCGGGGCGGCGAGGTCACGCGGGTCCGGTAGCGCCCGCAGATCGGTCTTGCCGCTCGGGGTGAGCGGGATGCGGTCGATCCGGCACAGCAGCGCGGGCACCATGTAACCCGGAAGCCGCGCGGCCAGCGCGGCACGCAGTCGACTCGCGCCGGGGTCCGCCCCATCGGCCGTGTAGTAGCCGATCAGCCGGGTGCCGCCGCCGGGCACCACGTCGGCGGCGACCACGCCGTCGCCCACACCGGGCTGGGCACGCAGCGCCGAGGCCACCTCGCCGGTCTCCACCCGGTTGCCGCGGATCTTGACTTGGCCGTCCGCCCGCCCCAGGCACTCCAGGGTGCCGTCGGCGAGCCAGCGGGCGACGTCACCGGTGCGGTACAACCGCCCGTCCGGCGTGAAGGGGTCCGGAACGAACCGCTCGCCGGTCAGCTCCGGGCGCCCCAGGTAGCCCCGGGCGACCTGTACCCCGCCTATGTGCAGCTCGCCGGGTATCCCGACCGGCTGCGGACTGCCCAGTGGGTCCAGCACGTACAGGGAGGTGTTGTCCACCGGCCGGCCGATCGGCACCCGGTACACGCGCTCTCCCGGTTCGTCCGGGCAGGTCCAGGAGGTGACGTCCACGGCGGCTTCGGTGGGACCGTACAGATTGACGAGCCGCGTACGGCCGTCGGGTCCCTCGGCACGCAAGCGCGCGAACCGCTCGACGTGCTCCGGCTGCAGCGCCTCCCCGCTGCAGAACACGTACCGCAGCGGCGGAACTTGTGCGTCGCCCCCGTCGGCGTCGCCCCCGTCGTTTATGTCGCCGGGGGCGGCGACGGCGTCCATGAACGGACCGAACATCGACGGAACGAAGTGCAGGACGCCGACGTCGTGCTCCCGCACGACGCGCAGCACCTCCTGCGGGTCCTTCTCCGCGCCGGGCGGCAGCAGAACCAGCCGCGCGCCCTCGGCCGCCCACCAGAACAGCTCCCAGACGGAGACGTCGAAGGAGATCGGGGTCTTCTGAAGCAGTACGTCGTCGGCGCCGACCGGGTGCAACCGCTGCATCCACGCGAGCCGGTTGGCCACCGAACGGTGCTCGACCATGACGCCCTTGGGCTGTCCTGTCGACCCGGAGGTGTAGATGACGTAGGCCAGGTCGGTCGGCAGGGCGGACGATCCCGGCGGAAGAGGTGCAAGAGGCGCAGGAGGCGCAGGAGGCGCAAGAGCACGCGCGGGACGGTTCAGCAGCTCGGACGCCCGATGTGCGTGTGGCAGCGCCGCCCACGGCTTGCCGGTACTGCCGTCGTCCAACAGCACCACCGCGGCCCGGCTGTCGTCGAGAAGGAAGGCGACTCGGTCGTCGGGGTGGCCCGGGTCCACCGGCACGTACGCCGCACCGGCCTTCAGCACCCCGAACACAGCGGTCATCAAGTCCAGGCCGCGCTCCATCGCCACCGCCACGCGGTCGCCCCGCCCGACGCCCAGCGCATGCAGCTCGCCCGCCAATTGGTCGGCCCGGCGGTTCAGTTCCCCGTAGCTCAGGGAGCGGCCGGTGGCGGCTTCGGTCACCGCCGTCCGCTCCGGGTGTTGCGCGCAGCGACGCTCGAACAGGCCGTGCAGGGTCTGTGGCCCACTGGCCGGAACCGACGGGCCTTGGCCCAGGGCGTGGACGGCGGCGTGCTCGGTCGCGTCCATCACGGGGAGCGCGGGCAGCGGTTCGTGGGGCGCGTCCAGGCAACCGGACATCAGGTTCGCCAGGTGGCGGACAACGGCGGCCATCGGAAGGTCCGCGTCGAACAGGTCCACCAGGTAGACCAGTTCGATCTGGATGCCCGGCACGTCGTGGAAGTCCCGGACGAAGATATTGATGGCGCTGGCCTCGTAGCCGGGCGCCCTCATGTCGCTCTCGCGACCGATTCCGGGCACGGGAGAAGGCCGCTCGAAGCGCAGGGAGGAGATCGTCACGTCGAAGAGCTGCCGGGAGCCCGGTCCGGCACCGGCGTCGACAAGGTCGTTCAGTACGTCTCCGAGGGCGACGCGCTCGTGACGCTGGAGTTCCCGGACGTCCTCACGGACCTTCCGCACCAGGGTGTCCACCGGAGTGGCGGCCAGGTCCCGCACCCGCAGTGGCAGGGTATTCGCCAGCTGGCCCAGCGGGGCGCCCTCCCAGTGCCGGCGGTTGAGCAGCGGAACCCCGAGGACGACCTCGTCGGTTCCGTGCAACCGGGCCAGGTATCCGCCCACCACAGTGGCTATGTAGCTGAAGGGCGTATGACCGGCCGCACGGATGCGCTCCACAACGTCGGCGTGGAGTTCCCATATCACTTTCTCCCGCCGCCGAGTGCCCCGCGTGACGGCCGGACGGGGAAACAGCGCGGGCCGGACGCCTTCCAGTGCGGCGCGCAATGCCGCCCGGTCGGCTGTGGAATCCGCCGTGGACAGGTAAGCGGCCTCCTGCTCCAGCAGGGACTCGAACGTCGGCTGCGCGGGAGCGTTCCGCGGATCGGAGTGATCAGAGAGATCGGAGAGATCGGAGAGATCGGAGTGAGCGGAATCATACGAGCATCGTGCGTAGTCTTCGATTACCTCGAAAAGTAATGCGCTGCAGGAGAATCCGTCGGCGACCAAGTGGTGGGCCTTGAGATGCAGGTTCACCACATCCGGCCCCTCCACCAGAAGTGTGGCGCGAACCATCGGCTGACCGCGCAACGGAAGCGTGGTCAGCATTTCCCGTTCCCACCACGTCCGGCACGCCAATGCCGGATCGTCCTCACCGGAAAGGTCGACGCGCTCCACGGGCGTGACGGATGCGCCGACCCATTGCACCGGCGTGCCGTTCCGCTCGTCGAACCGCAGAAGAAAAGTTTCATGGCGACGCAGGGCACGCTCAATACACTCGGCCATCAGATCAAGGTCGACGGAGCCGGTGAGTCGTTCGGTCAGACAGCAGTTGTACTGGGGGTCATCCGGATGGATCACGGCTGTCGCCCAGATGTCCCGCTGGTACGAGCTGAGGGGCAGCAGGGTGCCGGAGCCAGCCGGTGCCGGCTCCCGCGCATGGGGGTCCATTTGATTAGGTCGCATCGTCTCATCCACTGACGTCGGGGCTATTGGCAGGGAGCCGGACAAAGGTCGCCGCATTGCAGATGAATGCCATCTGCGCCGCTCCGGATCGATTGGGATCGTTATGTGGAATCAGGTATTTCCGCGGATTCCATGTGCATCGCGTCCTGCAACGTCCGGGCGAAATAGGGAAGGCGACAACATCGGCGTGCTCTTCGGTAAAGAAGTGCCGACCGGCAGCCAGGAGTGACCCACGTAACACGTGGTCCGCTCTGCCCCGCACCCTCCCCTCTTGACAACAGCCCAAAGACAGATTGCTCGACCACGAGTAGATTTTCTGCAAGCCCTTGCGTGTGATCACACAACCATTGGGGTGCGGCAGTAGTCAATGCCGCACGGACGGTCAAGTCCTTCCCAAATTCAGGCCAGTTGACTACGGCGCCGTAATGGGTGTTCGTTTTGGTTCGGTTACTTTCGGTTCGGTTCGGTTCGCTGTAAGGCCCGGTTTACGAATTCATTTCCCGTACGTGCGGATTGTGCGAACAGCGGAATCCGCCGATGAAAGGGGTAACCGCGTCATATCAGAGGGTGTGGACCGAGACGTCCCGCACGGTGAGTACTTCGGCCGGGCGCGGCAGCCGCTCGTCAATGTCGATGACGATGTCGCCCGGAGATCGGGCGCGTGATAGGTCGCGCGCCCCGCCGGGCAGTCGGCTCCCTCGCCTTCACGCCCCGCGCGCAGGACAATGTGCTCACCCGAAGCACGCGAACGAACCACCCGAAGCTCTCGGAGGGGGACGCACATGCGGCAAAGCCACCGGGCCGAGGCCGAGAGGCTGTTGGCACGCGCCGTCGAGGAAGAGGTACGGCGCTCCGGCGGGCGGACCGAGAGCAGCGCGCTGCTGGCGCGGGGGCGGGGCGCTCTCGACGCGATGGCGGCCGGCGCGAGCGACGAGTACGACGCTTACGTGCGGGCTCTGGACGCGGCACAGGCCGAGGCGCGGCCACTGTCCGAGCGGTTCAGCAGGCAGTCGCTCGGAACGCCCGCACTGGTGACGGTCGTTGCCGCCGCCGCGACGGTCTGCGCGGATGTCGCGCTGGGTACGGCCTCGGGCGTCGCGTTGGGTGCCGGTGCCGTCGTCGCGGTCGCCGGGGCCGCGGCCACCGTCGCCAAGGTGACCGCCTCCCACTGGCCGGCCGCCCATCACCGGGCGGGCGCGGCCGGGCAGCCCGGCGGGACCGAACAGCTGAGGCTCCAGTGGCTGACGGCGCTGGAGGTACGGGGTATCCGCCCGTTCCTCGACCAGCAGCGGGTGCTGACGTCCGCGACCCGGCGCACCACGAAGAAGCCCACGGTCGAGCCCCGGCTCCGGGGCGGCGACCGCAGCGCGGCGGCGCGCCGGCGCACCGTACTTGAGCAGTCGTTCGGTCATCTGCCGGAGCAGCACGGGCCGTTCGCGGGCCGTCGTGCCGAGATGGCGCGGATCGCGCAGTGGGTGCACGCTGCCCGCGCGTCGACGGAGACGAGGCCGACCGTCGTCGTGATGTACGGCGAACCGGGCTCCGGCCGTACGACTTTGGCCGTACGGGCGGCGCATCAGCTCAGGGACCAGTTCCGGGGCGCGTGCGTCGTCGATCTGCGCGGCGGCGGCGCGGGCGAGCCGCCGCTGTCGACCCGGGACGCGCTGCTGCACCTCCTGAACCGGCTGGGAGCGCCGCGCGAGCAACTGCTGTTCCGCGAGGGGGCATCCCCCGAGCAGCAGGTACGGCGGCTGAGCGAGCTGTACCACCAGCATCTGACGGGTCTTCCGGTGACGGTCGTCCTGGACGACGCCTCCGATCCCGAGCAGGTACGGGCGCTGGTGCCGGTTCGCTCGGACAGCCTGGTGCTGGTGACGGCGCGCGGGCCCGTCGAGCTGCCCGACGACGTACCGGCCTGGGTGCACCAACTGCCGGTGGAGGCGCTGGACGGCGCGGGCGCGGAGGAACTGCTGCGGGCGGCGGCGGACACGCCAGGGACCTTCGCGCGGCCGGCCGGGAACCCGGCGGCCGGGGAGCCGGCGGGGACCGCGCCGGGCGCCGCGTCACCGCCCGCCGGCTCCGGCGACGTCCCCTACGACGCGCAATCCACCGACCGGATACGGGACTTGTGCGGCGGGCTGCCGCTCGCCCTGCGGATCGCGGGGTCCTCGCTGGGCACCCGTACCGCGCATGAGCTGGCCTCGGACCTCTCCGCGTACGGCCCGGTGGAGCCCGTGGAGCGGGCCCTGTGGCTGCGCTACACCGACCAGAACGACCAGGCGCGCCGCCTGCTGCGCCGTCTCGCGCTCGCCGGGCGCGCCTCCCTGGGCGCGGCTGCCGCCGCCGCGCTGCTGGAGACGGACGAGCAGGAGGCCGGCCCGCTGCTGTCGGCGCTGTCGCGGGCGGGCCTGATCGACCATGTACGGGCCAGCCGTTACCGGCTGCACGACGTCGTACGCGCCTTCGCGCAGGCCCGCCTGCTGGACGAGGAGGCGGCGGCGGACCGTACGGCCGCGCAGGAGCGGCTGATCCGGAACTACGGCGAGCTGGCCGACTCCGTGATCCGGATGGTCGACGGCAAGACCTCGACCCGCGCGGATCTGTTCAGGAGCGCGGCGGGCGCGCACGGTTTCTCCTCGCTGGACGCCGCGCTGCGCTGGCTGGACGAGGAGTCGAGCTTCATCACGGCCGCGCTGCGGCACGCGGAGGGCGTCGACCAGCAGACCGTACTGAACCTGCTGGGCGCGCTCTGCGACTACTGCCTGTTGCGCGGCGACCTCTACCGGCTGGGCGAGATCAGCGAGTTGGCGCAGGCCGTGGACCAGGGGCTGCTGGTCCGCTCGGTCCAGTGGCGTACGGGCATCGCGGCCCGGCAGCTCGGCGAGCTGGACAAGGCGCGCACGACGCTGACCTCGGTGGTCGGTCTCTACCGGGAGGCGCAGCAGGACGCGGGGGCGGCCCGCGCGCTCTGTTCGCTCGGCATCACCCTGCATCACCAGGGCAATCTGACCGAGGCGGCGGCGAAGCTGCGCGAGGCGCTGGAGCTCCAGACGACCGACGAGACGGCCGGTGACCGGGGCTGGACGCTGCACGCGCTGGCCGCGGTCGAGCGGGACCGGGGCGCGGTCGCGGAGGCGGGCGCCCTGCTCACCACGGCGCTCGCGCTGCACCGCGAGAACGAGTCCGTGCACGGCGAGGCCTGGACGCACTTCCAGCTGGGCCAGCTGTATCTGCGCAGGGGAGACGCGGCGCGCGCGGAGGGCGAGCTGCGCGCGGCGCTCGATCTGTACGGCAGGACCCGCGACAGTCGCGGTGAGGCCTGGGCGCTGACCCAGCTGGCGCGCACACGGCTGGTGGACGGCGAACCGGACCCGGCCGTCGAGCAGCTGCGCGAGGCGCTCTCCCGCCACCGGGACAACGAGGACGCGCGCGGCGAGGCCTGGACGCTCTACTACCTGGGGCAGGCGCTGGAGGAGTCGGGCGAGCGCGACCAGGCGGTACGGGAGCTGGAGCGGGCGCGCACGATGTTCTCCCGGATGCGCGACGTGTACGGCCTGGCCTGCGCCCGGCACCACTCGGGCCGGGTCACCCGCGACCAGCGCGCCGCCCGGACCGGCAACCTCCGCAACTCGGGCTTCGCCCGCCAGCTGCTGGTGGACGCCCGCGCGGACTTCCGCCGTATCGGCGTGGCCCACGGCGAGGCCTGGACGTGCCTCGAACTGGCCCTCATCGACGCGGGCAACAGCAAGCCGGGCCCGGCGCTCCAGCTGTGCGACGAGGCGACGGCGCTCTTCGTCTCGTACGACGACCGTCGCGGCGCCGACTGGTCCCGTTTCCTGCGCTGCACCCTGCTGCCGTACGCCTCGGCGGGCGGCATCGAGGTGGGCTCGGTGGTGGCGGAACAGGAACTGTCGGATCTCACCGGCGCCCGCCACGAGGCGCGCGACGGCAGGCTGGAGGAGTGCGTCTCGGCCTTCGCGGTGATGCTGAGCCGGGGCCTCGCGCTGGAGGACGGCTGGCAGGCCTGGCAGCTGGGCATGGTTCCGAACCGGCACGCGCGGGAGGTCATGGGCGTACCGGTGGAGGCGACACACACCTGACCCGCACCTGACACTCCCCCGCCGCCCCGCTCAGGAGAGGGGGCGGCCGGAGTGCGGGCCGCGTGACGCGCTACTCGCTCGGGGAAGCCTGCTTCGGCGTCGACGGGGCCGTCGAGGCCGGGGCCTGCGAAGCCGGGGCCGTCGACGCCGGGGCCGGGGACTCCTTGAAGTCGACCTTGCCCATGTGGCGGTTCATCGACTTCATCAGCAGCCACACGGCGCCCGCCATCACAGCGAACACGATGAACCCGAGAACGCCGGGCGTCACCTTGTTCTGGTCGAGCTCCTGGGCGAGGGGAACCGCGTGCGTCATTGCCTGGGTCGCATACATATCAGGCATTCTCGCGGATGCCCGCGAAGAGGTCGCTCTCGGGGAGGGACGTATCGACGAGAGACTTCGCCAGCTCGTACTCCTCCGTCGGCCAGACCTCCCGCTGGATGTCCATCGGGATCCGGAACCAGCCCCCGTCCGGGTCGATCTGCGTGGCGTGCGCGATCAGCGCCTTGTCACGGATCTCGAAGAAGTCCGCGCAGGGAACGTGCGTGGTCAGCGTCCGCTCGACCCGCTCGAACTCCTTCCACCGCTCCAGCCACTCGCCGTACGGGGACTCCAGACCGCGCGCCAGCAGCGCCTCGTGCAGCGCGACCGTACGCGGCCGGTTGAAGCCCTGGTTGTAGTAGAGCTTCTCCGGCTGCCAGACCGGCCCGAACTCGTCCTCCGGGTACTTCTCCTTGTCCGCCGCCGACTCGAACGCGACCATCGAGACCTTGTGGGTCATGATGTGGTCGGGGTGCGGATATCCGCCGTTCTCGTCGTACGTGGTGATGACCTGCGGCCTGAACGCACGGATGGACCGTACGAGCCGGCCCGCCGCCTCGTCGGTGTCCTCCAGCGCGAAGCAGCCCTGGGGCAGCGGCGGCAGCGGATCGCCCTCCGGCAGCCCGGAGTCGACGTACCCGAGCCACTCCTGCTTCACGCCGAGGATCTCGCGAGCCTCGTCCATCTCTTTCTTGCGGACCTCGTGGATGTGCTCCTCGATATAGGGGTCACCCTGGAGCCTGGGGTTGAGGATGGAGCCGCGCTCGCCTCCCGTGCAGGTCACGACCAGCACGTCCACCCCCTCGGACACGTACTTGGCCATCGTGGCCGCGCCCTTGCTCGACTCGTCGTCGGGGTGGGCGTGCACGGCCATGAGTCGCAGCTGCTCAGTCAAGACTCGATCCTCAGTGATTTGTCGCATGGGACGGCTTCTATAGTGACGGATATCGGGGGGCGGAAATTCCGCGCTGCCCGACTCCGGAGGGAACGATCATGGCCGTGGTGCGCGAGGAGCTTCCCCCGGGCCGCTACGGCCACTCGGCGGACCATCGCGCCGACCACAAGCTCAAGATCGTGGGCGCGGTGCTCGGCGTCGCGCTGCTCGGCCTGCTCTGCTGGTTCGGCTATCACTACGTGGTCGACCGGAGTGTCTCCGGAGAGCTCATCAAGTTCAAGCGGATTTCCGCCACCGCTGTCGAGGCGCATCTGGAGGTCCGCAAGGACCGGGACGCCTCCGGCAGCTGCACGCTGCGCTCCCTCGCGGAGAACGGCGCGGAGGTGGGCCGCAAGGACGTCCGCTTCGGCGCGGGCGGGACGCGGATCGACCGGGTCGTCACCGTACGTACGACGGAGAGCGCGACCAGCACCGAGCTGATGGGCTGTACGTCGGACTGATCTCCGACCGCCCGCCGGCCGGCCTCCGACCGACCACCGGGCGCGCACCGCTTCCCGTGGCCTCCGGATGCCCCCCGGATTTCCCGTCCCGCCACTGGACCCGCCGTACGTCTCGGCGCTGACCTGCACCGACGCAATTCTGACGGCAATTGTCCTCCCCCTCGCGCCACGAAATTGTTAGGCTCGTGGTTTCGCCCTCCCGAGAAGGCACATCCTTCTGAGTAGGGCGTTGCTTTGTATTCCCGGTACCTACGAGGAGCACCTGTGACCCAGACCAGCGAGAACGTCACCTGGCTCACCCAGGAGGCGTACAACCAGCTCAAGGCCGAGCTGGACTACCTGTCTGGTCCCGCGCGCACGGAGATCTCTACGAAGATCGCGGCGGCCCGTGAGGAGGGCGACCTGCGGGAGAACGGCGGTTACCACGCGGCCAAGGAGGAGCAGGGCAAGCAGGAGCTCCGGGTACGCCAGCTGACCCAGCTCCTGGAGAACGCAAAGGTCGGCGAGGCTCCGAAGGCGAGCGGCGTGGTGGCCCCCGGCATGGTCGTGACGATCGCGTTCGACGGGGACGAGGACGACACCCTGGACTTCCTCCTGGCATCGCGCGAGTACGCCAGCTCGGAGATCGAGACCTACTCGCCGCAGTCCCCGCTGGGCAGCGGCGTGAACGGCAAGAAGATCGGCGAGGACGCGGAGTACGAACTGCCGAACGGCAAGAAGGCCTCCGTGAAGATCCTCGGCGCCAAGCCCTACGAGGGCTGAGCCCCGGCCCGTACCTGAGCTGAGCTCCGGCCCCCACCAGCGCTGAGCCCGGCTCTTCAGCTTCGGATGTCACAGTGGCCCCCGGCATGAACGCCGGGGGCCACTGTCGTACAGCCGTCGTAAGCGCCTTACGGACCGCTCCTCAGACCGTCGCCGAGCGGTACTTGCGCACCGAGAGCGTCCGGAACACCGCGATGATCACGATCGACCAGATCACCGAGGCCCACACCGGATGCTGCATCGGCCAGGCGGGAGACGGCGAGACGCCTGGATTGCCGAACAGCACCCGGCATGCCTGCACGGTGGCGCTGAACGGATTCCAGTCGGCGACGTGCCGCAGCCAGGGAGTCATCAGGCTGGTGTCCACGAAGGCGTTGGAGATGAACGTCACCGGGAAGAGCCAGATCAGCCCGCCCGAGGTGGCGGCCTCCGGCGTACGGACGGAGAGTCCGATCAGCGCGCCGATCCAGGAGAACGCGTACCCGAGCAGGAGCAGCAGCGCGAACGCGCCGAGCGCCTTCGGTACGCCCTCGTGGATCCGCCAGCCGACGAGCACGGCGACGACCGAGAGGACGACGACGGTGAGCGCGGTCTGGACGAGATCGGCGAGCGTACGACCGGTGAGGACCGCCCCGCGCGCCATGGGCAGCGAGCGGAACCGGTCGACCAGGCCCTTGTGCATGTCGTCGGCGATTCCCGCGCTCGCGCCCGCCGTGGCGAAGGTGACGGTCTGGGCGAAGATGCCGGCCATCAGGAAGTTGCGGTACACGTCCGCGCTGGTGGTGCCGCCGACCTTCAGGGAGCCGCCGAAGACGTAGCTGAACAGCACCACGAACATGATCGGCTGGATGAGCCCGAAGAGCACCACTTCGGGGATCCGGGTCATCCGGATCAGGTTGCGCTTGGCGACGACGAGTGAGTCGACGGCGGACTGCGTGATCACGCCGCGCGGCCGGGGAGTCAGGGCCCCGGCGCTCCCGGTGGCTTCGCCTGCGGTCACTTGCGGGCCTCCTTCGTGGGCTGTACCACGTCCTGTTCGTCCGGCTGGTCGGCGTCCTCGGCGGCGTGGCCGGTGAGCGAGATGAAGACGTCGTCGAGGGTGGGGCGACGCAGGCCGATGTCGTCGATCTCGACGCCGCGTGTGTCCAGTTCCCTGATGACCTCGGCGAGCAGCTTGGCGCCGCCGGAGACCGGGACGGTCAGCTTGCGGGTGTGCTCGGCGACCGCGACCTCGCCGCCCTTGCCGAAGACGGCGAGCACGGCGCGGGTGGGCTCGATCTGGTCGCGTTCGTGGACGACCACCTCGACACGCTCGCCGCCCGTGCGGGCCTTGAGCTCGTCGGCGGTGCCACGGGCGATGACCCGGCCGCGGTCCACGACGCAGATGTCATGGGCCAGGTGGTCGGCCTCCTCCAGATACTGCGTCGTGAGCAGCAGGGTCGTCCCCCCGGCCACGAGGTCCTGGATGATCCCCCACAGCTGGAGGCGGTTGCGCGGGTCGAGGCCCGTCGTCGGCTCGTCCATGAACATCACCGGCGGGGAGACCACGAGCGCGGCGGCGAGGTCGAGGCGGCGGCGCATGCCGCCCGAGTAGGTCTTGGCGGTACGGTCCGCCGCGTCGGAGAGGTGGAAGCGCTCCAGCAGTTCGTCCGCGCGGGCCTTCGCGTCACGGGAACTCATCTGGTAGAGCTGGCCGACCATCCGGAGGTTCTCGCGGCCGGTCAGATACTCGTCGACCGCCGCGAACTGGCCGGAGAGGCCGATGGACCGGCGTACTTCGTTGGGGTGCTTGACGACGTCGATCCCGGCGACGACCGCTCGTCCGCTGTCGGGCTGGAGCAGCGTGGTCAGGACACGTACGGCAGTGGTCTTACCGGCGCCGTTGGGCCCGAGGAGCCCCAGGACGGTGCCCTCGGGGACATCGAGATCGACGCCGTCCAGAGCCCTTACATCGCCGAAGGTCTTCACCAGGCCTTCGGCGTAGATGGCACCTGGCATGTGGTTCTCCCAGCGTGGCTGTGGCTGTTGCTAGTGCTGTCGCTGTAGCTGCTGACATTTGTGTCGCTGTCGGTGGTTTTGCGATCATCCAGAGCTTAGGTTCGCCGACCCGCCCTCACGGGGCGAATACGGAAGCCCAGGGAAAGCCTGACAAATGCCCGGCAAAGACTCAGCGAAAGACCTACCGTGGCAAGCCGGATCCGGACAATATCGCGATACATCGCGACCCACAAGCCTTATGTGAGTCTTACGTGTGGTCTCGCGCAGGACGTACGCGAGGCACATGACCGGGCGTACAGGCATACGCGTACGCCGGAACCAACGGCCGTACGTCCGGACCGACGGCCGTACGTCCGGATCTGACCCGGCCGCACGTCCGGACCGACGACTCAGCCCCTCAGCCCCTCAGCCCCTCAGCCCCTCAGCCCCTCAGCCCAGGATCGTGTAGCCCGCCTCGCGCAGCGCCGCCGCGACCTCCGTGCAGTGCACCGGGCCCTTGGTCTCCAGATGCAGCTCCACGTCCGCCTCCGCCAGCCCGAGCCGCGGATCGGTCCGTACATGACTCACGTCGAGCACATTGGCGTCGGCCACCGACAGCACCTGGAGCATCGTCGCGAGCGCTCCCGGCCGGTCCGTCACCCGCAGCCGCAGACTCAGGTAGCGCCCGGCCGCCGACATGCCGTGCCGCAGGATCCGCTGCATCAGCACCGGGTCGACATTGCCGCCGGACAGCACCGCCACCACCGGACCGCGGAATGCCTCGGGATCACTGAGCAGCGCGGCCACCGGGCTCGCGCCGGCCGGTTCCACGACCAGCTTCGCCCGTTCCAGGCAGAGCAGCAGCGCGCTGGCCAGCTCGTCCTCGGAGACCGTACGCACCTCGTCGACCAGCTCCCTGACCAGCTGGAACGGTACGTCGCCGGGGCGGCCCACCTTGATGCCGTCCGCCATCGTCTGCGGTGTCCCGGCCACCGTCACCGGCCGGCCGGCGTCCAGCGAGGGCGGGTACGCGGCGGCGCCCTCCGCCTGCACCCCGATCACCTGGACGTCGGGGCGTACGGCCTTCACCGCGAGGGCCACGCCCGCGATCAGTCCGCCGCCGCCGACGCCGACGAGGATTGTCCCTACCTCCGGGCACTGCTCCAGGATCTCCAGCCCGACCGTGCCCTGCCCGGCGATGATGTCCGGGTGGTCGAAGGGGTGGATGAAGACCGCGCCGGTGTCCCGCGCGTACTCCTGCGCGGCGGCCAGGGTCTCGTCCACCACCTGACCGTGCAGCCGTACGTCGGCGCCGTAGTCGCGGGTCGCCGCGACCTTGGGCAGCGGCGCGCCGACCGGCATGAAGACCGTGGACCGTACGCCGAGGAGCGTGGAGGCGAGCGCGACGCCCTGCGCGTGATTGCCGGCGCTGGCCGCGACGACCCCGGCCGCGCGCTCCTCCGGGGACAGGCCGGCGATCCGTACGTACGCGCCGCGCAGCTTGAAGGAACCGGTCCGCTGGAGGTTCTCGCACTTGAAGTGGACCGGGGAGCCGACCAGCTGCGTCAGGTATCTGCTCCCCTCCATCGCGGTCATCCGCGCCACTCCGGAGAGCATCTTCCGCGCCCCACGGATGTCATCGAGGATCAAGGGGTGCGTGGGGCGGGAGGTGCCGAGGCTCATGCAGGCCAGTCTCGCAGCTCACCGCCGGGAAGGCGCTCGGTGTCCATTCCCGGGGCTCAGGCGGGGGTTCACGGGCGGGAAGCAGGGACTCACGGGCCGAACGCAGCAGTTCACGCAAGGTATTCGCACGCGGGGTGCAGGGTTCACTCCGGGGATTCGCGCCGGGCGTGCGCGCTCGGCGTACCCGCCCTACGCCGGTGCCCCGCCGAGTCGGCGTCCGCGCCCGTCCGTGGGTTTTCGCAGGTTTGCCCAGCGCCGGTACGGGCAAGGGCGGGGCCGCGTACTCTGGTCCCCCACCAACCGGCCCCCGCACGAGAGAGCCCCAGCCATGCCCCCCATTCAGGACATGACTTCCGCTGCGTCGGTCTCCCGGGAGAGGCCTGCCGAATCCTCGGACAGCGCCGGCCTCCTCGATGCCCTCCAGCACCAGGTGGCCGTCTTCGCCCGGCGGGCGGAACAGACGCGGCTCGGCGGTGTCGGCCAGGTCCGCAACACGATGGACCGCGCCGCCTATCTGCTGCTCAACCGTCTCGACCAGGAAGGCCCGATGGGCGTCAAAGCCCTGGCCGCCGGTATGGGCATCGACTCCTCGACCGTCACCCGGCAGGTCGCCCCCCTCGTCGACACCGGCCTGGTCAAGCGGACGTCGCACCCGGAGGACGGCCGAGCGGTCGTCCTCCAGGTGTCGGCGCGCGGACTGGCCCGGCTCAACGAAGTCCGTTCGTCGCGGCGCGAGTTGATGGCGCAGGTCACCGGCGGCTGGACGGAGGAGGAGCGGGACTCCTTCACAACCCTGCTCACCCGCTTCAACGGCGCACTGGCGTCGCGGGCGGCGGCGGGCACGACGGGGGTCCCGTCCGGGGCCGGGGACGCGGAGCCCGGGACGGACGCGGAGAGCGGGGCGGGCACGGAGGCCGAAGCCGGGGCGTGAGCAACTGGGGCTCGGGGACGCCCTCTTGACCCTCGACCGCTGACCGGCCTCAATGGAGATCGTGCGAGAGCGGCGGGCGGCCCGGGATCGCTGTCGCGCCCGGGAGTTCGAGGCATTCGCCGCGGGCACGGCAGGCCGGCTGCTGCATGCGGCCACACTGCTGACGGGCGAACCACCCGGTACCGCCCCGCGCGCCCGGCGCCTGTTGATCGCGGCCCTGGCCCGTACGTACGCGGACTGGGACCGGCTCGGCGACGACGACCCGTACGACCGCACCCGCCAGGAACTGGCGCTCCGCTTCGCTTACGGAGCCTGGTACGACCGAGCCTGGTACATCCCCCGACGGCGCCGGGCGGCAGGTCCGTCCGGCATCCTCGCCCGGCTCGGGCCGCGGGAGCGGGTCGTACTGGTGCTGCGCCTGTACGAGGGGGTGCCCGAGGAGCAGACGGCGGCGCTGGTCGGCCTCCCGGTGGAACGGGTCCACGCGATCTGCGCCCGTGCGGTCACGACGGTGCGGCGGCTCGCGCTCGCGGGAGAGCGTTCGCGGGAGGCCGGCTCATGAACGGCCCCGACCGCAAGCAGGCCGAGGTGCGGCGGATGCTGAAGCAGGCGCGTCCGGCCGCCGTCCCCGCCGATCTCGTACCGTGCGCCACCGCGCTCGGCGTGCGGCTGATGCGCAGACGCCGGGCGGCGCGACGCGTGTTCTGGACGCTGCTGTTCGTCGCCGTATTCCTGTTCGGCCTCTGGGCGTCGCTCACGCAACCGTGGGCCGTGCCACCGACGGAGACGACACCTCCGTTGGAGGGCTGGTGACGAGGCCCGGCGGTGCCCGCACCACCGGGCCTGGCCCGTCACCGTCACCGTCACCGTCGGCTTCGGCTTCGGCTTCGGCTTCGGCTTCGGTTCAGCCGAGCGCCTGCCGCAGATCCGCCAGCAGGTCGTCGCCCGACTCGATCCCCACGGAGAGCCTGACCAGGTCGGCCGGCACCTCCAGCGCCGAGCCCGCCACCGACGCGTGCGTCATCCGGCCGGGGTGCTCGATCAGGGACTCGACCCCGCCCAGGGACTCCCCCAGCGTGAACAGCTTCGCGCGGTCGCACACCGCGACCGCCGCCTCCTCGCCGCCCGTGACCTGGAAGGAGACCATCCCGCCGAACGCCTTCATCTGCTTGGCCGCGACCTCATGGCCCGCGTGTCCGGGCAGGCCCGGGTAGAAGACCTTGGACACCCGGGGGTGCTCGGCGAGCATCTCCGCGACGCGCGTCGCGTTCTCGCTGTGCCGGTCCATCCGGACGGCGAGCGTCTTGATGCCGCGCAGCACCAGCCACGCGTCGAAGGGACCGGCGATGGCCCCCATCGCGTTCTGGTGGAAGGTCAGTTCGTCCGCCAGCTCGGTGTCGTTGACGACCAGCGCGCCGCCCACCACGTCCGAGTGCCCGCCCATGTACTTCGTCGTCGAGTGCACGACGACGTCCGCGCCCAGTGCGAGCGGCTGCTGGAGGTAGGGGCTGGCGAAGGTGTTGTCGACGACGAGCTTCACCCCGGCCGTGCGCGCGATCCCGGCGAGGCTCGCGATGTCGGTGATGCCGAGGAGCGGGTTCGAGGGGGTCTCGACCCAGATCGCCTTCGTCCGGGGGGTGAGCGCGGCCCGTACCGCCTCCGGGTCGGAGGTGTCGGCGACCGACCACTCCACACCCCAGCGGGAGACGACCTTGGCGAAGAGCCGGAAGGTGCCGCCGTAGGCGTCGTTCGGGATGACCACGTGGTCGCCGGGTGCCAGCAGCGTACGCAGCAGGCAGTCCTCGGCCGCGAGCCCGGAAGCGAAGGCGAGCCCGCGACGGCCGCCTTCGAGGGCCGCGAGATTCTCCTCCAGCGCGGTACGGGTGGGGTTGGCGCTGCGGCTGTACTCGTAACCGCCGCGCAGCCCACCCACACCGTCCTGCTTGTACGTGGACACTTGATAGATCGGCGGAACGACCGCGCCGGTAAGCGGATCCGCGGTGTTGCCCGCGTGAATGGCGACGGTCTCGAAGCGGTGCTGCTCGGTGCTGTGCTGCTGACTCATGAGGCCCGAGGGTAGCGCCGGACGACCTTCCCGCGCCGAGCTTGTTCCGGGTCGGGCCGTCCGGGACGGTCCCGGACCGTTCCTGTGCTGTTCCGACGGGACCTGACCGGGACGAGACCGGCCTGGGCCGGACCGGGACCTGGCCGACCATGGCCGGTCCGCCCGGGACCGGACCACCCGGGACCTGGCCAGGACCGGACCGGACCGGCGGAAGGGGATTCTTCGGCGTCCGGGACAATGGGGCCATGGAGATTCTGTGGTTCCTGATCGCGATGGGCCTGCTGGCCGCGGTCGTCGTCCCGTACGCCAGGCGCCGCCGCGGCGGCATCCAGCTGGCCGCACCCGGCTCACCCGATGCCGCCGACCCGGCCGCGTACGGCTTCGTACGGCAGGAGGAGCTGGACATGCGCCTGCCGGGGCCTGACCAGGACCTCCTCGACGTGCTCGATGTCGTACAGCACACCCAGGACTGGCGAGCCGCCGCGCAGTTGCTCGCCGGGACCGGCAAAGGGGGTGAGGTGCGCTGGCAGCGTGTGCAGGCGTTCGCGGGCGCGGCCTCGCTGGAGCTTCAGCAGCGGCCCGGGGCCGGAGGCGCGTGGCTGCGGGCGTGGCGGTCGGAGTCGCCGAAGGACGCGGGCGGGGCGGCCGTGCACGCGGAGTTCCTGGTGCAGCAGGCGTGGCGGTCGTCGTCCGCCGGGACGGACGACTTCCGGATCATCCTGGAGGAGGCCCGTACGGTCTGCGGCGAGGCGGCGCTGCTGGCGCCCGGCGACCCGGTGCCGTACATCATCGAGCTGGCGGTGGGGCGCGGGCTCGGTTACGCGCACGAGGAGTTCGACCAGCTGTGGGCGAAGGTGATCGACCGCGCTCCGGCGCACATGGGGGCGCATCTGGCCGCGCTGCACTATTGGTGCGAGAAGTGGCACGGCTCCCGCCAGGAGGCCGACCACTTCGCGACGACGGCCGCCGCACGCGCCCCGCAGGGCTCGCTGCTGGCGGCGCTGCCGCTGTTCGCGGTGTACGAGCATCTGCCCGAGGTCAATCTGGTGCAGGGCTTCTACCAGGGCGCGGTGGTCACGAAGGCGGTGGAGGGCGCGCTGTTCGCGGTGCACGCCGCGCGCGCCGACGACCCGATGCTCGCGCACGTACGGCACCTTCTGGTGCTCTTCCTCGTACGGTGCGAACGCTGGGCGGAGGCCATGAACCAGCTGCTGCGGGTGGACGGCCACGTCGGAGCGCTGCCGTGGACGCACGACAGTGACCCGGCGGCGGAGTACGCGGTGTACCGGGCGCTGGCGGTGGCGGGGTACGAGGCGAACGGCGGGAGCCCGGCGACGCTGTCCCAGTAGGAGTGAGGGGGGCGGCGCTGGTGGGGGCCAGGATCGAGGGCGCTGCTGCGGGCCGGGATCGGTCCCTGTTCGGCGAGGGCCTGCGGAATGTCCGGCACGATCCGTACGTTGTTCGGTCAGGACCCCACAGCCGAGGAGACCTGACCATGTTCCTGTCCCGCCGCACCCCCGAACTCCCCACCCCGGACCAGGCCCTCCGCGGCCGCCCGGAGCCCGCGTTCCCCGTACCCGCGCGCCACACGGTCCTCGGCAACCCGCTGCTCGGCCCGTACCCGCAGGGCCTTGAGGTCGCCGACTTCGGCCTGGGCTGTTTCTGGGGCGCCGAGCGCACGTTCTGGCAGCGTGACGGAGTCTGGACGACCCTCGTCGGGTACCAGGGCGGCATCACCCCGAACCCGACGTACGAAGAGGTCTGCTCCGGCCGCACGGGCCACACGGAAGCGGTCCGCGTCGTCTTCGACCCGAAGGTCATCTCGTACACCGAGTTGCTGAAGCTCTTCTGGGAGTCCCACAACCCCACCCAGGGCTTCCGCCAGGGCAACGACGTCGGCACCCAGTACCGCTCCGCGATCTACACCCACTCGCCGTCCCAGGCGGCGGAGGCGGAAGCCTCCCGCGCGTCCTACCAGCAGGTCCTGACGGGCTCCGGCCACGGCACGATCAGCACGGAGATCCTCCCGGCCGAGGGCCGCGACTTCTACCCGGCGGAGGCGGCCCACCAGCAGTACCTGGACAAGAACCCGGCGGGCTACTGCGGCCTCGGCGGCACGGGCGTCTCCTGCCCGATCGGGGTGGCGAAGGCGGAGGGCTGATCGCCCGCGCAGTCCCTGCTTGCTGCCCGCGGAGTCCCTGCTTGCTGATGGGGGGCTGCGAGCAGGAGACGGATCGATATCCGATCGCGTGAGGCGGTCGCGAGCTGGCACGCTGCCCGCATGGGCGACGCGGAAGTACTGCTGGACCACCCGGAAGCAGTGCTCATCGGAGGGCGGGCCGGTGTCGGCAAGACGACGGTGGCGTGGGAGGCGTCGGCGCTGCTCCGAGCTGCGGCCGTCTCTCACGCGGTAGTTGACGGGGATTTCATGGGGCAGGTGCATCCCGCTCCGGAGGGGGATCCTGATCGTTCGGAGATCACCGAGAGCAATCTGACCGCGGTGTGGGCGAACTTCGCCCGACGTGGTTACCGTCGTCTGATCTATACGAACCCTCTGTGTGTGCTGCCTGAGACGGCCGGCATGTTCGAGCGCGCCTTGGGGGCGGAGGTGCGAATCGTTCGGGTCATGCTCACGGCCTCCGATGCCACCGCCCGCGAGCGGCTGACAGGCCGGGAAATCGGCTCGGAGCTGGAGCGAGAGCTGGAAAGCAGCGCGCGCAAAGCGCGGCTGCTGGACGAGCGGGCCCCTGCGGACACCGTGCGGGTGGTGACGGACGGGAGGACGGTCGATGACATCGCACGCGACGTGTTGGCCGCCACCGGCTGGGCGGGGCAGCGCTCCGCGAGCGGCAGATGATCGTGTCAGTAGGCCGGTCCGAGGCGATGAAAGACATGTGACGACCGACCCTGATCAGGTGACAGAGCTCGACTTGGGCATCGATCATGCCGCACTCGCCGAACGGACACGCCTGTCCCCGGAGGACATCGAACGTATCGAGGGCGGCGGAACTACTCCCGCCCTTCAGCTGCTCCGGGCCCTGGCGGTGGCATTGCACGCGAAGCTGGATGTCTCCATCGACACGGAGGAAACACATCTCGTCTTCGTCCCCCATGCGGCATGAGCCGTCGGGCTCCTACGGTCACAACCGTGAGTCCGTCACAGCCCTCCCGGACGACGAGTGAGCCAGTCGGTGAAGATCCGAGAGGTCCGGGTCGTAGGGCGCCAGGGCTGACGCGGCGGTCCACGTCGGAAGCGGTTCAGGCGCCAGGGCCGTCGAAGGCGCCCGCCTTGACGCCGACGAGCCAGGCGGTCATGTCCGTGCGGGTGAAGAACACCATGCCCGCCTCGGAGTTCTTGCGCAGCATCGAGCAGCTTCCGCAGCTGACCGCACATGATCGACGGGTTCTTGAGCAGGATGTGCTGACGGATCATCCTGGCGGCGACCCTGGGTTCAAGCTCTTCCGGGGGAGTACGTACCCGGAGACACCACGGTCATCACCGCGCGAGGGTAGTCAGCGGTCTGCAACAGACCGTGCAGGAGCTGGGGCTGGAAGTCGCGGAGTGCGACCAGCCCGCTTTCGATGCTGAGGAGCGGCTTCACGGCGTCGGGAAGCTCACTGGCGAAGCTGACCCACCACCCTTGCTCCGAAGAGTCGGCGGTCACGGGCGAAGTGAGCCGGGGCCATAGGAGTTACCTATAGCGCCTGCTGACATTTCGTCTTTGCCGCTCTTTCCTTTCCGGACGTACCGTCAAAACAGCTCGACAAGGTGCGCACCGCGATTTCTCCGAAGATTCGCGTTTCTGCGCACGTCGATCCTTATTCCGTCGAGCGGACAGATACGCAATTGAGAGGACCGGTGGCATGACCACGATCGAGAACGGATCGGGAACTCGAGAACTCGCGGGAAAGCGGGCCCTGGTCACAGGCGGTTCTCGCGGAATCGGAGCAGCCGTCGTGCGCCAGCTCCTGGACGCGGGCGCCGAGGTGGTCACGACCGCCAGGACGGCGACGAGTACGGTGCCGGAAGGAGCCACCTTCGTGGCGGCCGACCTACGGACACGGGCCGGAGCGGAGGCGGTCGCCGTGGCCGCGCAGGAGGTGCTCGGCGGGGTGGACATCCTCGTCGACAACGCGGGTGGGGCGCGACCGTATGCGAGCGCCTCGGTCATCCCCGACGAGGAGTGGCAGGACCAGCTGGACCTGAACTACCTGGCGTCGGTGCGGCTGGACTCGCTGCTGACACCGGGGATGCGGGAACAGCGTTCGGGGGCGATCGTGCACATCTCCACGGCCGCGGTACCCCTCACGCCACCACCGTTCCTGCACTACACGGCGGCCAAGGCGGCGCTGGAGAACTACAGCCGGGGACTGGCCCTGGAGCTGGCTCCGTTCGGAATCCGGGTCAACACCGTGACTCCCGGCAGAGTCGTCACCCCTGGCGGCGAAGCGACGCGGGAGCAGTGGGCGCGCCTGGAGGCGGGGCCGGGGCAGGACAACACCACCGTGCCACTGGGGCGCGAGGGGCAGCCCGACGACATCGCCAACGCGGTGCTGTTCCTCGTGTCCGACCGAGCGAGCTGGGTGACCAGGAGCAATCTCGTCGTGGACGGCGGCGAATTCCCCAGGGGCTGACGCCGACGGTATTCCGGAACGCCGGTCTCGACGGTTCGGAAGTTCGGCACTTCGGAAGTTCTGAAGTTCAGAAGTTCGGCAGATTCGACGAAAAGAATTCAGCGGCGCCCGCTTCCTTCTCGGCCGTCAGGACACCGGCGAGAAGGAAGCGGACTCCGACCAGGTCTCCTGACGCAGGAGGTCGAGCAGGGCCGTCCCCGCCGGGCCCGCGCCGGGCCGGAGCACGGCGATCACGGGCTGGGACACGACCGGGAACACCGGACGCACGAGGTGCTCGTAACCGTGGGGCACCGCGGAGGCCGGGACGAGCGTCACCCCCAGCCCGTGGGCGGCCCAGCGCACGGCCGTCGCCGTCTGGGACACGCGGGCGACCGTGGTCGGGGTCAGCTCGTTGTCCCGCAGCACCTCCCGCAGCACGCCGTCGAGCGCGCTGTCGCGGTCGAACCTCACCCACGGCTCCCCCTCCAGCCCGCGCAGCTCGACCCGGTCCGCGGCGAGCAGCCGGTGCCCGGCGCCCAGCACCACGACGAACTCCTCGTCGCCGAGGTGGTGGGCGTCGGCGGGGCTCCGCTCGCACGCCGCCATCAGGGCGAGGTCCAGCACGCCCCGGCGGCACAGCCGCTCCAGTTCGGCGGAGCTCTGCTCCTCGAAGACGGTGACCTCCAGCCGCGTGAAGCGGCGACGCAACGCGCCCAGCGCCCCCGGCAACTGCCGCGTGCCAAAGCCCATCTGCACCGAGACCAGCAACTCGCCCACCAGGTCATCGGCACCGGCCCGCGCCGTCGCCCTCGCCCGCCGCGCCGCGCTCACCGCGACCTCCGCCTCCCGCAGGAACGCGCGGCCGACCACGGTGGGCACCAGTCCGGTCGGCGTACGGGCGAACAGCTCCACGCCGAGTTCCCGCTCCAGGCCACGGATCTGCTGGGACACCGACGGCTGCGCGACGTGCAGCACCTCCGCCGCCGCCGTCACCGAGCCCTCGGCGGCAACGGCCAGGGCGTACTCGTACTGACGAAGGCTCATCGGCTCGCGTCCCCTCCCTGCGGTGGACCACGGTCCACCCCCGTTGTCTTCGTCGTCATCGTAAGTGACCACCTCGCTGTGGCGCCTGGCCCGCGATCGACGTCCGGTGTCGTCTGCCGTCAGCGAATCTGCTGCGGGCCGAGATCCCTGACGTAGCGGCACATCCGGTCCAAGAGTGGTGGGACCGCGGCAACGACGGCCGCGCCACGACGAGGAGGACCGATGACAGCACTCATCACCGGCCGGGGCCCCGCCCTGAGGCCACGCGCCGCCGAGAACGACGACACGCCTCCGACCCGGTTCGACGACCATCTGGCCACGCAGCTCCTGACTCAGCGGATCGTCTTTCTCGGTACCCAGGTGGACGAGGTCTCCGCGAACCGGGTCTGCGCGCAGTTGCTCCTCCTCTCGGCGGAGGATCCCAAGACCGACATCTGCCTCTGCATCAACAGCCCGGGCGGATCGGTGACGGCCGGGCTGGCGATCTACGACACGATGCGGCTGATCCCCAACGACGTCTCGACGCTCGCCATGGGGTTCGCGGCGAGCATGGGCCAGTTCCTCCTCGCCGTCGGGGCGCGGGGGAAGCGCCTCGCGCTGCCGAACGCGCGGATCATGATGCACCAGCCGTCGGCCGGCATCGGCGGGACCGCCGCCGACATCGCGATCCAGGCCGAGAACCTGGAGTTCACGAAGAAGGCCATCGAACGGATCACCGCGGAGCACACCGGGCAGAGCGAGGAGACGATCTCCCGCGACGGGGACCGCGACCGGTGGTTCACGGCCGGGCAGGCGAAGGAGTACGGCATGGTCGATCGGGTCGTCGAGTCGCTCGACGATGTCCGGCCGGCCGGTTCGCAGCGACGGCTGGGGCTCTGATGATGAACCGGTACCAGCAGTCGTACCTGGGCCGCTACCAGGACGCGTACATGGGCCAGGACGCGTACATGGGCCAATACACGATCCCGACCGTCGTGGAGCGCACCCCGCAGGGGGAGCGTGCGTACGACATCTACAGCCGGCTGCTGTCCGAGCGGGTCATCTTCCTCGGCAGCGAGATCGACGACGGTGTGGCGAACGTCGTCATCGCGCAACTGCTCCACCTCGAATCGTCCAGCCCGGACAGCGAGATCGCGATCTACATCAACTCACCCGGCGGATCGGTCACTTCGCTCATGGCGATCTACGACACGATGACCTTCGTCGGCGCGCCGATCTCGACGTTCTGCGTCGGGCAGGCGGCCTCGACGGCGGCGGTGCTGCTGGCCGGTGGGGATCCCGGGCGACGGTTCGTCCTGGAGCACGCCCGGGTGCTGCTGGGGCAGCCGGCGAGCGGGGGCCGGCAGGGGACGGTCTCGGACCTCAGCCTCCAGGCCAAGGAGATGCTCCGGATCCGCTCCGAGATCGAGGAGGTGCTGTCCCGGCACACACCCCACGATGTCCCCACCCTTCGCGCGGACATGGACCGTGACAAGGTCTTCACCGCGCGCGAGGCAGTGGCGTACGGGCTCGCCGACGAGGTGCTGAGCCGGCGGACCGTACCCGCTGCCTGAGCCGCCACGTATCAGGCGGCGAGCCTCACTTCGCCCTGCGGTGGGGTGCCCCGCACCCCACCGCGCCGGGTGCTGATGCCGTGCCTCGACGCGATCGAGGTGATCGAGGTGATCGACGCGGGAGCGGCGGAGGTACGGGGCCGGCCCGGCCTCACCGTGTCGAGGCGGGCCAGTTCGGCCTGGGCCAGGGCGAGCAGATCGGCCAGTCCGAGGCCGAGCGCGCGGGCGGCGGCCGCGAGGACTTCCGACGAAGCCTCCTTGCGGCCGCGCTCAAGCTCGGAGAGATAGGGCATCGAGATCCGCGCCCGTTCGGCCACGTCCTTGAGCGTGCGCTCCTGGGCCAGGCGCTCGCGTCGCAGGACATCACCCACGACGTTCCGCCAAAGGGGCTCTTTGGCCTTGGGAGTTGGGGCCTCGGGGATTGGGACCTCGGGGGTTGAGACCTCGGGGGTTGGGACCTCGGAGGCGGGCGCCACCGCTGCCGGGCGCAGGGGAGTGACGCGGGCTTGGTTCGGCGCGTGGCTACTCACCTTCTCAGGGTATGAGCGTTCCGCGCGACCGGTAGGGAGTGAGGTTCTGCCCCCGGCGAAATCGCGCCCCTCGCACCGGACACTGACACCGCACCCCCGCCCGCCCTGTGACGCAGAACACGCGTCAAGGAAAACCTCGCGGTGCTTCCCGGCGTCTGGGTGGTGTGGGAGCAAGCAGGAAGTCACCAGAGGAGCTGGACGAGGAAAGACTCGTCCGGCTCGTCGCCAAGGGCGACCGCACCGCGTTCGAGGAGCTCTACCGGCGTACGGCCCCCTGGCTGGCCCTGCGGTTGAGGCGGCGTTGCGCGGACGAGCAGATCGTCGCCGAGGTCATGCAGGAGACGTATCTGGCGGTGTGGCGCGCCGCGAGCGCGTTCGCGGGTGCGGCGGCCGGCGGATCGGCCGTCGGGTGGCTGTGGACGATCGCGGGCCACCGGCTCGTGGACGCCTTCCGCCGGCGCGCGCACCAGGCGTCCCTGCCCGCCGCGATGTCCGCCGCCGGGGCCGCCGAGGCCGTCGTACCCGCCGCCGAGGACCAGGCGTTGGCGACGACGGTCGGCGGCGAGGTCGGCGACGCGCTGTCGCGGCTGGCGCCCGAACTGCGGGACGTACTGCGGTCCATGGTGCTCGACGGGTTGTCCGTACGGGAGACCTCGGTACTGCTCGGAGTGCCGGAGGGCACCGTCAAAACGCGCGCCCGGCGGGCACGGAAAGCGATGCGGGAGGCACTGTCATGAGTGCGGAACACGCGGAACACGCGCAGCACACCGACCGTACGGGACAGCCTGACCGTACAGAACACACCGACCGTACGGGACACACTGACCTTACGGAACACACGGAGCACGCCTCCGAGCAGCTGATCCGCCGGTACGCGCGCGGCGACACCGGCATCGCGGGCGACGAGGTGTGGGCACTCGAAGCCCACCTCGAATTCTGTGCGGTGTGCCGTGGCCGGCTCGCCGCCACCGTCGGCGGAGAGGCCCCGGCGGTGACCGCGCTGGTCGGCTCCGTCTGGTCGGAGATGGCACCGCGGTTGGCGACGATCGCGCCCATGCCCCGGCGCCGCCGGTGGTCAGCGATGCTGTCGGCCTGGGCGTCGCCGGTGACGGTGCCGTGGCTGTTCATGATGGCCTTCGTCACCCTGTGCGCCGTCTTCCTCGACCGTGTGCGCGGGGACGAGGTCCCCTTCGTCCTGGTCCTGGCTCCGGTGCTGCCCGTCCTCGGCGTCGCCGCTTCCTGGGCGCGCGGCCTCGACCCGGCGTACGAACTCGTCGCCGCGACCCCGCGCGCCGGCCTCCAACTGGTGCTCAGGCGCACCACTTCCGTACTCACCGTGGTGATCTCCGTGCTGCTGGTGGCCGGTCTGGTCACCGGCACCACGGTGGGGCAGTGGCTGCTGCCCTGCCTGGCCTTCACCACCGGCACGCTCGCGCTCGGCGGACTGATCGGCGTGACGCGCGCGGCGATCGGGCTGGTGACGGTGTGGGCGGCGGTGATCGTGGCGCCGACCGTGGCCGGGAGCCAGGTGCCCTTCGCACTCCAGACGATGGCCCTGCCGGTGTGGGGCATCCTCTTCGCGCTCGGCCTGGTGGTCGTGGTCGCCCGCAGAGGCGCGTACGCCCTCCTCGGCGCCCACCACTGACACACGTACACACCACACATGTACACACCACACACGCTTCATGCGCCGTGCGCGCATCACACGTACGCGCGCATCACACGCGTACGCGCACACACGTACATGCGGTCGCAGGGCGGCCGGACTCGGACAGGGACGAGGTACCTGGTGAGCACACTGAAGACGATCGGCCGGCAGCGCAGGAGACCACGGTGAAGCGACGACCCCCGCTCCCCGGACGCATCCTGCGCATCGAACTCCGCCGGTCCACCGCTCTGAGGGCGGGAGTCCTGTTACTGGTCACCCTGCTCGGCAACATGCTGATGCCCAACGCGCCGTGGTGGAAGGGCGACGAGAGCTGGGTCGCGCAATTGACCTACACCGCCTGGTGGTTGCGCACCTTGATGCTGTTCCTGTGGCCCGTGTCGGTGGCCGCCGGGGCGATCCAGGGGATACGGGACCACCGCTCCGGTACGTCCGAACTCCTCGCGACCACGGCCCGTCCCGTATGGCACCGTGCCGCGAGAACCGCGGGCGCCCTGGGCCTCGCGGTGGCCGTCGCGTATCTGCTGGTGTTCCTGTACGGCGGAGTACAGGTGATCGGCAACGACGGGTTCGTCCATCTCGGCTGGCTTCCGGTCCTCGCCGTCGGAATGCTGGCGCTGGTGGCCGGGGCCTTCCTGGGCATGGGGGTCGCGAAGACCCTGCCGTCCATTTTCACTCCGCCGGCGCTCGCCCTCGTGTCCCTGGTCGCCGTCATGCTCGTCCACGACTCCCTCCAGTTGTCCGCGCCCAACCGGCTCGTGCTGCTCTCGCCCTCGCTGTCCCCGGTCCACAGTCCGTTCCTGACCGTCCCGTGGCAGGTCAACCTCGGTCAGTCCGTCTGGCTGCTCGGCCTCGCCGTCACGGGCTTCCTTCTGCTGACGGCCGGGAAAACCCGCACGCGTCTGCTCGCCCTGCTGCCGGTCGTACTGGGCGCGGCGGTGGCACTGCCGCTCCTGCCGTCCGACCCGGGACGGAATTACGCCGTCGACAAGGCGGCGACGGCGCTGGTGTGCGCCGACCACGTCTGCGTCACGAAGGTGCACGAGCCGTTGCTGGACGCGTTCAAGGGGCCGGGCGCGGAAGCCCTGCGGCTGCTGGGGCGGCTCCCGGACCCGCCGTCGGCGGTGCACGAGTCCGTCGACGCGGGGCCTGAAGGGGCGAAAGCGCCGAGGACCGCCGACCTCGTCTCCGTGGATTTCGAGGCGCGGGATCTCATCGGGGCCACGAAGGACGAGACGCTCCGCATCCTGCTGGCCGGCGCCGGTACGGCGGCCTGCTCCGACGCGTTCGGGGAAGCCTCGGTCATCGACGGGAAGCCCGTCGGCCAGGACAAGGTCATACGCGAACGGGCCGCCCGTACGGTCGCCGCCTCCTGGTTCACCGGCGAGTTGAAGCCGCTGCCCGGCCCTCGCGTGTGGCGCGCCGAAACGCTCGCGCTCGCCCGCCCGGCCTGGGACGCGCTGCGTGCCCTGCCCGCCGACGAGCAGCGCGAACGGATCTCGGCGCTGCGGACTGCCTCGCTGTCCTGTGACACCGACCTGCTGAGGGTGCTGGCGGACGGCGCCTCGCGATGAAGCGGCCGAGCACGAGGCAGCCGCTGACGGGACGGCCGGCCGGCCGGCCACCGGAGAGTCGGCCACGGTGCCGAGCGGGTGACAGCCGGGGGGCGTGGCGTACGGGATCGCTCCCGGCGCTCGCGGCAATGAGCGTTCACCCGGCCGCCACCTCCCCGACGCCCGCCCAACACGCTTCAGGGTGGGCGGAGGTGAATGGATGTGCGCGGCCCAGCCGCACCCCATCGCGCCATACGGCGCTGCACGAACACCGCGCCGCCCCGCACCGCTGTACGGGCGTGGTCCCGTCCGCTCACTCCGTGGAGACCCGTATGAACGGCTCAGCCCGTACGCAGCCCCTGCCGCACAGCGCGTTCGCACGAACGGCCGGAGCGCGTGGCCTGGCGGCCGGACTGACCGTGGGCGCCCTGACGTTGGGCAGTGTCCTCGCGGGTGGCGGCCCGGCCGGGGCGACCGCCCCGAGCGAAACCGTCGGCTCCAGGACGAGCACCGGGATCGGGACCGGCACCGGCACCATGGCGGGCGATCTCATCGACGTCACGCTGGACCAGCTCCACCCCACCCAGCCCTCCATCGGCTTCGACCAGATCTACTACAAGCTCGGCCGGTACGGCAGCACCAAGGACGAGCAGGCCGGCGACGTCAACAAGCGCTTCGACGACTGGTGCGAGACCAACGGCCAGGGAGAGGCGGCGAGTGTGGACTCCGGCGCCAGGCTCTCCGACCCATCCAGCTTCACCTGCACCGTCCCCCTCGGCGAAGAGACGGACGAGACCAGGGCCGCGATGAAGACGGTCGTCATCGGCCCCGGCGGCAAGCTGTACCTGACCGACGGGCACCACAGCCTGACGTCCTTCGTGGAGGCGGCCGACGGCGGCCCCAAGACCCCCATCCGGCTGCGGGTCGCCGCCGACCTGAGTGACCTCTCGACCGCCGACTTCTGGCAGACCATGCGGGAGCGGAAGTGGGTCTGGCTGCGCGACGAGAACAACGACCCCATCACCACCGACCAGCTCCCCCAGCGCCTCGCCCTGGCGGACTTCCACGACGACCGCTACCGCAGCCTCGTCTACTTCACGCGCGACATCGGCTACCAGGCACCCGACGAAGCGGCGGAGTACCTGGAGTTCCTGTGGGGCACCTGGCTGCGCGACCACGTGAACCTCGACTCGTACGACCTCACCTCCCCCACCTCGTACCTGAGCGCGATCCGCACCGCCTCCGAGGCGATGACGGACGCGGACGGTGACACCGTCATCGCCGACGGGCGTACGGCGGACGAGCTGGGCCGGATGAGCGAGTGGAACGACGGCAAGAAGCCGACCGGCGGCGAATTCGGGAAGCTGAGCGCCCCGATCACCGACGCGAAGCCCGGCAAGCTCGCGTTCGCGCTGGACTACCGGAGCCGCAACCGGATCCCGGCCGGGCCTGCCCGCGTGCCTGCGCAGACCGCGAACGGTAAGCACGCCGGTGCCGGCACCGGCCTCCGGTCGTCGCTTTCGTCCTCCCCCGCCGGGAAGCGACCGGTCGCGCTCGTCCCCTGAGCCGGTAATTCCCTGGGCCGGTAGTTCCCCGAGCCGGTAACTCCCTGGGCCGGTAGTTCCCCGAGCCGGTAATTCCCTGGGCCGCGTCCCGGGGCGCGGCTACAGTGGGCGGCATGTTCACGCACTACTTCTTCCTGTGATTCCGGACCCGCTCCCGAGGTCCGACACAGTCCAGCCCCGCCGCCGCGTCCGCGCGTGCGCGAGGGCGTGACAATCCAGGAAGAAGCATGCGCGAGCGCGCCCAATTGGCGATGAAAGACGTTTCCAAGGCGTACGGCGACCGGTCGGTTCTCGACCAGGTCTCGCTGACCGTACGTCCCGGCGAGAAGGCCGGGGTCATCGGGGAGAACGGCTCCGGCAAGTCGACACTGCTGCGGCTGCTGGCCGGAGTCGAGCGCCCCGACGGCGGTGAGATCACCGTCGCCTTCCCCGGCGGCACCGGTCATCTCGCCCAGACCCTCGACCTCGACCCGGCCCGCACCGTCCAGGACGCCGTCGATGCGGCTCTCGCCGATCTGCGCGAGCTGGAACGCCGGATCGCGGCGGCCGAGGCGGGCCTCGGCGAGGCGGGTGACGACGAACTGGCCGCGTACGGCGACCTGTTGACCACGTACGAGGAACGCGGCGGCTATCTCGCCGACGCCCGCGTCGATGCCGCGCTGGGCGCCCTCGGGCTCGCCCGGGTGGCACGGGACCGGCCACTGGGCTCGCTCTCCGGCGGGGAACGGTCCCGGCTCGCGCTGGCCTGCGTACTGGCGGCGGCACCGGAACTGCTCCTGCTCGACGAGCCCACCAACCACCTCGACCTCCAGGCCACGACCTGGCTGGAGGACCAGCTCAGGGCACATCGCGGGACCGTTCTGGCCGTCACCCACGACCGGGCGTTCCTGGAGCGGATCGCGACGACGATCCTGGAGGTCGACCGGGACACCCGGGCGGTGACCCGGTACGGCGACGGCTGGCACGGCTACCGCACGGCGAAGGCCGCCGCCCGCCGCCGCTGGGAGCAGGACCATCTGGACTGGCTGGCCGACCTGGCCCGTACGGAAGAGCTGGTCACGGCGGCCGGCCAACGGCTCGCCGCCACCGGCAAGGACCCGCGACAGGGCTTCGGCAAGCACCGCCGTTCGCACGAGGCGAAGCTGTCCGGCCAGGTCAGGGCGGCACGGCAACGGCTGTGGCGGCTGCGCGCGTCACCGGTGCCCACGCCCCCGGAACCGCTGAGGTTCACCGCGACACCGGCCTCGGGCGACAGCGGAGGCGGCGGTCTGAGCCGCGGGATAGTGGTGGCGGAGCTGGACGAGGTCGTGGTCGGGGACCGGCTGCGGGTGTCCGGTCTGCGGATCAGGACGGGCGACCGGCTGCTGGTGACGGGCCCCAACGGGGCGGGCAAGAGCACGCTGTTGCGGGTCCTGGCCGGCGAACTCGGCCCGGACAGCGGCACGGTGCGCCTCCCGGGCGGTAACGGGCGCTTCGAGGACCCGGCCCGCCTCGACAACGCGGACAGTCCCGACAGCACTGGCTGTCCCGACAACGTGGTCCGCTCAGACAACCCGGCCCGTCCCGACAACACGGCCCGCTCCGAGACTCGTCCGGGCCTGACCGGCTATCTCCCGCAGGAGCTTCCCGCCGTACCGTCCCGGCTCCCGCTGCTGCGGGCGTTCGCGGCGGGACGGCCGGGATCTGCGGAGGAGTACGAGGACGAACTGCTGGCCCTCGGCCTCTTCCGGGCGGACGACCTGACCGTGCCGGTCGCCGCGCTCTCCGTGGGGCAGCGGCGCAGGCTGGAGCTGGCCCGGCTGCTGACGCGCCCCGCCGACCTGCTCCTCCTCGACGAACCGACGAACCATGTGGCGCTGAGCCTGGTGGAGGAGTTGGAGGAGGCGCTGCGGACGTACGCGGGGGCGGTGGTCGTGGTCTCGCACGACCGGGGGTTCCGGGACGCGTTCGTGGGGACGGAGTTGCCGTTGTCGGCGGGAAGAGTACGGGCGGCCGGCACCGCATAGGCTGGGCGAGGTGGGGATCACCGAGGGGACCATCAGGCCCGCATGGGCGCCGGAAGTGACGGACGGGGGCGCCGTCCAGGAGCGCGGCGAGGGCGGCCGTCGGCAGCCGTGGTGGCGCGTGCCGCTCGTCGCGACCTCCGTCGTCGTGCCCCTGTACGCCCTGTGGGCGGCCGTGCTCGCGACCGGCGGGGGCGACCTGGCCGCGCAGTTCGCCTGGGCCGGGTTCATGGCGCGGCATCCGGGTTCCGCGTACAACCTCTCCTGGTACGGAGGCACGCACACCGCCAACTACAGCGTGCTGACACCGCCGTTGATGGCGCTCCTGGGTGTCCGGTCCGTGTCCGTACTGGCGGGCCTCGCCGGGACCTGGGTGATGGCGCTCCTGTTCGTACGGTCGGGGACGCCGCGGCCCCTGTGGCCGGCGCTGCTCGGGGCGCTGTCCCTCTGGTGCAACGTCGCGTCGGGGCGGACGACGTTCGCCCTGGGCGTGGCCGTCGGGCTGCTCGCGCTGCTGTGGGTGCGGCGGCCGGTGCTCGCGGTGCTCTGCGCCGCGCTGACCGCCCTCGCCAGCCCGGTCGCGGCGCTGTTCCTGGTCGTGGCGGGCGCGGCGTACGCCCTGGACCGGCGGTGGGTGAAGGGGGTTTCGCTGGTCGTCCCGCCGGTCGTGATGGTCGCGACGGTCACGCTGCTCTTCCCGTTCGAGGGCGAACAGCCCATGGCCCCCGGCAAGTTGTGGATGCCGTTGGTGGCCTGCGCGGCGCTGTGTCTGGCGGCGCCGCGTGCCTGGCGTGTGGTGCGGTTCGGGGCGGCGGTGTACGCGGTCGGGGTGGTGCTGACGTTCCTCGTCAGCTCACCGATCGGTACGAACGTGGAGCGGCTGGTGGGACTCGCCGGTCCCCCGGTGCTGCTCGCGGCCCTGCTGACGCGAGGCCTGGGCCCGGTCCGGGAGCGGGTGTTGAAACGCGCGCTCCCCCACCTGGTGCTCGTCGGGGTCTTCGTCGTGAACACCGGCTGGCTGATCAACAAGACCGACGACGACCTGGTGGTCTCCAACACCGTGCCCGCCTGGGCCGCCCGTACGGACGGAGTCGTCGCCGCCCTGGACCGGCTCGGGGCCGACCGTACGCGCGTCGAGGTCGTCCCCGCCCGCAACCACCGCGAGGCGGATGTCCTCGCCCCGCACATCAACCTGGCACGCGGCTGGAACCGTCAGCTCGACGTCGAACGCGGGCGCCTCTTCTACGACGTCCCCCGCGGCACACCAACCCTGGCCCCGGCCACGTACCGTGCCTGGCTGGACCGCTGGGCCGTGGGCCTCGTCGTACTGCCGCACGGACAGCCGGACGGCCCCGCCGAGGCCGAGGCCGCGCTCGTCAGGAGCGCGCCCGACTGGCTGGAGCGGGTGTGGCAGGACAGCGAATGGACGGTCTACCGCGTACGGGCCGCCGTCCCGCTGGTGTCGGCCCCCGCCACCGTCGTGGGGGGAGACGCCGCGCGGCTGGTGGTACGGATGCCGGCCGCCGGATCGGTGACGGTACGGATCGCGTACTCGCCCTGGCTGAGGGCACCGGGCGCGTGCGTGGAACGGGCGGGCGACTGGACCCGGCTGACGGTCCGTTCGGCCGGTGACTACCGACTGGACTCGGCCTACCGGCTGCCTCGCACGAACGGCTGCGGGTAACGGAGCGGGGGCGCCGGGACCGAGCTTGTTCTTTGTCTTCCGGCCTCGAACGGCGTCTCGAACTGAGTCGCATTTCGACCGGGTGTGCCGACTGTGAAGTTTGAGCAGGCGCAGCGAAGTTGGAGCGGCGCGCGAATCCCCTACTGTGTCGCGTCATGACGATCCTGATCATCGGCGGTAGCGGTTTCCTGGGCGCTGAGCTGGTCCGCCAGGCGGCAGCTGCCGGCCACGCGACGGCCGCGACGTTCGCGACCAGGCCCGGCAGCACTGCGGAGGTCACATGGCACGCCCTCGACCTGCGGGATCCCGAGCGTGTCGAAGCAGTCGTGGCTGAGACCGCCCCGTGCTTCGTCGTCAACGCGACGAGCGGTGGAACCGACTGGGCGGTAACGGCCGAAGGCCCTGTCCGCCTGGCGATGGCCGCAGCGAAGTACGGCTGCCGCCTGGTCCACGTATCCAGCGACGCGGTGTTCTCCGGAACCCGCGTCCACTACGACGAATCCTGCCTCCCCGACCCTGTCACCCCCTACGGCGCGGCGAAGGCGGCAGCAGAGACGGGGATTCGCCTCGCATACCCGGATGCCGTCATCGCTCGCACCTCGCTGATCATCGGTGACCTGCGGTCCGCGCACGTACGTGTGGTGCACGACCTCGCGGCCGGTACCCGAAACGGCGTCCTGTTCACCGATGACATCCGCTGCCCCGTGCATGTCGCTGACCTGGCCGCCGCTCTGCTGGAATGTGCGTCCGGCGAAGCGAGCGGCGTTCACCATTTGGCAGGAACCGACGCAATGAGCCGTCATGAACTCGGAATCCTCATCGCCAAGCGTGATGGGCTCGACGCCTCCCGACTACCAGTGGGCCTGCGGGCCGACAGCACATTTCCCGGGGCGCTTGATGTCCGCCTTGACAGTCGCGCCACCCAGCGCGAGCTGCATACCACGTTGCGCGGCGCCCGCCAGTTCCTCGACCTTGATTCCTGAATACCTCCTCGAAGCGACGCGATCGACCACAATCACTCTTCGATGGGACTGCTCAGGTGTCGATGAGTCGGGGCAGCCTAAGGCTGAGCTTCGGGCAGCAGACTCACTTACACGGCTTTCGTCATGGCCACGTGCATGCTTGGTCCGAGCACATGATCAGAGGAAGGCTGCTCCAGTGTCCTGTGAACGCCCAGCCGAGCGGGCTGGTTCGAGGAGTATTTCGACTCACCGATAGCCTGCGTCATCATGATGCGCGCGTGGATTTTGCCGGTGCTGCTTGTGCTCTGCGGCTCAGTCGTTGCGACCGAGCTGATCCGCCGGGGAAGCACCGGGGAAGCCGCAGCAATCCTGCTGGTGTTTGTGCTGATCGCAGGCGTGAACTCGCCTCTGATCTTTCCGAGGTCGATCGGTGCGCTGGAGGCACAACGCCGCAGCGCGGAAGACGGCCGACCGGTCGTCTTCTGGCGGTCGGGCTGCACGTACTGCCTGCGACTGCGCATACGGTTGGGCCGTAGTGCCCGCCAGTTGCATTGGGTCGACATCTGGCGTGACCCGGATGGAGCGGCAGTCGTGAGGGCGGCCAACGACGGCAACGAGACCGTGCCAACAGTCATCGTGGCGGGCCGGTCACATGTCAACCCGGATCCAGAATGGGTGCGCAAACAGCTTTCCCCGTCCGGGGCGGAATGAGGGGCAGAAGGGCGCGGGCGTGCGTTCGACGACCCAGCGCCGGGGAAGCACGATGAACCCAGAGGCGGTCAGACCTGCTAGAGCTTCGCCTGAAAGAGCCCGGCGGGGCGTTCGCTCCGGTAGCCGAGGCCTTCGTTCACCGCCAGCATCGCCGTGTTGTCGTCGGCGACGGTGGTGCTGATCTCCCGTACCCCCGGCCGCAGTTCGCTCAGCCTCCCCAGCAGATGCCGTTTGACCGCGCGCCCCAGACCATGGCCCTGATGGGACGGGACGACCACCGTGTCGTACTGGAGCGCGCGGGTGTCCGCCGGATCGCGCAGGACGATCTCGGTGTACGCGACGACGGCGTCGCCGTCCGTCGTGTCGAGCACGGCCGAGGTGAGGATCAGCCCGCCGCGCTCCCCGATCACCCGGGCCGTGGCCCGTACCCGGTCCACGTCCCAGTGCGGCGCTCGTTCCTCCAACTCCCCTGCCTGCGTGTCCCGCAGCGCCTCATGGGCGCGGGCGAACGCCTCGGCCCGCTCGTCGGGGACGACGCCCGGCCAGTCGGCGAAGCGCAGGCCGTCGGGGAGCGCGGGCTGCGGGACCTCGTCGACCGCCTGCCGGACGCGTTGTACGTACCGGCCGAGCGGCCGCATGTTGGTGAAGCCGATGCTGTCGACGAACGCCTCGCCCGCGCCGCCCAGTTCGAGCACGGTCGAGACCGAGGTGCGGCCGTCCGCCATGAGTTCGTCCCGTATCGCGGTCCAGAGCATGGCGCCGAGCCCGTGCCGCCGGGCGCCCGGACAGACCACCAGGTAGTCCAGGAACGCCGCGTGCCGGGTGGGCTCGTCGGTGAACAGGACCAGCGAGGCGACCCCCTCGTACGAGCCGTCCCGCGCTGTCGCCACGAGATGGACGTTCCGCCCGTCCACCGGCGGTATGCGCAGTTTCCCCGAGGTCTCCGCCCTGCTGGGCTCGGGCACCGAGGCCGGCAGATCACGGACATGCGCCGCGGTGACCACGGCGTGCCAGGCGTCCGTCTCGGCGTCCGAGGGCGGGCTTCCCAGAGTGATGAGCATGGACCGAATTTACGCGCACGAGGGTGATGGCGCCCCCTCCTTACCGGTACGTCCTGGTGAACGGACGGGCGAACGCGAAATGGAGGTGAGGTGGAGATGATGCGGTGACGGAATGGAGGTGAGGCACGAGTGAGATGGGAGTGACACGTGGGGGCGGGAGCGGGTTGTGGGGTGTTCGCGGCCCCGGGCGAGAGCCGGACGAGAACGCGAACGGCGGCGACACCGGGAGGGTGTCGCCGCCGCAGGACTTACGAGGTCTGACGTGGTCTCGCGTGGTGTACGAGGTCTACATGACCTCGCGCGGCCTTACATGGCTTACGGGCCAGGGCTCGGATCAGGGGATCAGGCGGCGGAACCGGCCTGCCAGTCGGCCCAGTTCAGGTTCCAGCCGTTGAGACCGTTGTCGGGCTTGACGGTCTTGTCGTTGGAGTTCTTGACGACGACCACGTCACCGAGGAGCGAGTTGTTGTAGAACCACGCGGCTTCCGTGTTGGGGTCGTTCGCGCCCTTCGTGTCCGAGAGGCCCACGCAGCCGTGGCTGGTGTTCGCGGAACCGAATATGGACTTGGCGCCCCAGTAGTTGCCGTGGATGAACGTGCCCGACGTGGACAGCCGCATGGCGTGCGGGACGTCCTTGATGTCGTACTCGCCCTTGCCGTCGTCGTCCGTGAAGCCGACCGTGGCACCGTTCATCCGGGTCTCCTTGAACTTCTCGGAGATCACCATCTGACCGTTGTACGTCGTGTTGTCGGGCGAACCGGCGGAGATCGGGATCGTCTTGACCGTCTTGCCGTCCCGCGTGACGGTCATCATCTTGCTCTTGGCGTCGACCGTGCTGACCTGGTTACGGCCGACCTTGAAGGTGACGGTCTTCTGCTGGACGCCGGTGATGCCCTGGCCGCCCTTGACCCCGTCCAGGTTCAGCTTGAGGGTGACCGTCGAGCCGCCCTTCCAGTAGTCCTCGGGGCGGAAGTCGAGGCGCTGCTGGCTGAACCAGTGGCCGACGACCTCCTGGCCGCTGCTCGACTCGACCGAGATCGCGTCCTGCACGGCCTTCTTGTCGGTGATCGCCTTGTCGAAGTTGATCGAGACCGGCATCCCGACACCGACCGTGGAGCCGTCCTCGGGAGTGAAGTTGCCGATGAAGCTGTTGTCCGGGGAGACGGTGGTGAAGGAGGAGTTCTCGTGAGCCTGACGGCCCTTGCCGTCCTTCGCCGTCGCGGTGATCTTGTACGAGGTGGAGCGGTCGAGCTGGGCGTCCGGCTTCCAGCTCTTCCCGTCGGAGGACAGCGTGCCCTTGACGGCGGTCCCGTCCGCGGTGGCCATGGTGACGTCCGTAAGAGTTCCCTTACTGACCGTGACCTTGGTGTCCTTGTTGATGCCCGCGTTCGTCACGCCGTTCTTGGGCGAGATGGATATCTGGGCCTCGGACGTCTCCTTGGCCGCCGCCTCGTCCACCTGCGACTGGGACGACGAACTCTTCGAGCTGTCGGCTTCCTTGTCCCCGCCGCCACTACAGGCCGAAAGCACCAGAACGCCACCGAGCAGTGCGGACGCGGCCGTAAGAGCCCTGCGCCGCTTGCTGTCCGTCATCACACGCTTCTCCATCATCGCCGCTTACCCTGCCGATAACCCTTAAGAACGCCTGTACCGGTTCGTCCGGTTCCACATCGACCCAAGGTGTGGTGAACACCACTCGCCGACGGGAATGGGTGAGCCCCGGCCCGCCACCTGAGGGGGACCGGGGCTTACCAGGGTGTCACGCTCTCGCGCTACCCCCGACCAGTACCGACCCCGCCACCGCTCCCACCAGCGCTTACGCCACTTTCCCTGCCCTTTCCGGCACCGTCCCCCTCGGCATCCTCACCGTCGCTCTCGTCGTCATCGTCATCGTCGAGGTCCCATTCCACGGCGTCGGGGTCGTAGTCGATCTGCTCGCTGGTCCACGAGGCCTGCGCCAGTTCGACACCGGGAACCTCCTTGATCAGATCGAACGGCTCCACGAGGTACGCGAGGGCCTCTGCCGCGTCTTCCCGTACCGCCGACTGGGCATGCGTACGTTCGTCGTCGGGCATGGATTCGTCGGCGACGATGCGCGCGAGGGCGGCGGCGCTCAGCGCCTCCGGGGTGCCGACCTCCAGCACCAATTCCACCCGTAGCCGTACATACCGTGATGTCTCAGAAGTGCTCATGGAACGGAGCGTACGGCTCCGGATTCCTGCGACTTTCCCGCGACCCGCTGCTTTCACTAACATCAGCCCACCCAGCCAATTCGGCGTCGTCACAAGGGGGATCGATTACGTGCCTGTCGCACGCCGACCACTGCTGACAGCCACCGCCGCCGGGACCCTGCTCTGTGCTCTGTGGTTCGTTCCCTCCGCGAACGCCACGGACGAGCAGGTCGGTCCGGGGCGGCAGTCAGCGGTATCCGCGCAAAGCGTCGCCGCCGAGGAATCCGGCACGGCCGTGGAAGCTCACACGGCCGCGGAATCCGACGCATCAGTGGGATCCGGGCCGTCCGAGGTGTCGGACGGCTCCGAACGGTCCGCGCAGTCCGGACAACCGGCCCTCGCCGACACGGGCAGCGTGGACACCACGCCATACGTGTTCGGCGGGACCGCGTGTCTCGGGATCGGCGCGGGGTTCGTCGCGTACTCGCTACGCAGAAGCGGCCGCGCGTTCTGAACGAACCGCACACGTGTACGCATGCCGTATGTGTACGCGTACGGAGGGGCCGTCCGGCATCGGGCGGCCCCTCCGTACGTCCGTCGCGGCGCTTGCGGGCTCTCAGGCCAGCGGCCCCGTCACCGGCTCCACCGCCGCGACCAGCCGGCCCTCCCGTACGAACGTGTCCGCCGCCGCCAGGTCGGGGGCGAGGAAACGGTCCGGGCCCGGGCCCTGGACGCCCGCGGCGCGCAGCGCGTCGATGGCGGCCCGCGAGGCGGGCGCGGGCGTCAGGCCGCTCCTCAGCTCGATCGCGCGCGTCGCCGCGTACAGCTCGACGGCGATGATCCGGGTCAGATTGTCGACGGCGGTACGGAGCTTGCGCGCCGCCGACCAGCCCATCGAGACATGGTCCTCCTGCATCGCGGAGGACGGGATCGAGTCGACCGAGGCCGGGGCCGCCAGCCGCTTCATCTCGCTGACCAGCGCGGCCTGGGTGTACTGGGCGATCATCAGGCCCGAGTCGACCCCCGCGTCGTCGGCGAGGAACGGCGGCAGACCGTGCGAACGGTTCTTGTCCAGCAGCCGGTCGGTACGGCGCTCCGCGATGGAACCGAGATCGGCGGCGACGATCGCCAGGAAGTCCAGGACGTACGCCACGGGGGCGCCGTGGAAGTTGCCGTTGGACTCGACCCGGCCGTCGGGCAGCACGACCGGGTTGTCGACGGCCGAGGCCAGCTCCCGGTCGGCCACGACCCGGGCGTACGCGAGCGTGTCCCGCCCCGCGCCGGCGACCTGCGGGGCACAGCGCACCGAGTACGCGTCCTGCACGCGCGGGGCCTCGTCCTGCTGGAAATGCCCGGTGAGCCCCGACCCGGCGAGGACCCGCAGCATGTTGTCGGCGCTGACGCCCTGGCCGGGGTGCGGTCGGATGGCGTGCAGCTCGGGGGCGAGGACCTTGTCGGTACCGAGCAGCGCCTCCAGGCTCAGCGCGGCGGTGATGTCGGCGGAGGTGTACAGGCGGTGCAGGTCCGCGAGGGCCATGACCAGCATGCCGAGCATGCCGTCGGTCCCGTTGAGCAGCGCGAGGCCCTCCTTCTCGCGCAGCTCGACCGGCTCGATGCCGTGGGCCGCGAGCAGCTCCCCGGCGGGCGCCACGACGCCGTCGGGGCCTTCCGCGTCGCCCTCGCCCATGAGTGTCAGCGCACAGTGCGAGAGCGGCGCGAGGTCCCCGGAGCAGCCGAGGGAGCCGAACTCGTGCACGACGGGCGTGATCCCGGCGTTCAGTACGTCGGCCATGGTCTGCGCGACCTGGGGGCGTACGCCGGTACGCCCGGAGGCGACGGTCTTCAGCCGCAGGAACATCAGCGCCCGGACGACATCCCGCTCGACGCGCGGCCCCATCCCGGCGGCGTGCGACCGCACGATGTTGCGCTGGAGCCGGCCGCGGAGGTCCTGACCGATGTGCCGGCTCGCGAGGGCGCCAAACCCGGTGGAGACCCCGTACACCGGCTCGGGCTTGGCGGCGAGCGCGTCCACGATCGCCCGGGCCTCGGCGAGCGCGTCGAGGGCATCGGCGGAAAGCTCGACGCGGGCGTGGCGGCGGGCGACGGCGATGACGTCTTCGGCGGTCGTCCCGGACGTCCCCACCACGACGGTATGCATATCCATATTCAGGAGCGTACGTACTGAATCGAACCGTGTCACGGGGTGGAGTACGCCGTCCGGCGGGGGCGCGAGTGCGAGCGGGGCTTGCGGTGGGTGCGGGTGCCGGGGCCTCCGGAGGCGCATGTCCGGACTGCATGATTTACGCCGCGTGCGGGTTTGCTCTTCGAGCGCGGGTTTCGTGAGCGGCACAAATCACGCTCTACGTCCGGACACGTCACCTCCTGCGACCCCGACCCCCTCCCGCCGGTTCCCCGCCTGCGGCCCGGTGGGACACCCCGTCCGCCCGCCTGCCCGGTGGGGGTGGTCCGTGACGGGCGGTGAAGGGGGCCGCGCAGGGGTCGTGTCCGGAACGTAAAGCGTGATTTGTGGCGCACACCGGGCTGTCAGCCGACGACGAGACCGGCACGCGCCGTAAATCATGCAGTGCAGGACATGACCCCGGAGCGGCACCCGGCAACAACCCACAACGAACCACGCACCGCCACCACAACGCACCCCGCAGCCGCACCCCCACCGGCCCCGCCAAAAAAGCACCCCGAACTACGACCCCCCGCCGGGAGGCGCATCGCGGAAGCGGCGGCGGGTTCCGCTCCTCGGCGCCGGGCCGTCCGCGAGGCGGATCACCGCGCCGTCCCGCCCCGCCACCACCGGCCCCCGCGATCGCGCCGCCTTCGCCCGGTACTGCGCCGCGTCCGCCAGCCGGAAGAGGCGCCTCGCCGAGCTCACCTCGCCGATCGGGTCGCCCGTCGATGCGATCCCGCACGCCACCCCCTCCCCCAGGTCCAACTCACCCGCGCGCACGCATAGTTCGCCCACCACCTCGATGACATCATCGGCCGTGGGACCCACCGTCAACAGGCAGAACTCGTCCCCGCCCAGCCGCGCGGCGACCGCCCCCGGAAGCTTCGCGCCGCAGACCGACAGGATCGTGCCGAACCGTTCCAGCAGCCGGTCGCCGACCGCGTGGCCCTGGGTGTCGTTGACCCGCTTGAGGCCGTTGAGATCGCAGACGACCAGGCTGACGACGGCCCCGTCCGCCCGGTGCCGTCCGATGGCCTCGTCGAGACGCACATCGACCGCGCGCCGGTTCGCGAGCCCGGTCAGGGGGTCCGTGAAGGCAAGGCGGCGGACCTCTTCGAGCCGCTCCGTCTGGGCGATTCCCGCCGCGACCACCGAGGCGATCACGGTCGCGAAGTCCGCGTCGTCGCCGTCGAAGACCGGTACGCCCCGGGGCCGGGCCACGTACAGCTCGCCCCACGCCCGCCCGTGCAGGACGATCGGGGCGACGACACAGCAGCCACGATCGCGCCGACGCAGCGCTTCCACGCGGCCGTGCCCGTAACCGGGCCCTTCGCCGGCGCCCGGGGAGACCTGCTCCGCTCCCGGCTCCGCCACCTCGACCCACGCGTTCGGCCCGCCGCCGCCCGCCCACCGTTCGTGCAGGAACTCGGCGATCTCGGGGAACTCGTGCACCGGGTACGTCTCGTCCTCCGGGAACTCCTCCTCCCCGTCGACCCGCTGCCCGGCGTTCACCAGCACCTTGAGCCGCCCGCACTCCCGCTCCCAGACCGACAGGGCCGCGAAACTCCCCCCGAGCGCCTCCCGTGCGCCCTGTGCGGCCGCCCGCCAGGACTCCGTTTCGGTGGGAGCCGACGCCATCGCCTGCGCCAGCGCCACCGTGGCACGCAGTCGCCCGTCCCCATCCACTCCCATCACCCCAGCTTAGGGCGCTTTGGGGTGATTTGATCGTCTGCGTCAGTGAGCGATCAGTGTGCGCTCACGGACGCGGACGACGGGCGTGCGCTCACTCGCCCGGCCACTCCGGCTTCCGCTTCTCGTTGAAGGCCGCGACCCCTTCCGCCCGGTCACCGGAGAAGGCGACGGACCGCCAGGCGGCATCCTCGACCTCCAGGCCGGCCCGCAGGTCGAGTCCGTGCCCCAGCCGCAGCGCGCGCTTGGCGGCCCGGAGGCCGACGGGCGAGTTCGCGGCGATACGGTCCGCCAGCGCGAGCGCCTCGTCCCGGTCGGTGCCCTCGTCCACCAGCTGATCGACAAGACCCAGCCCGGCCGCCTCGGCCGCCTCCACCCGACGCGCCGTGAAGACCAGCTCCGCCGCCCGCGCGGCCCCGACCCGGCGCGGCAGCAGCTGCGTACCGCCGCCGCCGGGAATCACCCCGACCGACACCTCGGGCAGCCCCACGACCGCCGTACGGTCGGCGACGATCAGGTCGCAGGCCAGCGCCAGTTCGAAGCCGCCGCCCAGTGCGAAACCGTGCACGGCCGCGATCGTCGGCATCGGCAGCTCCAGTACGCCGGCGTACGCGCCCCGCGCGGTCGGCCGCTGGCGTACCAGCTCGGCGTCGCTCAGGGAGTTCCGCTCCTTGAGGTCCGCGCCGACACAGAAGGCCCGCGCGTGCGTGGAGGTCAGCACTGCGGCCCGTACACCCTGATCGGCACTCAGGGCCTCGCACGCGGCCGCGAGGGACCGGGCCAGCTCCGTGGACACGGCGTTCATGGCCTTGGGCCGGTCCAGGACCAGCTCGGCGACATGACCGTGCCGCCGTACGACGACGAACTCCCCGAACCGCTGCTCAGCCTCACCCATGACCGCACCCTCCCGGTTAACGTCGGTTCACCGGAGGCCGATACTAGGTGCCGCGACCGGCACCGAACAGGCTCTCAGGCCCGCCGCCCCAGGAGCCATGGCTCCACGACTCCCAGACCACGCACCGGCCGCTGCCACATCGGCTGGAGCCCGAAGCGGTACGCGGGCGGCGCCTCGCCCTCCTTCTCGGCCTCCGCCGCCTGGGCCTCGGAGACGGGGGCGTCTCCCGTACGGATCAGCTCCTCCGCGAACGCGCCGTCGACCAGGACCGTGTCCTTGGGAGCTATCGACGTGAGCCGACTCGCCAGGTTCACCGTCGTACCGAAGACGTCGCCCATGCGCGTGGTGACCGTCCCGAACGCGATACCGACCCGCAGCGCCGGCATCGTCTGGTCATGGGTCATCGTCTCGATGAGACGCAGCGCGATCTCGGCGGCCGTCCCCGCGTCGTCCGCCGCGTACAGGACCTCGTCGCCGAGGGTCTTGATCAGCCGGCCGCCGTGCGCGGCGACCAGGTCGGCGCAGGTCGTCTCGAACGCCTCGACCAGCTCGCCCAGCTCCTCCTCTTCCAGCCGCCGGGTCAGCCGTGTGAACCCGACGAGGTCGGCGAAGCCGACGGCGAGCCGCCGGTCGACCATCTCCTCGTCGTCGGCCGCCTGCACGACACGGCCGGTGGCGGCCGCGAGCTGGCGCCGCCAGACGTAGACGAGGAACTCCTCCAGCTCGGGCAGGAGCAGCTCCACCAGGGGGTACGTGACTTCCGTACGCGTCATCCCCGCCTCGGGCGGCTCGGTGAGCCCCTCCAGGAACGAATCGATCTGCCACTCCGCCAGCCGGGCGGTCGTCTGCCCGGTCGACCGGGCGACCTGTACGGCCATCGGCTCACTGAGCAGCCCCGCCTCCACCAGACCCGCGAGCCGCCGCAGCGCCAGGACGTCCGCCTCGGTGAGCGCCTTCGCCTGCCCGATGTCGGCGAAGCCCATGGCCCGCCAGAAGCGGGACGCGAGGTCCATCGAGACACCGGCCGTACGGGCGGCCTGGAAGGGCGTGTAACGGCGCTCGGCGCCCAGGATCAGCTGTTCGAGCCGGATGGCCAGCGGGTCATCGGTCGGCTCCGCCGTGTGGTCGACGATGTGGTGCGGCGTGGGGTATCCGGGAGACTCCGACGGCGGCTGCGCGGCCTCGCCGGAATTCGAATCGTCGACGGTCACCAGCCGCCTCCTGCCCGTTCCCTGCGCACTGCCCTGCCGATCTGTCGTGGACCGCCTCAACGATACGGCAGATGTGCCCTGGCTCACGTCCTACCCACCACCCCGGCCGGCACGGTGCGCCGACTGCCACCCCCACCGGCCAGGAGGCACCACACCGGCAGCACCCCCGCCCCGACACCACCGGCCGGCAGGCGGGAATCCGGCGGGAGGGGGACGGGGGCGCAGGAGGTGACGTGTCCGGACGTAGAGCGTGATTTGTGCCGCACGACAACCCGCACCCGGAAAACAACCCGCACGCGGCGTAAATCATGCAGTCCGGACATGCGCCTCCGGAGCCACCGGCCCCCGCACCCACCACAAACCACACCCGGACCCGCACCCCCGCCGGACGGCGCACCGCACCCGCCGGACCGCGCCCCGCGCCCCGCCCCGCCCCCGCCGGACGGCGACACCGCACCCGCCCGGCTACACCGCCCGCGCGTGCACCACATCCCCCGCCCCCACCGCATGCCGGACTCCGTCCCCCGTCACCAGCACCAGCCGCCCCTCCACGTCCACCGCCACCGCCTCGCCCAGCAGCTCCCGCCCCCCCGGCAGCTCCGCCCGCACCGTGCGTCCCAGCGTCGCGCACGCCGCCACGTACGCCTCCTGGAGCCCGGACATCCCCGGGTCGCCGCCCGCCCGGCGCCACTCCCCGTACCAGCGCTCCAGCGACCGCAGCACCCCGCGCAGCAACGTGTCGCGGTCCAGGGACACCGCGTCCGCGAGGGCCAGCGAGCCCGCGGTCGGGACCGGTAGCTCCGAGGCCTTGAGCGAGACGTTCAGGCCGATGCCCATCACGACCGCGTCGCCCCCGGGCCCAGCTCCAGGCCCGGCCCCCCGGCACCCCGGCACCCCCGCGACCACCGCGTGGTCCGCGAGGATTCCGCCCGCCTTCCGCTCCTCGCCGTCCACCGTCACCAGCAGGTCGTTGGGCCATTTGAGGGACGTGTCCACGCCCGCCGCCCGCGACAGCCCGGTCGCGACGGCCACGCCGGCCAGCAGCGGCAGCCAGCTGTAACGCTCCACCGGTACGTCCGGGCCCGGCCTGAGCAGCACGGAGAAGAAGAGCCCGGAGCGGGCCGGCGCCGACCACCGGCGGTCCAGCCGTCCCCGCCCGGCGGTCTGCTCCTCGGCGATCAGTACGGCGCCCTCGGGTGCGCCCTCCCTCGCCCGCGCCGCGAGGTCGGAGTTGGTGGATCCGGTCGCGGCGACCACGTCGAGCGAGGTCCACAGGCCGCCGGGCAGGAGCAGCCCACGGCGCAGCTCGCGTACGTTCAGCGGCGGGCGTTCGAGGTCGGACCAGCGGCTCTGTGAGGCATGGGGCTCCGTCATACAAGCCACCCTAGATGTGGCAAACACCGCACTGCCGAACGGCATCCGCGCCGATACGCTACGGGTCAGTAGCAACTCCACAGCAACCTCATCCTCAACCGCACTCGTCCCCTCACCCCACCCGCACCCGCAATCTCACCCGCACCGCACCCGTGACACCCGTGACCCCGCAGGGAGCAGCATCCCGATGTCCGAGCCGGAAAACGCCCACGGAACCGCAACGCCCGCCACACCAGCCACCCCCGTCCCGCCGGTCGCCCCCGCGACCACCGGTGCCGCGCCTCACACCACCGCCGGCAAGATCGAGGATCTTCGGCGCCGCATCGAGGAGGCCACGCACGCCGGGTCGGCGCGGGCGGTGGAGAAACAGCACGCCAAGGGCAAGCTGACGGCACGCGAGCGGATCGATCTGCTGCTCGACGAGGGGTCCTTCGTCGAGCTGGACGAGTTCGCCCGGCACCGCTCGACCAATTTCGGCATCGAGCGGAACCGGCCGTACGGAGACGGGGTCGTCACCGGTTACGGCACGGTCGACGGCCGCCCGGTCTGCGTCTATTCGCAGGACTTCACGATCTTCGGCGGCTCGCTCGGCGAGGTCTACGGCGAGAAGATCGTGAAGGTCATGGACTTCGCGATGAAGACCGGCTGCCCGATCGTCGGCATCAACGACGGGGGTGGCGCCCGGATCCAGGAGGGCGTGGCCGCGCTGGGCCTGTTCGCGGAGATCTTCCGCCGTAACGTGCACGCCTCGGGCGTCGTGCCGCAGATCAGCCTGGTCGTCGGCCCGTGCGCGGGCGGCGCCGTGTACTCCCCCGCGATCACGGACTTCACGGTGATGGTCGACCAGACCTCGCACATGTTCATCACGGGTCCGGATGTCATCAAGACGGTGACGGGCGAGGACGTCGGCTTCGAGGAGCTGGGCGGAGCCCGTACCCACAACACCACCTCGGGCGTCGCGCACCACATGGCGGGTGACGAGAAGGACGCCATCGAGTTCGTCAAGTCCCTGCTGTCGTACCTCCCGTCGAACAACCTCTCCGAGCCGCCCGCCTTCCCTGAGGTGGCCGAGTTGGAGACGACGGACGAGGACCGCGAGCTGGACACGCTGATCCCGGACTCGGCGAACCAGCCGTACGACATGCGCACCGCCGTCGAGCATGTGCTGGACGACGGTGAATTCCTGGAGACGCAGGCGATGTTCGCCCCGAACATCGTCACCGGCTTCGGCCGGGTCGAGGGCTTTCCGGTGGGTGTCGTCGCCAATCAGCCGCTGCAGTACGCGGGTTGTCTGGACATCAACGCCTCGGAGAAGGCGGCACGTTTCGTCCGGACGTGCGACGCGTTCAACATCCCGGTGCTGACGTTCGTGGACGTGCCGGGCTTCCTGCCGGGTGTCGACCAGGAGTACGGCGGCATCATCCGGCGCGGCGCCAAGCTGATCTACGCGTACGCCGAGGCCACGGTCCCGCTGATCACGGTGATCACCCGCAAGGCGTTCGGCGGCGCGTACGACGTGATGGGCTCCAAGCACCTGGGCGCCGACCTCAACGTGGCCTGGCCGACCGCGCAGATCGCGGTGATGGGCGCGCAGGGCGCGGTGAACATCCTGCACCGCCGGACGATCGCGGCGGCCGGTGACGAGACGGCGCAGGACACGACGCGCGCCCGGCTGATCGAGGAGTACGAGGACGCGCTGCTCAACCCGTACGTGGCGGCCGAGCGTGGCTATGTCGACGCGGTGATCATGCCGTCGGACACCCGGGCACACATCGTGAAGGGCCTGCGTCAGCTGCGTACGAAACGGGAAAGCCTGCCTCCGAAGAAGCACGGCAACATCCCCCTCTAGGGCCTAGGACCCCTTATTCCGAACACCTCTCCAAACAAAGGGAGCTGGCGATGATCAAGGTCGTACGGGGCAATCCGACCCGCGAGGAGCTGGCCGCCGCGCTGGCCGTGGTCCAGGCCCGTGCCGCGTCGGTGGTGGAGGAGGACTCCCCGTCGGGCCCGGCCGAGCTTCCCGCCCAGTGGTCGGCCCCGACCCGGATCGCCCGCCACCGTGTCCCGCGGCCGGGACCGGGGGCGTGGGCGCGTACGTACTGGCCCGGGTAGACAGGCAGCCCGGGTAGCCAGGTGGACGGCCGGCTCCGCGATCCCCGTGAGCCCGCGTACCGAACCGAGCGGACAACCCGCATGCCGAAGGCGCCGTCCGCGAATGGGACGGCGCCTTCGGTGTGGGGGGTGGCGGTGGCCGAGTGGGCCGAGCCCGGCCGGGATCAGCCGGGATCAGCCGGGATCAGCCGGGGCCAGCCGAGCGACAACCGGCCGGCGGGTCAGCGCATCCGCGCCGGTGACCGGTAGTCGTCCATGGGGTCCATCTGATCCATCAGGTCGTCCATCGGCGTCGGGTCCAGGTAGAACCACTCCGCCGTCGGCCCCGGCAGATGCCCTGGGCCCTCGTCGGGCTTCGACATACCGGGCCCGGCCGGTGGCATCGGCGCGTTCGGGGTGTTCGGGCGCAGCAACTCCACCCGTACCTCACCTGTTCCCCGGTGCTGTGCCACGAACTCGTCCACCTGGTTGCGGCAGGCGTGGTCCCAGTGCGTCACGCCGGTCAGGTCGAGCCGTATCCGCGGCATCCCGGCGGAGGCGACCTCCTCCAGCGCGTCGATGAGCTTCGGCAGACGCAGGAAGGTCGCGTTGCCGGCCATGACCATCTTCGCCGTGTCGCCCTCCACGCTGGTGGTCACCGAGGTCTGCGACATCCGCAGCGCGGCCAGGATGATGCCCGCCGCCAGGCCCACGAGTACGCCTTCGAGCAGGGCGGTGGCGACGATCACGACCGTGGTGATGGTCATCACCGCGAACTCGCCCCGGTCCTGCCGCCACATCTTCGGGAACTCCTCCGGCGCGAACAGCTTCCATCCGCTGTGTACGAGGACACCCGCCAGTACGGAGATGGGGATGAGCGCGAGCACGTTCGGCAGGAGCAGCGCGAAGGCGAGCAGCCACAGGCCGTGCAGGGTGCGCGAGAGCCGGGTCTTGGCTCCTGCCTGGACATTGGCCGAGCTGCGGGCGACGACGGCCGTGATCGGCAGCGCGCCGAGGAAGCCGGCGACGGCGTTGCCCGCGCCCTGGGCGATCAACTCGGAGTTGTAGCGGGTGCGTTCACCGGTGTGCATCCGGTCGACGGCGGCGGCGGTGAACAGGCTCTCCGCCGAGGCGATGATCGTGAAGGTGAGTACGGTCGTCAGCACCGCGCCGTTGGCGAGGGCCGCGAACTGGGTGGGGCCGGGGATGTTCACGGACGCCAGCAGGTTGCCGACCTGGAGGGTGTTGATCTCCACGCCGGGCAGCGAGGCCACCGCCATACCGCCGGCCACCGCGACCAGGGCGGCCGGCATCTTCTTCACCGGCGGCGGCATCTTCTTCCACAGGAAGCTCAGGACGACCGTGCCGATACCGAGCCCGGCCGCGATCGCCTTCTGCGGATCGGCGAGGGTGTTCGCGATCAGCCCCGGGATGCCGAGCATGTTCTCGAACGGTGCGCCGATGGCCTTGGCGTCCGCCAGCGGATACGCCTGGCTGAACATCAGCGGCAGCCCGATCCCCGCCAGCATGCCCTGCACCACCGCGATGGAGATCGCCTGGAACATCCGGCCCAGCCGGATCAGCCCGAGCCCGATCTGCAACACGCCGGACGCCAGCACGATCACTCCGAGCGTGGCCAGTCCGAACTCCAGCACCGCCTCGGCGACGAGCGTCGCCAGCCCGGCCGCGGGGCCGCTCACCTGGAGGGTGCTGCCGCGCGCCATGCCGACCACCAGGCCGCCGATGACACCGGAGATGATGCCCAGTTCGGCCGGGGCTCCGGAGGCCACCGACACCCCGATGCAGAGGGGAAGGGCGACGAGGAAGACGACGAACGAGGCAGTGATCTCGTTGGCGATGTCCACCTTCTGACCGGGCTTCTGACCGGCCTTTTGACCCGGCTTCTGACCTGCTTGCGGGCCGGCCTTCTGGCCGGTCGCCCGGCCGATCATCTGACCGATGCCGGGGATCTTCACCCCGGCGGACCCGGCGGACCCGGCTGACCCGGCCGGGCCCGGGGGGCCCGAGGGCCTCGGTGGCTGCGGCGGTTCGGGCGGTGGCGATCCGTACGAGCCGAAGGCGTCGAACGGATCGAAGCCGCCGGAGTCGGACGCGCCCCCGTAGCTCCCGTAGCCCTGGGCGGGCGACGGCGCGTGCGTACGGGTCGGGCCACTGGATCCGTGCCCGGCGGGTCCGTGCCCGCCCGATCCGTGTCCGCCGGATCCATGTCCGCCGGATCCATGTCCGCCGGATCCGTGTCCGGCGCCCCGGGCCCGGTGGCGGCCACCGCCGGCCGCGCCCGGGTGCCCCTGACCGACGTACCCCAGGCCGCCGTGGCCCTGACCGCCGACGTACTCCTGGCTGCCGTAACCCTGGTCGCCGTAGTCATCGCCGCCGTAACCCTGATCGGCGTAGTCCTGACCACCGTGACCCTGACCGCTGTACCCCTGGTCGTCGTAGCCCTGACCGCCCTGGTCCGGGTCCGGGCCGTACCCCGGGTCCCGGCCGTACCCCGGGCCGTATCCCTGTCCGTACGCCTGCTCACCGTCGCCGTGCCCCCGGCCCTGCCCCCTGCCGGGGCCCTGCCCCGGGCTCAGCACGCGTGCACCAGGAAGCTGTCGTCCTCCGCGTTCAGCTCCGAGATCTCGCCCGTGTCCACCTCGTAGTACCAGCCGTGCAGCCGGAGCTTGCCCTCCGCGAGCCGCTTCCGGGCCGCCGGGTACTCCCGCAGCCGCGCCAGCTGGACCCGTACGTTCAACTGCGCCAGCTCCGTGACCAGTTCGTTCCTGCCCCGGTCGGTCGCGGCCACGGCGGCCGCGGCCTCCTCCCGGTCGAGTACGGCAGCGAGCCCCGGCTTGGCGACATCCAGCCAGGCCCCCACCCCGGGCAGGCCCGAGAGGTCCTTGCCGGAGGCCAGCGCGCCCATCGCCCCGCAGTGCGAATGACCGCAGACGACGATGTCTCGAACATCCAGCACCTCCAGCGCGTACTCAATGGTGGCAGCCTCACCCGACACCAGATGTGGCCGGTGGGGCGGCACGATGTTGCCCGCGTTTCGCATTTCGAAGACCTCACCGGGGCGTGCGCCGGTGATCAATGCGGGTATGACGCGGGAATCGGAACAGGCGACGAAGAGCGCCTCCGGAAATTGCCCATCGGCGAGTTTCCGGTATGTCTCGCTTTCGAAATCCACACGACGACGGAACGAGCGAGCACGGTCGAGCAGAGCCTTCATGGTGCCTCTCCAACGGGTGGGTTGTGGCCAGGACCTGGTTCAACACCGTAGAGAGCGCTACCCAAGGCGAAGGTTAGTAGGACACTAAGGCAACGCAAGAATTTGGCCAGTTGATGTGACCTGGGCCCCAACTCCCTTGAAAACGGGCGGCAGAAAATCGACTGTTGTACGGTGTTCGCCCCGACGCGCAGTATGGGGCGCAGTATGGGGCAACGAACGTCGTCCGAATTAACTGAGAGACGGAACTTAATGACACTGAGGGCCTTGCTCATCGAGGACGACGAGACGATCGCCGAACCCCTTGTCGAGGGCCTCGGCCGCTACGGGCTGACGGTCGGCCATGTGGCCACCGGCACCGAAGGGCTGCAAGGCCCGTACGGCGACATCGTCCTGCTCGACCTGGGACTGCCGGACATGGACGGCATCGACGTCTGCCGTGGCATCCGGCAGGTCTCGGACGTGCCGATCATCATGCTCACCGCGCGCGGCACGGAGGCCGACCGGGTGCTGGGCCTGGAACTGGGCGCCGACGACTATCTGGCGAAACCGTTCAGCGTCCGCGAACTCATCGCCCGGATCCGCGCCGTGACCCGCCGCAGCGCGGCCTGGGCGGGCGCCGCCCCGACGGGGATGCCGTCCATGAACCCCATGGCCGCCCCGCCGGGTATGCCGCCCTCGAACGCGCCGGGCGCCTTCGAGGGCACCACCGCCCCCATCGGGGTGGAGGTCACCAACAGCCCGGGGGCCTACCCCTACTCGGTCCCGGCGGCTCCGGATGCCCCACCCGCCCCGTTCGGCGCCCCGCCCGCCCCTCCCCACCGGACCGAAGCTCCGTACCGCACCGAACCCCCGCGCACCGACGCTCCGTACCGCCCCGACCCGCCCCGCCGGACGGACCTGCCACGCCGGAGCGACGCGCCCCGTCGGAGCGACCCGCCGGCCACGGCACCCACCGCGATGCCGGCCTGGCAGGGCTCCGTCCCCGTGTCCGTACCCACGGCCCCGCCCGAGCCGGAATCCCGGCCCGGACCGGCGGCGCCCGGGGCCGACGCCTGGCCCGATCCCGCACCGCCGCAGTCGTCCCCGCCGCGGTCGGCCCCGACCGGGGCACTGATCGTCGACCGCCGCACCCGCCAGGTCTGGATCGGGGAGACGCCGATCACCCTCACCCCCAAGGAGTTCGACCTGCTGGCCCTGCTGACCGAGGACCCGGGAGCGGTCTACTCGCGCCAGCAGATCCTCGACCGCGTCTGGGACCCGCACTTCCACGGCCCCACCAAGACCCTTGACGTGCATGTCGCCACCCTGCGCCGCAAGTTGGGCAACCCGGCCTGGATCCAGACCCTCCGCGGAGTGGGTCTGCGTCTCGCCGTACGGACCAACAGCGACAGCGCCTACCCGGAATCGCAGCACTGATGACGCGCCGACTGCTGACCAGCTACCTGACCCTCGCCGCCCTCGTCCTCCTCTGCCTGGAGATCCCGCTCGGCTACGTCTACAGCCGCGCCGAGCAGGACCGCGCCACCAACGCGGCTCACCAGGAAGCCGAATCGGTCTCCGACTTCGCGGCCCTCTCCATCGCCTACGGCCGCCCCGAGGAACTCGACAAACAGGTCGCCGCCTGCGCCGAACGCATCGGCGGCCAGATCCTCGTCGTCGACAGCAAGGGCGCCCTGCTCGCCACCTCGCACCCGCTCGTCCCCGAGGAGCAGGCGGGACTCGCCCAGCGCCCGGAGATCTCCGCCGCGCTCCTCGGCCGCAGCGGCGCCGACGTGAGCACGTCCACCATCGGCGGCGTCAACTCGCTGTCCGTCGCCGTCCCGGTCCAGCACGACGGCAAGCTCCAGGGCGCCGTACGCCTCGCCATCCCCACCGAGGCGATCGCGGGCGACGTCCACCGGGTCTGGCTGGGGCTGGGCCTCGGCGGAATCGGAGTGCTGGTCGCCGTCGCCACCGTGGCGTTCGCGCTGGCCCGCTGGATCGGCCGCCCCATCCTCGAACTGGAGCGCGCCGCCCACACCTTGGCCGGCGGCAGCCTCGCCACCCCGGCCTCCGTGACCACGGGGCCGCCCGAAATACGCAGCCTGGCCGTCACCTTCAACCGTACGGCCGCGCTGCTGGAGCACCTGCTCGCCTCCCAGAGCGCCTTCGCCGGCGAGGCGTCCCACCAGCTGAAGACCCCGCTCGCCGCGCTGCGGCTGCGCCTGGACAACCTGGAGATCGACGTCCCGCCGCATCTGCGCGGCAACTTGACCGCGGCGATGACCGAGACCGAGCGGCTGGCCAGAATGGTCGAGGGCCTGCTCGCCCTCGCCCGCATGGAGGAGAAGGCGCTCACCCCCGAACCCGTCGACCTGGACCGGGCGATGGAGGAGCGGACCGCCGCCTGGCACGGACTGTACGAGCAGCACGGCGTACGTCTCCTCCTCCTGGGCAATCCGATCGGCAGCGCCCTCGCCGTACCGGGGGCCGTCGAACAGGTCCTGGACAACCTGCTCTCCAACTCCCTGCGCGTCGCCCCGATGGGCAGCGTGGTGACCGTGTCCCGGCGGCTGCGCGCCACCGGGTCGGAGCTGCACGTCACGGACCAGGGCCCCGGCATGACCGCCGAGCAACGCCGCCGCGCCTTCGACCGTTTCTGGCGCGCCCCCAACGCCCCCAAGGGCGGTACGGGCCTGGGCCTCGCCCTCGTCCAGCGGCTCACCCTGGCCAGCGGCGGCGAGGCCCTGCTGCTGCCCGCCCCGGGCGGCGGCCTCAAGGCCGTCATCCGCCTCCAGTCGGTGATGCCCCGGCGCTCGACCGGCTTCCCGGGCATCCCCCACCCGCGCCGCCGCCCGCCGGTCGGAGCGGGCGTGGGTACGGGGGCGAGTTCCGGCATGGACTCCGGCATGGACATGGACATGTTGGAACGGTGAGGAGCCGGTTGGCGGTGAGCCCGGACGCGGGCGGCGCCTGAGTACGGGTACTCAGGCGTTCGAGCCGTGTCGGCCGGAGGATCGAAGTCATGCTGTGGTCCGACCCGAAGGATGAGCCTTCCAAGGAACTGCGGGAAACGCAGCACATGCTGCGCCGCGCGGGAGTGCTGATGGCTCTGGCGGTCGTCCTGGCGATGGTCGTACTCGGCATCCGCTGAACTGGACGGCATCCGCTGAGCCGGACGGCCCCGCCGAGCCGGACGGCCCCGCACACCCCGCCCCGCGCCCGCGACTCACGATGCGACTTACGATGGCCCGCATGACCGATCAGCGCCGCCGGCTCGTCCTCGCCTCCGCATCCCCCGCCCGCCTCGGACTGCTCCGCCAGGCCGGACTCGCCCCCGAGGTGATCGTCAGCGGCGTCGACGAGGACGCGCTGTCCGCGCCGAACCCCGCCGAACTGGCGTGCGTTCTGGCCGAGGCGAAGGCCACCGCGGTGGCCGCCCGCCCCGAGACGGCCGGCGCGCTGGTCATCGGCTGCGACTCCGTCCTCGAACTCGACGGCGAGGCGCTCGGCAAACCCGCCGACGCCGAGGAGGCCACCGCCCGCTGGAAGTCGATGCGCGGGCGGGCGGGCATCCTGCGGACAGGCCACTGCGTGATCGACACCGCGACCGGCCGCAGCGCCGCCGAGACCGCCTCGACCACCGTCCGCTTCGGGAACCCGACGGACGCCGAGATCGCCGCGTACGTCGCGTCCGGCGAACCCCTCCATGTCGCGGGCGCCTTCACCCTGGACGGCCGCTCCGCGCCCTTCGTCGACTCGATCGACGGCAACCACGGCAATGTCATCGGTCTGTCGCTGCCCCTGCTGCGCCGGCTGCTGGGCGAGCACGGGGTCGCGATCACCGACCTGTGGGCCTGAACGGCGCTTCCTCCCGCGCCCCTTCCTCCTCGTACGCCCCTTCGTGCTCCGTCTCGTACGCGAGCAGAGTGAGCACGAGCAGCCCCAGTACGACCATCATGAACGCGAAGGCCGTCCAGCCCACCAGGCCCACCGTGAGCGCCCCCAGCACCGCGTGCACCACCGCGCAGGAGATCAGCGCGATCCGGCCGAAGCGGCTCGGGGCCCGGTCCTTGACCGCCGTACGTACGAGAATCGCGGCGCACAGCGCGAGACAGAGGCCGAAGACGCCGCCCATCACCCACGCACCGGCGGACATGGCCTCCGGATCGAGACCGGCGAGGGACATCTTCTGATTGTCGGCGACCGTGGCCAGCACACCGTTGACGAAAACGATGCCCAGCCCCTCCACGAGCAGCACGATCGCCGCCACCCACGCCACAGGCCTGCCCACGGCGCCCACCCTCCCTGTTACCAGCAGTACGGACGATATCGCGCACGTTACTAACCGGTAAACCGTCGGGCAAGAGCCCGAGCGGAGGCAAAGAATCAGGCCACCGTTAGTAGATACTCCACAAAGAATCGCGATCGGCCGAGGGGCACTCGGACAGAGAGCTGGCGCACACCGGACAGCTACTGTGCGACGGGACATCGCGGCGTACCGTGGTGTCACATGGGATTTCACGACTTGAGCGAGCCTCGAACCACGCTCTGTGTGGGCAAGCTCACCATTGGGGACGGGTCGAATGAGCGTGTCGGCTATCCCTAAACTCAGCTTGTTCCAAGGAGGGAGCCATCGTGCGCAAGGTGCTCATCGCCAACCGTGGCGAAATCGCTGTCCGCGTTGCCCGTGCCTGCCGGGACGCCGGGATCGGATCCGTAGCCGTCTACGCCGATCCGGACCGGGATGCCCTGCATGTCCGCGCGGCAGACGAGGCGTTCGCCCTGGGCGGTGACACCCCGGCCGCCAGTTATCTGGACATGGCCAAGGTGCTCCAGGCCGCGAAGGACTCCGGGGCGGACGCGGTCCACCCCGGCTACGGCTTCCTGTCGGAGAACGCCGAATTCGCCCAGGCCGTTCTCGACGCGGGCCTGACCTGGATCGGCCCGCCGCCGCAGGCGATCCGCGACCTCGGTGACAAGGTCGCCGCGCGCCACATCGCCCAGCGCGCCGGCGCCCCGCTGGTGGCCGGTACCCCGGACCCGGTCTCCGGCTCCGGGGAGGTCGTGGCGTTCGCCGAGAAGCACGGCCTGCCGATCGCCATCAAGGCCGCCTTCGGCGGCGGCGGCCGCGGCCTGAAGGTCGCCCGTACGCTCGAAGAGGTCCCCGAGCTGTACGACTCCGCCGTGCGCGAGGCGGTCGCCGCCTTCGGCCGCGGCGAGTGCTTCGTCGAGCGCTATCTGGACAAGCCCCGGCACGTGGAGACCCAGTGCCTGGCCGACACCCACGGCAATGTCGTCGTCGTGTCGACACGTGACTGCTCGCTCCAGCGCCGCCACCAGAAGCTGGTCGAGGAGGCGCCCGCGCCGTTCCTGTCCGACGCGCAGAACGCCGAGCTGTACGCGGCGTCCAAGGCGATCCTCAAGGAAGCCGGTTACGTCGGCGCGGGCACCGTCGAGTTCCTCGTCGGCACCGACGGCACGATCTCCTTCCTGGAGGTCAACACCCGTCTCCAGGTGGAGCACCCGGTCACCGAGGAGGTCACCGGCCTCGACCTGGTCCGTGAGATGTTCCGGATCGCGGACGGCGAGGAGCTGGGGTACGACGACCCGGCCGTGCGCGGGCACTCCTTCGAGTTCCGTATCAACGGCGAGGACCCGGGCCGCGGCTTCCTGCCCGCCCCCGGTACGGTCACCACCTTCGCCCCGCCCTCCGGCCCCGGCGTCCGCCTGGACGCGGGCGTCGAGTCCGGCTCGGTGATCGGCCCGGCCTGGGACTCCCTGCTCGCCAAACTGATCGTCACCGGCGCCACCCGCGAGCAGGCGTTGCAGCGCGCGGCGCGTGCGCTGGGCGAGTTCACGGTCGAGGGCATGGCCACGGCCATCACGTTCCACCGCAAGGTCGTCACCGACCCGGCGTTCACGTCCGACCCGTTCACGGTCCACACCCGGTGGATCGAGACGGAGTTCGTCAACGACATCACGGCCTTCGCCGCCCCCGCCGACGCGGACACGGACGACGAGTCGAACCGCGAGACCGTCGTGGTCGAGGTCGGCGGCAAGCGCCTCGAAGTCTCCCTGCCCGTCAGCCTGGGCATGTCGCTGGCCCGCACCGGCCTCGCCGCCGGCGCGAAGCCCAAGCGCCGCGCCGCCAAGAAGTCCGCCTCGGCGGCCTCGGGCGACACCCTGGCCTCGCCGATGCAGGGCACGATCGTCAAGGTCGCGGTCGAGGAGGGCCAGGAGGTCAAGGAGGGCGACCTGGTCGTCGTCCTGGAGGCCATGAAGATGGAACAGCCCCTGAACGCGCACCGCTCGGGCACCGTCAAGGGCCTGGCCGCCGCGGTCGGAGCCTCTGTCACCTCGGGCGCGTCGATCTGCGAGATCAAGGACTGACGTCGGGTTCTGTCACGGGGGCGTAAGCCGACGGCCCGTCTCCGTGACCCGAGCATCACTTCTCCTTTTCGCCCCGCCGGGCCCCGAGTTCGCCCGGCGGGGCACCCCCGAACTCCAGACTTCCACCCGTCTGCGGAAACTTGTTCAGGCATCGTTCCTCGACGTCCGCGTTCTCCGCCGCGTCGAGGTACCGAACCTGCCGTCGTTCCTCCGGGGCGAGATCCCCCAGGAGACGGGACAGCACTTCCGGATGGGTGCCGTAACTCGACGTGCTCACTATGTGTTCCTCCGCAGCAACCTCACAGCACACCGCAAATTATGTTCATTGACCGAGGGACTCGAGCCATCTCCGGGCGGCCGCCCTCTCGTGCTGTGGCGTTCCCGGCCAGCCTGATTTCCAATCCGCGAGCTCGCGAAGGCCGGCGAGGCTCCGGAATCTGTTCACCAGGACAGTGCCGATCGAGGAATCTCCCGCGGTGCCACAGACAATGACGTCTCCACTCGGCGACAGCATGGCGAACTCCGGTGCGCCGAAACCGCTGCCGAGCGCGGCGGCGGAACCCGCGCCCATGATGTCCCAGGATTCGGCCAGCCTGACGCGCGCCCACCACCAGTCGCCCTCGCCTTCATGGACCTCGACGGCGACCAGGAATTCTCGATCCTCGCCGAAAAGACCCCCTTCGCTGGACAGATCGAACCAACCCTTGTTCGCCCTGGTGACGAAATCCGGAGTATCGCTGTCGACGACTGACCTGAGCCATTTCCTGGACGTTGGCGGATATCCCGGAGACAGAGTGGCGAGCGTCGGCGGGATGAGGGGGTCTTCCGGGCTCATCAGCCCCAGGAAGACCAGGCCGCCGGGGGCAAGTCGCCCAGGATGATCCATTGCTTCAACCACGATTCACTTCAAGCGCCGGCGATTGGCGAATCGCCTGCAGGTGGGCCTTCCTCCTGCACGCCGTCCAGCACGAAGCCGGTCACATCTCGTACTGGTCACGCGGGCGCCCCCACGAGGTTTCTCGTGGGGGCGCCCGCGTCCGGCCGCGCGTTGCCGGCAAGGGACCGAAATCCCTTCCCGGGGTTCCAAAAACCTAAGCTCTATCGAGCCAGCGACGCGCCGCGACTCCCTCCACCGGGTGCCCAATTTCGCCAGTTGCCACCCATTCAGCGAACTTGCGAAGAACTTGCGAATTGTGCGGTTCTTTCATTACGAACGCACTGATCGCGGACTCCCAGGTGGTTCCGCAGCAAAGCACTGCCCCATCAAGCGAGAGCATGCGGAATTCGGGACGGCAGTACCCGCTGCCGAGCAATCCTGAAGCACCGTTCCCCATGATGTCCCACGAGTCCTGCAATTCCACGCAGATCCACTGCGAAGGACCATCCTCCTCAGGGGTGAGCGCGACCAGAAACCGACGATCGACCTCAGTGAAAAGGCCTGCTTCGACCGACAGCCGGTACCAGTCCGCGTTCGCCTTCTCGAGCAGCAGCGGGTCCTCGATGTCCACCAGGGATTCGGTGCGGCCGTCCTCAAGAGGACAGCTCGGCGCCTGGCCGGTGACAAGGGGTGGAATGAGCCCACCCAGGTCGCCGCATTCTTCCTGCACCAGGAGACCCGCTACGGCAAGAGATTCCTTCAGTTCCATTTCATCCATCTCGGGCTCATGGTCTCGGTACGTACCGGCCGGGAAGCCTGGCGTAGCCGTACTCGATCACCTTGTTGTAGTTGTGGCCGAGCACGTACCCGATACCCCCGTCCCTTCGCAGGAGCACGCGGGTCAAGGTCGTGGGCGAGGCCACACCGGTGAAGATGGTCGCGTTGTGCCAAGGGCTGCTGGTATTGCCATTCGCGTTGAACCAGTCGCGCCCGTTGCTGTTGACCCGCTGGGTGACCCGACCACTTTCAATGCCGTTCACCGTGTTGTGAACTTCCCTCGGAATCTCCGCCCAGGCGGCCCGTCCAGCATCGATCCGCTTCTGCACCTTGTCCGGGTGGTACGGATCGTCCTCGAATGCCGGTGAGACGGATTCCGCTCCGTCCCCGCAGTTATGGACGAGGACCGGAATGACCCCTGCCAGCACATAGTACGTGTGCAGGTCGGCGACGGTCAGGTTGTACACCGTCGCCCGCTCGGTCCATTCCTGGACCTCCGAGATACGCAGTTCCGTACCGGAGTTGGGCCAGACCGAGTCGCCCGGCTCCAGGTCTCCCGCGTCCACCCACTCGCCGACCGCCGGCACCCAGAACGGGTGGCCCTCGGTGGCGACGACCGCCGACGACGCGCCGTCCTTGGCACCGCCGAACACGGTGACCTTGACCAGACGCTTCTTGCCCTTGCCGATGATCGTGGCCGTGACCGTCTCGGTACGGCTCTTGCCCGTCTTCGGGTCGGTGGCGAGGACCTTGTCACCGACCTTGACCTTGTCGATCGACTTCTTCGTGCCGTCGGCCATCAGCACCTGGGTACCGGGCTTGAAGCTGTTGGACTCGCACGTGCCGGAAACCTGTTGCTGAACGGCGTCCTGCGCCTGGTCCTTCAGCTCGGACTTGACCTCCTCCTTGATCTTCGAGCCACGGTTCTGTGCCGGCTTCTTCGCCTGCGACGGTGTTCGACGTTCCGTGGTGGTCGGCCAGCATGACGGCTCCGACAATCTGCGGCTGTACTCCGGTACGGACACCAAGGGCACGATCTCGGCCCCGCAGTTCCTCTCCACGAACAAGGCATGGGCGGGCGCGCTGCTCACTCACCGCGGCGACTGGACCGAGGACGGTTACGAGGATCTCGTCGCCCGCCGCAACGACGGCAAGCTGTGGCTGTTCCCCAACGACGGTCTGGGTCAGGTCTCGGAGGACACCCGGCAGCCGGTGTACGTCTTCCCGGACGAGGAGACCGGTGCCGTCACCGACACCGCGGCCATCAAACAGATCGTGTCGGTCGGGGACCTGACGCCCGACGCCGAGCAGTACAACCCGGACTTCGTCGCGGTCATCGGCGACCAGCTCTGGTTCCTGCCCGGATACACGGGCGGTGCCGTCGAGTCCGGCTACCCGATCGGCAACGCCGGCTGGGGTGCCATGACTCTGGTCTCCCCGGGCGACGTGAACGGAGACGGGCTGACCGACCTCATGGCCCGTCACACCAACGGCACGCTGTACGTCTACCACGGCATGGCCCTGGACGCGGACGGTGACGGAGTGGCGGACGGCGGAACCGATCCCGCCTCCTTCGGTGCCCCCGCCAACCGTACGACCCACGCCACCGGCTGGACCCCGGCGGCGCGTCCACTGATCACGGCTCCGGGTGATGTCGACGGCGACGGCATCACGGATCTGTGGACGACCACCGCGAACACCACGGCCGGCCTGGAGTTCCTGCCCGGCCGCAAGGACGGCGTCGGCACGCCGACCGTCGTGGGCACGGGAGGCTGGCAAGCCATCAAGGCCATCGCCTGACATCGACCACTGGTGCTGTGACCGGGAAGGTTCACCGGCTCGCGACGGCCGGCACGGCATCTCGCCGTGTTGTCGGAGTCGCGCGAGTACGTCCGGTACGAGCGCGATCCTCCGCCTTGCGAGCTACCGCACCGGCCGCCGCGAGCCCACGGCAAACCTTCCCGGCCACAGCACCAGGCCCGGGTCACCGAGTACTTCGGCGGCCCGGGCCCGGTGGCGCGTGATGGCATCCTTGACGCAACGGATGGAGACAGGAAGGACTGCGCGATGGCGAGCAGTACGGCACAGGCGCCACGCCGGCCCATGCGAGCCGACGCGCGCCGCAACTACGAGCGGCTGCTCACCGAAGCCCGCAACAACTTCGCCGAATACGGCGCGGACGCCTCGCTGGAGGATGTCGCACGCCGGGCCGGCGTAGGGATCGGCACGCTCTACCGCCACTTCCCCAACCGGCACGCCTTACTGAGCGCGGTCTTCCAAGAAGCGCTCGCCTCCCTGCTGGAGCGCTCGCGGGAACTCACCGAGTCCGACCGGCCCTGCGGCGCACTGGTGGAATGGCTGCGCGCCCTCATCACCCATGCGGGTGAGTACCGCGGACTCTCACGAGCTCTCATGTCGGCTTCGCACGACGCGAGTTCGGCCCTCACTCAGTGCCACGTGCCGCTGCGCGACGCGGGCGAGCGGCTCCTCGTACGGGCACAGAGAGCCGGTCACGTACGGTCCGAAGTCTCCATCGACGACCTGATGCAGCTCACGAACGCGATCGCCCTGGCCGCTGAACAGTCCCCGGACGACCCGGAGCTGGCGGACCGGCTCCTGAAGCTGACCTTGACGGGCCTAACCGAAACCCCCGAGTGACCACTACGGCGCCCTCGCCCCCGTCCGACCACCGGCGGGCGCCTGGTCTCGTTGACCCCGCGCTCGCCCCCGTCCAGGTCGGCGAGGGCAACGGGCGGGAGGGGGCCGGGGCCGCAGGAGGTGACGTGTCCGGACGTAAAGCGTGATTTGTGGCGCACACCGACCCGCACCCAAAAACCAACCCGCACGCGCCGTAAATCATGCAGTCCGGACATGCACCTCCGAAGGCCCCGGCACCCGCACCCCCACCGGGCCCACCCGCACCACGACCCCTCGCCGGGAGGCGACTCGCACCGTCAGCGGCGGCGCAGATCCGCCACCCTCGCCCGCTCCCCCGGCTCCGTCGCCCCCAACGGCGCGGCCGTGCTGCGCAACTGAGGCGCGGGCCCGCCCCCCGGCCCTCCCGAGTGCGTACGCCGTTGTCCGGGCAGCGGCACGTCCCGGCGAGGCTGGCGCCCCGGCTGGACCGCCTCGCCGCCGGGCCCACCGGCCCCGGACCCTGACGCCGTCGCCCCCGTGCCCGCCACCGCGATCTGCACACCCTGGTCGGCGAGGGCCTGAAGCTCCGTTCCGGCACGGTCGTCGTGCGCGGGCGGCTCGTCGGTCACCAGCCGGCTGATCAGATCCGTCGGCACCGTCTGGAACATCGTGTCGGTACCGAGCTTGGTGTGGTCGGCGAGCACCACGACTTCCGCCGCGGCCTGCACCAGCGCCCGGTCGACGCTCGCCGAGAGCATGTTGGACGTGGAGAGGCCGCGCTCGGCCGTCAGCCCGCTCCCGGAGAGGAACGCGCGGGTGACCCGCAGTCCCTGGAGGGACTGCTCGGCCCCGCTGCCGACCAGCGCGTAGTTCGAGCCACGCAGGGTGCCGCCCGTCATGACGACTTCGACGCGGTTGGCGTGGGCCAACGCCTGGGCGACCAGGAGGGAGTTGGTGACGACGGTCAGGCCGGGGATCCGCGCGAGCCGGCGGGCCAGCTCCTGCGTGGTCGTACCGGCACCGACGACCACGGCCTCGCCCTCTTCGACGAAGCTCGCGGCGAGGTCGGCGATGGCCGTCTTCTCCGCCGTTGCGAGATGGGACTTTTGCGGAAAGCCGGATTCTCGCGTGAATCCGCCCGGCAATACCGCACCGCCGTGCCGGCGGTCGAGGAGTCCTTCGGCCTCGAGCGCCCGCACGTCCCGCCGGACGGTCACTTCGGAGGTCTGGACGACGCGGGCGAGCTCACGGAGCGACACAGCCCCGTTGGCACGCACCATTTCGAGGATCAATTGGCGACGTTCTGCAGCGAACACGAAACTGACAGTAACGCCAACGACCATCCACTTTCAGCAGTTTGCGCCGAAAAAGAGAAGTTGTACACAGGCGAGCACGCACAGTGGTATAAGGGGCGCCCTGGTGCTACACATCAACTCCCGACGCGGAGCGAAGGACCGCCTGAACGCCCCAGAAGCACCAAGAGCACCGGGCGCCCCGGGGGCGTCAGTTCTCGTCCGACGTCTTACGCGTGTGCAACTGCCGCGCCACCTCGGCGATCGAGCCCGACAGCGACGGGTACACGGTGAAGGCGTTCGCGATCTGTTCCACCGTCAGGTTGTTGTCGACCGCCAGCGCGATGGGGTGGATCAGCTCACTCGCACGCGGCGCGACGACCACACCGCCGACCACGATGCCCGTACCCGGCCGGGCGAAGATCTTGACGAAGCCGTCCCTGATGCCCTGCATCTTGGCGCGCGGGTTGCGCAGGAGCGGCAGTTTGACGACGCGGGCATCGATCTTGCCGCCGTCGACGTCCGCCTGGCTGAACCCGACGGTGGCGATCTCCGGGTCGGTGAAGACGTTCGACGAGACGGTCTTGAGGTTGAGCGGGGCCACCGCGTCACCCAGGAAGTGGTACATCGCGATCCGGCCCTGCATGGCCGCGACCGAGGCGAGCGCGAAGATCCCGGTGACGTCGCCGGCCGCGTAGACACCGGGCGCGGAGGTACGGGACACCCGGTCGGTCTTGATGTGACCCGAGTCCTTGACGAAGACACCGGCCTCCTCCAGACCCATGCCCGCGGTGTTCGGGATCGCGCCGACCGCCACCAGACAGTGCGTACCGGAAATGGTCCGGCCGTCGGAGAGGGTCACCTCCACCCGGTCGTCCACGCGCTTGACGGCCTCGGCACGCGAACGGGACATCACGTTCATGCCCCGGCGCCGGAAGACGTCTTCCAGTACGCCGGCGGCGTCCGGGTCCTCACCGGGCAGCACCCGGTCCCGGGACGAGACGAGCGTGACCCGCGAACCCAGCGCCTGGTAGGCACCGGCGAACTCGGCGCCGGTGACACCGGAACCGACCACGATCAGCTCCTCGGGGAGCTCGTCGAGGTCGTACACCTGCGTCCAGTTGAGGATGCGCTCGCCGTCCGGCCGCGCGTCCGGGATCTCGCGGGGGTGGGCGCCGGTGGCGACCAGCACGGCGTCGGCGGTCAGCGACTCCTCGCTGCCGTCCGCCGCGGTCACGATCACCTTGCGCGAGCCGTCCATGGCCTGCCGGCCGTCGAGCCGGCCACGGCCGCGCATGACGCGGGCGCCGGCCCGGGTGACGGAGGCGGTGATGTCGTGGGACTGGGCGAGGGCGAGCCGCTTCACACGCCGGTTGACCTTGCCGAGGTCGACCCCGACGACGCGCGCGCTCTGCTCGTCCGGCGGGGTGTCGTCGGCGACGATGATGCCCAGTTCCTCGTACGAGGAGTCGAAGGTCGTCATCACCTCGGCCGTCGCGATGAGGGTCTTCGACGGTACGCAGTCGGTGAGCACCGACGCACCGCCGAGGCCGTCGCAGTCGACGACGGTCACCTCCGCGCCGAGCTGGGCGCCCACCAGGGCCGCCTCGTAGCCGCCGGGGCCACCGCCGATGATCACGATCCGGGTCACGAAAAAGTCCGCCTCGGGTTGTCATCCCGGCCCGTCTGCCACCCCGGCCGGGGTTCCGGGGGAGCCCCCCGGGGGATGCAGTACGTACCCCATTGTCCCGCACGCTTCAAGTAGCTTCCCCCCGGGGTGCCTGCGGCCCCTTTTTTTGAGGGCTCGGTTCGCCTCCGGGGCGCTCTGTGCCGACGTCGACGGTCGACCGTGCTCGATTCGCTCGTTCCTCACGAACCTCCGCGCGCTCTCTCTTTCGACGTCGACGCGCCCCTTCGGCTCACTCGCCGGCGGACGTGCGCAACCCGGCCGTCAGGTCACCGCGAGGGCCGCCGCCGCGAGGGAGACCGCACAGGCCCCGAGGAACGGGAGGCGGGCACGGTCGACCGTCGGCAGGGGCATAGAGCGCCCCGGCGGCGAACCGAGCCCACAAAAAAAGCGACCCCTCAAAAAACAACCCACGTCCGCACCTCCCGTACCCTCGACCCCATGTCGCTCTACGCCGCGTACGCCGGCAACCTCGACGCGCGGCTGATGTCCCGCCGCGCACCGCACTCACCGCTGCGCGGTACCGGCTGGCTCAACGGCTGGCGGCTCACCTTCGGCGGCGAGCAGATGGGCTGGGAGGGAGCGCTGGTCACGATCGTGGAGGCACCGCGTTCCCAGGTGTTCGTCGCGCTGTACGACATCGCCCCGATGGACGAGGACTCCATGGACCGCTGGGAGGGCGTGGGCCTCGACATCTACCGCCGGATGCGCGTCCGGGTGCACACCCTGGACGGCGAGGAGCCGACCTGGCTCTACGTCCTGAACGGTTACGAGGGCGGCCTGCCGTCGGCGCGCTACCTGGGCGAACTGGCCGACGCCGCGGAATCGGCCGGCGCCCCCCACGACTACGTGATGGAACTGCGCAAACGCCCCTGCTGACGGGGCGGGCGCGGCGCGGACGGCACGGCGGGCCCAGGGCGGGCAGCGCGGCTGGCCCAGGGCGCGTACAGGAGCACACACCAGGGCTTTCCGCCAGAAACGACCACACAACGATCTCAAGAGCGTGCCGCATACATCTACGCGCGTAGGGAATGACCGGCTACCCTCATCCGCGTGAACGCATCTGTTACCCCGGCCAACGCCGGCGGACCCGCCGACCCCTTCGCCGACGCCGAAGCCGCCGCCGCGCGCCTGCGCGAGCTCACCGGCGCCGAGACCCACGACGTCGCCCTTGTGATGGGCTCCGGCTGGGCTCCGGCCGTCGATGCGCTCGGAGCGCCCGAGGCCGAGTTCCCCGTGACCGAGCTGCCGGGATTCCCGCCACCCGCGGTGGCGGGGCACGGCGGCAGGATCCGCTCGTACAAGATCGCCGAGAAGCGCGCGCTGGTCTTCCTCGGCCGTACGCACTACTACGAGGGCCGGGGCGTCGCCTCCGTCGCGCACGGCGTCCGTACCGCCGTCGCCGCAGGCTGCAAGACCATCGTCCTGACGAACGGCTGCGGCGGACTGCGCGAGGGCATGCGCCCCGGGCAACCCGTACTGATCAGCGACCACATCAACCTGACGGCGGTCTCCCCGATCGTCGGCGCGAACTTCGTGGACCTGACGGACCTCTACTCCCCCCGGCTGCGCACGCTCTGCAAGGAGATCGACCCGGCCCTCGAAGAGGGCGTGTACGTCCAGTTCCCCGGCCCGCACTACGAGACCCCGGCCGAGATCAACATGGTCCGGGTGATGGGCGGCGACCTCGTCGGCATGTCCACCGTCCTGGAGGCCATCGCGGCCCGCGAGGCGGGCGCCGAGGTCCTCGGTATCTCGCTGGTCACCAACCTGGCCGCGGGACTGTCGGGCGAGCCGCTCAACCACGAAGAGGTGCTCCAGGCGGGCCGCGACTCGGCGACGCAGATGGGCGCGCTGCTGGCACGGGTGCTTGAGCGCGTCTGACGCCTCGGGCGCACCCTGATCCTCAGAGACGTCTCAGGGGGCATTTCAGGGGCATCTCAGGGGCGTCCGATGCTCGCACGCGTCCGATCCCTGGGCACGTTATAGAGGCGGGAACGAAACTCGGCCGGGACAACCACCGGCCTCGGCAGGAACCACGGCGGAGCACGACCACCTCCGCCAGAGCGGCGCCGGCTGCGGCGCAAGGAGGTACTCCCACCGTGCAGCAGGACCTGACGCGACAGGACGCGACGCAGGACACTCCCCAGGCGCAGGACACCCCCGGGGAGCGGGACAGTACCCAGGACGCGTCACGGCAGGACCTCGTCGCTCGGGCCGCGGCCTGGCTGGCCGAGGACCCGGACAGCGAGACCCGCGAGGAACTCGCCGGGATCATCGACGCCGGTGATCTCGACGCACTCGCCGAACGGTTCGCGGGCACGCTCCAGTTCGGTACCGCCGGGCTGCGCGGGGAGCTGGGCGCCGGGCCCATGCGGATGAACCGCGCGGTGGTCATCCGGGCCGCGGCCGGCCTCGCCGCGTATCTCAAGAAGCAGGGCGACGACGGCCCGGAACTCGCGTCATCCGGAACGCCCCTGGTCGTCGTCGGCTACGACGCCCGCTACAAGTCCGCGGACTTCGCCCGGGACACCGCGGCCGTGATGACCGGCGCGGGCCTGCGCGCCGCCGTACTGCCCCGGCCGCTGCCCACCCCCGTCCTGGCCTTCGCCGTACGGCACCTGGGCGCCGTCGCCGGGGTAGAGGTCACGGCCAGCCACAACCCGCCCCGGGACAACGGCTACAAGGTCTATCTCGGCGACGGCTCCCAGATCGTGCCGCCCGCCGACGGCGAGATCGCGGCCGAGATCGACGCGATCGGCGCGCTGGCCTCCGTCCCGCGTCCCGACGACGGCTGGGAGACCCTGGGGGACGAGGTCCTGGAGGCGTATCTGGACCGTACGGGCGCCGCCCTGACCCCGGGCACGCCGCGCACCGCGCGGACCGTCCACACGGCGCTGCACGGCGTCGGTACGGAAACGCTCCTCGCGGCCTTCGCGCGGGCCGGCTTCCCCGCGCCCGTACCGGTGCCGGAGCAGGCCGAGCCCGATCCGGCGTTCCCGACGGTCGCGTTCCCGAACCCGGAGGAGCCGGGCGCGATGGACCTGGCCTTCGCCACGGCCCGCCGCGTCCGGCCCGACCTGATCATCGCCAACGACCCGGACGCGGACCGCTGCGCGGTGGCCGTCCCGGACGATTCGGCCGAGGCGGGCTGGCGCATGCTCCGCGGCGACGAGGTCGGCGCGCTGCTCGCCGCGCACCTCGTCCGCAAGGGCGCGACGGGCACGTTCGCCGAGTCGATCGTCTCGTCCTCGCTGCTCGGCCGGATCGCCGCGGCGGCGGGGCTCGGTTACGAGGAGACGCTGACCGGCTTCAAGTGGATCGCGCGTGTCGAGGGCCTGCGGTACGGATACGAGGAGGCGCTGGGCTACTGCGTCGACCCCGACGGCGTACGGGACAAGGACGGCATCACGGCCGCGCTGCTGGTCGCCGAACTGGCCTCGGAGCTGAAGGCCGAAGGCCGTACGCTCTCCGACCTCCTGGACGACCTCGCCGTAGCCCACGGCCTGCACGCCACGGACCAGCTCTCGGTCCGCGTCAAGGACCTGTCCCTGATCGCGGACGCGATGCACCGCCTGCGCGAACAGCCCCCCACCACCCTGGCCGGCCTGACCGTCACCTCGGCCGAGGACCTGACCCGAGGCACAGCCACCCTCCCGCCCACGGACGGCCTCCGCTACCGCCTGGACGGCACCTACAAGGCCCGCGTCATCGTCCGCCCCAGCGGCACGGAACCCAAGCTGAAGTGCTACCTGGAGGTCGTGATCCCGGTCGCCGACGCAACGGACCTGACGTCGGCGCGGGCGACCGGCACACAGGTCCTGGAGTCACTGAAGCGGGACTTGTCGGAGGCGGCGGGGATCTGAACACCGATCCCCCGGGTCAGAGTTCGGTTCCTTCGGGGATGAGGTGGTCGTACTGGCCGGCCTTGACGGCCAGTACGTGCGCCAGCATCTCCTTGTCGGTGAACCGGAGAGCGCCGTCGAGGTCGCGGCGCTTGGTGTCACCGAAGGCGACGCCGCCCTCGATGGGCATGATCTGGACGCAATCACTGCCTGAGCCATTGCTGAACGAGGACTTCTCCCACTCGCCGTCGAGTGAGGCCGCGTAGAGGGCGTCCTTCTGGTCGCTCATGTGAGTCCCTTTTCGATGTCCTCGATGCACCGGACGGTCGCTTCTTCGTCCAGCGCACAGCTGGCCAGGTCGGTGAACTTCCGGCGAGCGATCCGAACTTCCACGGGATCGTCCTGGAGAGTATCCCCTCGTACCCGTTCCAGAGATACGACGCTGCGGTTGTCGGAACCGGGGAAGTCAAGGATGGTGAACGGCGCACCTGTTGTGCTTGCGGCTCCCGACATGAACGGGATGACTCGCAATGTGACGTTCGGGCGGCCGGCCCATGCCCTCAAGTGCCGGAGTTGCGCGCCCATGACCACCGGCCCACCCACAACCGAACGAAGAGCCGACTCCAGGCAGAGAGCTTCCATGGTGAGCGGGTTGCGGCGCGTGAGGACCTCCTGTCGCCTCAACCGGACCTCGACAAAGGCTTCGCGGCGTTCCGCGCTCTCCTGTTTCTGGCCGAACGCGGCCAGTGCTTCGACATACTCACGTGTCTGGAGCAGCCCCGGCACATAGGTCCCGGAGTGGACCGACATGCGGTGTGCGGCATCTTCGAGAGAGAAGTAGCGATAGGAATCGCCGCTGAACACAGCCTGAACCTCTGGCCGTTCGTACCAAGCGCGACCGTACGACCTGCCCTGCTCGATCGTCGCGACGATCCCGGCACGTTCCTCGGGAGTCACCTTCAAGAGCTTGAGCAGCTTGGGGAGTTGTTCATCCGTGGGGAACGCTCTGCCACGCTCTATCTTGCCGACGGTGTACCGCGAGACACCGAGCGCCTGCCCTACCGCCTCCTGCTGGAGACCAGCCTCCACGCGGAGACGCTGAAGTTCCTCGCCCACGCGGCGCATGGCGAAGATCGCGTTCGCATTGACGCTTACAGCCACGAGTCCCCTTCCAGTGGCGTGCTCCCGACGCCGTCAGAGTATCGGCCAGTTGACCACCCTATGACTCTCCGAGTTGACACCTGCACGCTGGGTTGCACAGGGCGGGTCACGTGACCCAAACTGGGCGCGCACGCTGCGAACGCACGTATCCGCAGCGGGCTGCCTCTACATCCGCGCGCCCGAAAGGTGTGGGTAATGGATCAGCGTGGTTACGTCCTGGCGGTAGAGCGCTACCCCTGCACGGCAGTTGCCGTCCCCGAGGCCCGCGCCATAGCGGCCCGTGCCTACGCGCCGCACCCCTGGGTGGACCACGACATGGTCAAGTTGCTGGTCAGCGAGACCGCGACCAACGCCGTACTGCACGCGGGCGGAGGCTGGTTCGATCTGATTTGCCATTCGCCCGTGGGCAGTTCGATCCAGATCGAGCTGCACGACCGGTCCAAGTCCGAGCCGACGCGCCGCGTGGCCACCGCGTGGGACAGCCACGGCAGAGGCCTTGAACTGCTCGACGTCCTCGCCCCCGGATGGTTCGTCGTGACCACGCCGACCGGGAAGAGCCTGATCTTCACCCTGGAGGCCACCGCATGCCCGCCCGATCCGACGGCTCCGCCGCCGCGCTCGTCCCGGCCGACCGCCCCCTGACCCGCGACGACCCTGCTTACCTGCGCTTACTCAAGCTGGTGTTGGTGGGCCTGGGTGGCGCCGTCCCTCTGGAGGCCGATGACGACACGACCAACGAGGTATCCCCCAACACGCCTAAGCAGCAGAGGAGTTGAGGGACAGAGCGCCCTCAACCCCACCGTGCCGCAGGCGACGCACCGGCGGGAGGGGGGCGGGGTCGTAGGAGGTGCGTGTCCGGAACGTAAAGCGTGATTTGTGGCGCACACCGGGCCGCACCCGAAGAACAAGGCCGCACGCGCCGTAAATCATGCAGTGCAGGACACGTACCTCCGGAGGCCCCGGCCCCCGCACCCACAACGCAACGCACCGCACCGCACCGCACCGCACCGCACCGCACCAGCAGGCCAGCAGGACCACCGGGCAAGGTTCACCCGGTCGCGGTCCTACTCCAGTACTTCGGTCGCCCACCCCAAGACCTCCGCAGCACCTCGGCGTACATCTGCGTCGGGGTCCTGAGCGAGCCGACCGCAGACCGCTGCGATGTCCGGCAAGGCGTCCGGACCCACGAGCGCGTCACGCACCCCGGTCTGCATCCAGTCGCCATGGTCGTCATCGGCCTCTGCGACCGCGAGAGCGATGAGCCTTACGGCGGCTGTCGTCCCCACTCGGACCAGGGCCTCTGCGGTCCGTCGGGTCACAGCCGTGTCCGCGACGTCCAGCAGCAGACCCGCCAACGCTTCCGCAGCCACAGGAACATCAGCGAAGGGAGCAAGGTCGCGCCCGGCGCGAACTCGCTTCGCCCACGAAGGAGACACAGCTTCGTCCAAAGCCGCCTGCAACCCGCGCATCACGTCCGACACGGCCAGAGAGTCTCATGCCTCAGCGAGAAGAGCCGGGCACGGTTGTGCACGCTCCCGCCCTGGCCCCCGCCCTGGACCAGCGCGCTCACCCCGTCAGCAGCAGCACCAGCAGGACCACCAGGCCCGCGACGGCGGGCGCGATGATCCCGTACGCCCAGCGCACCGTCGGTTCGCCCTGGGCGGTGGGGCGTGCGGCGGAGCGCTCGGCCAGTTCGCGCAGTTCGGCGACCGTACGGTCCGCCAGGGCCAGTTGGGCCTCGTCCGCGCCCGCCCCGGCACCCTGCGAAGCCCTGCCGCGCGGGATGCCGACGGTGCCGATGCCCATCGGGTCACCGTGCACCAGACGCGCCTGTCGGCGGTTGGCGCGCTTGCGCTGGCGCAAGGAAACGGGGACGGCCCACATCTGGAACTTCCCGGCGTTCTCGGTGAACACCTCGCACGAGAAAGTGGCCCGCACATCCGTGACGCTCGCCCAGGGAAGGCTGATCGTCCGGAACGGGTTCCTGATCCGCAGCCTGTCCTGACCGGCATAGACCGCCGGGCGCAGGCTGAACGCGATGATGAGCGGCACGACGAACAGCAGCCCGGCGAGCGCCAGCCAGGGCGCGCGGCCCGTCCCCCGGAAGAGCGCGTCGCCGCCCAGCCAGCCGACGATCACGAGCAGCAGCACACCGCCGAGGATCCCGCCGGCCGACCGGTAGACGCGATCGGCGTAGGTCGCGGGCGCCCCACCCGGCGCTGATGCCTCACCCGGCGCGGGCACCCCACCCGACGCTGATGCCCCACCGGGCGCGGGCACCCCACCCGGCGCAGGCATCTCATCCGGCGCCGACGCCGCATCCGTCGCAGGCGCCCCGCCCGGCTCCGGCGCCCCGCCCCGCGTCGGCGCATCCGGCGTCGGTGTCACATCCGTCGTCGGCTCGGAGGGCTGCTCGGGGCTCGGGGTCGTCATACAACCGATTCTGCCGCACCCGTCCGGCCGACCTCCCGCCGGTCACCGCCCACGAACGGCCCGGCCGCACAACCCGCACCCCCTGTACAGGCCGCTACGCGCGTAGATATGCTCCTCTGGTGACCATGCCCACCATCACCCCCGCATTCGCCGACGTGACCGCGTCCGACAGCGCACTGCGCCGCTTCCTCCACGGGCTGCCCGGCGTCGACACCGTCGGCCTGGAGGCGCGTGCCGCGTCGCTCGGGACGCGCTCGATCAAGACCACGGCCAAGGCGTACGCCATCGACCTGGCCATTTCCATGATCGACCTGACGACACTCGAAGGCGCGGACACCCCGGGCAAGGTCCGGGCGCTCGCCGCCAAGGCCCTCCGGCCCGACCCGACCGACCGTACGACTCCCGCCACCGCGGCCGTCTGCGTCTATCCGGACATGGCGGAGACAGCGGTGGCCGCGCTCGCCGGCTCGGACGTGAAGGTCGCCTCCGTCGCCACCGCCTTCCCCGCCGGCCGCGCCTCGCTGGGCGTGAAGCTCGCGGACACCCGCGACGCCGTGGCCGCCGGCGCCGACGAGATCGACATGGTCATCGATCGCGGCGCGTTCCTCGCGGGGCGCTATCTGAAGGTGTACGAGGAGATCCGCGCCGTGAAGGAGGCCGCGGGGGCCGCCCGCCTCAAGGTCATCTTCGAGACCGGCGAGCTCTCCACGTACGACAACATCCGCCGCGCCTCCTGGCTCGGCATGATCGCCGGGGCGGACTTCATCAAGACGTCGACCGGCAAGGTCGGGGTCAACGCCACTCCGGCCAACACCCTGCTGCTACTGGAGGCCGTACGCGACTTCCGCGCACAGACAGGGGTGCAGGTCGGCGTGAAGCCGGCCGGCGGCATCCGTTCCACCAAGGACGCGATCAAGTTCCTGGTGCTGGTCAACGAGACCGCCGGCGCGGACTGGCTGGACAACCACTGGTTCCGCTTCGGCGCTTCCAGTCTGCTGAACGACCTGCTGATGCAGCGTCAGAAGCTCAGCACCGGCCGGTACTCCGGCCCCGATTACGTCACGGTGGACTGAGGCACAGATGGCAACTGAGGCAGAGATGGCATCCGAGAACGCTTTGAACGCACTGAGCACATCGAACGCATTGGACGCGTTCGCCTACGCACCCGCTCCGGAGTCCCGCTCCGTCGTCGACATCGCGCCGAGCTACGGCCTGTTCATCGACGGCGAGTTCGCCGAGGCGGCCGACGGCAAGGTCTTCAAGACCCTCAGCCCGTCCACGGAAGAGGTCCTCTCCGAAGTCGCCCAGGCCGGCACCGAGGACATCGACCGCGCCGTCAGGTCCGCCCGCAAGGCGTTCGAGAAGTGGTCCGCGCTGCCCGGCGCCGAGCGGGCCAAGTACCTGTTCCGTATCGCGCGGATCATCCAGGAGCGCTCGCGCGAGCTGGCCGTCCTGGAGACCCTCGACAACGGCAAGCCGATCAAGGAGACCCGCGACTCCGACCTCCCGCTGGTCGCCGCGCACTTCTTCTACTACGCGGGCTGGGCCGACAAGCTGGACCACGCCGGATATGGAGCCGGCCCCCGCCCGCTCGGGGTCGCCGGGCAGGTCATCCCCTGGAACTTCCCGCTCCTCATGCTCGCCTGGAAGATCGCCCCGGCGCTCGCCACCGGCAACACGGTCGTCCTGAAGCCCGCCGAGACCACCCCGCTCTCCGCCCTGTTCTTCGCGGACATCTGCCGCCAGGCCGGGCTCCCCAAGGGCGTTGTCAACATCGTGACCGGTGACGGCACCACCGGAGCCGCGCTCGTCGCGCACCCGGACATCGACAAGGTCGCCTTCACCGGTTCGACCGCCGTCGGCAAGGCCATCGCGCGCGAGGTCGCCGGTACGGACAAGAAGGTCACGCTCGAACTGGGCGGCAAGGGCGCCAACATCGTCTTCGACGACGCCCCGATCGACCAGGCCGTCGAGGGCATCGTCACCGGCATCTTCTTCAACCAGGGCCAGGTCTGCTGCGCGGGCTCCCGGCTGCTCGTACAGGAGTCGGTTCAGGACGAGTTGCTGGACTCGCTCAAGCGCCGGCTGGCCACGCTGCGCGTCGGCGACCCGCTGGACAAGAACACCGACCTCGGCGCGATCAACTCCGCCGAGCAGCTGGCCCGTATCAAGACACTGGCCGACGCGGGCGAGGCGGAGGGCGCCGAGCGCTGGTCCCCGGCCTGCGAACTGCCCTCCTCCGGCTACTGGTTCGCGCCGACCCTCTTCACGAACGTCACCCAGGCGCACACCATCGCCCGTGACGAGATCTTCGGCCCGGTGCTGTCCGTACTGACGTTCCGTACGCCCGACGAGGCCGTGGCCAAGGCCAACAACACCCAGTACGGCCTGTCGGCCGGCATCTGGACCGAGAAGGGCTCCCGCATCCTCGCGGTGGCGAACAAGCTCCGGGCGGGTGTCGTCTGGGCCAATACGTTCAACAAGTTCGACCCGACCTCGCCGTTCGGCGGCTACAAGGAATCGGGCTACGGCCGCGAAGGCGGCCGCCACGGCCTGGAGGCATACCTCGATGTCTGACTCGACCTCGACCCCGACCTCGACGCGACTGAGTGTCCTCAAGACCTACAAGCTGTACGTCGGGGGCAAGTTCCCCCGCAGCGAGAGCGGCCGGGTGTACGAAGTGACGGACTCCAAGGGCAGCCTGCTGGCCAACGCCCCGCTGTCCTCCCGCAAGGACGCGCGTGACGCGGTCGTCGCGGCGCGGAAGGCGTTCGGCGGCTGGTCGGGCGCGACCGCGTACAACCGGGGCCAGATCCTCTACCGCGTCGCCGAGATGCTGGAGGGCCGCCGCGAGCAGTTCGTACGGGAGGTCGGGCAGGCCGAAGGTCTGTCCAAGTCCAAGGCGGCGGCGATCGTCGACGCGGCGACCGACCGCTGGGTCTGGTACGCGGGCTGGACCGACAAGATCGGCCAGGTGGTGGGCGGGGCGAACCCGGTCGCCGGCCCGTTCTTCAACCTCTCGACCCCCGAACCGACCGGTGTCGTCACGGTCCTGGCCCCGCAGGAGTCGTCCTTCCTGGGCCTGGTCTCGGTGATCGCCCCGGTGATCGCGACGGGCAACACGGCGATCGTCGTCGCGAGCGAGAAGTCCCCGCTGCCCGCACTCTGTCTGGGCGAGGTGCTGGCCACCTCCGACCTGCCGGGCGGCGTGGTCAACATCCTCTCCGGCCGGACCGCCGAGATCGCGGCCCCGCTCGCCGCGCACCAGGACGTCAACGGGATCGATCTGACCGGCGCGGACGAGGCCCTGGCCAAGGACCTGGAGATCGCGGCGGCGGACAACCTCAAGCGCGTACGGCGCCCGAGGCCGGCGGACGTGTCGAGCTGGTCCGCCGACCCGGGTACCCACCGGCTGACGGCGTTCCTGGAGACGAAGACGGTCTGGCACCCGACGGGAAGCCTGGGCGCCTCCGGCTCGGCGTACTGACCCCCGAAGCCGCCACGGCCTCGGCGTACTGACGCTCGGGGCCGCAACGACCCTCGGCGTACTGACGTACTGACGCCCAAGGCCCGCCACCGCCCGATGCCCGCTTTCCCTCGCTCCGGAGGCGAAAGCGGGCATCCGTCGTCCGTCACCCCGGCAGCAGCCCCAGCGCGGGCCCGACCAGCGGCAGGTTCTTGAGCGCCCCGCCGCCCTTCGTCAGCGGATCGGTCAGGATCGCGGTGGACACCGGCTTGAAGTCGGCGACCTGCGTACCCACCGCGTTGTCCAGCGGGTCCACGCCCGTGCCCGCCAGCGGGTAGAGCTTGAGGTTCTTGGCCGGGCCCAGCGCACCGGCCGTCGCGTGGCCGAGCGCGCCGACGACGCCCTGGACCGCGGCCTCACCGGATTCCGCGAGCTTGGAGTCGTTGAGCTTGCTGTCGGTGCTCGTGGCGGGCGCCGGGGCGGCGGGCTGCGCCGCCTGGGCCGCCGTACCGCCCAGACCGAGGACCGCGCTCGCCGCGGTGACGGTCAGACCGGCGCGCAGCAGAGTGAGGCGCGGGGAGGAGGGAGCTGCATGACGTGCCATGGGGTTTCCTGCCTGGCAGAGGGTTTGAGTAATCGTGGCGACACGCAGCGTAGTTGAGGTGCGGTGCCGATACCACCAGGACCGGCCGACCTCACCCGGCCGACCTCACCCGCCCGACCCGCTGCCCGCCCCCGACCTCACCGACCGGCCTCACCGCCCGAACCCATCGGCCGATCGGAGGTCCCCGGGGATCCCTCACGCCGGTTCATGCCCCACACTGGTGTCCCGTGAGCTCTCCTTCCCTTCCGACCCGAGTCGTGCTTCTCACGGGCCCCTCCGGTTCCGGAAAGTCGTCCCTCGCCGCCCACACGGGCCTGCCCGTGCTGCGCCTCGACGACTTCTACAAGGAGGGCGACGACCCGACGCTGCCGCTGGTCCCGGACAGCACGGACATCGACTGGGACTCGGCGCGGTCCTGGGACACGGACGCCGCCGTCGCCGCGATCGTGGAGCTGTGCCGTACGGGCCGTACGACCGTTCCCGTCTACTCCATCGCCACCAGCGCGCGGGTGGACACGGAGGCGCTCGACATCGGACGTACGCCACTGTTCCTCGCGGAGGGCATCTTCGCCGCCGATATCGTCGCCCACTGCCAGGAACTCGGCGTGCTGGCCGACGCGCTCTGTCTGCGCGGGCGGCCCTCGACCACGTTCCGGCGGCGGCTGCTGCGTGATCTGCGCGAGGGGCGGAAGTCGATTCCGTTCCTGCTGCGGCGCGGCTGGCGGCTGATGCGGGCCGAGCGCGCGATCGTCGGCCGGCAGACGGCGTTGGGGGCGCATCCGTGCGCCAAGGCGGAGGCGCTGGGACGCATCACGGCCGCGGCGGCCGGGCGCTGCGTCAAGCCGCGCGGCGTGCCCTCCCCCGCGGCGGGCGCGGTCGACACGGCCGCCCCCAACTCCGCCGCCCCGAGCGCGAGCGGTCGCTGAGCGGCCGACCACCGACCACCGACCACCGAGGCGGCCAACGGCCACGGTTCAACCGTACGAACCGAGTTGTACGCACTGGGCCGTACGCGTACGGCCCACGTCCGCGCAGCTCAAGCGCCGAACGACACGAGCAACACAAAGCGGGACCGGACAGGCCCCCCAGCCCGGTCCGATCCCGCTTCGTTTCCCCGTCAACCCCCGTGGATCCCCCTGCTTTCTTCCCCTGAATCCCCCGTGCTCCCGCCGTTTCCCCCGAAACGGCGGGCCCTGCTCCCCCGTACTTCCCCCCACTGCCCTCAGGCGACCAGTTCGCCGAAGGACTCTTCCTCGTCACGGCCGAAGCTGAGGACCTCGTCCTCGCGCAGCCGGCGGAGCGACCGCCAGATGCTCGACTTCACCGTGCCGACACTGATGTCGAGGATGTCCGCGATCTCCGGGTCGGTGCGGCCCTCGTAGTAGCGCAGTACCAGCATCGTGCGCTGGAGTTCGGGAAGGCGGGTGAGCGCCTGCCAGAGCACCGCGCGCAGTTCGGTGCCGCGCATCGCGTCGGTGTCGCCCACCGTCTCCGGCAGCTCCTCCGTCGGGTACTCGTTGAGCTTGCGCCTGCGCCAGGCGCTGATGTGCAGATTGGTCATCGTGCGGCGGAGATAGCCCCCGACCGCCGCCTTGTCGCTGATCCTGTCCCACGCCCGGTACGTCGAGAAGAGGGCGCTCTGCAGCAGGTCCTCGGCCTCGAACCGGTCGCCGGTCAGGTGGTAAGCGGTCGCGTACAGGGAAGCGCGGCGCTCCCTGACGTAGGCGGTGAACGCCGTTTCGGCGTCCTCCGTCTCCGTCCGGGCCGTCCGTTCCCCCGTGGCCTCCCCGTACGCGACTGCCCCGTTGCCCCCGTTGAGCACCTGGGGCGTGTCAACCACCGTCATGTACGACGGCTTGTGCTGACGCCCGGCGCTGCGAACGCACCCCCGCCCGTTCACGGCGCCGGACTTCTCGCTGCTCCGCGTGACGTCGTGAAGGCGCGTGATTACTGCGCTCGTGGTGGTGCCGTGCAGTGCGTTCATTCCGCGCCCCCCGTCGGTTGGAGTTGCTTCGTTCCGTGTGCCAATGAGCTTGCCGGGGCAGTTTCATGGCGCTGTCCGTCGACTGTCACAGGCGTGTCACAGGGGGCTGTGGTCCTTGTGGAAAACGTGAGGAATCGATGGGAGCGCTCCGACGGTCGAACTCCGGTCGCCCCATAAGACAGAATGACCTCTGTGCCTTTCCTGCTGCTGATCGAGGACGACGACGCCATCCGCACGGCCCTCGAACTCTCGTTGTCACGCCAGGGCCACCGTGTGGCCACCGCGGCGACGGGAGAGGACGGCCTGAAACTGCTGCGGGAGCAGCGGCCGGATCTGATTGTGCTGGATGTGATGCTGCCCGGTATCGACGGTTTCGAGGTGTGCCGGCGCATCAGGCGCACCGACCAACTGCCGATCATTCTGCTGACCGCCCGCAGTGACGACATCGATGTGGTGGTCGGCCTGGAGTCCGGCGCCGACGACTATGTGGTGAAGCCGGTGCAGGGGCGGGTGCTGGACGCCCGTATCCGCGCGGTACTGCGGCGCGGCGAGCGGGAGTCCACGGATTCGGCGACGTACGGCAGTGTGGTGATCGACCGTTCCGCCATGACCGTCACGAAGAACGGCGATGATCTCCAGCTCACGCCGACCGAGTTGCGGCTGCTGCTGGAGTTGAGCCGCCGGCCCGGACAGGCGCTGTCGCGGCAGCAGTTGCTGCGGCTGGTGTGGGAGCACGACTACCTGGGCGACTCGCGTCTGGTGGACGCGTGCGTGCAGCGGCTGCGGGCGAAGGTGGAGGACGTGCCGTCCTCACCGACCCTGATCCGTACGGTCCGTGGAGTGGGCTACCGGCTGGACGCCCCTTCGTGAGCAACGCACCCACGGAGGACGGGCCGGACGACGGCCCGCCGCAGAACGGCGCGACGGGGAACGGCGACGCGAGGAACGGCGACACGAAGGGATCCACGGAGACGAAGGAATCCACGAAGTCCCGAGAAAAGTCCCGGGAAAAGTCCCAAGAATCCAAGGGATCCACGGGCGGTTCGGCGAAGAAGGCCATCCTGGCCGGGATTCGGCTGACCAGTCTGCGGCTGCGGCTCGTGGTCGTCTTCGGCGCCGTCGCCCTGACCGCGGCCGTCTCCGCGTCGGGGATCGCGTACTGGCTCAACCGCGAGTCCGTACTGTCCCGGACCCAGGACGCCACCCTCAAGGACTTCCGGCAGGAGATGCAGAACCGCGCGGCGGAGCTGCCCGAGCGGCCGAGTCAGGCCGATCTCCAGACCACCGCCGAGCAGATGTCGGGCGACAACTCCGGTTACAGCGTGCTGCTGATCGGCGAGCGTGCCGAGGGGAAGCCCATCGTGGGGGCCTCCGATCCGGACACCTTCACGCTCGACGACGTACCGCGCTCGCTCCAGAAGGCCGTCAACGACAGGCAGAAGGTCACCTCGGGAAACGCGTACCCGTACCACCTGTTCTGGCAGCGCACCGAGCGCGGCAGTACGCCCTATCTGGTGGGCGGTACGCGGATCATCGGCGGCGGGCCGACCGGGTACCTGTTCAAGTCCCTCGACCAGGAGCGCGCGGACCTCAACTCGCTGGCGGTGTCGCTGAGTATCGCCACGGGGCTCGCGCTCGTCGGCTCGGCGCTGCTCGCGCAGGCCGCGGCGACGACCGTGCTCAGGCCCGTACAGCGGCTGGGAGAGGCGTCGCGGAAGCTCGGCGAGGGCCGGTTCGACACCCGGCTGCGGGTGACGGGGACGGACGAACTGGCCGACCTGTCACGTACGTTCAACAAGTCCGCCGAGTCCCTCCAGAAGAAGATCGCGGACATGAGCGCGCGGGAGGAGTCCAGCCGTCGCTTCGTCGCCGACATGTCGCACGAGCTGCGTACTCCGCTGACCGCGCTCACCGCCGTGACGGAGGTCCTGGAGGAGGAGACCGAGAACCTCGATCCGATGATCGCGCCCGCCGTGACGCTGGTGGTCAGTGAGACCCGCAGGCTCAACGTCCTGGTGGAGAACCTGATGGAGGTCACCCGCTTCGACGCGGGTACGGCCCGGCTCGTCCTCGACGACGTCAATGTCGCCGACCAGGTCACGGCCTGTATCGACGCGCGCGCCTGGCTCGACGCGGTGGAGCTGGACGCCGGGCGGGACATCATGGCGCGGCTCGACCCGCGCCGGCTCGACGTGATCATGGCGAACCTGATCGGCAACGCGCTCAAGCACGGCGGTTCGCCGGTCCGGGTCGCGGTGCGGACGCAGGGTGACGAACTGGTCATCTCGGTACGGGACCACGGCCCCGGCATCCCCGAGGACGTCCTGCCGCATGTCTTCGACCGCTTCTACAAGGCGAGCGCCTCACGGCCGCGCTCCGAGGGCAGCGGCCTCGGCCTGTCGATCGCGATGGAGAACGCCCATATCCACGGGGGCGACATCACCGCGGTCAATGTGCCGGAGGGCGGCGCGATGTTCGTCCTGCGACTGCCCCGGGAGGGCGAGTCGGCGGAGCGGGACCTGGAACGGGAGACGCAACGGCAACGGGGAGAGGAAGGCGACGCACCGTGACTGCCAGGAGCGGGCAGAGCCCGCGCGGTACGAACGGGAGCGGTACGAACGGGAGCGGTACGGACGGGAGTCGGGCGCGAGGGAGCCGTACGGAACCGGGGCGGATACGCCGGCCCGCCGTGGCGTTCGCGCGCCTCGCGTGCGTGACCGCGCTCGCCGTCGTGGCCACGGGATGCGGAATCCGGACCACGTCGGTGCCGGTGGACGCCGGGCACGCGCCCTCGCGGATGCCGTGCGAGGTTTCTCCCGAGAAGGACGTCATCACGAGCCGTAACCCGGGCGTGCCGGTGCGGGTGTATCTCGTGTGCGCCTCCGGACTGGTCCCGGTGGAGCGCGCGGCACAGATACCGGACGGGAAGACGCTCGACAGCCGACTGCGTATCGGTCAGGGGCTGCTGGACGAGCTTCAGGCCCAGCCGTCCTCCACCGAGCGGAACGCGGGCTTCACCACGTCCGTACGGGGGCCACTGCTCGTCTCCGCGCCGCGCGCGGGCGACCCCTCGGGCACGTTGCGGCTCAGCCGCCAGCCGGAGGACCTGCCGCCGGCCGCGCTCGCGCAGATCGTCTGTACGTTCGCGGAGAGCGAGGCCACGAACGGCAAGGTGGTGCTGGGCGGGCCCGGTGACTATCCGGTGCACGGATACACCTGCGACAAGCAGACGAAGAACCACCCGGACGAGACGGCCCCGACGCGCGCGGCGTCGGCGTCCTCGTCTCCCTCGGCTTCGGCGTCCCCGTCGTCGTCACCGTCGTAAGTCCAGGTACGCGGCATTCCAGGTACACGGCATTCGAGGTACACGACCCGAGCGCCTCGGTAGATGACACCGGCGCGTGGTCTCCCGCGCCCCGCCACGCCCCACCCGGGCCTGCGGTGGCCGGACCGATCGCCCCCGTACGGGTGATGCCCGTCTCATGAACCCCTTCTTCCGCAACCGGCGGAACCGATCCTGCCGGGCTCCGCGTCTTGGGTTTCGTGCGTCAAGGTCCGGGCGGCAGTGCCGTCATCCGCTTCCGTACGGCGGGGCTCGTTCTCCTCCTCCTGCATCTTCTGCTGGTGGGGTGGCTGACGCTTCGCCCGCTGGACGTTCTGTGGGTGAACGCCGCCAATCTGACGCCGTTCGCCGGCATCAGGGCGGATCTGGCCCTGGGGCCCCTGATGGCGGCCCGCAGGATCGGCGAGGGACTGCTGCTGCTGGCCCCGCTCGGTGTCCTGCTGCCGGTCGCGGGCGGCCGTCTCGCCGTTTCCTTCTGGGCCTCCCTGGCCCGTACGGTCGCGGCCGGTGCGCTGATCTCCCTGGGGATCGAGCTGTTGCAGACCGGAGTGCCCGGCCGGGTGGTCGACGTGGACGCGATGCTGCTCAATACGGCCGGGGTGGCGCTGGCACATCTTCTGGTGGTCCCTCTGGGCCGGTCCCGGCTGCGCCGCAAGCAGGGGTCCCCCAGCGGCCGTCGTACCCCCCGGCCCGGCGGACGACCGGGGATGCTCCCGAGGGAGGACGTCTCTCAGGGGGCGACCCCGACAATTCCCAGGGTCGGCGTCGCCCCGTAGGGCGAGGCGTTGTCCCTGGCTCCGGGGGCACCATGGAGATATCGGGAGCACACGAAAAAGTCGACGAAGAGCGACGCAGATTGACGAAGAGTTCCCTCATGCACGGTCTCGTAAAGGAGTTCCACCATGGCCGCACTGGTACGCCCCCGTGACGGACGAATGATCGGCGGAGTGTGCGCGGCGCTGGCGCGGCGCTTCGGCATGTCCGCGAACACCATGCGGGTGATATTCGTGGCCTCGTGTCTGCTGCCGGGCCCGCAGTTCCTGCTTTATCTGGCGCTGTGGATCCTGCTGCCGGGCGAGAAGAGCACCGCCTCGACCGCCTGGTAACCGGCCGGGCCATCCGTACACGACCGCCCGCGCATCTGTGGACGGACATGAGTGGGGCGCGTACCCGCATACGGATACGCGCCCGCTCATACGTCGTGGTTCCGGACAGGCTCAGCCGCCGAGGGGAATTCCGTTGACCGGGATCCCCTTCTGTCCCGTGTTCACCGGGATCCCGCCGAGCAGCGACTTGAGCGGGAGTGCGTTCTGGAGGCCCTGGAGCAGCTGGGGAGCCGCCTGCTGGAGCGCGCCGAGCCCGGTGGTGGCGCCGGTCGTCGCGTCGGAGACGGGCGCCGGGAGCTGCTTCGCGACACCGTTCACCGGCAGGGCACCGGCGACATCGCCTACCGGTACCGCCTTGGTGACGCCACCCAGCACGGCACCCGTGTCGGGGACGCCGGGCACGGCGGCCGAGGCGCTCCCGGCGGCGGTGGCGGCGAAGGCGGCACCGAGGGCGGCGGCACCGAGCGTCTTGGCGACAGACTTCTTCATCAGGAATGTCATCCTTGGGGAGGGGAATGTGAGCGGCTCTGCAAGTTAGCCATCCGCGCACGGCCCCGCAAACACCCGGAAGCGGCCGGGATTTCGTGTTCCCGACCGCTCACCGAGGGAGGTGCGTGGCGCCCCCTACCCAGATATCAGCTGGTCACAGCAGTCTGCTTGAACAGCCATTCGGATTTCAACTCCGCGTATCCGGGCTTGATCACGTCATTGATCATGGCGAGTCGTTCATCGAAAGGAATGAATGCTGATTTCATCGCATTGACCGTGAACCACTGCATGTCTTCGAGTGTGTAGTCGAACGCGTCGGCCAGCAGCTCGAATTCACGGCTCATGGTGGTGCCGCCCATCAGGCGGTTGTCGGTGTTCACCGTGGCGCGAAAGTGCAGTTTACGGAGCAGACCGATGGGGTGTTCGGCGATCGATTCGGCGGCGCCGGTCTGGAGGTTGGAGCTGGGGCACAGCTCCAGCGGGATGCGCTTGTCCCGTACATACGCGGCGAGCCGGCCCAGTGTCACGGTGCCGTCCTCGGCGACTTCGATGTCGTCGATGATGCGTACGCCATGACCGAGCCGGTCGGCGCCGCACCACTGGAGCGCCTGCCAGATCGAGGGCAGCCCGAAGGCCTCGCCCGCGTGGATGGTGAAGTGGTTGTTCTCCCGCTTCAGATACTCGAAGGCATCGAGGTGCCGGGTGGGCGGGAAGCCGGCCTCGGCGCCCGCGATGTCGAAGCCGACCACACCCGAGTCCCGGTAGCGGTTGGCGAGTTCGGCGATCTCCAGGGAGCGGGCCGCGTGCCGCATGGCGGTGAGCAGGGCGCCGACCCGGATGCGTCGGCCGTTGGCGAGGGCGCGTCGCTCGCCCTCACGGAAGCCTTCGTTGACGGCCTCGACGACCTCTTCGAGGGTGAGCCCGCGTTCCAGGTGCTGCTCGGGCGCGTACCGCACCTCCGCGTAGACGACACCGTCCTCGGCGAGATCCTCCGCGCACTCGGCGGCGATCCGGAAGAGCGCGTCACGCGTCTGCATGACGGCGCAGGTGTGCGCGAAGGTCTCCAGATAGCGCTCCAGCGAGCCGGAGTCGGCCGCCTCGCGGAACCAGAGGCCGAGCTTGTCGGACTCGTGCTCGGGCAGGCCCTCGTAACCGGCGTCGTGGGCCAGCTCGATGACCGTGCCCGGCCGGCAGCCGCCGTCCAGGTGATCGTGGAGAAGGACCTTGGGGGCGCGGCGGATCTGGTCGGCGGTGGGCGGACGGTATGTCTGGCTCGTCATCTCCGCACTCTAACGCCTACGCGCGTAGATCAGCGACGGTCGATATCTAACAGTGACCACGCGGACGGGTGGAGTACACGTGTCCTTCTGAGACTGTTCTGCCATGGGACAGCACGCGGCTCCCCGGCCGGAGGAACGGACGGCGGGCCCGAACGGGACGGCACGCGGGCGTCGGGCAGAGCCATGGGCACGAGCAGGGACACGGTGGGCACGGGTGGCATGGTCGGGGGCAGGTGCGGGAACGGAAGCACGGGTGGACGCACGTGCGGAAGAGAGACCGGACTCGGGAACAGGGTCGGAAGCGGGAGCAGGAACGGAGGCGGGAGCGGACCCCGGGCCCGGCGCGGGATCCGGGCCGGGAGCGGGATCCAGGTCGGGAACGGGATCCGGGCCGGGAACGAAGGCTGAGGCACGGGCACGGCTGGGGCGTGCGATCGCCGCGCCCGCCGCCGGGGCGGCCATAGGCGGCGTGGTGCTCGTACTCCCGCCGGGCGAGCCGGCCTCCACCCGGCCCCCCTCCCTCCTCGGGTACGCGCGCGTCCTGCCCCTCGCGCGCTCCCTGGCCAGGGCGGGCGCGCCCGAAGGGCTGGTCGTGCACGTGGTGCGCTACCGGGGTCGCGGCTGGAACGGTACGGACGCACGCCTCGCGGCGGACGCCGAGTGGGCGGCGGACGAGGTCGTACGGCGCTACGGCGATGTGCCCGTCTGCCTCGCCGGACACGGCATGGGTGGCCGCGCCGCGCTGCGGGCGGCGGGGCACCCGGCCGTCAACTCCGTACTGGCGATGTCACCCTGGCTGCCGGAGCGCGACCGGGCCGCCGAACCGGAGCCGGTACGGCAGCTGATGGGGCGTCAGGTGCTGATGATGCACGGCACCAACGACGCCCGGTGCGATCCCGACCTCTCGTACCGGCTGGCCGAGCGCGCCAAGAAGATCAACCGGGACACCTGCCGTTTCGAGGTCCACTCCGACGGACACGCGCTGCGCCAGCACCACGACGAAGTCCTGGCGCTGGCCTCGGACTTCGTGCTGGGGGCGCTGCTCTCGCGCACGTACTCCCGGCCGGTCGCCGACGCGTTGGCGGCGCCTCCGCCGCTGGGGCTGCGGATGCCGTTGGCGGCGGGGTTCGGACGGTCGCTGCGGCCGTGAGCGCGCCTCGGCCGCGCGCTGTCTCCCTCAGTCCGGGAGCAGTTGGCCGCGCCGGGACAGCAGGAAGCGTTTGAAGGCCGCCACCGGCGGGGTGTCCGGGTGACCGTCGAGCCAGGCCACCCCGATCTCACGGACCGCGCGTGGCGCCGTGACCGTCAGTTCGACAACCCCCGGGCGGGCCACGGCCGGTGGCGGCAGCAGGGCGACGCCCAGGCCCGCCGCCACCAGGCCGCGCAGCGTCTCCGCCTCCTCCCCCTCGAACGCGACGCGCGGCCGGAAGCCCGCCTCGGCGCACAGGTCGTCGGTGATCCGGCGCAGCCCGTACCCCGGTTCGAGCGTGACGAAGGTTTCGTCGGCGGCCTCGGCGAGGCGTACGCGCCGGCGCCCCGCGAGCCGGTGGTCGTCGGGTACGACCAGCCGCAGCCGCTGTTCGTCCAGCCGCCGGGCGACCAGATCCGGGGCGTCGGGCACCGGCGAGGTGAGGCAGAGGTCCAGTTCGCCCGCGCGCATGCGCTCGATCATCGCCTCGCCGTAGTTCTGCACGAGCTGGAAGCGCACGCGCGGATGGTCGGCGCGGAAGGCCCGGATCAGTCCGGGCACGGTCTCGGAGCCCATGGTGTGCAGAAAGCCGAAGGCGACCTTGCCGGACGCCGGGTCGGCGTCGGCGCGTACGGACTCGGCGGCGCGCTCCACCTCCGCGAGGGCCCGTTCCACGGAGGCGAGGAACGTCCGGCCCGCGTGGGTGAGGGCGACCGTACGGCCCTTACGGGCGAACAGGGCGATGCCCAGGTCCTGTTCGAGCCGGACCATCGCCCGGGAGAGCGTGGACTGCGGTACGGCCATGTCCTGTGCGGCGCGGGTCACATGCTCGTGGCGGGCCACCCCGGCGAAGTACGCGAGCCGGGGCGCGAGGACCGCGGACCAGGACTCGGGGTCCAATTCGGCTGTCGGCGCCATGTCTTCTTCGTAACTGTCCCATGACAGACGCTTCCGTGAGCTGTGTTCATGCACCATGGGAACGATTATCGCCATTCCATGCATTGGACGCATGAGGGAGCGGTACTTACGGTCGTTGTATGCCTTCAGTCAGTACCGAGGCACCCACCACCCCGGGTGCCTCCGCCGCGCCGTCCGCTCCGACCACCTCCTCGACCCCGCCGTCGTCCTCGTCGGCCTCGTCGTCCTCCGCGTCGGATTCGCGTCTCTCCCCGGGCCACCCCGGCTACCGCCGGATGAGCTTCGCGCTCTTCGCCGCCGGAGTCGCGACCTTCGCCCTCCTCTACTCCACGCAGGCCCTGCTGCCCGCCATCTCCACCGACCTCGGTGTGACGGCGAGCCAGGCCAGCTGGACGGTCTCGGCGGCGACGGGCGCGCTGGCCCTGTTCGTGCTGCCGCTGAGCGCACTGTCCGAGCGGCTCGGCCGACGCACGATGATGACCGCCTCGCTGCTGGTCGCGGTCGTGGTCGGGCTGCTGGTGCCGTTCGCGCCGAACGTGGAGTGGCTGGTGGCGCTGCGCGCCGTGCAGGGCGCGGCACTCGCCGGTCTGCCTGCGTCGGCGATGGCGTACCTCGCGGAGGAGGTACGGCCGAAGGCGCTGGTCGCCGCGATCGGGCTGTTCGTCGCGGGCAACAGCGTCGGCGGCATGAGCGGCCGCATCGTCACCGGCTGGGTCGCCCAGCTGTGGGGCTGGCGCGCGGCGCTGGGCGCGGTCGGTCTGATGGCGGTGCTCTGCGTGATCGTCTTCCGCCTCATGATCCCCAAGGCGCGCAACTTCACGCCCCGGTCGCTGAGCCCACGCGCGCTGGCGAAGACGGTCGGCGGGCACCTGTCGGACCCGCTGCTGCGCCGCCTGTACGCGATCGGCGGGCTCTTCATGATGGTGTTCGGCGCGGTGTACACGGTGATCGGCTACCGGCTGGTGGAAGCGCCGTTCAGCCTCCCGCAGGGCATCATCGGCTCGATCTTCCTGGTCTACCTGGTCGGTACGCTCTCCTCTGCCGCGGCCGGGCGGCTGGTCGCCCGGCTGGGCCGGCGCGGCGCGCTGTACCTGGCGGTGGGCACGACGACGGCCGGTCTGCTGCTGACGCTCTCGGACGCGCTGGTCATGGTCCTGCTCGGCCTGGTGCTGATCACGGCGGGCTTCTTCGCGGGCCACGCGGTCGCCTCGTCGGCGGTGAGCGGTACGGCGAAGACCGGCCGCGCGCAGGCCTCGGCGCTCTACCAGTCGGCGTACTACCTGGGCAGCAGCGCGGGCGGCGCGCTGGGCGCGGTCGCCTTCCACGCGGGCGGCTGGGAGGCCACGGTGGCGCTGGGACTGCTGGCGGTCCTCGGGGTCGTCTCGATCACCCTGTACGGGAGCCACGCGGCGCGCGTGCAGGCGGCGCGGCGGCCGGTGCGGGCGGCACAGCGGTAACGCGGTAACGCGGTAGGACAGACAACGGACAGACGGATACGGCCCGGGCCGCGGCGCGAGAGCGCTGCGGCCCGGGCCGTATCCGTCTGTCCGGGCAGGGGTCGGGCTGGGGCAATTTCTCCGGAAACCGGCGGATGTCAGTGGGCTGCGGTAGCTTCCGAGAGTGTGGTTCCAAGGGGGCGACTGGGGTGACCAATGAGTGATCTTGTAACAGCAGAGGACCTGGATTCCCAGCTGGAGAAGTACCGGACGGAGCTGACCGGCTACTGCTACCGGATGCTGGGCTCGGCCTTCGAGGCCGAGGACGCCGTGCAGGACACGATGGTGCGCGCGTGGCGTGGCTTCGAGAAGTTCGAGGGCCGCTCCTCGCTCCGTTCCTGGCTGTACCGCATCGCGACGAACGTCTGCCTGGACATGCTCAACGCGGGCAATCGCAGGGCCCGCCCCATGGATCTGACCGCGCCGACTCCGGTGGCCCAGGCCCAGCTCAGCGCGCGCCCCGAGAATGTCTGGCTGGAGCCGGTGCCGGACGGCCGGGTGCTGCCGTCGGTGGCCGACCCGGCCGAGACGGCGGTGTCGCGGGAGACGATCCGGCTCGCGTTCGTCGCGGCGCTCCAGCATCTGCCGCCGAAGCAGCGGGCCGTGCTGATCCTGCGCGAGGTGCTGGCCTGGAAGGCGAGCGAGGTGGCCGAGCTGCTGGACACGACGGTCGCCTCGGTCAACAGCGCACTCCAGCGGGCCCGCGCGACGCTCGCAGAGTCGCCGCCCGACGCGACGGACGCGGCGGCCGAGCTCGACGAGGAGCAGAAGGCGCTGCTGGAGCGCTATGTCGTGGCCTTCGAGGGCTACGACATGAAGGCGCTGACCGCCCTGCTCCATGACGACGCGAAGTTCACGATGCCGCCGTACGACCTGTGGCTCCAGGGCCACGACGACATCACCGGCTTCATGCTCACCATCGGCGCCGGCTGCCGTGGCTCGCGGCTCGTCCCGACCCTGGCCAACGGCACCCCGGCCTTCGCCCATTACAAACCGGCGGAGTCGGGCGACGGCTTCACACCGTGGGCGCTCCAGGTCATCGAGATCGAGGACGGCCGGATCACCGGGTTGCACTGCTTCCTGGACACGGAGCGCTGGTTCCCGCTCTTCGACCTGCCTCCGAGGCTGGAGAAGGAACAGGAGAGGAAGCCGGACGAGGAGTGAGGAACAGCCGCTCGGCGGGCGGTGGCTCAGGGAGCTTGACGGTCCCCGTCCGGCTCCCCCGCCGTCCGCTGGTCGATGCCTCCCAGTCCCACGAGATCCAGCAGCAGCCGAAGTTCTCGCCCCGCGCCCCGTAGCCTCAGCCGGCGGCCCCTCCTGCGGGCCGCCAGCTGGAGCCTGGCGAGGACCTCTACGGCTGCCAGACTCGGCTGGACGAGACCGCTGACGTCGCAGATCACCTCGGCGGGCGCGGTGTCGTCGTAAGGCGGCGCCCCGGTCTCCCGCACGGCCGTGCCGGCGGACAGTTCCGCGCACAGCTCCCCGCTGAGCCGGGGCGCATCGGCCGATGTGACGCGTCCGGCGATGACGAGAACGATCGGTTTCGTGACATCCACACGTAAGAGACCGGCCACGCCGACGGAACTCATCGCAGCCGCTCCGACACGGCCCGTACGCTGCCCGGCATGACCCCTGATCCCGCCGAATGTCCAGCCCGAGACTCTGCTGGAAACTCTGCCGGACATCCTGTCGAGCTGGTGATCTTCGACTGCGACGGCGTCCTCGTGGACAGCGAGCGCATAGCCGTCCGGGTGGACGCGCAGGTCTTCGCCTCGCTGGGCTGCCATTTCACCGAGGAGGAGATCATCGCGACGTTCGTCGGCTCCTCGGGCGAGATGTTCGACGCGGCGGTCGAGCAACGGCTCGGCCGGCCGCTGGAGCCCGGCTGGTACCAGGCGTACGCGCATCTCTACCAGGACGCGTTCGACGCCGAGTTGACGGCGATCGACGGCATCGCCGAGGTTCTGGAAATCCTCGGCCTGCCCTTCTGCCTCGCCTCGAACGGTGGCCATGACGGCATCCGGCGCAACCTCAGGACCACCGGCCTGTACGACCATTTCGAGGGCCGTATCTTCAGCGCCGCCGACGTCGCCCACGGCAAACCCGCCCCCGACCTCTTCCTGCACGCGGCCCGCACGCTGGGCGTCGACCCGGCGCGCTGCGCGGTGGTGGAGGACAGCCCGTACGGCGTCGAAGCGGCCCGAGCCGCCGGAATGCGGGCCTTCGGCTACGCGGGCGGCCTGACCGAGGCGCACCGGCTGAGGGGCCCCGGCACGGTGGTCTTCGACGACATGCGGGAGCTGCCGGGGCTGCTCGCGGAGCGGTTGGTCAGCTGATGGGGAAGACGCCCGTGTCGATCACCAAGTCGAAGGGCGCCGGCAAAGTCAGTTTGCCGCCGTACTCGACCGACCCCAGGACCCGGTACGTACTGCCTTCGGGCTCACCATAGAGCGTCGCCGTCGGGCGGCCCGATTGCCAGGGATCAAGCAGCAAATAGAGAGGAACACCGGCCTGGGCATAGCCATGAGCCTTGGCGATACGGTCATGGTTGGCGTTGCCGCGTGAGGTGATCTCAACGACGAGCTTCGCCTGGCTTGCGGAAAACAGCTCTCCAGGCGCGGGCTTGTCGTTCTCCGCCACCACCATCAGATCCGGAATGTACAGACCCTTACGGCTTGGTACGGCCGCCCCCATTGTCTGGACAATTTCCCATTCCTCGGGAAGTACAGCGTACAGACGGCGCTGTACCCTCCCAGCGGTGAAATTGTGGTCCCAGGACGGCGTGGGTGACACGGTGACGATCCCCTCGATGATCTCCACCTTGCAGCCCTCGGGCGCGTCCGTGTCCTCCCAGATACGGACGAGGTCGTCCCAGCCCTGATGGGGCTCGTGGTCGACAGTGAGTGCGCTCATGGCGGTCTCCGTTCGCTTCGTCACCGATCCCAGCATGCCGAACGGGACCGGTAGGCGTCCACCGATCCCGTTCACCCGAACGGGGCGTATACATCAGCGGCCTCCGGCCGCGGGCGCAGGTCAGGCGATACGTTCCCGCACCACCGGCGTGGCCTCGTACGCCGTGCCCGGTGCTCCGATGTCGTAGCCGCCCTCCAGTGCCTCCAGCGCGTAGCCGAACTTCTCCGGGGTGTCCGTGTGCAGCGTCAGCAGGGGCTGGCCGGCCGTGACCGGGTCGCCCGGCTTGGCGTGGAGTTCGATGCCCGCGCCCGCCTGGACCGGGTCCTCCTTGCGGGCGCGGCCCGCGCCCAGGCGCCAGGCGGCGACGCCGACTCCGTACGCGTCGAGGCGGGTGAGGACACCCGACGACGGGGCCGTGACCACCTGCTGCTCGCGGGCCACCGGGAGCGCCGCGTCCGGGTCGCCGCCCTGGGCCGCGATCATGCGGCGCCAGACGTCCATCGCCGAGCCGTCGGCCAGCGCCTTCTCCGGGTCGGCGTCCTTCAGGCCCGCCGCGTCGAGCATCTCGCGTGCCAGGGCCAGGGTCAGGTCGACGACATCGGCGGGCCCGCCGCCCGCCAGGACCTCGACGGATTCGCGGACCTCCAGGGCATTGCCCGCGGTGCGGCCCAGCGGGGTGGCCATGTCGGTGAGCAGGGCGACGGTCCGTACGCCGTGGTCGGTGCCCAGGCCCACCATGGTGGCGGCGAGTTCGCGGGCGTCCTCGATGGTCTTCATGAACGCGCCCGAGCCGACCTTGACGTCCAGGACCAGCGAGCCGGTGCCCTCGGCGATCTTCTTGGACATGATCGAGGAGGCGATCAGCGGGATGGCCTCGACGGTGCCGGTGACATCGCGCAGCGCGTACAGCTTCTTGTCGGCGGGGGCCAGTCCGTCGCCCGCCGCGCAGATGACCGCGCCCGTGGACTCCAGGACATCCAGCATCTCGGCGTTGGAGAGCAGCGCCCGCCAGCCGGGGATGGCCTCCAGCTTGTCGAGCGTGCCGCCGGTGTGGCCGAGGCCACGGCCGCTGAGCTGCGGTACGGCCGCGCCGCACGCGGCGACCAGCGGAGCCAGCGGGAGCGTGATCTTGTCGCCCACGCCGCCCGTGGAGTGCTTGTCGGCCGTGGGGCGCGACAGCGCGGAGAAGTCCATGCGCTCGCCCGAGTTGATCATGGCGGCGGTCCAGCGGGCGATCTCCGTCCGGTTCATGCCGTTGAGCAGGATCGCCATCGCCAGCGCGGACATCTGCTCGTCGGCGACCTCGCCGCGGGTGTAGGCGTCGATCACCCAGTCGATCTGCTCCGGGCTCAGCTCGCCCCGGTCCCGCTTGGCGCGGATGACGGAGATGACGTCCATGACGATCCTTTCGATGACGTGCCGTACGACTTTCCGTACGGCGCTCCGTACGACGTTCCGTACGTACGCGAGAGTATCCCTGACATCTCTACGCGCATAGATTTCCCACCGGTAATGACCGGCGGCCGGTACCCGTCTCGGTACCGGCCGCCGGTCAAGGTCCGGTCTCAGGCGAGGTGCCCCGGCCCGAACGGCTGCGGCAGCATCTCGTCCAGCGTGCGGAAGCCCTCCGGGGTCTCCAGGATCAGATCCGGCCCGCCGAATTCGTACAGCAGCTGCCGGCAGCGGCCGCACGGCACCAGCACCTCGCCCGCGCCGTCCACGCAGGTGAAGTGGGTGAGCCGACCGCCGCCGCTCTGACGCAGGGCGGAGACCAGGCCGCACTCGGCGCACAGACTCAGACCGTAACTGGCGTTCTCGACGTTGCAGCCGGTGATCGTACGGCCGTTGTCGACCAGGGCCGCGACGCCGACCGGATAGCCCGAATACGGCGCGTACGCACGGGACATGGCGTCCCGGGCCGCGTTCCGCAGGGCCTCCCAGTCGACAGCCCCGGCGAGCGTGGAGCGCGTGGGAGGCGTCGGTGGCGCGGTCATGAGCCCTGCCCCTTCCGGTACGGCATGCCGTCGGCCTTGGGCATCCTGAGCCGTTGCGCGGAGAGCGCGAGGACCAGCAGCGTCGTGACGTACGGAGCGGCGTCGACGAACTGGCTCGGCACCTGGTCGGTGAGCAGGTACCAGACAAAGAGCAGCAGCGAGACGGCCCCGGAGATCGCCGCGGAGACGTACTTCTTCTGGTAGAGCTGCCAGGCCAGGACCAGGACGAGCAGTATCGCGAGGAGCAGCAGCATCGCGTGGACGTTCTCGGCGCCGCCGCGCAGCTTGAGGCTGTCGGTGAAGCCGAAGAGCCCGGCGCCGAGGGCGAGTCCGCCCGGCATCCAGTTGCCGAAGATCATCGCGGCGAGACCGATGTAGCCGCGTCCGCCGGTCTGGCCCTCCTGGTAGATGCCGGTGGCGACGATCGCGAGGAAGGCACCGGCGAGGCCCGCGAGGCCGCCGGAGACGGTGACGGCGATGTACTTGTACTTGTAGACGTTGACGCCGAGCGATTCGGCGGCGACCGGGTTCTCGCCGCAGGAGCGCAGCCGCAGGCCGAACGCCGTACGCCACAGGACCCACCAGGTGCCCGGGATCAGCAGCAGCGCGACCACGGTCAGCAGCGACAGGTCGGTGACCAGACCACCGACGACCCCCGCGATGTCGGAGACCAGGAACCAGTGTCTGGCCTGGAGATCCTGCATCCAGTCGGCGAGTCCGGGGATCGTGATGTCGGTGATCGAGTCGATGCGCGGGGACTGCTTGGAGGAGCCGCCGTCCTGGCCGTCGAAGGCGAAGTTGGAGAGGTAGCGGGTGGCTCCGACGGCGAGGATGTTGATGGCCACACCGGAGACGATGTGGTTCACGCCGAAGGTGACGGTGACGACGGCGTGCAGCAGTCCGCCGAGCGCGCCGCCGAGGATGCCGCACAGGACACCGGCCCACGGGCCCCACTGGAAGCCCGCCCAGGCGCCGAACCAGGTGCCGAGGACCATCATGCCTTCGAGGCCGATGTTGACGACGCCCGCGCGCTCGGCCCACAGGCCGCCGAGTCCGGCCAGCCCGATCGGGATGGCGAGTTCGAGGGCGCCGGAGACCTGGCCGACGGAGGTGAGGTCGTTGGCGCCGCTGATCAGCCGTACGAGCGAGACAAGGCCCAGCGCGCCCGCGATGATCAGCAGGATGACGGGCAGGGAGAGCGTACGGCGGCCCGGCCCCTTGGCGGGGGCGGCGCTGGTGGCAGAGACGGTGCTCGTGTTCGTAGTCGTACTCACAGCGCGGCCCCTTCCTTCTCGGTCGTGTCGTTCTGGCCGTTCTTGTTCTTCTTGCCGTTGCCGGTGCCGGGCCCGGCACCGGCAACGGTCGCGAGGGCGCCTCCGGCGGCGAGTTCCTCGCCGACCTTCTGCTGCTGGCGGCGGAGCCCGTAACGGCGGACGAGTTCGTAGCTGACGACGACCGAGATCACGATCAGGCCCTGCATGATCGTGGCGATCTCCTTCTCGTACCCGTACTGGTCGAGGGAGGCCGAGGTCTTGTCGAGGAAGGCGATCAGCAGCGCGCTGAACGCGATCCCGAGCGGGTTGTTCCGGCCGAGCAGGGCGATCGTGATGCCCGTGAAGCCGACGCCGGTCGGGAAGTCGAGGCTGTACGTGTGGGTGTCGCCGAGCAGCGTCGGCATCCCGGCGAGGCCGGCGACCCCGCCCGAGATCAGCATCGAGGTGAGGACCATCTTCTTCGCGTCGACACCGGAGGCCTGGGCGGCGCTCTCGCTGGCGCCGGTGGCGCGCAGGTCGAAGCCGAAGCGGGTACGGCCGAGAATGAACCAGTACGCGACACCGCAGGCGGCGGCGACGAAGGTGAAGCCGTAGATCTCGCCGGCCTCGGCGCCCATGGACAGCCCGGGGAACCAGCCGGACTCCGGGATGTCACCGGTCGTCAGGTTGTTGGAACCGGCGGGCTGTACGCCGAAGTTCTTGGGCAGGATCAGCCAGGCGACCAGGCTGGTGGCGATCGAGTTGAGCATGATCGTGGAGACGACCTCGCTGACCCCTCGGGTGGTCTTGAGGATGCCCGCGATCCCGGACCAGAACGCGCCGACCAGCATCGCGACGATCACGATCAGCGCGATCTGGAGCGGCCCCGGCAGGTCGACGCTGGCGCCGACGAGCGCGGCCATCATCGCGGCGAGCCGGTACTGGCCGTCGACACCGATGTTGAAGAGGTTCATCCGGAAGCCGACGGCGACCGCGAGGGCGGCCAGGTAGTACGTACCGGCCTGATTGACGATCAGTACCTGGACGTCGACGTACGTGGCGGACTCGAACATGATCCGGTACGGCTCGAAGGGGTCGCTGCCCGAGAGCAGCAGCACCATCGAGGTGAGGGCGATGGCGACGACCAGCGCGAGCACCGGGCCTGCGAAGCCCAGGATCAGCCGGTCCTTGTCGAACTTCTTCATCGGGCGTCGTCCTCCGGAACTGCGTCAACCGCCGCGTCGACCGCTGTGGCCGCTTCGGCTGCGGGTGCTGCTGGTGCTGCTTCGGCTGCTGGTGCTGCCTCGGTCGTTTCGGCCGGCCCGACCTCTTCAGCCACCTCGGCCGGGTCAACTGCCTCGGCCGCGTCGGCCGGTTCAGCCGCTTCGAGGTGACCGGTGGCGGCGCCGGTCATGGCCGAGCCGAGCTCCTCCGGGGTGATGGTCGCGGGGTCGGCGTCGGCGACGAGCCGGCCGCGGTACATCACCCGCAGGGTGTCGGAGAGCCCGATCAGTTCGTCCAGGTCCGCCGAGACCAGCAGTACGGCGAGACCCTCGCGGCGGGCCTCGCGGATCTGGTCCCAGATCTGCGCCTGGGCACCGACGTCCACACCGCGGGTGGGGTGGGCGGCGATCAGCAGCTTGGGGCTGTGGCTCATCTCGCGGCCGACGATCAGCTTCTGCTGGTTGCCGCCGGAGAGGGAGGCCGCGGTGACGTCGATGCCGGGTGTCCGGACGTCGTACTCCCGCACGATCCGGGTGGTGTCGGCGCGGGCGGCCTTGAGGTTGAGCAGTCCGGCGCGGCTGTTGGGCTGCTCGGTGACATGGCCGAGGATGCGGTTCTCCCAGAGCGGGGCCTCCAGCAGCAGGCCGTGCCGGTGCCGGTCCTCGGGGATGTAGCCGATGCCGTCCTCGCGCCGCTTGCGGGTGGGCACGTGCGAGATGTCGCTGCCGCCGAGGGTGATCACCCCGCCGTCGGGGTCACGCATCCCCATCAGCGCCTCGATCAGCTCGGTCTGGCCGTTGCCCTCGACACCCGCGATGCCCAGGACCTCGCCCTGGTGGATGGTGAAGGTGATCCCGGCCAGCACCTCACGTACCGCGCCGTCGGGGTCGGTGGCGGCCAGCCGCAGCCCGTCCACGGCGAGCATCGGGATGTCGGTCACCGTCGACTCGCGGGTCTCGGGCGAGGGCAGTTCGCTGCCGACCATCAGCTCGGCGAGCTGCCTGGAGGTGGTGGACGCCGGGTCGGCGGTGCCCACGGTGGTACCGCGCCGGATGACGGTGATCTCGTCGGCGACCGACAGCACCTCGCCCAGCTTGTGCGAGATGAAGATGACGGTCAGACCCTCGGCCTTGAGCTCCCGCAGGTTGTCGAAGAGCGCGTCGACCTCCTGCGGGACCAGGACGGCGGTGGGCTCGTCCAGGATGAGGATGCGGGCGCCCCGGTAGAGGACCTTGAGGATCTCCACGCGCTGCCGGTCGGCGACGCCGAGGTCCTCGACGAGCGCGTCGGGGCGGACTCCGAGGCCGTACGCGTCGGAGATCTCCCTGATCTTGGCGCGGGCCTTCGAGCCGATGCCGTACAGCTTCTCGGCGCCGAGGACGACGTTCTCCAGCACGGTGAAGTTGTCGGCGAGCATGAAGTGCTGGTGCACCATGCCGATGCCGCGTGCGATGGCGTCCCCGGGGCTGCCGAAGGTGACCTGCTCACCGTCGACGGTGATGGTCCCCTCGTCGGGCTTCTGCATGCCGTAGAGGATCTTCATCAGGGTCGACTTGCCGGCGCCGTTCTCGCCGCAGAGTGCGTGCACGGTGCCCCGGTGAACGGTGATGTCGATATCGCTGTTGGCGACGACGCCGGGGAAGCGTTTGGTGATGCCGTGCAGCTCGACGGCGGGTGAACTCCCGGACGGCGTACGGGACGCGGTGCCGGAAGCGGTGCTGGACGTGTTGATGACGGACTCTCCTTGGCCGGAAAGGAGCGGGGGCGGGGTGGGGCAGGGCGGGGGGTGAAGTTATCGCGCCGGAGGGTCGTCTACACGCGTAGCGCTGCCGAATCGTAAGGCGGGAGGTGTCTGGCGAGCCGGAACAGGGGGCGGATGCGGGGATCCTCCACGGACCGGTAGGGGTCCGATACGGAGCGGCAGGGAGTTGCGCCACGGACGCGCCCGGGGCCCGGAGCGGCGGCGATTGCCGTCGCTCCGGGCCCGCGGACCGTACCCACCGCGCAACCGGCAGACGCCGTTACGGGGTGGTCTTGACCTTGACCTTGCCGTCGATGATGTCCTTCTTGGCCTTGTCCACCGCGGCGACCACGTCGGTCATCTTGGTGTACGCCGGGTTGGAGTCGGCCAGGCCGACGCCGTCCTTGTCCAGGCCGTAGCGGATCTCGCCGGTCTGCGGCTTGCCGTCCTCGACCGACTTGATCAGGTTGAAGACCGCATCCGAGACGTCCTTGGTGACCGAGGTCAGGATCTGGTCCTTGTAGGCGGCCAGGCCCTTCTGGGCGTACTGGTCGGAGTCGACACCGACGGCCCACTTGCCGGCCTTGGAGGTGGCCTCGATCGAGCCGAAACCGGCCAGACCGGCGGCGGCGTAGACCACGTCGGCCTTCTTGTCGAGCTGCCCCTGCGCGGCGGCCTTGCCCAGGTCGGGCTTGGAGAAGCCGTCGTAGTTCGGCGGCTGGGTCAGGTACTGCGACAGGACCTTGACCGAGGGGTCGGTGTCCTTGACGCCCTGCTCGAAACCGGCCTGGAACTTCTTGATCAGCGGGGTCTCGACACCGCCGACGAAGCCGACCGTCTTGGTCTTGGTCACCTTCGCGGCGGCGACCCCGCCGAGGTAGGAGCCCTGCTCCTCGTTGAACACCAGGTTGGCGACGTTCTTACCGGTCACCGAGGAGTCGTCGATGATCCCGAAGGTGACCTTCGGGAACTTCTGCGCGACCTTCTTGATGGCGGGCGCGTAGGCGAAACCGACGCCTATCACCGGGTTGTTGCCGGCGCGGGCCAGCTCGGTCAGGCGCTGGACCTTGTCGGCGTCCGACTCGCCGTCGGAGGGCTCGGTGTCGTTGCCCTTGATCTTGAGGTCCTTCTCGGCCCTGGCCAGACCCTCGTAGGCGGCGTCGTTGAACGACTGGTCACCACGACCGCCTACGTCGTAGGCGATGGCCGCACCGGCGTCCTTGGAATCGGAACCGGCGTCCGACGACGACTTGTTGCCACACGCTGTCGCGGTGAGCGCGAGTGCCGCTGACGCGACGCCCACGGTGGCGATCCTGGTGATCCGGCGCAAGGGAGGCTCCTTCGACCTGGCCTAAGCGCCACTTCCGGCGCTGCTTTTCGCCGCGATCGTAACGCGCGTAGATGTCAGACAAAGCCCCCTAGGGAAGCTGTTATCGGATCGTCGCGAACAGAAGGTGTCCCCTTGCCGGACGGCCGGCCTCCGGCCGGTTACGAACGGTTGCCGTCGATCAACGCTGCGGCGGTGAAAAGCTCCACGCCGACCTGGATCGCCTGTTCGTCGACGTCGAAATCGCCACGATGCAGGTCGTACGGGACCTGGCTGCCGGGAACCCTGACGCCGAGCCGCGCCATCGCGCCGGGCACCTGTTCCAGGTACCAGGAGAAGTCCTCGCCGCCGAGGCTCTGTTCGGTGTCCTCGATTGCGTACGATCCACGGCGCGCGGTCTGCGCGTCGCGCAACAGCTCGGTGACGACCGGGTCGTTGACGACCGGCGGCACCCCACGCACATAGTTGATCTGCGTCTTCGCCTGGTGGAGCGCGGCGATCTCGTCGATCGCGGCATGGACCAGGTCGGGTGCCTCGCGCCAGGCGGGCAGGTCCAGGCAGCGGACGGTGCCGGAGAGTTCGGCGTGCTGCGGGATGACGTTGCAGGTGTGGCCGGACTCGATACGTCCCCAGGTGACGGCGAGCCCCGATCGCGCGTCGACCCGGCGGGCCAGCAGCGCAGGCACCTCGGTGGCGACCTTGGCGGCGGCGGTGACCATGTCGGTGGTGAGGTGGGGGCGGGCGGTGTGACCGCCGGGTCCGTCGAGGGTGATCTCCAGCCGGTCGCAGGCGGAGGTGATCGGTCCGGGCCGCAGCCCGATCAGCCCGGCGTCGACCCGGGGGTCGCAGTGCACGGCGATGATCCTGCCGACCCCGTCCAGCACCCCGGCCTCGATGGCGTCGGCGGCCCCGCCGGGCAGCACCTCTTCGGCGGGCTGGAAGATCAGCCGTACGGGATGAGGGAGCAGCCCCTGCCGTTCGAGCCCGGCGAGAACCAGCCCGGCGCCGAGGACGGCGGCCGTATGGACGTCATGCCCACAGGCGTGTGCCCGGTCGGGCACGGTGGAGCGGTACGGCACTCCGGTCTTGGTGTCCGGAATGGGCAGCGCGTCGATGTCGGCACGCAGCGCGAGCATGGACCGCACGCCGCCCCGGTGCGAGCTTCGCGAGCTTGGCGTCTCGTCCCCGTCCGTCCCGATGTCACACACGAGGCCGGTACCGGTCCCGAGCACCCGGGGCTTGAGCCCGGCCTGCTCCAGCCGGTGCTTGAGCGCGGCGGTGGTGCGGAATTCCTGGTTGCCGAGCTCCGGATGCATGTGCATGTCCCGGCGGAAGGCGATCAGCTCGGTGCGCAGGGCATCGGGCAGTACGCCGGGAAGCGCCGCTTCCGCGGGCAGGTCGGTCTCGGACTCTCGGGACATCAACTGGCTCACCTGTTGAAGAGTAGGCCCCTTCCGTGATCAACGGCCCCTCGATCAACAAAATTTCAGCCGCACAGACGAAGAAACACGGCCCCGAGATGCATGACGCGCGATCACAGCGGGTATATCAGCGCCTTCCTTCGGGCCGTACTCCCGCGAAACGGTCCACCGATGAGCCGACGGTGGGCCATCGGCGGGCTGTCCGTGGCCCCCGCCGGTGAACCCGTGCCCGTACGGTCAGGGGCGCCCGTTCCGCAGGGCTCTTTACGCCGGGGCTCCCGACGCCGGGGACGGCATGCGCGGCAGCCTGTGGACGTCGCGGGCCGTGCCCGTGACGCCCGAGAGGAAGCCCTGGGCGCGGGGCGAGGCCGTTTCCTTGAGCCATTCCGGGGCGATGTCGCAGACCGCGACCCGTACGCCCGTGCCCGCCAGGGCCAGGGGCAGGGTGTGGACCACGGTGGAGGGGAAGCTCAGGACCGTGCTGCCGATCGGGCCGCGTCGCGCGATCAGTTCCAGCGGCAGGTCCGGGCGGACGATCTCCAGGCCCGTCTCGGCGTGGAGGCGGTGGAGCTTGTCCACGTTCTCGCGGCGGTGGGCGAAGTAGCGCGTCGCGCCGTGGGCGCGGGCCAGGGAGAGGACCGCCTGGGTGTACTGGTCCCCGTCGACCACGCCCGTCTCGACCAGCGAGGTGCCGACCATGTCGGCACCCGAGGCTATGCGGGGCGGGCCGAAGGTGGACCGGGTCCACTCGAAGGTGTTGGCGGTCACGGTGATGCCGGGGGGCACCTCCTCCACGGGCATCGAGGTGAAGACCTCGACCGTGCGGGGGCCGGACGGGGTGAGCCGGCGGCGGGCGACCGCGGTGACCGGTGCCAGGACCAGTTCGCGCGGTCCGCGGCTGCCGCCGCGCCGGTGCCAGCGCACCAGCGGCTCACCCCGGGCCACCTGTCCGATGAACTCCAGCGTCGCCGTGCCGTCGTCCACGACGGTCAGCTCCTTGCCGCTGACCAGGGTCAGCAGCAGCTGTACGTAACGGGAGAACGGATCGCCGATGACGATCCGGCCGGTCCGGCGCAGCAGTGGCGCCAGCTCCCGTACCGTCCGCAGGGGTGCCCCCGCACCACCGCGCGCCTCTTGCCAGCGCACGGTGAAGCCCTCGTCCCGGGCCAGCTCCGCCATCCTGCGGAGCTGGCCGCGTGACATGGGATCGGTGGGCGAGAGCACGACGACGGTGAGCGCGTCACCGGTCGTGCTCACGCGGGCCCACTCCAGCACGTTGAGCAGCTGGACCGGGCTCTCCACGAAGGCGATCGCACGGGACTTCTCGCCGGACCTGACACGGGCGGCCGCGCGAGCGGTCACGCGTGCGGTCCTGGCGGAGGAAGCGGTCCCGGGAGAGGACTCGGGGTGCGGGGTGCGGCCCCCGGCGGCACCGGTCATGGCGTCAGACCGCCACCGGCTCGGTGGCCTCGGCCACGACGCCCGCGACGCGGCGGAGCTTCTTCATCGGGCCCAGCTCCGACTCGTACACCTTCTTGACACCGTCACCGAGGGAGGCCTCGATGGTGCGGATGTCGCGGACCAGGCGGGTGAGGCCCTGCGGCTCGACCGAGGCGGCCTGGTCGGAGCCCCACATGGCGCGGTCGAGGGTGATGTGACGCTCGACGAACGCGGCGCCGAGCGCGACGGCGGCGAGGGTGGTCTGGAGACCGGTCTCGTGGCCGCTGTAGCCGATCGGCACGTTCGGGTACTCGGCCTGGAGGCTGTTGATCACGCGCAGGTTCAGTTCCTCGGCCTTGGCCGGGTACGTCGACGTGGCGTGGCAGAGCAGGATGTTGTCGCTGCCCAGCACCTCGACCGCGTGACGGATCTGCTTCGGCGTCGACATGCCGGTCGAGAGGATGATCGTACGGCCGGTGGCGCGCAGCGAGCGGAGCAGCTCGTCGTCGGTCAGCGAGGCGGAGGCCACCTTGTGGGCGGGGACGTCGAACTTCTCCAGGAAGGCGACGGCCTCGGTGTCCCACGGGGAGGCGAACCAGTCGATGCCACGCTTGCGGCAGTGCTCGTCGATGGAGCGGTACTCGTCCTCGCCGAACTCGACGCGGTGACGGTAGTCGATGTACGTCATCCGGCCCCAGGGGGTGTCGCGCTCGATGTCCCACTGGTCGCGCGGGGTGCAGATCTCCGGGGTGCGCTTCTGGAACTTGACCGCGTCACAGCCCGCTTCGGCGGCCGCGTCGATCAGCGCCAGAGCGTTGTCCAGCTCGCCGTTGTGGTTGATGCCGATCTCGCCCGTGACGTAGACGGGGCGGTTGGGGCCGGCGGTGCGGGTACCGAGGGTACGCAGGCGGGGACTGACGTCGGTGCTCATGGAGCGTCCTTACTTGTTGAGGGTGTTGATGTGGTTCGGGGTGGTGAGGTGGTTGTTCAGACCCGGGCCCAGGAGCCAGGCCGCGATCTCTCGGATCGCGCCTTCTCCGCCCGGGGTCGTCGTGACGGCACGCGCCTCGGCGCGTACGGCGTCATGGGCGCTCGCGACGGCCACCGGCCAGCCGACGAGTCCGAAGCACGGGAGGTCGTTGACGTCGTTGCCGACGTACAGCACGCGCTCGGGCGTGATCCCGTGCTCGTCGCACCACTGCTTGAGTGCGAGGTCTTTGCGGTCGATGCCGTGGAGCACCGGCACCTGGAGCTTGCGGGCGCGCGCGGCGACGACCGGGTTCTGCTCGGTGGAGAGAATGAGCATCTCCAGTCCCGAGCGGCGCAGCGCGGCGATCCCGAGTCCGTCGCCCCGGTGTACGGAGACCGTTTCTCGGCCGTCCGAGTCGATCATGACCCGGTCGTCGGTCTGGGTCCCGTCGAAGTCGAGCACGACGGCGTCGATGTCCTCGTACGACGGCAGGACGGCCGGGTCGACCAGCGGTGCCAGCGCGCGGGCGCGGGCCAGGTCGTGCGGGTCGTCGATCTCCAGGACCCGTGCGGGGTCGGTCCGTACGAGCGCGGTGCGGCCGAAGAAGCGGTGGTTCGCCGCGCGGAATCCGTCGGCCCGCATCGCGTACGCGGCGCCGGTCTCCAGGTACTCCTGCTGGCGGTCCTGGCGGCGCGGACGGTTCGCCTTGTCGTGGTTGACGCCGTAGCCGTCGGGCCCTCCGGCGTCGCCCGTGCTGTCCTGGCGCCAGATGAAGCCGTGCGTGGGCGCCACGGTCAGCGCGGTGTCCGCGCCGTCCTCGGTGACGGCGCCGGCGACGCCGTCGAGGTCTTCGGCCGTGATGAAGGGGCTCGTGCACTGCACCAGCAGCACCACGTCGGTGGTGGTGCCGCGCAGCGCCTCGTGGGCGTCCATCGCGTGCAGCACGGCGGCCTCGCTGGTCGCGGTGTCCCCCGCGATCGCGGCGGGCCGCAGGACGACCTCGGCGCCGGCGGAGCGGGCCGCGTCGGCGATGGCCTCGTCGTCCGTCGAGACGACGACATCGGTCACGCGCCGGGCCGCGAGGGCGGCGCGGACCGCTCGGACGACCAGCGGGACACCGCCCACGGCGGCGAGGTTCTTGGCGGGTACGCCCTTGGATCCGCCGCGTGCGGGGATCACCGCGAGGACGGTCATCTCTTCTGCTCCTTGGATCGCGGCTCGGTGGGTCGCGGCTCGGTGGTCGGGGGCCGCCTGCACGGCCGGTCGGTGCACGGCGGGGGCACTGTCCGTGGGCCCGCTCACAGCTCGCCCATCCGGCGGATGACCGGCGCCACGCGCTGCACGCCGTGCCGGTACGCGCCACGCGCCGCGCCCCGTACCGCCTCGCGCACCACGCGCCGCAGCCCGCTCGCGTCGCTGTCGGCGCCCTCGGGCGCGGTCGCCAGCGGCTTGCCGTCGGGCGCCAGGTGGTAGCGGGCCAGCAGCCCCGGCAGGTATCCGGGCGCGGTGGTGACCGTGTAGTACGGGTTGATCGGCGGGAGTTCGGGCCCGTCGAGGAGTTTCGTGACCCGCTCACGGGCGTGGTCGAAGGCCGCGGCGTACGAGCCGTCGGAGACCACGCCCTGACGCGCGGCCCAGTCCGGATCGGCGCTCGGCCGGCCGCCGCCGTCCAGCTGGTCCCAGGACGCCAGGCAGCCCGAGCCGATGAAGTGGTGGTTGCCGAGCGGCTCGCGCACCCCGAAGTCGGTGAGGATCGCGGTCGGGATGCCCCGGTGCAGGGACTCCAGCGCGGCCGTCGAGGAGACCGTGACCAGCAGGTCCGTACGGTCGAGGACCTCGCCCATGTTCCCGTACACGAGACGGAAGTTGGGCGGCGGACCGCCGGGCACCTTCTCGACGAGCCGCTGGTACGGGTACTCCTCCACGTGCGTGGTGTGCTCGCCGGGCTTGCTGCGCAGCTTGAGCAGCACCTCGCGGTGCGGGTGCAGCCGGGCGTGCTCGACCAGGCGCCGCAGCAGGTACGCACGGTCCGTGCGGGTCGCCGGCACGGACGGCTGGGCGGCGAAGACGAGGGTGTCGCGCTCGCCCTCGGCCGTGTACGGCGTGCCCCCGAGGAACGGCAGCGCCGCCTCGGTGACCGACGAGGCGTCGGCGCCGACCCCTTCGTACACCGCGCGGAAACGCTCGGCGTCGTAGAGGGAGTTGGCGAGGACGACGTCCGCGCCGTGCCGCAGCAGCAGACCGTCCGACAGCTTCTCGTAGACGACACCGACATAGCCGGTGACGACGACGGGCCGGAACTCCGTGCGGAGCGCGGCCATGCCGTGCAGCATCGCCTGGACGGCGCCGCCGACGAGGGCCAGCACGACGATGTCGTACGACTCCTCGCGCAGCGTCCGCAGGAACGCGGTGCCGGTCACCTCCCGCAGGGCGTCCGCATCCGCGCCGACCTCCGCGAGCTGTCGGGCGGTGGGCGTGGCTCGTCCGCGCAGCAGGAAGCCGCTGAGCTCTGTGGGGCGGTCGTCCGGGGCGATGCGGCGCGCGGTGAGCGCACCCCACTTCCACCGGGTGTCGGAGTCGGCGAGCACGGCGACCCGGACCGCATGGCTGTTACGTGATGGCACGACGAGGACGTTAGAAAGCCATTCCGTTGCTCCGCCCAACTCAATGGCAATAAAGGGTTAACAGCACATCTACGAATGGCTTCGGAGGCCAGGAAATGGACGTAAGGGCACCCGCAGAGCGAACGGGAAGCACCTGGCGCGGGCTGGTTTACCGTTCCGCCATTCTTCGTTCACCTTCCATGCGTCCGGATGTCAGGCCGAATGCCGGGCCTGCGCCTAGCGTCACGCAGGTGGTCAAGCTCTCCGTCGTCGTGCCGTTCTACAACGTGCAGACATATGCCCTAGAAACCCTGAGAAGTCTCCGAGCCAACAGCCGTGAGGACTTCGAGTTCGTGTTGGTCGACGACTGTTCGACGGACGGGACCCCGGAGATCCTCGAACGGGCGGAGCGCGAGCTCCCGGGTGCCGTCCTGCTCAGACACGAGAAGAACGGCGGTCTGGCCACCGCGCGCAACACGGGCCTGGACGCCTCGCGCGGCGAGTACGTCACCTACCTCGACGGGGACGACTGGGTGGCGCCCGGTTTCTACGAGCAGCTGCTCGGCTCCATCGAGTCGCTGGGCTGCGACTTCGTCCGTACCGACCATGTCCAGTTCACGGCCAGGGCCCGGACGGTCCGCCGTGTTCCGGTCGGCCGGCGCGACGAGGTGCTGCGGCCGCGGGACTGGATCCTGCCCGAGCACCGGTCCACCTCCGTCGACTATCCGTACGCCTGGGCGGGCATCTACCACCGTCGTCTCGCCGACCGCGGTCTGCTGCACTTCACCGACGGGCTGCGGACGGCCGAGGACCGGCCGTGGATCTGGCGGCTGCACCGGGAGGCGGAGTCGTTCGCCGCGGTCGGTCTGCTCGGAATCTTCTACCGGCGCGGGGTGGCCTCGTCGCTCACCCAGATCGGTGACGTACGGCAGCTGGATTTCATCCGGGCCTTCGATCAGGTCATCGAGGAAACGGCGAAGGACGCCGAGGCGGACCGTTTCCTGCCGAAAGCGGTGCGCACGTACTGCGCGATCATTGCCCACCATCTGGGCGCGAAGGACCGATTCGAACCGGCCGTGGCCCGGCAATTGCGGTCCATGAGCGCGGCCGCTCTGAAGCGGCTGCCCCAGGACGTTCTCAAGGAAGCGCTGGATTCGATGGACCTGGACCGCTCGGCCCGTCTGCGGCGCCTGCGACGACGGCCGGTGTCGGCCTCGGCGGGGAAGGCGGCCGCGTGATGGAACCGTCCACCCCCACCACCCGTACGGCGACCGGCTCACGTGCACCGGCCGGCCCCCGCACCACGCAGCTCTTCTGCGCCTCCACCCTCTACGGAGCCGCGACCCTCGCCGCCGCGATCGACGCCGGTCTCTTCCGTCCGGCCGGCCGGCGCGTGCTCGTCGTCTGCAACAACGCGGGCTCGCCCGAACTGGCCCCGTCCATCGACGAGATGCCCGGGTTCGAGCAGCTGCGCGACCGCTTCGACGACCTCGTGTCGTGGAACGAGACCGTCGCGCCGTTCCACCCCGGCGGCTGGTCCCCGCGCGCCGACGACGTCCCCCTCTGGGAACGCCACCTGCGGCTGGCCTGGGACCTCGGCGACGACACCGTCGAACTGACCGTGGAGTCCATCCAGGTCAACCCGGCCCTCGCGATCGCACAGATCTTCTCCGGCGCCCCGGTCCATGTGTACGCGGACGGACTGATGAGCTACGGGCCCACCCGGTCCAAGATCGACCCGCTGGTCGGCGAACGGGTCCGCAGGCTGCTGCATCTCGACCTCGTGCCGGGGCTCAAGCCGCTGCTCCTCACCGAGTTCGGCGTCGAGCCCGAGCTGATCCCGACGGACCGGTTCACCCGCGTACTGGACGAACTGACCGACGCGGAGAGCGGATCCGCGATCGAGACGCCGTCCGTGCCTCCGGCGCTGCTGCTCGGCCAGTACCTCTCCGCGCTCGGCATCCTCACCGAGCGGGAGGAGGAGGACCTGCACATCAGGATGGTGCGGGGCGCGGTCGCCCTCGGCCACACCCAGGTGGTGTTCAAGCCGCACCCCTCCGCCCCGGCGGTGTGGAACCAGCTCCTGGAGCGCGAGGCCGAGAAGGCCGGCGCCGAACTGACCATCCTGGACAGCCCGGTGCTCGCCGAGGTCCTCTACCGGCGGCTGAAGCCGGCGCTGGTCGTCGGCTGTTTCTCCACCGCGCTGTTCACGGCGTCCGCCTTCTACGACATCCCGGTTGCGCGTACGGACACGGAACTGCTGCTGGAGCGGCTCACTCCGTACGAGAACAGCAACCGTGTGCCGGTGACGATCGTGGACGCGCTGGTGCCTCCGCTGGACATCCAGGAGGCGGCGGCGTACCGGCCGGAACGACGGCTCGCCGAGCTGGTCGGGACGGTCGGGTACGCGATGCAGCCGAAGATATATCCGCAGCTGCGCGCCACGGCGGAGAACCACCTGGCGCACCACCTGGACGCTTACACCTGGCGCTACTTCAAGCGGCGCCGGCTCACCTCGCTCGGGCTGCCGGGCGCGGTCCCGGCGCAGCTGGCCCGTATCCCGCGCAACGCGGCGGCCCGGCGGATGGTGCGCCGGGCGCGGAAGGTGCGCCGCGCGGTCCTGCGAGCGGCCGGCTCGTGACGTTCGCTCGATAGCCCGCTTCGTCTCGTATTCGTCTCGTACCGGAATTCCCGTGAGGCGGGAATCCCGGTACGAGAAGACGTACGAGAGAAGCGCGTCGCGGGTGTACTAGGCGCCGCTCATCGAGAGCTTTACCGCGAAGCCCAGGAACAACGCGCCCGCCGCCGTCGTCGCGCCTGCCGAGAGGCGTTTGCGGCGGCGGAAGGCGGCGGCCAGCCTGGTGCCGCCGAAGATGAGGGCCGAGAGGTAGAGGGCGCTGGCCGCGTTGGCGAGGACCCCGAGCAGGACGAACGAGAGCGCGGGGTGCGCGTAGGCGGGGTCGACGAACTGCACGAAGAAGGAGATGAAGAAGAGGATCGCCTTCGGGTTGAAGAGGCTTATCACCAGGGCCCGGCGGTACGGGCGTTCACTCGCGGCCGCCGGGGCGGCGGAAGCCTCCTCGTCCTCGTCCGTACGGTCGTCCCTTTCACGCCACAGCGACCACGCCGCGCGCATCATCCCGATCGCCAGCCAGGTCAGATATCCGGCGCCCGCGTACTTCACGATCCCGAAGAGCAGCGCGTTCCCCTGGAGCAGCGACGCGACGCCCGCCGCCGAGAGCACCATCAGGACGGAGTCGCCGCACCAGACGCCCGCGGCGGCCTGATAGCCCGCGCGGACGCCCCGGCGGGCGGCGACCGAGAGTACGTACAGCGAGTTCGGCCCTGGCAACAGAACGATCAGAGTGAGTCCGACGAGATACGTCGGCAGATCAGTGACACCCAGCATGAGGCGGATTGTGGCATATACGGTCGCCCTGGCGCCTTGCTTATCCGACAAGCAGACATGCGCATGGGCCTTCAGGCGCATCGGCTTCAAAACGTGTCCGCCGGCTCGTACGTCCCCCACACCTCCCGCAGCGCGTCACACACCTCCCCCACCGTGGCCCGCGCCCGCAGCGCCGCCTTCATCGGGTGGAGGACATTCGGGTGGAGGACATCGCCCGTACCCTCCGCCGCCGCGCTCAGCTCCGAAAGCCGGTGTGCCACCGCGGCCCCGTCCCGTTCCGCCCGCAGCCTCGCCAGCCCGGCCGCCTGCCGCGACTCGATCGCCGGGTCGACGCGCAGCGGGACGTACGGGTCCTCCTCGTCCATCACGAAGCGGTTGACGCCGACGACCACCCGCTCGCCGCTCTCCGTCTCCCGCGCGACGGCGTACGCGCTGCGCTCGATCTCGCCCTTCTGGAAGCCCCGTTCGATGGCCGCGACCGCCCCGCCCATGTCCTCGATCCGTGCCATCAGCGCGACCGCCGCCGCCTCCACCTCGTCCGTCATCGTCTCCACGGCGTACGAGCCGGCGAAGGGGTCGACGGTCGCGGTGACGTCCGTCTCGTACGCCAGCACCTGTTGCGTACGCAGGGCGAGGCGCGCCGACTTGTCCGTCGGGAGGGCGATGGCCTCGTCGTAGGAGTTGGTGTGCAGCGACTGCGTACCGCCGAGGACCGCCGCCAGGCCCTGCACCGTCACCCGCGCGAGGTTGACCTCGGGCTGCTGCGCGGTCAGCTGGACCCCGGCCGTCTGCGTGTGGAAGCGCAGCATCAGCGACCTGGGGTTCTTCGCGCCGAACTCGTCGCGCATGATCCCGGCCCACATCCGGCGCGCGGCACGGAACTTGGCGACCTCTTCGAGGATCGTCGTACGCGAGACGAAGAAGAAGGACAGCCGGGGCGCGAAGTCGTCCACGTCCATCCCGGCCGCGATCGCCGTCCGTACGTACGCGATCGCGTCGGCCAGCGTGAACGCGATCTCCTGCGCGGGCGTGGCCCCGGCCTCCGCCATGTGGTAGCCGGAGATCGAGATGGTGTTCCACCGGGGCATCTCGGCCCGGCAGTACGTGAAGATGTCGGCGATCAGCCGCAGCGAGGGCGCGGGCGGGAAGATGTACGTGCCCCGGGCGATGTACTCCTTCAGCACGTCGTTCTGGATCGTGCCGGTCAACCGCTCCGCCGGTACGCCCTGTTCCTCCGCCACCAGTTGGTAGAGGAGGAGCAGCGGCGCCGCGGGCGCGTTGATGGTCATCGACGTGGACACCTGGTCGAGCGGAATCCCGTCGAACAGCACACGCATGTCGTCGATCGAGTCGATCGCGACGCCGACCCTGCCGACCTCGCCGCTCGCGATCGGCGCGTCGCTGTCGTACCCCATCTGGGTCGGCAGGTCGAAGGCGACGGACAGGCCCGTCGTGCCGTGCGCGATCAGCTGCCGGTAGCGGGCGTTGGATTCGACGGCGGTGCCGAAACCGGCGTACTGGCGCATCGTCCAGGGCCGGCCCGTGTACATCGACGGGTGGACCCCGCGGGTGAAGGGGTACGAGCCCGGCTCGCCGAGCTTCTCCGCGGGGTCCCAGCCGTTCAGCGCGTCGGGACCGTAGACCGGTTCGACGGGCAGACCGCTCTCGGTGAGCCGGACACCGGCACCGTCCGGCACCCGCGGCACGGGGTCTCGGTCCCTGCCGGGCTCGCGCGCCATCGCTCCGCCTCCCACTCGCACGGGGCGGGCCGTCGCCGACGCTTCACCACTGGCTGCCGCCCGCCGCTCTCGCGATGGACTGTAGTGGCGCGTGTACGCGGTTGAGGGTCCGGCTCTCCGGTCCCGGCTCAGCGGTCCCGGCTCTCCGGTCCCGGCTCACCCTTCCCGGCTCACCGCTCCTCGCCGTCCGCTGTCAGCCCCGGCGCTGCGCCCGGCTGCGCTGTACCGCGCGCGTGATCACCGGCGGCAGTACGTCGATCGCGACCCGCCGCACGCGCGACCGGGTCGAACGGCGCCGCGGCGCGGCGGGGGCGGGCTGAGGCTGAGCGGCGGGCGCCGCCTTCGGAGTCGGCGCCTGCTCCTCGTAGAACTTGGAGAACGGGAACTCCGGCGCCGGCATGCCCCGGCCCTTCAGCCGGACGATCCGGTGCCCCGCCGCCTGCTGGACGCTGAGGTCGCAGTCGTCGCGCCCCTCGGCCATGGCGATCAGTTCGTCCTGGATCGGCTCGGGGTCGCCCCAGGTGCCGTACAGCTTCTGCGTGCTCAGGCAGATCGGCCGCAGCCCCCGGGTGAGCACCGCCTCCCAGGTGGCGACGGAGACTCCGGGCGTGTGCTCGGAGCGGAAGTCGTCCAGCACGACGATGCCGCCCGGCAGCAGGATGTCCCGCGCCGCGCCGATGTCCCCGTACACGTGCTCGTAGAGATGCGAGGCATCGATGTGCACGAAGCGGCACGACTTCTGGTCGACTTCGCCGACGACGACGGAGCTGGGGGCTTGAAGCACGCGGGGCAGGTCGTCGTGGAAGGAGAGGTAGTTGTTCTGGAACGCGTCCCTGGTCAGCGTCGGATACGACTTCGCCGTCTCCGCGCCGTTCGCGTCGTCCGGGGCGTCGTTCTCGAACAGGTCGCAGACCGTGAACTTCTCGCCGTCCCGCAGGTGCCGGCCCATGAAGATCGCGCTCTTGCCCATGAAGACCCCGAGTTCGAGCAGGTCGCCCCGCTCGCCCCGATCCTCCTGGCGGGTGAGCAGTTTCTCGAAAAGAACCTGGTCGAGAGGGGGGAACCAACCGCGAACGTCATTGAGTTCACGAGGGCGCGGCTTGTCTTCGTACACGGTCGTCATGGCAGAGAACCTTCACGAGGAAACAGAATTACTGAAAGCGCGCTTTCTTGTACTGCGCGCGGCGTGGTACATGCTGCGTGCTGCGTGTCCTGCGCGGGATCATGTCAGTCCGGAGGGGCAGGGAGGTGAGACGTTCTTTCTCTTCTGCGAACCGCCCTTTGGAATTCACCTCCCGGCAACGGGGGATGACTCCGGTCGGAGGGTTTCTCTCCCGCCCGGGCAACCGTCCCGGGTGCGGAGCTGTCTGAGGGGACACCGAAGGAACTCATGTCATGGGACACGGTCGCGACGGTGAGATACAGGGGGACGAGGATGCTCAGGAAAGCCGCCCCGCACAGAGGGCTCGGCAGCGGGTACGACCAGAGGCACGGGGAGCACAGGGAGAGCGGCGGGGGGCGCGGGGGTTACGACGGGGAGCGCGGACGGTACGGCAGAGGGCTGGGCGCCGGGCTCGCCACCGCCGTCGTACTGGCCGTGAGTGTCGGTTGTACGGTGCAGCCCCTCCCCGCCGGGTCGGCGGGCGACGGCAAAGGGGGCAACAGCCCCCTGAGGATCACCCCCGCCACGGAATCGGCCCAGCCGGTGCCGAAGCCGCGGACCGAACGGCCGGCGCGGCCCGCCACCGACCGTGACCGCACCACGGCCCCGGTCGCCGTGCCCACCCCCGCATGGACCCCGAGACCGCGCCCGAGCGCGCCGAAGCCCGCGACACTGATGGCGAGCGGCTCGGAGAGCGGGCAGGTACGTGAACTACAGGCCAGATTACGGCAGATCGGTTATTTCGACCGCAATCCGACCGGCTACTACGGCTCCGTGACGGCCGCCGCCGTCTCCTCCTTCCAGGGCAAGCGCGGACTGCCCCGTACTGGCGCCACGGACGCCGTCACCTGGCTGAGGCTGCTCGGCATGACCACGAAGCCGACCCGCGGCCAACTGCGCCCGCCCACCGCCAAGCCGGTCGCCAAGCCCGATCCCCGGTGTCTGAAGGGGCGGGTGATGTGCATCAGCAAGAACAGCCGCACGCTGACCTGGATGATCGACGGCAAGGTGAAGTCGTCGATGGATGTGCGCTTCGGCTCGCAGTACACGCCGACGCGTGAGGGCACCTTCAAGGTGGGCTGGAAGTCCCGGCACCATGTCTCGACGCTGTACGACTCGCCCATGCCGTACGCGATGTTCTTCAGCGGCGGCCAGGCCGTCCACTACTCCTCGGACTTCGCGGCCCGCGGCTACAGCGGCGCCTCGCACGGCTGCGTCAACGTCCGGGACGAGAAGAAGATCGCAGCGCTGTTCTCGGAGGTCCGCACCGGCGACAAGGTCGTCATCTACTGGTGACGGCCGCGTGGTGACGGCCGCGGTCACCGGGCCGGAAGAGCGGCGCGGGCGGGACCGGGGGAACGAGACCCGCCCGCGCCGAGTGCGCTGAGCCGAAGGTACGGGGGGAACCCCGGCTCAAGCGCCGCCGATGACCAGTCGGCTCACTCATTACTGCGCCACGGCGTCGAAAAACGTCACACCCACCTACCGAGGCTCTGAAACCCCAGGTCAGGATGGGTTGAGCACGGATTCGTCAGCGCCCGGGGTCGTGGCCGGTGGCGTCACGGGATGCGTGGGTGTGGGCGACGGCGGGGGTGTCAGCGGCCCCCAGCCGGGATCCCGACGCGGACCCCGACGCGGATCGGGAGTCGGATCCGGAGTCGGCTCCGAGGTCGTCGGTGCCGGTGTGGGTGAAGGTGTCGGTTCCGAAGGCTGGTGGGATTCTGACGGCGGGTGGGGTTCCGACGGCGGGTGGGGTTCCGACGGCTGGTGGGGCTGGTGCGGGAGGTACGGCTGATACGGCAGGGACGGCCCCGCACCGTTTTCTTGCCCCTTGTTCCCCTGATCGTTCCTGAGGCCGTCCCGCAGGCCGGTGCCCAGCAGCCGGTCGCAGAAGCGCCCGGTCTCCCGGGGGCTCCCGGCCGCCGACTCCAGAGCGTCCTTGCGCTTCGCGTCGATCGCGCCGGCGCGGTATTCGCGGCAGGCCTTGACGGTGTTGCGGTACCGCTCGTCGTCCTGCCCGTCGGGGCCGGGGCCGGACCAGTTCGTACGCTTCCCGACCGGCCCTGTCCCCTCGTCCGACAACCCGCCACCCGGGTCTCCGTCGTCCGGTCTCCCCGCCTCCGCGCCGCCCTTGTCCGTACGGCCGCCCTTGTCCGTACGGCCGCCCTTCCCGGGCGGCTCCGACGGCGTGCGGCTGAGCGGGGGCCTCTCCGTACCGGCCACGTCCGGCACGTTCGGGCCGTCCGGATCGCCCCGGTCCTCGCCCACACCGGACGACCGGGATGCGAGGGGCGCCGGGGAGGTGACCGTCGAGACGGAGTCGGCCGGCACGAGGCCGGGCCCGCCGCCCAGGAGCGCCGGCATCAGTCCGGCCCCCACCACGATCGCGATCCCGCCCAGCGCGCATCCGGCCACCACCGTGACGAACCCTCTGCGGCCGGGGCGGCCGGACCGACCCAGGGGCGCGGGGCGGGGCAGCGGCGCGATCCGTACCGTCCCGAGCGGATTCCAGGCACCCGTAGTACGGGTACTCCGCGCGCCGCCGCTCCCATACGTGCCGTACGTGTGCGCACTCGCGTGGGAGCTGTCACGTCGGCTCGCGTACGCGCCCTCGTACACGCTCCCGCTCGCGCCGTCCACACCGCGACGTGCCGCCCGGGCCCGCCGGAAGGCGGCCAAGGCCGCCTCTTCGCCGGGGAGTTCAGCCTGGTTCTTATACGTGACGGCGGCTATGTCACGCAAGGCGTATCCGAGCCGTTCCATCCGGGCCCGGACGCGGTCGTCCGCGACCTCCACCGGCTCACCACGCAGCAGTCTCTCCGCCGCGCCCTTGTCGAGCCACGCGTCACGCTCGTCGGCCATCACATGTCCTTCTGCGCCCGCAGGCGCGAATGCGTCACACCCGGGGCGCCGTGACACCCGACGGAGCCCCGAGCCGGGGCGGTACGGTATCGAACTCCGCGCTCCGGTCCGCCGCGTCATGACCCGCCGCACCGCCACCGGTTCCGGCACCGCCGCCGGTGCCACCCGCGCCACCGGGACAGCTGTCGGGGCACTCGTCGAGTGAGAGCGAAGGCGAGTCCCCGTCCGCGCCCAGCAGTTCGGCCAGTCTCTTCAGCCCGCGGTGCGCGGCCGTCCGTACCGCGCCCGGACGTTTGCCCAGCGTCCTGGCCGCGCTCTTCGCGTCGAGCCCGACCACCACCCGCAACACGACGGCCTCGGCCTGGTCCTGCGGCAGTTGCGCGATCAGCGCCATCGTCCGGCCGGTCGCGAGCGCCTCGATGGCCTCGTCCGCCGTGTCCGACTCGGCCGGTTTCCCGGTCAGCTCCGTCTCGTCGGCGCCCACCGCGGGACGTCTGCCGCGCATCCGGATGTGGTCGAGGGCGCGGTTACGGGCGATCCGGGCCGCCCAGCCACGGAAGCGGTCGGCGTCCCCGCTGAAACGGTCCAGGTCGCGGGCGATCTGCAGCCACGCCTCGGACGCCACGTCCTCGGCGTCCGGCTCGCCGACAAGCGTCCGGAGATAGCCGAGCAGCCGCGGGTGCACCGCGCGGTACACAGTACGGAAGCCGTCCTCGTCCCCGTCCTGTGCCGCGAGCACCGCGGCGGTCAGCTCCGCGTCGTCCCCCAGCACTCCCACAACCTGTCCTGAAATCGCGGCTGGTCACCGCCGCGCCGCCCCACGCGCTTCTGCACGCTACGGCCTTCGGGTGCCCGCGTCCATGACTTGTACAACATGCAACGACCAACCGACGCTCCGCGGTGTGACACAAAACGCATCTACGGCGCTGTTAGTGATATGGGGCCGTGCAGCGGCTCCGAGGCGACGACCGGGGCCTCTCCTGTGGGGGGTGGCGGCCCCGGTCGTCGTCTAGCCGCCGGCGTTCGCGCGGCGGCCTCCGGCCTGGGGACCGTGCCAGTCCAGGCACAGGACGGTGGCGTCGTCCCTCACGTGGCCGTCACAGGAGTCGGCAACCGCGGCGACCAGAGAGCGCACGACCTCGCGCGGGTGCTCGGTGGCGCTGTCGCGGACGAGGCCAGGCAGGTCGACTGTCTTCGCTTGGCGTTCTTGCATGCCGTCGGTGTAGAGCACGAGGCGGTCACCGGGGCGCAGGTCGAGGTCCTGCACCTGGTGCGGGCCCTGCCCGGCGACGCCGAAGGGCAGATCCACGGCCAGGTGCAGTTCATCGACCCTGCCGTCGCGCAGCCGTAGCGGCCAGGGGTGGCCGGCGTTGACGAGCTGGGCGCTGGTCCCGTCCAGGGCTATGCGCAGCAACTGGCCGGTGGCGAAGGTCCGTCGGCCGTGGTCAACGATGGCCTGGTGGGTCTGACGGGCCTGTTCGGCAAGGTCCGCCCCGGCGCGGCGCGCACCGCGGGAGGCGTTGACCAGGAGGGTGGCGATGAGCGAGGCGTCCACGTCATGGCCCATGGCGTCGGTGACGGACAAGTGCAGGGCATCGTGGTCGAGGGAGTAGTCGTAGGTGTCTCCGGCGATGTCGGATGCCGGGACCAGGGCGCCGGCGAGGGCGAACTCGGCGGCCTCGCAGGAAGGGGCCGAGGGCAGGAGCTGGCGCTGGATCTCCGCCGCCAGGCTGACCGAGGTGGTGCGATTGCCCCAGTGGTAGAGGTCGGTGAACCGGCGGTCGGTGACGGTGATGTACGCCAGCGCGTGCGCGGCCTCTTCGACCTGCTCCAGCACGGCCGGTGTGACCTGGGAAAGGAACAGCTCCAGGACACCTATGGTGTCGCCGCGGTTGGTGACAGGGGCGAGCACCCGCTTCCCCTGCTCGCCCTCCGGTGCCTGCACGAGTCTCTGGGTACGCAGGACCTCGTCGTAGACGCTGCCGGCGAGGGGGACCTGTTCGGCGCCGCGCTCCTGTTGCGTGGCCGCCTCCTCGCTGACCCGCAGCAGGCGCTGGCCGACGACGTCGACAAACAGGAACGACACGTATCGCGCGCCGAACCGCTCACGCAGATTGCGCGCCACGACATCAAGAGAGGCCACCGGCGCGGCATTCTCCGCCGCTGCCAGCACCTCAGCCAGTCCGATCCGATCACGCGCCACATCTGCCTCCCAAAGTTTCAGACCCTTCTGCCCGCCCACACGACAGGCATCACAGCTGCGACACATGTCTCAGCACGTAAGCGCCTCGGCGAGGGACCCGGCGAGGGACCCGGTCAAACCCTCCCTGGCTCCTCGACAGCGATCCGCCGACGGCAGCGACCCGCCGACAGCGTGGCGGACACTTCCTTATTGCCGTATCAGCAAAGACATTTGCCGACCAGGAACACCTGCCCGCAGGCTGCATCCAGAAAGCGCCGGCTCGCCACCCCAAAGCCGGTACGCCGGAATTCGCAATTTCCTCACGGAGCAGAGGAGGCAGCAGATGGAAAATCGCCATGTCGTGATCATTCCGATCGAGATCGCCGAGGAGAGGGAAAGCGCGTATCTGGACGCCTGGCAGGGCGCCGCGGACGTGATGGCCGCTCAACCCGGTTTCATTCGGACGTACATGTTCCGCACGATCGTTCCGGGGAGCACATTCTCTCTCGTCAATGTGGCGGAATGGGAGTCCACCTCTCACTGGGAAGAGGCGATGAATGTCTGCCCGATGATGGGACAACAGGCAGCCGTCGCCCATGCCTCGAACTACGAGGCGGTCCGGACGGTCCTGCCCGTCACGGAGCGGAGCCCGAGCCCCGGCGACGGTCGCGCGCCCGCCGAGCTGTCTCCCGCCGAGGCGCATCGCCGCGTCGTGGACGGTGAACTCACGCTGGTCGATGTCCGGGAAGACGATGAATGGGCGGCGCGTCACCCGGCCGGCGCCGTCCACGCCGCACTCGGCACGTTGCCGGCCTCGCTGCCGGATCTGCCTGACGGTCCGCTGGCCTTCGTATGCCGTACGGGCACACGCAGCGTGCGAGGCGGCGCGCAGGCGATCCGCGCGGGCCGGTCCTCCGTCCACAGCGTGACAGGCGGCCTTGAGGCATGGGAAGCAGCGGGGCTGCCGGTCGCCTTCCCCGACCGCGAGGACGCGGCGGACAACGGCGACCGTGCCGAAGCCGCGGTACGTGAGAACTGACGAAAGCAGAACCGGCGGACAACCGGCACGCACGCCCCCAACCGTCACACACGCCTCCGGTAAGAGGCCGGCGGGTCCCGCCATTCGTCTCGCACTCTTCGGGAATGACCCGGCCGCACCATCCCAGAAAGGAGCCACACCGTGTTTTTTGTCGACACCCTGGAGTTCGAGGGCCTGGGCAACCGCAGTTATCTGGCCGGCGGTCCGAGAACGGCGGTCGTGGTCGATCCGCCGCGGGACGTCGACCAGGTGATCGCCACCGCCGCCCGGCGAGGGGTGCGCATCGCCTACGTGGCGGAGACGCACGTGCACAACGACTACGTCAGCGGCGGGCTGGAACTGGCCCGCCTCACCGGCGCCCGCTACCTGGTCCCGGCCGACGCCCACGTCTCCTTCCCCCGCACTCCCGTCACGGACGGCGACACGTCCGAGGTGGACGAGCACCTGGTACTGCGGGCGATCGCCACCCCGGGCCACACCCCGCACCACACCTCGTACGCGCTGGAGGAGGACGGCCGCGCGGTGGCGGTCTTCACCGGCGGCTCGCTCCTGATCGGCACCGTGGGGCGTCCGGACCTGGTGGACCCTCGGCTGACCGAACGCCTGGCCCGCGCGCAGCACACCTCCGTCCACCGGCTGGCGGCAACACTGGCCGACGAGGTGCCCGTACTGCCCACGCACGGGTTCGGCAGCTTCTGCTCCTCCTCCCAGGCCGAGGGCGATACGACCACGATCGGCGAGGAACGCACCGGCAACGACGCTTTCACCCTGGACGTGGACACCTTCGTGAAGCGGATCCTGGCCGGACTGGACGACGTGCCCGCCTACTACGCGCACATGGGTCCGGCCAACGCCGCCGGCCCCGCGCCCGTCGACCTGACCCCGCCCGGGCCCGCCGATGCCGCACAGATCGCCGAACGGCTGGCAGCGGGTGAGTGGGTGGTGGACCTGCGCGGCCGGGTCGCCTTCGCCGACGGCCATGTGGCCGGATCGTTCAACTTCGAGGGCGCCGGCAAAATGGCCACCTATCTGGCCTGGCTGATCCCGTGGGGCAAACCGGTCACCCTGCTCGCCGACACCCCGGAGCGGATCGCCGACGCGCAGCGGGAGCTGACCCGGGTCGGCATCGACCGCCCGGCCGCCGCCGCCACCGGAAACCCGGCCGCCTGGGTACGTGAGGGGGAGCGGCTCGCCTCCTTCCCCCGCTCCCGCTTCGCCGGTCTCGCCGATGTACACGAGCGCGGCGAGGACGTGGTGGTGCTGGATGTACGCCGGGATTCCGAGCGCGGAGACGGCTTCATCGAGGGCTCGGTGCACATTCCGCTCCACGAGCTGTACGGCCGGGTCGGTGAGGTGCCGGACGGCACGGTGTGGGTGCACTGCGCCGGCGGGATGCGCGCGGCGATCGCCGCTTCCCTCCTGGACGCCACCGGACGGAAGGTCGTCGCCATCGATGACGGCTTCGAGGCCGCCGCCGACGCGGGCCTGAGCGTCAACCGCCCCTGAATCCCCCGCTCCACCCGCACAGAAGGCACGCGATGCTCCTCTCCCGCCACGGTCCCGGCCGCCTCGGCCCCGAACAGACCCGCCCCCGGGCCACCGGACACTGTGGGAGAACAGCGTGACCGCCCTGGTCCTGGCCCTGATCGCGGGAGCCGTCGTCGGCCTGGCGCTCGGCGCCCTCGGCGGCGGCGGCAGTGTCCTGGCGGTGCCCGCGCTGATCTACCTGCTCGGCTTCACCCCCGCCGCGGCCACCACCGCCGGCCTGATCATCGTCACGGCGACGTCCCTGACCGCCCTGTACGCGCACGCCCGCGCCGGGCAGGTGCGGTGGAAGACCGGAGCGGCGTTCGCGGCGGCCGGGATTCTTCCGGCGGCTGCCGCCGGAGCCGCCGCCGTCCACCTGCCCCAAGCCGTCCTCACCAGCGCCTTCGCCGCCATAGCCGCCCTCGCCGCCGTCAACATGCTCCGGCCCGCTGACACCGCCCGCCCCGGAAGCGGCGACGTACGGCCGGGCAGGGCGGCCGGGGCCGGGGCCGGTCTGGGCACGCTGACCGGACTGCTCGGTGTGGGCGGCGGCTTTCTCGCCGTCCCCGCCCTGGTCACCGTCCTGGCCTTCGAGATGGAGGCCGCGGTCGGCACCAGCCTGCTGGTCATCACGGTCAACTCGCTGGCTTCCCTGGCCACTCGCTCCGGCGCCGCCGCCTCGCTCGACTGGGCGGTGATCGGCCCGTTCATCGGAGCCGCGGTCCTGGGCGCCCGGGACGGCAAGCGCCTGGCCACGAAGGTCTCCGGGCCCCGCCTCCAGCGCGTTTTCGCGGTGGTCCTGCTGGCCGTGGCCGCCTTCATGCTTGCCGACGCCGCGACGTGACTCGGTTACCACGACAAGAGTCGCCATCTGACCTCCGCCTGCCCCGCCCGGCCCGACAGCGGTGTCCGGGCACCGGAATGGAGCCGGCCCGTGCGGCCGGGAGACACCTGAACCGACAGATCCGGGGCTTGCGGTACGCCGGTGCGGGCAGCTCATCAGGAGCCGCCCGCACCGGAGTTCACGTATCGCTGTGGCCGATCAGCTGGCCGATCAGTTGGCCGATCAGTTCTTGCCGGCCCGCACGGGTTCGGGGGCGACCGGAGCCGTCCGGCCGGCCGCACCGCGCGGGGGCAGTGAGTCGCCTTCGATGTCCACGTTCGGCACGGCGCGGTCCAGCCACGCGGGCAGCGCCCACGCGTGGCGGCCGAGCAGGCTCAGCAGCGCGGGGACGATCGTGAGGCGCACCACGAAGGCATCGATGAGGACGCCGATGGTCAGCGCGAAGCCGATCGACTTGATGGTCGGGTCGTGGTTGAAGATGAAGCCTCCGAAGACAGCCGCCATGATGAGGGCCGCCGCCGTGACCACCCGGCCGCTGCGCTCCACACCGTGCTCGACCGCGGCCCGCGCGTCCCGGTGGCGGTGGAAGTGCTCCCGCATCCGGCTGACCAGGAACACTTCGTAGTCCATCGCGAGGCCGAACAGGACGCCGATCAGCAGTACCGGAAGGAAGCTCACGATCGGGGCCGCCGCCGCGACCTGGAACAGTCCGGAGAGATTGCCGTCCTGGAAGACCCATACGACCGCGCCGAGACTGGCCGCGATGGACAGCAGGAAGCCGAGAACGGCCTTGAGGGGTACGAGGATCGAGCGGAAGGCCATCATCAGCAGGAGCAGCGCGAGCACCACGATGATCGTGACGAACAGCGGCAGCGCCGAGGACAGTTTCGCCGACACGTCGATTCCGGCGGCGGTGACGCCCGCGACGTAGGCCGTGCCGCCCGCGTCGGTCACGGGGGTCACCGCGTCGTCGCGCAGCCGGTTCACCAGGTCGGTGGTCTTCTGGTCGTCGGGGCCGGTCTTCGGCACGACGCCGAGCACGGTGATCGCCCCGTCCTCGGTGGCCGTGGGCGGGGCCACGGTCGCGATGCCCGGGTCCTTGCCGACAGTTCCGGCGACCTGCTTGACGACCGTCTCGCGCTGCGCGGCGGGCACGTGGGTGCCGTCCACGACGACGGTGAGGGTCGCGTTGAAGCCGGGGCCGAAGCCCTTCGTGAGCAGTTCGTAGCTCTTGTGCTGGGTGCTCGCGGCGGGCTGGGTCTCGTTGCTGGGCAGTCCGAGCCGCAGTCCGGTGGCGGGCACGGCGAGGGCGAGCAGCCCGAGGACACTGACGATCAGGACGGGGACGGGGAAGCGCGTCATGAGGCGGCCCCAGGCCAGACCCCAGGCACCGGGCACGCGTTCGCGGCCGGGCGCCTCAGTCTTCGTTCCCTTCGCCCCCGGCCGTGCGCTCTTGGGGCGCAGGCGTTCACCGAGGAAGCCCAGCAGAGCCGGTACGAGGGTGAGGGCCACCAGGACCGCGACGAGTACGGTTCCGGCGGCGGCCAGGCCCATCACGGTGAGGAAGGGTATGTCTGCCGCGGCGAGGGCGGCGAGCGCGATGATGACCGTCACGCCCGCGAAGGTCACGGCGCTGCCCGCCGTCGCGGTGGCGCGGCTGATCGAGTCGGGCACGTCCTGCTCGGGATCGGCGAGCTGTTCCCGGTGGCGGGAGACGATGAACAGGGCGTAGTCGATGCCGACCGCCAGGCCGATCATCAGCGCGAGGACGGTCGCGGTGTTCGTCATCTCGATGAATCGGGAGAGGAACTGGACGGTCATCACGCCGACGCCGACGCCGACGAGGGCTGTCGCCAGGGGCAGCCCGGCGGCCACGAGTGAGCTGAGGGCGATCGCGAGCACCACGAAGGCCACGATCACACCGACGGCCTCGGCGGGGCCGCCGACCTCGACCGGCGGGGTGGACACGGTGCCGCCCAGCTCGACATCGAGGCCGGCCTTCCCGGCCGGGGCCAGGGCGTCGTCGAGCCGGTCCTTGGCGGACTGGGGCACGTTGTCGGCCGGCTTGTCGAACACCGCGTCGGCGTAGCCGATGGCACCGTCCTTCGACACGGCGCCGGTCCTCGCGGGGTCGGATACGCCGATCACCCCCGGAACCGCGGCGACTTCCTTGAGGGTCGCGGCGATGGCGCGCCGCTCCTTCTCGCCGGTGAGTGTCGCGCCCTCGGGCGCGGCGAACACCACCCGGGCCGTGCCGCCGGCGGCTTGCGGGAACTTCTCCTTCAGCAGGTCCTGGGCCCGCTGGGACTCGATGCCCGGCACCGAGAACTCCGTCGTCACTTTTCCGCTGAGGGCGGTGCCCAGGCCGGTGGCCACCGCGAGCAGCAGCACCCACACCGCGAGCACCCGGCCCCGGCGGCGCGCCGCCCAACGTCCCAGCGCGTACAAGCGTTTCGCCACGGCAGGTCTCTTTCGTTCGGGGGCAGCATTCGGGGTCAGCAACGGTCGATCCCGAGGATTTTTACAGCGTAGTGCATGTTTACCATGGGAGGTAAAAATGCAGTCGGCCACTATGCTGGACGCCATGGACAGGGTGACGACGGGGGATGGCCTGCGGGAACGCGGCAAAGCCAAACGGCGAGCCGCGATCACACAAGCGGCCTTCGAGCTCTTCGCCGGGCAGGGCTACGACGCCACCACGATCGCGGAGATCGCCACGGCGGCCGAGGTGTCCCCTCGCACGGTGACGCTGTACTTCCGCTCCAAGCAGGACATCGCCTTCGCGACCTTCGACGCCTCGGTGCTGAACCTGACCGAGATACTGCGCGGCCGGGCCCCCGGGGAGAGCGTCGTGCAGGCCCTGGAGGGCTGGCTGCGCGAGGAGATGGCCTGCCACGACGAGACCGACCACCTCGAACTGCGCATGTTCGAGGTCAACCCGGAACTGCGGGCGGTACGCACCGCACGGATGGCGGCGGCCATCAAGGAAGGCGCCCACATCATCGCCGAGGACACCGGTCAGCCCCCGGACGGAATCGGCCCCCGCCTCGCGGCCGCCGCGGCCGCCGCGGTGGTCACCGAGATCTTCGAGCATCCCAAGGAAACCGACCGCGACCAGGCCATCAGCACGGCGATGACCTTCCTCACCGGAGGCATCGAGGCCATGACGGCGAGCGCGCGGCCCTGACCCGCGGGGCCTCGGCGCAGGGCGCGGCACTGACCTGCGGGGCCTCGGCGCAGGGCTGAACCGCGGGATGCGGACACCCGGTCAGGCCCGCCCGTCCGGCTCCGGCAGGCGGGCAGCTCCCCTGCATGAGCAAGTCCGGTCAGCTCCGTGCCCGCGCCCGGCGTGAGACCACCGCACGTACCACGCGCTGCCCCTCGTACGACAGGTCCATGGCCTGACGCACCCCGGTGGCGCCCGGTGTCCGGGCGAGGATCTCCAGGACCCGGATCTGGCGGCGCAGTTCACCGGCGACCAGCGGTCCGACACCGTCCGTGCTCTCCGCGCCGTCCGCCGCCTCCGTCACGTCCGCCGCCTCCTCGCGGCACCGCGCCAGCCGCTCCCCGGCACCGGTCCCGTCGCCGGCGTCCCCGCTCATATCCACCGCGTCGAGTGTCTGGTGGATCTCCAGCGCGACGACGGAGCAGGTGTCCGCCCAGGTACGCAGCGGTTCGGCCGCCCATTCCGAGGGCGCGGACCCGAGCATGGTCCGTACGAGTACGGCGGTGACGCCCGACGCGCCGTCCGGGCCGACCGCGGCGTCCAGAGCGTCCCTGGACGCCGCCAGGCGCACCGTCCAGTCCGTCTCGCCGCCCACGACACCCACCCACAGGGGCCGCAGGACATCGGCCTCCTCGATGGCACCGGCGAGCAACGGCAGACACCGGTCCAGGCAGGCGAGGCCGCTCGCCGCCAGACCACGCTCATCCGCTTGCGCGATCAGCTTCACCAGGCTCATATACGTCTCCCGTCGCGGGCACAGTGCGGGCACATTGCTCACCACTACTGCGTCGAGCGGCCGGAATTCGTCACTCCCGGACCATGCACGGACTACTCGCAGCTCATCGAGTGGGCGCGGTTCCGTCGGAAAAGCGCTGCAACACCCAGAATCATGAGCCCGCGGAGCGGTCGTCGAGAGACGTCGAGGAGACGAAACAGCGAGGATTCTGCGAATGATTCCGGCCGCCGCCCGCGCATCACATCGAGCGTCACGTCAAGAGAGACAAGTGACACGTCGTGATACCCGGGCGACGGCCGACTCGCGGATCACGCGCGGATCAGACGGGCGCGTCAGACACCCAGCTTCTCCGCGAGTGCCTTGAACTCGGTCCAGCTCAGCGTCGGCTTCGCCGGGTCCCACAGTTTCTGGGCCGTCGCGGCCAGCGGCATCCTGATCCCGGCGGCCACCTGATCCTGGGTCTGCGCGTTCGGGAAGTCGCCCCAGATCGCGAACAGTCCGCCCTGGATCTGCTTCGAGTACTTCTCGGGCACCGCCTGCGTCTTGCGCAGGACCAGCGGGGTCCACTCCTCGTAGATCCGCTTCCCGGTCGGGTAGACGAAGTTGTTGGGCTGGCCGAGCACGTAGTACAGGTACTCGTCGTTGAAGTTCACGACCTTCCGGCCCTCACTCAGATACGCGACCGGCTCCCGTGCCCCGTACTCCTTGCCCGTCCAGTACTGGACCTCCAGCTTCGGGTCGGCCTTGACGACACCGCCCTTGAAGAGGCCGTCGTTCCACACCTTGAGCTGCCTGCCGTACGGAGCCATCACCGCGGCCCGGTCGTTCGTCCAGCCGGCCGTCAGGTCCTGGACCCCGGCCTGGCTCCCGTACTTCTTGACCGCCGCCCGCGCCAGCTGCGGATACGACGCCTGCGGATTCGAGACCACCAGCGCCTGGTACTCGTCGGCGCCGAGGTTCCAGTACGGGCCGGGGAACAGCCCCGCGTACTCGCGCAGCAGATCGTCCACGATCGCCGCGGACTCCGGCTTCGAGATGTCGATCGCGCCCTTCGTGGCGACCCCGTTCACATTGCGCAGCTGGAGGTCGGGGTGGGCGCGGATCACCGCGCCGAGGTGGCCCGGGTTGTCGATCTCCGGGACGACATTGATGTGCAGCTGCTTGGCGAGCGCCAGGATCTGCCGGACCTCGGCCTTCGAGAGGTGCTGCTGGGACACGATCTCGGGGTGGCTGCTGGACTCTATGCGGAAGCCCTGGTCGTCGGAGAAGTGCAGCCCCAGCTGGTTGAGCTTGAGGTCGGCCATCTCACGCAGCCGGTCCTCGATCCAGGCCGGTGTGTAGTACTTGCGGGCGATGTCGAGGTTCAGCCCGCGCTGCGCCCGGCCGGGACTGTCCCGTACCACGCCCTCCGGCATCTCGCCGTCGGCGCGCACCGCCTGCTTGAGCGTACGGGTGCCGTAGAAGACGCCCGCCTCGCCGGGGCCGGTGATCCGCACCCGGCCGCCGCTCACGGTCATGGCGTACGACTCGGCCCCGCCGCCCCCGCTCGCGAGGGCCAGCTCCACATCACCGGCGCGGGCCTTGGCGGCGCCCCGGTAGGGGATCTTCAGCTCCTGGGAGAGCAGCTTGCCCTCGTCGGCGAGAGCGTCGCTGCCGCTCGCGATGACGACCCCGCTCTTCGCTCCCGCCGGCCGCCAGCCCGGTCCGCGGGCCGCTTCGTGCGTCCGTACGGACGGTATGGAGCGCGGCGCGGAGGAGAGCGGATACGACCGTGTGGGTGACGGTGAGGCCGAGGGGCCGGTGGAGGAACGGGCCATACCGGACGACTGCCCGTCGTCCGCCGAACCCGTGTCGGTGTCCCCCGAACCGCACGCCACCAGCGTGACGGCGGTGGTGGCCGCGACGAACGCGCCGGCGACCCTGTTACCCCGGGATATCCACATCACTCAGAAACCTCCCATGCCGCGATACACGGCAGAAGCACAGCAGAAGCACGGAGAGTGCGGCACGCGTCGGGGCTGATCCTTGGACCGGCCCTACCGCGAAGGTCCCACGGCAACGTCCATCACGCGTGCCGAAACTCGACCATCTGGGTGAAAATCGCGCATCCGTCGGATGCCTTTCCCCGGGGCGTCGATAGCGTTGCGGCACATCGACCACTCTCCGCGCTTCCTCATCAAGAACCCCTGAACGTCTTCCCAAACACCCGTTCCCGCTCATCACCCCTTCGAGATCAACCGCCCTGCCCGCCTTCCCGTCTGCCTCTACGTGCACCTCCCCGGTCACGTTCAGCACCGCCGCCCCGTCGCGTTCGAGGAGCCCACGTTGTTCCGCGCATCCAACGCCGGCCACCCGAACACCGGCCGTCCGGACACTGACCGCAACACCGGCCGCCCGGCCGGCCTCCACCGTTTCAACGCCGCCCCCGACACCGCCGCCGAAGCCGCGCTGCTCACCTGCTGCCGCAGCCCGCGCTGGGCCCAGCGGGTGGCCGCACACCGCCCCTACCCCGATCTCGACGCCCTGCTCGCGGCGTCCGACGAGGCCAGTTACGACCTCACCCCCGCCGAGATCGCCGGGGCGCTCGCCGACGAGCCGTCCTCCGCCCCGCCCGGCGGCGCCCCGCCCGCCGCCCGTACCGCGCTGCGCGCCGCGCACGACGCGTACGAGAGCAGCTTCGGCCACGCCTTCGTGATCAGCCTCGACGGCCACCACCCCGACGAGTACCTCGACCATGTCCTGGCGGGCATCCGTACCCGGCTCTCCCACGACCCCGACCACGAACGGGCCGTCGCCGCCGACGAACTGCGCCGACTCGCCCGAGCCCGGATCATGGCGCTGCTGGCGACGGCCCCGGAAACGGGCACCTCCGGGCCCGCCGACAGCGACCACGGCTCCGGCCCGAGTGCCAACTCCGGCTTCGCATATTCCGTCAATTCGGCTGATTACGGCCATAGAAGACGGGTGCCGGGGTGCCCCGGCCGTCCAGATAGCCCGTCCGTGGCTGTTTGATTGCCTGTTTGATCACACCTGAGGACCCCGCGCGAACGAACCGACAGGTCGTCGCTACGATGGCCAGGGCCGGTGGACCGTACCCGGCCGGGCACGACCGACACCACTGTGCTTCATTGAGTAGAAGATGGCGGCCGGCCCCCCGATCACCGCTCCCGGAAGGTTTTTCCGTGCCGGCTGGAACGCTGTACCGCGGCCGGGAAGGAATGTGGTCCTGGGTGGCTCATCGAGTCACCGGCGTCCTCATCTTCTTCTTCCTGTTCGTACACGTGCTGGACACCGCTCTCGTCCGTGTCTCCCCCGAGGCCTACGACGACGTCGTGGCCACCTACAAGACGCCGCTCGTCGCGCTGCTCGAGTACGGCCTTGTGGCCGCAATCCTCTTTCACGCGCTCAACGGCCTGCGCGTCATCGCCGTGGACTTCTGGTCCAAGGGCCCCCGCTACCAGAAGCAGATGCTGTGGTCTGCCGTAGGCATCTGGTTCGTCCTGATGGTGGGCGCCCTCTACCCCGTGCTCGGCCATGCCGTAGCCGAAGTCTTCGGGAGCTGATCCACGTTGTCCGCTGACACCTCATCCGCGATCAGTTCCGTCGAAGGCGAGAGCCTGTACGACGTCGACAACCCGGCGCCCGTCATCGAGCCGCCGCGCAAGCGCACCGGCAAGACCCCCAAGTCGACCCGCGGCAACTTCGAGATGGTCGCGTGGCTCTTCATGCGGCTGTCCGGCATCGTGCTGGTCGTCCTGGTCCTCGGCCATCTGCTCATCCAGCTGGTGCTGGACGGCGGAGTGTCCAAGATCGGCTTCGCCTTCGTGGCCGGCCGCTGGGCGTCCCCGTTCTGGCAGGTCTGGGATCTGCTGATGCTGTGGCTCGCCATGCTGCACGGCGCCAACGGCCTCCGCACGATCATCAACGACTACGCGGAGCGTGCCAACACGCGCCTGTGGCTCAAGGGCCTGCTGTACACCGCCACGGTGTTCACCATCCTTCTCGGCTCGCTGGTGATCTTCACCTTCGACCCGAACATCCGCTAAAGCCGGGGCTGACGAGACCAATGAAGATCCATAAGTACGACACCGTCATCGTCGGCGCCGGTGGCGCCGGTATGCGCGCGGCCATCGAGTCGACCAAGCGCAGCCGTACCGCCGTGCTGACGAAGCTCTACCCGACCCGGTCCCACACGGGCGCCGCGCAGGGCGGTATGGCCGCCGCGCTCGCCAACGTGGAAGAGGACAATTGGGAGTGGCACACCTTCGACACGATCAAGGGCGGTGACTACCTGGTCGACCAGGACGCCGCCGAGATCCTGGCGAAGGAGGCCATCGACGCGGTCCTCGACCTGGAGAAGATGGGCCTCCCGTTCAACCGGACGCCGGACGGCACCATCGACCAGCGCCGCTTCGGCGGCCACTCCCGTAACCACGGCGAGGCGCCGGTCCGCCGGTCCTGCTACGCCGCGGACCGTACGGGCCACATGATCCTCCAGACGCTGTACCAGAACTGCGTCAAGGAGGGCGTGGAGTTCTTCAACGAGTTCTACGTCCTGGACCAGTTGCTGGCCGAGGTCGACGGCGTCAAGGTGTCCGCCGGTGTGGTCGCCTACGAGCTGGCCACCGGCGAGATCCACGTGTTCCAGGCGAAGTCGGTCATCTACGCGTCCGGCGGCACCGGCAAGTTCTTCAAGGTGACGTCCAACGCGCACACCCTGACCGGTGACGGGCAGGCCGCCTGCTACCGGCGCGGACTGCCGCTGGAGGACATGGAGTTCTTCCAGTTCCACCCGACGGGCATCTGGCGCATGGGCATCCTGCTCACGGAGGGCGCCCGCGGTGAGGGCGGCATCCTGCGCAACAAGGACGGCGAGCGCTTCATGGAGAAGTACGCGCCCGTCATGAAGGACCTCGCCTCGCGCGACGTCGTCTCGCGCTCCATCTACACGGAGATCCGCGAAGGCCGCGGCTGCGGCCCCGAGGGCGACCACGTCTACCTCGACCTGACGCACCTGCCGCCGGAGCAGCTGGACGCCAAGCTGCCCGACATCACCGAGTTCGCGCGGACGTACCTGGGCATCGAGCCGTACACGGACCCGATCCCGATCCAGCCGACCGCGCACTACGCCATGGGCGGCATCCCGACCAACGTCCAGGGCGAGGTTCTCGCCGACAACACGACGGTCGTGCCCGGCCTGTACGCGGCCGGCGAGGTCGCGTGCGTCTCGGTGCACGGCGCCAACCGGCTCGGCACCAACTCGCTGCTGGACATCAACGTCTTCGGCCGCCGCTCCGGCATCGCCGCGGCGGAGTACGCGGCGAAGCACGGCCACGTCGAGCTGCCCGAGAACCCGGCCGAGCTGGTCGAGGCCCAGGTCGAGCGGCTGCGGAACTCCACGGGCAAGGAGCGGGTCGCGGACCTGCGCCTGGAGCTCCAGGAGACCATGGACGCCAACGTCATGGTGTTCCGCACCGAGCAGACGATCAAGACGGCCGTCGAGAAGATCGGCGAGCTGCGCGAGCGCTACCTGCACGTGTCCGTCCAGGACAAGGGCAGGCGTTTCAACACGGACCTGCTGGAGGCCGTCGAGCTGGGCAACCTGCTCGACCTGGCCGAGGTGATGGCCGTGTCCGCGCTCGCCCGCAAGGAGTCGCGCGGTGGTCATTATCGCGAGGACTTCCCCAACCGGGACGACGTGAACTTCATGCGCCACACCATGGCGTACCGCGAGGTCGGCGACGACGGCAACGAGTCCATCCGTCTCGACTACAAGCCGGTCGTCCAGACCCGCTACCAGCCGATGGAGCGTAAGTACTGATGGCTACACCGACCATGGACAAGGTCGAGGCGGAGTCCGCCGCCTCGCCGTACATCACGGTCACGTTCCGGATCCGCCGCTTCAACCCCGAGGTCTCGGACGAGGCCCAGTGGCAGGACTTCCAGATCGAACTCGACCCGAAGGAGCGCGTGCTCGACGGTCTCCACAAGATCAAGTGGGACGTCGACGGCACGCTCACCTTCCGGCGCTCCTGCGCGCACGGCATCTGCGGCTCGGACGCGATGCGCATCAACGGCCGTAACCGGCTGGCGTGCAAGACGCTCGTGAAGGACATCAACCCGGAGAAGCCGATCACGGTCGAGCCCATCAAGGGCCTCACGGTCCTGAAGGACCTGATCGTGGACATGGATCCGTTCTTCCAGGCGTTCCGCGACGTGATGCCCTTCCTCGTCACCAGCGGCAACGAGCCGACGCGTGAGCGCCGCCAGTCCGCCGAGGACCGCGAGCGCTTCGACGACACCACCAAGTGCATCCTGTGCGCCGCGTGCACGTCGTCCTGCCCGGTGTTCTGGAACGACGGCCAGTACTTCGGTCCGGCCGCGATCGTGAACGCGCACCGCTTCATCTTCGACTCGCGTGACGAGGCCGGGGAACAGCGGCTGGAGATCCTCAACGACAAGGACGGCGTGTGGCGTTGCCGCACGACGTTCAACTGCACGGACGCCTGCCCGCGCGGTATCGAGGTCACCAAGGCGATCCAGGAAGTCAAGCGCGCGCTGATCACGCGCCGCTTCTGACCGTTCCGACCTCTCCGGCCCTCCGGGGCCTTCATATGGGGCCCGCTTCTGTACGGCATTGAGACGTAACGCCGTACAGAAGCGGGCCCCACGTGTGTCAGGATCGACTCAGTCGACCAGGGCTCGGAACAGGGGCCGGTGGAAGCGGGGAGAGAGATGAGCGAGCCGAATCCGTACGCGGACGGAGAGTACAAGTGGGGGCCGGCGCAGCCGCCCGGATCTCCGCCGGAGACGCCGTCAGGGGTACCGGGGACGCCTGGCGTTCCGCAGTACGACTTCCCCAACCCGACCCTCGCCGACGGCCCGCCGGGCGCGGCACCGGGCTACGGCTATCCGGGCCAGGCCCCCGGGTACGGCTATCCGCAGCCGGGTGCCCCGGTGCCGATGGGTGGTGGGACGCCGCTGGTGTCGATCGGTGACATCACCGTCATGAACGACTCGATCATCACCCCGTCGGGCACGCTGCCGCTCAGGGGCGCGGTGTGGAACGCGACGGACATGTCCCGTACGGAGGAGAAGATCCCGACGCACGCCATCATCCTGGCGATCGTCTTCTTCCTCTTCTGCCTGCTCGGTCTGCTCTTCCTCCTGATGAAGGAGAAGACGACGACCGGCTTCATCCAGGTGACGGTGACCAGCGGAGGCAGGCACCACTCGACGATGGTGCCGGCCACGCATCCGGGCGCGTTCCAGACGGTCATGGGGCAGATCAGCTACGCCCGTTCGATCAGCAGTATGTGACGCAGAACGTGGGCGCAAGGGCGGGTCCTGTCCCAGGGCCCGCCAACGGGCCCCTCACGGACCGCTCGTCAGGGCGGGCCTGAGCCGTGCAGCCAGAACGCCCCGTAGAGCGCGGCCACGGCCGTCGCGACGGCCAGAACCGTGACGACGACGGTCCTCCGGCAGCGCGCGAGCACGATGGCGAGGGGCAGCAGAAGGGGAAAGGCCGGCAGCAGGAGGCGCGGCTTCGATCCGAAGTATCCGGCCGCCCCGATCGCGAGCACGGTCACCGCGGCGGAGTACACCAGCAGGGGCGGCGGTTGACGCTGCTTCAGGCCGATCCAGTGCGGCCACACGGCGAGAGCGATGATCGCGGGCCAGATGATTCCCCAGAGGGCGGGGGATCCCGTGACGCCGGTGGAGACGAAGCGGGAGAACGCGATGCCGCCGTCGAATCCGTTGCCCCAGGCGGCCTGCACATCGAGATAGCCGAGCGGATCGCCGTTCTGCCGGCCCACCCAGAGTATGTAGGCCGCGGCGCCCAGCGGCGCGATCACGCAGCCCAGCACCATCCGCATCGGGCGGTCGTGGATGTCGGGCAGCAGCCGCCTCAGGCGGGTGGCTCCGAGAACGGCCGTGACCACCAGCGCGAGACTCACGGCGAGCCCCACGGGGCGGGTGAGTCCGGCCAGGCACGCGAGCGAACCGGCAAGCACCCAGCGGCCGTTCAGGACCGCGTACAGCGCCCACGCCGCCAGCGCGACGAACAGCGATTCGCTGTACGCCATGGACTGGACGATGCCGACCGGCAGCGCGGCCCACAATCCGACCAGAATGATCCCGGTCCGCCGGCCGTAGAACTGGGCGGCGACGGCGAACATGCCCCAGGCGGCGAGGACGGAAGCGAGCGCGCTGACCACCAGACCGGAATCGGCCGGGCTGAGCGGCGTAAGGAACGATATGCCCTCTTCCAGCCAGGGAAGAAGCGGAAAGAAGGCCATGCTGGAAAGGTCTCGGCCGTCGGGCGCGTGGAGCGAGAATCCGTATCCGAATTCGGCGACGCGTACGTACCAGAGGGAGTCCCAGCGTCCGGCGAGAAGCGTATGGGCACTGCGGTCGGCGAAGGCGGACCAGACCAGCAATACGGAGACACATGTCACGCGAATGGCGATGAAGAGGCCGAGCGCGGGAATGGCATTTCGCAGGTGCCCGGGGGACGGGGCCGTGAGAGTGGCCCTGGCGGGACTCATTGAGATGAAGGGCATCTTCCTGCCTCGTCCGACGCGCGGCGTACCACGTTGAGGGAGTCACGCAAGCAGACTTGCGGCGATATATCAAAAATTCACCCTTCGCACGCATCAGCGGATATGATGCGGCACCGCAGGGTGTGGTATGGCTCGCGCGGCGCTCCGGCGTACGGCGCGGCACGGCGGAGGCGGGCGTGCGGCACGGCGCTCCGGAGGCGCGGTCAGGGGCGCGGCAGGGCGGAACGTTACGTCACGGCCGGCGGCTCGTAGTCGGGGCAGGTGAGGCTCCCGCACCGGCACGCGGGCCACGTCCACTCGGAGCCCTCCGAGCCGGGGGCCAGGTCCGGGCTCTCGGCCCCTGGATCGGCCTTCTTGACCAGCAGGGCGCCGTCCGCGCCGGACCGCGCGATCAGCAGCGCCAGAAGCTTCCGCGCCGCACTGCCGCCCGTCGTCATGCGCCCGTGCTCCTGAGCCCGTGCGCGACCCGTTCCACCAGCTCCCGCGTCGGTTCGTCGAAGCGCCGCGGCACCCACTCGGGCACCATGCGCCAGAAGCCCCGCACCTCGACCAGCGCGGCCAACTCTTTCGGGGTGTCCGCCCTCGTTCCGGTGGCTTGCTCACCCATGGGGGATGTACCTTCCGTCATCACCTGCTCGCTTTCTGTGTTCCAGCTTCAACGCTCACGAGCGCGCTCAACAGGCGGGCAGCGTTGACTTCTGGAAGATTCAACGAGAGGGGTGCCCCCGTGGCATACGCGGATGACCTGGACCCGTCGGACTCCGTGTTGTCGTTCTACGCGACCGATTTGCGGCGTCGGCGCGAGGCGGCGGGAATGTCACAACGGGCCCTCGCCAAGGCCGCGTTGATGGCCCCGTCGCTCCTCAACAAGATCGAGGCGGCGAAACGGCTGCCGACGAGGGAGCTGTCGGCGCTGGCCGACGAGACCTTCGGGACGGTCGACCACTTCACGCGCCTGTGGCCACTGGTCATCAGGTACGCCTACCCGAAGTGGTTCCGGCCGTTCGTCGACCTGGAGGCGGCCGCGGCGGCCATCCGGTCGTTCGAGGCGCAGGTCGTTCCGGGACTGCTCCAGACCGAGGACTACACGCGGGCGATTCTCGCCGGCCGCCGTCTGGACCCCGACCGGGTCGAGGAAATCGTCGCCGCGCGCATGGAGCGTCAGCACATTCTCAAACGGGAAAGTCCACCGGAGTTGTGGGTGGTGCTGGACGAAAACGTCCTGCGCCGTCGCATGGGCAGCGTCGACGTCATGAGAGCACAACTCGAACACCTCATCACCGCTGCCGAATTGTCGACGACGGTGATTCAAGTGGTCCCGTACGACGTGGGTGGTCATGCGGGGGTGGGCGGTCCGTTTGCCGCGCTCACTCTCGACGAAGGACCCGATGTCGTATACGTCGACGGATTTCTGCAAGGGCAGATTCTCGCCGAGCCTCAGAGCGTGAAAGACGCATTGCGGGCATATGATTTGCTGAGCGCCGTATCTCTGTCGCCCAGGCGGTCAATGGACTTGGTCGCTGACGTGTTGAAGGACCTGAGGCCATGACCCCCCCGAAAAGCATGCCCGTCACCACCCTGTGGCACAAGAGCAGTTACAGCACCGACAACGGCGGAAACTGTATAGAGATCGCCTCCGGCCAGGCCGGAGTCATTCCCATCCGGGACTCCAAGAGCCCCGACGGCCCACGCCTCATGATCCTGCCGGGCGCCTTCACCTCGTTCGTCCAGGCAGTGCGGCAGGGCAAGTTCAAGACTTCCTGAGGAAGCCCGTGGCGGATCAGGCGAATTGAGGCCGGCCCCCGGAACACCCCGAGAGCGCCGAAGTCATTACGGCCGCGCTCCACACCCGGGCAGCCGTTTATACGGCCGAGGTCATTCCGCACCGAGAAAGCGTCCGCGCCTTTCACTCCGCGCCGCCACCCGTGCGCCCCTTCTCCGCCCGCGCACTCCTTCTCCGCCCGCGCTCCACACCCCCGCGCCCCACGCCCCCGTGCGCCCTGCAACCGCGCACCCCCGCCCGGCCACTCGGCCGTCCCGCCCCGGGCCACCCATCGCTTGAACATGTTCAAAAACAGGTCTACAGTCCATGACACCAGCTTTTGAACACGTTCAAAGGGAGGGTGGGGGATGGACCTCACTGTTGTCACGTACGCCGTCTACCTGGTCATCAGCGTGGCGCTGACCGTGTGGGTGGCCCGGACGCTGAGCAAGAACGGACGCGTCTTTCTCGCCGACGTACTCCAGGGGAACGAGAAGCTCGCGGATGCCGTCAACCACCTGCTGGTGGTCGGTTTCTACCTCGTCAACCTCGGGTTCGTGGCGCTCTACCTGAAGAACTCCGACGGCGTCCCGGACACCCGCCGGCTCCTTGAGGCGCTCTCGGTGAAGGTGGGGGTCGTGCTGCTCGTGCTCGGGGTGATGCACCTCGGCAACGTGTACGTACTCAACAAGATCCGGCGGCGCGGGATCATGGAACGCGGCCAGACTCCGCCGGTACCCCCGCAGGGGTGGACGGGGCCCGCGGACAAGGGGCCCGGACCGTGGGCGACTCCGGCCTCCGGGGCGTGAGCGGCGATGACGACCCCCGCGCACCGGTCAGAAGGACCGACCGTGGATCAACTGCCCGTGGAGCAGATGCCCACGTTCCACCACGGACAGCCGACGCGGCCCTCACGACGCCGGCAACGGCCTCCGCACCAGGTGCCCGTACGACGGCTGACCCTGCTGTACGACGCGGGGTGCCCGCTCTGTACCCATCTGCGGGACTGGCTGCTGCGCCAGACCCAGCTCGTCACGATCGACCCGGTGCCCGCCGCCTCGCAGGAGGCGCGGCGGCGGTACCCGGACCTCGATCACGGCTCCACGCTCAAGGAGATCACGGTGATCGGCGACAGCGGCCAGATCTACCGGGGGACGGCCGCCTGGATCGTCTGCCTGTGGGCGCTGTCCGAACACCGGCCGAAGGCCTTCTGGCTGGCCACCCCGGCCGGCGCCCCCTTCGCCCGGGTCACCGTGCTCGCCGCCTCGAAGTACCGGGAGTTGACCGCCGCCCCCTGTGACGGGGCGTGCGAGGCGCCCCCGCCGTCGCACTAGGCTCGGTCATCGTGAAGGACGAGAACACCGCGAAGGCCCCCAAGGCCTCCCCCGCCGCCAAGGTCGCCAAAGCCTCCGAGGTCACCAAGGCCTCGGAGGTCGCCAAGGCCCCGAAGAGCGAGCAGACCCGCACCCTCATCCTCGAAACCGCGTTGCGGCTCTTCCAGGAGCGTGGTTACGACAAGACGACGATGCGGGCCATCGCCACGGAGGCGGGGGTCTCCGTCGGTAACGCGTATTACTACTTCTCGTCGAAAGAGCACTTGGTGCAGGGTTTCTACGACCGGATCGGCTCGGAACACCGCGTGGCGGCCCGCGCCGTGCTCGACAGGGAGACCGAACTGGAGGCGCGTGTGGCCGGCGTGCTGACGGTCTGGCTGGACATCGCGGCGCCGTACCACGAGTTCGCCGCCCAGTTCTTCAAGAACGCCGCCGACCCCGAGAGTCCGCTGAGCCCCTTCTCCCCCGAGTCGGAACACGCCCGGGAGGCGGCCGTCGCCCTCCACCGGGAGGTCCTGGCCGGTTCCCGGACGAAGGTCGTGGACGAGCTGGCCGAGATGCTGCCGGAGCTGTTGTGGCTGTCCCAGATGGGACTCGTCCTGTACTGGGTCTTCGACCGCTCGGAGGACAGCGAGCGCACCCGCCGCCTCGCCGAGCGCGGCGCCCGGCTGGTCGGCCGGGGCGTCGCGCTCTCCCGCTTCCGGGTGCTGCGGCCGCTCGTACGCGAGGTGCACGAGCTGTTCGCGGAGTTCCTGCCGGGCATCGCGGAAACGGCGACCGCCCGCAGGAAGACCTGAATCAGGCCTGGCGCGAGGCCAGTTCGACGATGGTGATGTCGGAGGGCGCTCCGACGCGGACCGGTGGGCCCCAGGCGCCGGCGCCCCGGGAGACGTAGAGCTGGGTGTCGCCGTAGCGTTCCAGGCCGGCCACCGTGGGATTGGCCAGGCCCGCCACGAAGTTGCCGGGCCAGAGCTGGCCGCCGTGGGTGTGGCCGGAGAGCTGGAGGTCGACGCCGTGGTGTACGGCGTCGTCGATCACGATGGGCTGGTGGGCGAGGAGTACGGACGCTCGCGCCCGGTCGCGGTCGCCCAGCGCCTTGGCGAAGTCGGGCCCCTCGCCCTCGCTCTCGCCCGCGATGTCGTTGACCCCGGCGAGGTCGAAGCCGGAGATCTCGACGCGTTCGTTCTCCAGGGGACGCATGCCCAGTTCGCGGACGTGGTCGACCCAGGCGTCGGCGCCCGAGAAGTACTCATGGTTGCCGGTGACGAAGAACGTGCCGTGCCGTGCCTCAAGACCGGCCAAGGGTTCCGCCGCCGGGCCCAGGTTCTCGACACTGCCGTCGACCATGTCGCCGACGACGGCGATCAGGTCCGGCTGGGTCGAGTTGATGGTGTCGACGATGCGCTGGGAGTGCGCGCGGCCCAGGATCGGGCCGAGGTGGATGTCGCTGACGACGGCGATACGGAAGCCGTGGGCGCCGCGCGCCAGCTTGGCGAGCGGGACCGTGACGCGCTTGATCCGGGGGCCGCGCAGAACGCCGTACGTGCCGTAACCGACGGTGGCGAGCGCGGCCGTCGCGGCGGCGCCGCCCACGACGCGCGAGACGAAGAGCCGACGGGATGGGGCGGCGGCCGCCGTGGAGCCCGCCGGAGCGGTAGTGGCCGTCGGAGCGGTGGAGCCCGCCGGAGCGAGGGTCGGGGCTGCCGCCGGAGCTGCCGCAGAGGCCGCCGGTGTCGGCTCCTCCCGCTCGTCGGCGGGTATCGCGGCGCCGGCTGACGCCTCGCGCCGCTCCAGCTGCCGCCGCAGCAGCGGCCGTACGACCTCACCCACCGCCAGTGCCAGCAGCAGATACATCAGCATGGCCAGCCACAGGTACCCCGGCCAGGCCAGCACCTGCTGCAACCCGAAGGGCGCCCCCGCACGGCCGGAGCTCACCGCTCCCACGGCCAGTAACGGCATGACGACGGCCGCGACCGTACCCAGCCTGCGGCCGGGGCCGCCCGGCTCGGTCGTGTCGCGCACCAGGCGCCCCCACACGTACCAGTGCGCCGCGACAACCAGCGCGACGACCGCAATCATCATCAGTACGGTCACGATGACCACGAACAGGCCCCTTATCCCAGTCGCTCGCGCTGTCCGCGCCGAAGTGCGCGGACGCCACGGAACCCGACCACGCCAACCGCCGTCCCCAGAAGAAGGGACGCGATGGCGAGCAGCAGGTGCACCCAGAAATAGCCCGTGGGATCACCGGCGTCGTCGAAGGCGAGTCCGCTCCCGTCCTGCCACAGGTTCTTTACGAAAGTGATCCAGATGAACCAGCTCCAGACCCCGAACGCGAGCAGGAACCAGGACACGGGGCGGCTGAGCTTCATGGGTTCAGTATCGCCGCCGTCCTCCGGGCAGCAGCAGCGGGGTCCTCGTGAGGGGAGGGGTCCGGAAGGGCCTGGTCCGGCCCGGCACCGGGAGCCGCCGTTGGCTCGGGCGATGTCTGAATCGGTGCTGCCGACATGTAACTTCTCGGTCGTGCCCGCTCTGAAAAAGACCGCTGTGACGGTCGCCGCTGCCGCGTTGCTGCCCCTCCTGACCGCCGCGCCGTCGTGGGCGGACGGCAAGGCCGACGGGCCCGACGCCAAACAGCCCCAGCCGCCCGCCTCGATGTCCACGGTCGGCGGTGCCACGCTCGGCAAGGCGGGCACCCAGGTGAACCTCGGTTCCGGGGCGCCCGTCCTGCCCACGAAGCTGAGCGGCCGGTCCTGGATCGTCGCGGACGCCGAATCGGGCGAGGTACTGGCCTCGCACAACTCCCACTGGCGGCTGCCGCCGGCCTCCACCCTCAAGATGCTCTTCGCGGACACCGTGCTGCCCAAGCTGCCCAAGGAGAAGCGGCACAAGGTGGCGCCCGCCGACCTGGAGGGCATGGGCTCGGGCAGCAGCCTGGTCGGTGTGAAGGAGGACCTCACGTACTCCGTGCACGATCTGTGGCTCGGTGTCTTTCTGCGCTCCGGCAATGACGCGGTGCACGTGCTCTCCGCCATGAACGGCGGCATCCCCAAGACCGTCCGGGACATGCAGGCCCACGCGGAGGAGCTCCAGGCGCTGGACACGCATGTGGTCTCGCCCGACGGTTACGACGAGGAGGGGCAGGTCTCCAGCGCGTACGACCTGACCCTCTTCGCCCGCTCCGGTCTCCAGAAGAAGGACTTCCGGGAGTACTGCGCGACACCGTCGGCCCAGTTCCCGGGCCTGGTGAAGAAGCCGGAGAAGGGCAAGAAGCAGGAGAAGGACGCGAACGGGCAGCCGAAGCGCGAGAGCTTCGGGATCCAGAACACCAACCGGCTGCTGACGGGGGCGGACGGGGTCGCCGCGTACAAGGGCATGGCGGGCGTCAAGAACGGCTCCACCACGCACGCCGGTACGACCTTCACCGGGGTCGCCGAGCGCGACGGGCGGGTGCTGCTGGTCACCGTCATGAACCCGTCGTCCACGGAGGCCCACGCGGTCTACGAGGAGTCGGCCCGGCTGCTGGACTGGGGATTCGGGGCCGCCGGGAAGGTGAAGCCGGTCGGCCTGCTGGTGCCGCCGAAGTCGGCGGACACGAACGCGTCCGCGAACCCCACCAATGTCGGAGCCGACTCGTCGGGGACCGGCGACGAGGCGCTCAGGTCCGCGAACGGCGGGACGGGCGGCGCCGGAGTCGCCCTCGCCATCACGGGCGGAGCGCTGGCCGTGCTGGCGGGCGGGAGCTACCTGGTCAACCGGCGCTGGCCGCTCCGCCGGCGTCTGCGCGGCTAGCACCTCCGCTGCCACCGTCGCCGCTGCCGCCGTCGGTGGCGGTGGGCTCCTCCGCCGCCGTCTCGTTCTTGCCGGGCGTCGCCGTCCACGCGGCGCAGAACAGCAGCAGCCTCGCCGTGAAGTTGATCCACAGCAGGAGCGCCACCGGCACCCCGAACGCGCCGTACATGCTCTTCCCTGCCACGCCCTTCATGTAGCCGCCGAGCAGCAGCTTCAGCAGCTCGAAGCCGACAGCGCCGATGAGCGCGGCCACGAGGAGCCGGTGGCGCGGCGGCTGGACGCGGGGCAGCAGCGTCAGGACGTACAGCAGCAGCAGGAAGTCGGCGACGACGGCGACCATGAGGGCGGCGGCCTGGAGCAGCACACCGCCCGCCCCGTTCTCGGGGATTCCCAGCTGGTCGGCGGTCCAGCCGACGGCCGTGGAGCCGAAGCCGGAGGCGCCCAGCGAGGCGAGTCCGACCGCACCGAGCCCACCGAGGACCACGGCGTCCTTGACCTTGAGCAGGATCGGGTTGCCGTCCTGCGGGTCGTCCAGCTCCCAGACGGCCCGCAGGCACTCCCGCATCGAGCCGATCCAGCCGATGCCGGTGAACAGGAGCAGCGCACCGGCCACCACCCCGACTGTCCCGGCGTTGGCCACCAGACCGTCGAGGTCGAGCTGCCCGGAGATGCCGGGGACCTGCTTCTCGATGCCGTTCTTCAGCTGGTCGAGCTGGCCCTGGCTGAGCAGCGCCGCGCCGATCGCCGCGCCCACGGTGATCAGCGGGAAGAGCGACAGAAAGCTGATGAAGGTGACGGCGGCGGCCAGGCGGGCCCAGTGGACGCGTTCGAGCGTCTCGTACGAGCGCCAGGCGTGCGTCCGCATCAGCCGGGCCACGAACGGGCCGACGACAGGGAGTTTTCTCAGCCAGTCCATGAAGGAGGACTACCCCCTGACCGGAAAACAAGCGTCCGGGTCCCCCGGAAGCGTCGCCGCCCGTTCCGGCACCGCCACCCATTCCACCGTGACCACCCATTCATACGAGCACCGCCGCAAAGGTGGCAAGTAATGACGTATGGGGCGATACGGTCACCCCGCAGCCGCCCTACAGCCCTCCAGCCCTCCAGCCCTCTTAGGAGCGACCCACCATGAAGGACGCCTTCGGCTCCCCCACGTCCCTGCTCATCCTCGGCGGTACGTCGGAGATCGGCCTGGCCACCGCCCGCCGGCTGATCACCCGCCGTACCCGTACGGTCTGGCTGGCGGGCCGCCCCTCCCCCGCCCTGGACACCGCCGCGGACCGGCTGGCGGCCCTGGGCGCGGACGTCCGTACCGTCGCCTTCGACGCCCTGGACCCCGGCTCGCACGAGGAGACGCTGAGCAAGGTCTTCGCGGAGGGCGACATCGACATGGTGCTGCTCGCCTTCGGCGTCCTCGGCGACCAGGCGCACGACGAGGCCGAGCCGCTCGCGGCGGTCCACGTCGCGCAGACGAACTACACCGGCGCGGTCTCGGCCGGACTGCTGTGCGCGGGCGCGTTGCAGACGCAGGGGCACGGCTCGCTGGTGGTGCTGTCGTCGGTGGCCGGCGAGCGGGCCCGTCGGGCGAACTTCATCTACGGGTCGAGCAAGGCGGGCCTCGACGCGTTCGCGCAGGGCCTGGGGGACGCCATGCAGGGCACGGGCGTGCAGGTCATGGTCGTACGGCCCGGTTTCGTACGGTCGCGCGCGACGGCCCACCGGGACGGGACACCGCTGGCCACCACGCCCGAGGCCGTGGCGGCGGCCATCGAACTGGGGCTGCGACGGCGCTCCGAGACCGTGTGGGTGCCGGGAGCGCTGCGGGTGGTGATGTCGGCGCTGCGGCATCTGCCACGTCCGGTGTTCCGCAGGCTGCCGGCCTAAGCACTCACGGGCTCAGCGAGGCGGGCCGGTCGGCGGGGGTGCTCTGCGAAGGCACCCCCGGGACCTCCCCTCCGCCGCCGAACGCGTACTCCTGCAGCTTGCGCCACACCCCGTCCGCGCCCTGCTCGTACAGTGCGAAGGACGTGCAGCTCCACTGCGCCCCGTACTCCGAGAGCTCTTCGTACGCCCGGTCCATCGCCTCTTCGGAGATGCCGTGCGCCACGGTCACATGCGGGTGGTACGGGAACTGGAGCTCGCGCACGAGCGGCCCGGACGAGTCCCTGACCCGCTTCTGCAGCCAGGTGCAGGCCGACGCGCCCTCGACCACCTGGATGTAGACGACCGGGGAGAGCGGGCGGAACGTACCGGTACCGGAGAGCCGCATCGGGAAGGGGCGGCCGGCCGAGGCGACCTCGGCGAGATGCGCCTCGATGGCGGGCAGCGCCGACGCGTCGGCCTCCGTGGGCGGCAGGAGCGTGACATGCGTGGGAATGCCATGCGCGGCCGGATCGCCGAAGCTCGCACGCCGCTCCTGGATCAGGCTGCCGTACGGCTCCGGGACCGCGATCGAAACGCCGAGCGTTACGGTCCCCACATCATGCTCCTCAGTTGTTCGGGTGATTCAGATCTTCGAGTATTCGCGAGCGGCCGTTCCGCCGCCAGGTGAAGCGTGGTGCCGGGCTTGATATCGGTGCTGCCGCCGGTGGCGCGGTCGGCGGTTTCCGCCGGGGCCGGGCCGCCGTCGGCAGCGACCGGATCAGTCGCTCGTCAGTGCTTGGCGGGCAGGAAACCGACCCTGTCGTAGGTCTGCGCGAGAGTCTCGGCGGCGACCGCGCGGGCCTTCTCCGCTCCCTCGGCCAGGATCGAGTCCAGCGTCTCCGGGTCGTCCAGATATTCCTGGGTGCGGGCCCTGAACGGGGTGACGAAGTCGACCATGACGTCGGCCAGGTCCGTCTTGAGCGCGCCGTACCCCTTGCCCTCGTACTTCTGCTCCAGCTCCGCGACCGCGAGGCCCGTGAGCGTCGAGTAGATCGTGAGCAGATTGCTGACACCCGGCTTGGCCTCGGCGTCGAAGCGGATCTCGGAGCCGGTGTCGGTGACCGCGCTCTTGATCTTCTTCGCCGTGGTCTTCGGCTCGTCCAGCAGGTTGATCAGGCCCTTGGGCGTGGACGCCGACTTGCTCATCTTGATCGCCGGGTCCTGGAGGTCGTAGATCTTCGCGACCTCCTTGACGATGTGCGGCGCCGGGACCGTGAACGTCGGACCGAACCGGGTGTTGAACCGCTCGGCGAGGTCGCGGGTCAGCTCGACGTGCTGCCGCTGGTCCTCACCGACCGGGACGGCGTTGGCCTGGTAGAGGAGGATGTCCGCCACCTGGAGGATCGGGTACGTGAAGAGACCGACCGTGGCACGGTCCGCGCCCTGCTTGGCCGACTTGTCCTTGAACTGCGTCATCCGGGAGGCCTCACCGAAGCCGGTGATGCAGTTCATGACCCAGGCGAGCTGGGCGTGCTCGGGGACATGGCTCTGGACGAAGAGCGTGCAGCGCTGCGGGTCGAGACCGGCGGCGAGGAGCTGGGCGGCGGCGAGGCGGGTGTTCGCGCGCAGCTCGGCGGGGTCCTGCGGGAGGGTGATCGCGTGGAGGTCCACGACCATGTAGAACGCGTCGTGGGTTTCTTGCAGCGCCACGTACTGGCGCACCGCGCCGAGGTAGTTCCCGAGGTGGAACGAGCCGGCGGTGGGCTGGATACCGGAGAGCGCACGGGGTCGATCAGAGGCCATGCTTCCCATTCTCTCAGGTGAGACCGACAGCTCTGGAACGGATCTCCGACAGGCCGGTAACTGATCTCCAGTAAGTGGTATGAACGGGTCTCAATGTCACCCGATCAGCCCCAATGAGACACGGAACACAGGCTGTTCGGGGGTCCGGATGGGCGGTTCTCCACCGGGCACGGTCCTACGGTGCCGGGTCGCGCGGGGCCACGCGGGGCATGCCGGGCGCCGGGCCACGCGGGGGCGCGCCGGGACCAGGGTTCCTGGTCCGTGCGGCGAGCGACGATAGAAGTGGGGCGGCGACTTGCCCAGCAGCTTGTCCTGACCGATCGGAGAACCCGTGTCGACAACGGAGAGCGCCATCGCCTCGGCGGAGGCCCACAGTGCGCACAACTACCACCCGCTGCCCGTGGTCGTCGCCTCGGCGGACGGGGCGTGGATGACCGATGTCGAGGGGCGGCGCTACCTCGACATGCTCGCCGGATACTCGGCACTCAATTTCGGCCATCGCAACCAGCGGCTCATCGACACCGCGAAGGCACAGCTGGACCGGGTGACGCTCACGTCCCGGGCGTTCCACCACGACCGGTTCGCCGACTTCTGCGCGCGGCTGGCCGAACTGTGCGGCATGGAGATGGTCCTGCCGATGAACACCGGGGCCGAGGCGGTGGAGACCGCCGTGAAGACCGCCAGGAAGTGGGGCTACCGCGTCAAGGGCGTGCCGGACGGCACGGCGAAGATCGTGGTCGCGGACAACAACTTCCACGGCCGTACGACCACGATCATCAGCTTCTCCACGGACGCGGAGGCACGGGCGGACTTCGGCCCGTACACGCCCGGCTTCGAGATCGTTCCGTACGGGGACCTCGGCGCGCTGGACCGGGCGGTGACCGCGAACACCGTGGCCGTGCTGCTGGAGCCGATCCAGGGCGAGGCCGGGGTGCTGGTCCCGCCGGCCGGTTATCTCGCCGGGGTGCGGGAGCTGACCCGGCAGCGGAACGTGCTGTTCGTCGCGGACGAGATCCAGTCGGGCCTCGGCCGTACGGGGAAGACCTTCGCCTGCGAGCACGAGGGCGTGGTGCCCGACATGTATGTCCTCGGCAAGGCGCTGGGCGGCGGGGTGGTGCCGGTGTCGGCCGTGGTGTCCTCGGCGGAGGTGCTCGGCGTGTACCGGCCCGGCGAGCACGGTTCGACGTTCGGCGGCAATCCGCTGGCCTGCGCGGTGGCGCTGGAGGTGATCGCGATGCTGCGGACCGGCGAGTTCCAGCAGCGCGCGACGGAGCTGGGTGACCATCTCCACCAGGAGCTGGGGCTGCTGGTGGGCGGCGGGGCCGTGGAGGCGGTACGGGGCCGGGGGCTGTGGGCCGGAGTGGACATCGCACCGTCGCACGGGACGGGCCGGGAGATCTCGGAGCGGCTGATGGACCGGGGGGTCCTGGTGAAGGACACGCACGGGTCCACGATCCGGCTCGCGCCGCCGCTGGTGATCAGCAAGGAGGACCTGGACTGGGGGCTCGACCAGCTGCGGTCGGTGCTCGCGGAGTAGCACCGACCGGCGATTGGGGGGCGCGTCAGAGGATGACGTGGGGCAGGAAGCGGGCGTACTCGTCCGTGATCAGCCCGGACGACTCCCGGATACCGAGCCCCGCCGACTCGTCGTCCACGACCCACGCGCCCAGCACCACACGGTTGCCGTCGAAGTCGGGCAGCGGGGCCAGCTCCTGGTAGCAGCAGGCCTCGTCGTCGTCCCGTACCACCGGCGCCGCGCCCGGCTCGTGGACGGTGACGCCGGCGCCCTCGCGGCCGAGCAGGGGCTTGGCGACATAACCGGCCGAGTCGGCGAGTTCGCGGGGGCCGTCGAGATACGAGGCCAGCAGATTCGGGTGGCCGGGGTTGAGTTCCCAGAGGATCGCGAGCAGCGCCTTGTTGGAGAGGAGCATCTTCCAGGCGGGTTCGATCCAGCAGGTGGTGCCCGTACCGCCGCCGTTGTCGAGGGTGTCCAGGACGTGCGGGCCGAACCGGTCGGTCGCCAGCCACTCCCACGGATAGAGCTTGAAGCAGCTGCGGACGAAGCGCAGCCGGTCGTCGACGAAGCGGCCGGACAGCCGGTCCCAGCCGATCTGTTCGACGGAGAGGGCCTCCGTGGCGAGACCGGCCTGCTCGGCGGTCTCCCGCAGATACGCGACCGTCATCAGGTCCTCGCCCAGCTCGTCGCTGTCGGAGTGCGCGAAGTGCACGGGGCCGGGCGGGAGGAGCGGGGCCTGCCGTTTCCAGGAGGCGACGAGCCGTTCGTGCAGGGAGTTCCACTGGTCGGCGCCGGGGAACCGTTCCTCCATCCAGAACCACTGCGCGCTCGCCGCCTCGACCAGTGAGGTCGGGGTGTCGGCGTTGTACTCCAGCATCTTGGCCGGTCCCGCGCCGTCGTAGCGCAGGTCGAATCGGCCGTAGACGGAGGGCAGTTCGGCCCGGCGCCGCCAGGACTCGGATATCAGGGCGGCCAGCCGGGGATCGGTGATGCCGAGGTCGGCGAACCGGTCGTGCTCCACGATGTGCGCGGCGGCCCCCAGACACAGGGCGTGCAGCTCCTCGACGACGTCTTCGAGGGCCTCCACCTCGGACAGGGTGAAGGTGTAGTAGGCGCTCTCGTCCCAGTACGGGCGCAGCGAGTCGTCCGGGTAGCGGGTGAGCGGGTAGATGACGCCCTGTTCCTCGACGGTCTGCTGCCAGCCGGGGCGGGGTTCGATGGTGTGACGTTTCATCAGCGGTGAACCGGTCGGCTCGTATCGGTCCGTATTCGGTCCGTCAGCCTCCGCCGGAGCCCGAGCCGGAGCAGCCGAAACCGCCCCGGTCGACCGCCGACTTGTCGAAACTGCCGCCGTCGACCGTGCCCTTGCTGCTGGAACCGCCGTAGTAGTACGAGCCCTTGCCGCCGCTCTTGCAGTCGGAGCTGGGCAGGGTCTGCTTCGTCGTCCGGTCGGCGCACCGTTTGTCGGGATCCGAACCACAGGACGTGATCGTGATCGCCAGTACTCCCATGCTGCCGAGCACGACCGTGCTCGACCTCAGCCTCCGCTGCCGTGCGGTCATCCCGCTGCCTCCCCCGTGTCGTTCAAAGCCATTCGAACTGTTTATCGTATGCCCGCACACAGTAGTTGGCCGACCGGCCCCGGCGTAAAGGCGGGGCACGGACTCTCCTCAACTACAGCCACTTGTGACTCTCGCGTACCAGGTACACACGACGGCCCGGGGCGGGATGGTTCCCGCCACCGGGCCGTCACTGCTCACACCTGGTGAAGCTTTAGACCGGTCGGTCCTAGCCGACGCCGCCGTACGGGCGGGTGATCGCCTCCAACCCATGACCGGACGGGTCGGGGAAGTACACCCCGCGTCCGCCGTCGTTGTGGTTGATCTCGCCGGGACGCTTGCCGTGCGGATCCGCGTAGTACGTGAGCTTCGCGTCCTGGATCCGCTGGAAGATCCCGTCGAACTCTTCCTCGGTGACCAGGAAGGCGTAATGCTGCGTGACGATCGACTCGGCCGGGATGGTCGCGAAGTCGAGAGTGACGCCGTTGCTCAGCTCGACGGGGATGAACGGACCCCACTCGTCTCCGGCCTCCAGGTCGAAGATGCGCGCAAAGAAGTCTGCGGATTCCCGCTTGTCCTTGGAGTGGACGATCGTGTGATTCAACTGGACTGACACGGTGAAATGCCTCCGTAAGGCAGTCTCACGGGCACCTCCATGCCTCACCCGGACGGTGACCGGCACGCGATGCCTTACTCATGATCCTAAAACGGGCGGCAGGGGCTGTCACGTCCGATCTCGGTCACGCCCCCTGCGAAGGCCGCGAAGGCTTACGGCAGCACCCGGCACAGCGCGTCCAGCGCACCGGCCCACGCGCTGTCCGGCGGGGTGGCGTAGCCGACGACCAGCGCGTCCGAGCCGCCGGGTGCGGCCGTACCGCCTGGTGCGACCGCGCCTGCCGACGGGTGGCGGAAGCGGGTCATCCCTTCCACCGCCAGTCCCTGCCAGGCCGCCGCTTCGACGACCGAGCGCTCGGTGCCCGGTGGCAGTTCGACGACCGCGTGCAGGCCGGCCGCGATGCCCGTCACCCGGATGTCCGGGGCCCGCTCCGCCAGCGCCGAGACGAGCTGGTCGCGGCGGCGCCGGTAGCGCAGGCGCATGGAGCGGACATGACGGTCGTACGCGCCCGAGGCGATGAACTCCGCGAGCGTGAGCTGGTCCAGCGAGCTCGACACCCAGTCCACCGGGCCCTTCGCCGCCGCCACCTCGCCGACCAGTTCGTCCGGCAGCACCATCCACGCGAGCCGCAGCCCCGGCGCCAGGGACTTGCTCGCGGTGCCGAGGTACACCACCCGTTCCGGGTCGAGTCCCTGAAGCGCGCCGACCGGCTGGCGGTCGAACCGGAACTCCCCGTCGTAGTCGTCCTCCAGGATCAGCCCGTCCCTGGCGCGCGCCCAGTCGACGGCAGCCGCTCGCCGGTCGGGGTGGAGCGCCATGCCCGTCGGGAACTGGTGCGCCGGCGTCATCAGCACCGCGCCCACCTCCGGGTCGTCCGCCAGTTCCTCGGTCCTGGCGCCGCGCTCGTCCACCGGGAGCGCCGGTGTCCGCAGGCCCGCCTTCACCAGCAGGTTCCGGTGCAGGTCGAGCCCGTACGACTCGACGGCCACCGCTCGCACTCCCCGTGCCCGCAGCACCGTCCCCAGCAGCATCAGGCCGTGGACGGCGCCGGAGCAGATCACGATCCGCCCGGGGTCCGCGTACACCCCGCGCGCCCGCGCCAGATAGTCGGCGAGGGCGGTGCGCAGTTCGACGCGGCCCCTGGCCTCGCCGAGTTCGAGGGCCTCGTACGGCGCGGTCATGAGCGCCCGGCGGGCGGCGGCGAGCCACTGCGCGCGGGGAAAACCGGCGAGGTCGGGGGAGCCTGGCAGCAGGCTGTACGTGGGCCTGCGGCGGGTCGTCCGGGTCCTGGGCGGCGCGGGCGCGGGCCTGCGCGGCTCGGCCCGCGCGGCCACCCGCGTACCCGAGCCCCGCTGGGCGGTGAGCCACCCTTCGGCGACCAGTTCGGCGTACGCGTCGGCCACCGTGTTACGGGCGATGCCCAGGTCGGCGGCGAGCGAGCGGGAGGACGGCAGCCGGGTGCCGGGCGTGAGACGGCCCGTCCGGACGGCTTCGCGCAGGGCGTCCATGAGCCCGGCGCGCAGTCCGGTGCGCGGCCCGGGGCCCGGGGCGAGGCCGTGCAGCTCCAGATGGAGATCAGCGCCGGAGATCGGCTCACCGGAGAGATGCTGATTGGCCCAGGAATCCGTCATGAAAGTGGACCATACAGCTGCGCCACTGAGCGCCTAACGTCATCAGCATGACGACAGAAACGAAGACCGAAACGAAGCAATACGCCCCCGAGCACACCCCGCGCCTCGAACTCGCCAAGCTCGCCCCCGAGGTCTACAAGGCCATGGTCCGGCTGGACGCGGCGGCCCGGCAGGGCGTCGACCCGACCGTTCTCGAACTGGTCAAGATCCGCGCCTCCCAGCTCAACCACTGCGCGTTCTGCCTCGACATGCACACGAAGGACGCGCTGGCGGCCGGTGAGTCGGTGGAGCGCATCGTCCAGCTCAGCGCCTGGGAGGAGTCGCGGCACTTCTACACGCCGAAGGAGATCGCGGCGATCGAGCTGAGCGAGGCGATCACCGTACTGACGGACGGTTTCGTGCCGGACGAGGTGTACGCGAGGGCCGCGCGGCACTTCGACGAGACTGAGCTGGCCCATCTCATCTCCGCGATCACGGTGATCAACGCGTGGAACCGGCTCGGGGTGTCCAGCCGGATGGCGCCGGGCCACTACACGCCGGGCCAGTACGCGCACTGATACCTCCGTATTCCGGAGGAATCGGTACGGCAGGACAACGCTATTCACCGGGCCTCGCCGGCAGCGTGCGTAACTCGGCGAATACCGTCTTGCCGACGCTGCGGGGCTCGGTGCCCCAGCGGTCCGCGAGCTGCTCCACGATGAGCAGCCCGCGACCGAAGCACTCGTCATCGGCGGCGACGCGCGGGACCGGCGGCCGTTCATCGAGCGGGTCGCTCACCTCGATACGGAGGATGTCCGCGCCCAGGGCGAGCCGCACCTCGAAGAGCCGCCCGCGCAGACAGCCGTGCAGCAGTGCGTTGGTGGCGAGCTCACTGACCAACAGAGCTGCCGTCCAGGCCAGTTCAGGATGCCCCCACTCGGCGACGAGCCGTCCGGCGCGGCGGCGGGCGAGCGTCACGCTGCCGGTGTTGGGGGTGTAGTCGAGCCGGTCCTCCCGGACGACGACCTCGGAACGAGGCTTCAGCCGCTGCTCGTCGGGCCGGGGAATTTCTTGGGGCGAGGTCATGGACACGCACCTCCATGTGCGGTCGGGGCGGCCCGTACAGAGGCGCGATGGCGGTGGCGATGCCGCGTCCACGACTGCCCGGAGGCAGGGCGGGGCGGTGCACTTCCACCAACTGGTGCCGCTGTGCGAGCGATTCGTCACCGAAGGTAGCCGCGAAGATGGTCGTGACACAAGTCACTCTCAAGAATATCTTCCTGTAACGACCTCGTTTGGTCGCTCCGAGTCCGCTCCTGCACACTGAGCGGCACAGGGAGGTGGGGTCGCATGTCGCCGAGACGGGCATCCGCGCTGGGAGGAACATCAACTGTCCTCGGTCGCAAGCTTGGTGGGGAGCTGCAACGACTCCGCGACGGCGCGGGCAAGAAGCAAGCGGAAGCAGCCGAAGCTCTGAGCGCTACCGCCACGAAGGTCGTCAAGATCGAGCGCGGTTGGGTTCCGGTCCGGGACCCGGACATCAAGGCACTCTGCGAGCTGTACGGCGCCGATGACCCCGCACTCGTACAGAACCTGCTGGGCCTCGCCAAAACCGACAGGGAACGCCGCCGAGCCCACGGCTGGTGGGACCAGTACCCCGAACTGGGCGCACAGATCGAATACGTAACCCTCGAAGACGCGGCCTCACGGATTCGTACGCTCCAAGTCACTGTCATCCCAGGTCTGTTCCAGACACCGGACTACGCGCGGGCTCTGCACGTAGGGGCGGGTCTCTGGGAGGACCCGGACGAGATCGAGCGCTATGTGAAAACCCGTATCACCCGCCAGGAACGGCTCGCCGGTGATCGGCCCCTCCAGGTTTGGGCCCTCGTCAGTGAAGGCGCTTTGCGTCAGCAAGTCGGCGGCCAGGACGTCATGCGGAGCCAGCTCGAACACCTGCTGATACTGACGAAGCAGCCGAACATCCGGCTTCAGGTGTTGCCCTACGCGACGGGCGCGCACGCCGGTATGGCCGGTGCTTTCAGCGTCATGTCCTTTGCCGATTCCGGCGCCATGGACGTGGTCAACCTTGATGTGCGCTCATCTATCGTGTGGTTGGAGAGCGAGCAGGACGCCACGCACCACGTGAAGATCTTCGACCACGCCGCGCGGCAGGCACTCGCGCAGACCGAATCACGGTCCCTCATACGGCGGATCATCGAGGAGCCCTAGACAGTGCCCACCTTCACGTTCGTCAAGTCCTCCTACAGCGCAGCCGGCGGCGAATGCGTCGAGGTCGCGACCAACGTCCCCGGCACCGTCGCCGTACGGGACTCCAAATCCCCCGACAGGCCGATCGTCCGGCTCACCCCCGCCGCCTGGACCGCCTTCTGCGTGGCCACCGTCGCGACGATCGAAGCGGAAGAGATATGACCATCCACAGGCCGGGCCTCCCGGAGGATCTGCCGGCTCCGGACGTGCTGTGGGCGCGCTGGTCGACGATCGCGATCGTCACCGCCGAGGACGACGAGTCCAGAGGGCGCTATCCGACGGGCTGTTGGCTCGACAGCAGGGTGGCGCTGCGTCTCGATGACTCCGGGTGCACGTGGTGGACCCTGGTCCGGTACGACGGCGGGCGGGCCGTTCTGTACGGGGAGGACGAGTCGAGCGCCGTCAAGTGGCATGAGCCGCCCGTCGACATGCTCGCGGGCGGCCCGGACTGGCTGCCGTACGAGAACCTGCGCGACCTGCTCGAAGGCTACGAACTGGGCTGCGTCTACTGGTACGAGAGCGGCTCCTGGGCCCGCGCGCCCTACCCAGACGACCTGGACGACGACGGCCTCGACTGCGGCATGGGCCGGTTCGCCGACCGGGAGAAAGCGGTGGACGAGCTGGTCGGTTACCTGGACTGGGCGATCGACCATGCCACCGCGGATGCCCTGATGACCCACGCGGAACAGGGCACCCTGACGCGGCAGGTCCTGGACGCCTTCCTCACCGAACTCGCCGGGTCGGAAGGGGCCGAAGAACCCGAAGGGGCCGCCGCACCACAGGGCGACGGCCGCCGGGGCGGTGCCTCGCCCGCGATGGCCGAGGCACTGCGCCGCTCGGGCCTGGACACCGGCGCGGTCCGGGCCTGAAACAAAACGCTCCGGCGTCGTCAAGCCGCCGGCGAATGGGAGGCTCGGCATCCCCGTTCGGCCTGATCGGCCGGGATTCACCCCCGAGGAACGGGGAGCCGAGCGCCTGCCCATCGGCCCGCTACTTCTCCCGCAGCCGCAGCCGCAGCCGCGTCACTTCTTCTTCGGCAGCCACTTCTCCCACACCTGCTTGTTCTTCTTGACCCACTTCGCCGCCGCCTCCTCCGGCGAGAGCTTCTGCTCCGCGATCATCAGAGACACGTCGTTCTGCGCCTTGGTGTTCCACTGGAAGTTCTTCATGAGCGTGGCAGCGTCCCCGCCCCTCTTCTCGAAGTCCGCGTTGAGGAACTTCTTGAGCGGGGTGTGCGGATAGCCGCACTTGATCTTCTCGGGGTCGGCGTCGCAGCCCTCCTTGTACGGCGGGAGCTTGACCTCCGTCATCGGGATCTTCTCGAACAGCCACTGCGGCTTGTACCAGTAGGTGAGGAAGGGCTTCTTCTCCTTGGCGAACTGCTTCATCTGGGTGATCTGCGCCGCCTCGGAGCCCGCGAAGATGACCTGGTAGTCCAGGTTCAGGTTGCTGACCAGCGCCTTGTCGTTCGTGACGTACGACGGGGAGCCGTCCATCAGCTGGCCCTTGCCGCCGCTCTCCGGGGTGCGGAGCTGGTCCGCGTACTTGTTGAGGTTCCGCCAGTCGGTGACGTCCGGGTGCTGCTTGGCGAAGTACGTCGGGACGAACCAGCCGATGTGGCCGGTGACCCCGAGGTCGCCGCCCGGCTTGATCGTCTTCTTGTCGGTGACGTACCGCTGCTCCTGCTCCGGGTGGCCCCAGTCCTCCAGGATGGCGTCGACACGGCCCTGGCTGAGGGCGTCCCAGGCGGGGACCTCGTCGACCTGGACGGTGTCGACGCGGTAGCCCAGTTCGTGTTCCAGCAGGTACTTCACCACAGCGGTATTGGCCTGGGCGCCCACCCAGGACTGGATGGAGAGCGTCACGGTCTTCGAGCCCTGGGCGTTGGCGTACGGAGACGCCTGCTTGGTCATGTCGGCCGCGCCGCAGCCGGTGACCGCGAGCAGGGCGCAGGCCGAGGCGAGGGCCGCGGCCGTGTACGTACGGGAGCGAGCGCCTGTGCGCGTGCGGGCCGTGTACGTACGGGAGCGAGCGCGCGTGTGCGTGCGGGCCATGTCAGGCCCCCTTCCTGTTCCCACGGCGTTCCGTGGGCTGGGTGACCCGGTCGAGCATCAGGCCGAGGCAGACGATGGCGGCACCCGCGACGAGGCCCGCCGCCAGGTCGCCCTGGGCCAGGCCGAAGACGACCTCGTACCCGAGCGCTCCGCCGCCGACCAGACCGCCGATGATGACGACGGCGAGGACCAGGACGACTCCCTGGTTGAGCGCGAGGCGCAACGCCGGGCCCGCGAGCGGCAGTTGGACCTGGCGCAGCTGCTGGCCGCTGGTCGCGCCGAGGGAGCGCGCGGACTCCATCGCGGACGGGTCGACGTCGCGCAGTCCCTGGGTGGTGATGCGTACGACGGCCGGCAGCGCGTACACGACGGCGGCGGCGACCGCCGGGGCGCGGCCGACGCCGAAGAGCGCGACGACCGGGATCAGGTAGACGAACTGCGGCAGGGTCTGGAAGACGTCCAGTACGGGCCGCAGCAGCGCCTCGATCCGGGCGTTGCGGGCGGCGGCGATGCCGGTCGCGAAGCCGATGACCAGGGTGACCGCGACGGCGGCCAGCACCTGGGACAGCGTGTCCAGGGACGGCTTCCACACGCCGAGGACACCGATCGCGGACATGGCGAGGACGGCGGTCAGCGCGGTCTGCCAGGTGCCGATCAGCAGGGCGAGGCCGGCGACGATCAGCAGGACCGACCACCAGGGCAGGGCCTGGAGCCCGCTGCGCATCGGGTCGAGTATCCAGGTGGTGAAGTGCCCGGCCCAGTCGGCGGTGCCGCCGATGACGGGGACGCCCGAGTAGAGGTGGGCGGTCATCCAGTCGACGGCGGTGTTGACGGGCTCGGCGATGTTGACGGTCCAGCTCTCGGGCCAGTCGAGCCGGCCCGCGAGGCGTCCGGCGACCGCGACGACGACGGCCGCGGCGAGGGCGATGGCCCAGCCGAGCCATCCCGTACGGAACCGGTTCGTGCCGGGAGCGTCCAGGCCGGATCCGGCGGCGGCCGTCACCCGGTCCAGGACCACGGCGAGCAGCACGATCGGCAGGCCCGCGGCGAGCGCCGCGCCCACGTCGACCGAGGCCAGCGCCTGGTACACGCGGTCACCGAGGCCGCCGGCGCCGATCACGGACGCGATCACGGCCATCGAGAGCGCCATCATGATCGTCTGGTTGAGGCCGAGGAGCAGTTGCTTGCGGGCGAGCGGCAGCCGCGCGCTCAGCAGCCGCTGCCGGGCGGTCGCGCCGAGCGACGCGACGGCCTCCATCACCCCGCCGTCGGCGTTCCGCAGGCCGAGCGCGGTGAGCCGGGCCATCGGCGGAGCCGCGTACACGACGGTCGCCAGGACCGCCGCCGGGACGCCGATGCCGAAGATCAGCACCACGGGCAGCAGGTAGGCGAAGGCGGGCAGTACCTGCATGGTGTCGAGGAGGGGCCGCAGCGCCCGGTAGAGCCGGTCCGAGAGTCCGGCGGCGAGGCCGAGAACGGCTCCCAGCGCGACGGACACGGTGACCGCCACCACCATCAGCGCGAGCGTCTGCATGGTCGGTACCCACATGCCGAGCAGGCCGCAGACGGCGAACGAGACGGTGGCGGTGAGGGCGAGCCGTACGCCAGCGACCCGCCAGGCGATCAGGCCGGCCGCCGCGGTGACCCCGGCCCAGCCGGCGCCGAGCAGGAGGAGGTACACCCCGCGTACGGACAGTACGACGGCGTTGCTGATGTAGCCGAAGAAGTAGGTGAAGAGCGGGTGACTGTCGCGGTTGTCGATGATCCAGTCGCTGGCGTGGCCGAGCGGCTCCGACAGGTCGACGGTCAGCGCGCCGGGCCAGGCGGTGCCGGACCAGCGGGTGAGGGCCAGCGGTACGAGGACGGCGGCGAACACGGCGAAGAGCAGCAGCTTGCCGAGCGCGCGGTTGCGCAGCAGGGCGGACAGGCCGTCACGCGTGTCGGGTCCGGTGCCTGTGGTGGTCGTGGCGGTGGCCATCAGAGAACCGCCTCGCCGGCCTCCGCCTTCGCGACGGATGGCCCGTCACCGACGCCGACCGGAACGGGCGGACCGTCGCTCGTCGTGCCCGCGACCACGTCCAGCAGGCATTCGCGGTCGACGACCCCGAGCAGCCTGCCCTTGTCGACCACGCGCGCCGCCGGCTCGCCGGAGCGCGCGACCGCCTCGATGGCCTCGGCGACCTTCGCGCTCGGCGCGAGCGCCGGGCCGCTGTCGGCGTCACCGGGCTCCACCCGGCGCATGGCGGCGCGTACGGAGATGACCTGCTCGCGCGGTACGTCACGGACGAAGTCCCGTACGTACTCGTCGGCCGGGCTGCCGACGATCTCCTCCGGCGTGCCCAGCTGCACGATGCGGCCGTCGCGCATCAGCGCGATCCGGTCGCCGAGCCGCAGCGCCTCGTTCAGGTCGTGGGTGATGAAGACCATCGTGCGGTGCTCCTCGCGGTGCAGCCGGATGACCTCCTCCTGCATGTCACGGCGGATCAGCGGGTCGAGCGCGCTGAACGGCTCGTCGAACAGCAGCACCTGGGGGTCGACGGCCAGCGCGCGGGCCAGCCCGACCCGCTGCTGCTGGCCGCCGGAGAGCTGGCCGGGACGGCGGTTCTCCAGGCCGTCGAGGCCGACCTTGCCGACGACCTCGGCGGCCCTCTCGCGGCGCTCGGCGCGGCCCATGCCCTGGATCTCCAGGCCGTACGCGACATTGTCGAGGACCGTGCGGTGCGGCAGCAGGCCGAAGTGCTGGAAGACCATGGCGGCGCGGTGGCGCCGCAGTTCACGCAGCCGGGACTTGTCCATCGAGACGACGTCCTCGCCGTCGATGGCGATCTCACCGGCCGTCGGCTCGATGAGCCGGGTCAGGCAGCGGACGAGGGTGGACTTGCCGGAGCCCGACAGGCCCATGACCACGAAGACCTCGCCCTTGCGGACGTCGAAGGAGACGTCCCGTACGGCGGCGGTGCAGCCGGTGCGCTCACGCAGCTCGGCCGGGGAGAGCGCGCCGAGTTCGGGGTCGCCGGGGACACGGTCCGCCTTGGGGCCGAAGACCTTCCACACGTTCCGCACGGAGAACACCGGCGGCCGTTCGGACACCTCGGTTTCGGTACCGGGCGGTGTCAGGTCCCGGACGTCCTTTCCTCCGGGCCCCGCTGTACCGGCCGCCACCGCTGCTCCCACCGTCCCCGCCGTGTCCGCTGCACCTGGTGTCCGTTGCGTTCCAGCCACGTCATCCACTCCCTTGAGACCGCTCATCGGTTCAGTCCCTGCTCTTCGGTGCCTGCCGCACCCCTCTTAGGCCGGCTCACTCGTCCCGGCCGCTCCACCCGCCCCTGTTGTCTTGTCCACCCCTGATGTCCCGCTGGTCCCGGCCGCCGCCCCGGTCAGCAGCTCCGCGCACTTCTCGCCGACCATCAGGACGCCGATCATCGGATTCACGGCGGGCATCGTCGGGAAGACGGACGCGTCGGCGATACGGATGCCTTCCAGTCCACGGATTTTCAAGTCCGGTGCGACGACGGCCTGTTCGTCGGCCACCGCGCCCATCCGGCAGGTGCCCGCCGGGTGGTAGACCGTGTGCGCGACCGACCGGGCGTACGCGCTCAGCTCCTCGTCCGAGGTGACCTCGGGTCCCGGGGCGACCTCGCGCTTCAGCCAGTGCGCCAACGGCTCCGAGGCGGCTACCTGCCGCGCGATCTTGATGCCGTCGACCAGCGTCCGGCCGTCGTAGTCGTCCTCGTCGGTGAAGTAGCGGAAGTCCAGGGCGGGCTTCGTCTCCGGGTCCGCGCTCGTCAGATAGAGCCGGCCGCGGCTGCGCGGCTTGGGGATGTTCGGGGTCATCGAGACGCCGTGCTCGGGGCGTTCGTACCCCAGCCGCTCCGGGTTGTCGGTGAACGGGATCTGGTAGAAGTGGAACATCAGATCCGGACCCTCGATCTCCGGATCGCGTCGCACGAACAGACCCGCGTCCGAGTCCATCGCCGAGTTCTCGGGGATCGGCCCGTCCGTCTCCCAGACGATGACCGATTCCGGGTGGTCGAGCAGATTCTCCCCGACACCCGGCAGATCATGCGTGACCGGTATGCCGAGCGCCTCCAGATCGGCGCGCGGGCCGATGCCGGAGTGCATCAGCAGCCTCGGAGTGTCCACCGCGCCCGCGCAGACGAGGACTTCGGTGCGCGCCGTGATGAGCTTCTCCGCGCCGTCCGCCGTCCGTACGCGTACGCCCGTCGCGCGCGTGCCGTCCAGTTCCAGCCTGAACGCCCAGGTCTCCAGCAGGAGATGGAGGTTCGGCCGGTCCAGGAAGGGGTGGAGGTAGGCGACCGACGCCGAGGAACGCTTGTTGTTCTCCGGGTGGTACGCGAGGTCGAAGAAGCCGGTGCCCTCGTGGAAGGGCTTCTTGTTGAAGCCCTCGACGCGCGGGACTCCCAGCGCCGACTGCGCCGCGTCGACGAAGTCGCGGGCGATGGCGTTACGGTCCCGCTCGTCCACCGGCACGACGTTGTTGCGCAGCCGGCCGAAGTACGGGTCCATGGCGGCGGCGTCCCAGCCCTCGGCTCCGGCCGCCGCCCACTCGTCCCAGTCGGACGGCAGCGGCTTGAAGGCGATGAGCGTGTTGTGGGACGAGCAGCCGCCGAGCACCCGGGCCCTGCTGTGCCGGATGTGCGAGTTGCCGCGCGGCTGCACGGTCGTCGGGTAGTCGTAGTCCAGCTCGCCGCCCAGCAGTCCCATCCAGCGCCGCAGCGTCAGCACGTCCGGCCGGTCGACGTCGGAGGGGCCGCCCTCGATGACGGCGACGCTGATGTCCGGGTTCTCGGTGAGGCGGGAGGCGATCACCGATCCCGCGGTGCCACCTCCGACGACGACGTAGTCGTACGCGATGGAGCCGGTCTCGGCGGAGCGATTCCCGGCGGAGCCGCTCTCGACATCGCCGTACTCGACATCGCCGTTCTCGACCGTGGATGCCATGGGTTCTTCTGCTCCTCTGCTGGAGGGTGGTGCGGGGTGACTGCTGGAGGGGGTACGAGGTGCGCTCAAGGGCGTGCGCGCCGACGCGGGTGGGAATCGCGTCGGCGCGCACGGAGGTGGTTCAGCCCGCGAACCAGCGCACCGGGCGCGGTTCGAGGTTCTGGTAGATGTGCTTGGACTCGCGGTACTCGGCGAGCCCGGCCGGGCCCAGCTCACGGCCGATGCCGGACTTGCCGAAGCCGCCCCACTCCGCCTGCGGGAGGTAGGGGTGGAAGTCGTTGATCCACACGGTGCCGTGCCGCAGCCGTCCGGCCACGCGCCGCGCGCGCCCCGCGTCCGAGCTCCACACGCCGCCGGCCAGGCCGTACTCGGTGTCGTTGGCGAGGGCGACGGCCTCGTCCTCCGTACGGAAGGTCTCCACCGTCAGCACGGGGCCGAAGACCTCTTCCCGTACGACACGCATCTCGCGGTGGCACCGGTCGAGGACGGTCGGCTCGTAGAAGTATCCGTCGGCGGGACGGACCTCGGACGGCTCGGGCCGCTTGCCGCCGGAGCGCAGTACGGCTCCTTCCGCGAGGGCCGAGGCGACGTAGTCCTCGGTCTTCGCGAGCTGCTGGGCGGAGACGAGCGGACCGCACTCGACGTTCTCCTCGGTGCCGCGTCCGAGGCGGATCCGCGGGGCGCGCCGGGCGAGTTCGGCGACGAAGCGCTCGCGGAGGGACTCCTCGATGATCAGGCGCGAACCGGCGGAGCAGACCTGACCGCTGTGGATGAAGGCTGCGTTGAGCGCCTGGTCCACGGCGGTGTCGAAGCCCTCCTCGGTGACGCAGGCGTCGGCGAAGACGACGTTCGGGTTCTTGCCGCCGAGTTCGAGGGCGACCTTCTTCACGCTGGGCGCGGCCGCCTGCATCACCTTCGTACCGCTGACGAGGCCACCGGTGAACGAGACGAGGTCCACGTCCGGGTGCTCGGACAGCCGGGCGCCGACCTCAGCGCCCGCGCCGGTCACCAGGTTGGCGACGCCGGGCGGCAGGCCCGCCTCGGCGAGCAGGTCGATGAGGTCGATCGTGGAGAGCGGGGTGACCTCGCTCGGCTTGATCACAAAAGTGTTGCCCGCGGCGAGGGCCGGGGCGATCTTCCAACTCGCTTGCAGGAGCGGGTAGTTCCAGGGCGTGATCATCGCGCAGACGCCGACGGGTTCATGGACGACCACGCTGTGGACGGTGTCCGAACCGGCGTCGACGACCCGGCCGCCGCTCTCGTTCATCACCAGATCGGCGAAGTAGCGGAAGGCGTCGGCGACACAGTCGACGTCGACGCGCCCTTCCTCCAGGGTCTTGCCGGAGTCCTTGGACTCCAGCAGCGCTATTTTCTCGCGGTTACGGACCAGCAACTCGGCGGTCCGCCGCAGCAGGCCGGCCCGCTCCGCGACGGGGGTACGGGGCCAGGGCCCCTCGTCGAATGCCGTACGCGCGGCGGCGATCGCGGCATCGGCGTCCTCGGGCCCGCCCTCGGACACGACGGCCAGAACCGTCGCGTCGGCGGGGTCGAGGATGTCCCGTGTGGCGCCGGAGGCGGCTTCGCGCCACTTTCCGTCCACATGAATCGTCTGTTGTGCCGACACGTCGCGTATTGCCTTCCATTCCCGGAACGTTCTCCACCAGCAATAACTGGCGATCCCGGCACCTGCCCCGGGGGGCGGAAAGCATGCGCGTCCGGTGTCCGAAAGTGCTGGGGGTCACGCGGAACAGTCGCGGAACACCTGTGGAACACCTCCGGAGCACTACCTGTCGGGCGCGCCCGGTCACTCCTCGGCGGGCTCGTCCCGGACGAGCAGCCCGGCCACCCACAGCGGCATCATCCAGTGCACGAAGAGGACCGCGACCAGTACGGGTACGACCAGAGCCTCGACCCGTACGTCCATCCGTACGTCGCCGAACCAGCCGGACGTACCGGCCGCGAGCGTGGCCGCCAGCAGCAGGAACAGGGTCACCCGGTGGGCGCGCGCCAGTACGCGGTCGCGCTCCGCGAGCTGCCGTTCGTCCAGCACCCGCCCCCGCAGCTCCAACAGCCCGCGCGTGGCCGCGTTGATCACGCCGGTCGCGAAGCACCACGGCAGCAGCACGGCGAGGAGCACGTAAAGAGCCCACTGCTGCTTGGCGAAACCCGCCGTCACACCGGCCGCCACACCGAGGACGGTCAGCACGATGTGCGTACAGACAACGATGCGCCTGCGAACGACCGTCGCATGGAACGGCCGCCCCTCCGTCCTGTTCATCAGCGCGAACATGCGCCGGTCGTACGTCGTCGGCTCCGACGCCCGCCGCTGCGGCGCGGGCGTCTCTCGTGTGGTCATCACTGCTGCTTCCTCCCGTAGACCTCGTCCGTGAGCGGGCTGAAGGGTTCGAGGGAGAACAGCGCCTCCACGGGGAGACCGAAGAACTCCGCGATCCTCAGCGCGAGGTCGAGGCTGGGGTTGTACTGCCCCCGCTCGATGTAACCGACCGTCTGATAGTGGGCCCCCACCGCCTCGGCCAACTGCTGCCGGGACACCTTGCGCTCGGCCCTGACAACCGCCAGCCTGTTGTGCACCTGCTCGCTCATGTATAAGAAGTACTACATTCGAGCGTAGGGACGCAACACCGCGACGGTCTTTGCGAACATACGAAAGTCTTTGCGGACATACGAAAGCCCCGGCCCGCCGGATGTTTCACGGCGGGCCGGGGCTGAACTCGGGGGTTGGACCCTCGGGGCTTGGACCGAGGACTGACTGTCGCGCGGAGGACCCGCGTCAGATCAGGCCGAGTCCACGCACCGCGTCGCGCTCCTCGGTCAGCTCCTGCACCGAGGCGTCGATCCGGCTACGCGAGAAGTCGTTGATGTCCAGGCCCTGGACGATCTCGTACGTGCCGTTCTTGGTGGTGACCGGGAAGGAGGAGATCAGGCCCTCCGGCACACCGTAGGAACCGTCCGACGGGATACCCATCGAGGTCCAGTCGCCCTCGGCGGTGCCGTTGACCCACGTGTGCACGTGGTCGATGGCGGCGTTGGCGGCGGAGGCGGCCGACGAGGCGCCACGGGCCTCGATGATGGCCGCGCCGCGCTTGGCGACGGTCGGGATGAAGGTGTCGGCCAGCCAGGCCTCGTCGTTGACCGTCTCCGCGGCGTTCTTTCCGGCGATCTCCGCGTGGAAGATGTCCGGGTACTGGGTGGCGGAGTGGTTGCCCCAGATCGTCAGGCGCTTGATGTCGGAGACCGCGGCACCGGTCTTCGCGGCGAGCTGGGAGATCGCGCGGTTGTGGTCGAGGCGGGTCATCGCGGTGAAGCGCTCGGCCGGTACGTCGGGCGCCGCGGCCTGGGCGATCAGCGCGTTGGTGTTGGCCGGGTTGCCGACGACGAGGACCTTGATGTCGTCCGCGGCGTTGTCGTTGATGGCCTTGCCCTGCGGCTTGAAGATGCCGCCGTTGGCGGAGAGCAGGTCGCCGCGCTCCATGCCCTTGGTACGGGGGCGGGCGCCGACGAGCAGGGCTACGTTCGCGCCGTCGAAGGCGACGTTCGGGTCGTCCGTGATCTCGATACCGCTGAGCAGCGGGAAGGCGCAGTCGTCGAGCTCCATCGCGGTACCCTCGGCGGCCTTGAGGCCCTGCGGGATCTCAAGAAGACGCAGCTTGACCGGCACATCCGAGCCGAGCAGATGACCGGAGGCGATACGGAAGAGCAGCGCGTAGCCGATCTGGCCGGCCGCGCCGGTGACGGTGACATTCACGGGAGTGCGGGTCATGGCGATCTCCGTAAGACAGCTGGCGGTGGGGGTCCCTGCCCCTGGTGCGGGACATCTCCCCATCGCTGATCCGGTCGCCGCTCCGGCTGCTGATCCGGATTGCGGATCGCGGTCCGGAACTCGATCTGAATCTTGACGTGAAGAGATGTACAGCGGTCAGGCTATCCGACCTGGGGCACCCCGAACCCCCGACCCCTTGTGGCACGGCTCACGGCGGTACGTCAGCGGTGTGTCACAGGGGCGGGGCTCCGTGTCACGACTCCGTGAACGGTGATGGTGACGGTGATGGCGATACGGCGCTGGGGCGCCGTGGGCGTCACGGCGTCGTCGTACAGCCCGTCGCGCCGGTCGCGAGCGTCGCGCACGCCTTGACGTCCGCCTCACTCGGCACGGCGGCCATCGGCGTGTACGCGTCCTTCTTGGTCCCGTCGACCGAACCGCTCTGGGCCTTTCCCCCGTCCGGGGTGATCCGGACCTCGTCACCGATGGCCGCCTGGGTGATCCGGGCCCAGGCCGCTCCGCACGTCTTGCTGTAACGGACCTCGACCAGGGACGTACCGATCGTGGCGCTGGAGACGGTCGTGGCGTACTGACCGCCGCAGCCCATGCCCTCCGGATCCTGTCCCGTGCAGTCGTCACCGGCACACTTCACACCGGCCGGCAGTACGGGGGCCTTGGTGGTCGGCGCGGGTGACGGGGACTTGGCGACGGCCCCGCCGCCGTCACCGCCGATGTCGGTCAGCAACACGGCCGCCACTATCACCAGCAGCGCGCCGACAACGCCCGCCACGAACGTCACGACCTTGCGGCGACCGCGCATCTTGCCGGTCGAGGCGGCGGGCGGACGGCCCGACGCGTGCTGCCCTCGCTGCCCCTGCGGCTTCCCCTGCCCCTGCTGCCCCTGCTGTGGATGTTGTGGACGCTGTGGGTGCTGCGGCTGTTGCGGAGTTGACGGATACGAGGCCGCGAGGTCGCTCTGCAGTGACATGGAAGGCCACTGGGCGCGGCCCGACGAAGTGCCGGTGCCGGTGCCGGTACTGGCACTGGCACTGGTACTGGCGCTGGCACCCGAGTTGGCGCCGGTATGGGTACCGGGGCCGGATGAGCCGCCCGGACCACCCGCGCCGGCCGGACCGGTCGTACCCCCCTTGCCACTTGTGCCACTTGGACCGCCCTTACCACCCGGACCGGCCGGGCCACCGGGCCCGCCCGGACCACTCGGGTCACCCGGGCCACCGAGATCGACGAGCGCCGTCTGGCCCGTCTCCGCGAGCGCCGCCCGCGCCTGGGAGATCCGTATCGCCTCCATCGTCATGTCGTGACGCATCTCGGACCGGCCCCAGGCGCGCTCCGCGAGCTCCCACATCGTGGTGAGATGCACCGGTGGCGTGCCGGTCACGTCGGCCAGTGCGACGACCGCGCCCTTGGGCGCGAGCAGCCGCCCGTTGAGATAGCGCTCCCACGACGTCTTGCTGTAGCCGGTCCTGTCCGCCACCGCCGCGATACTGAGCCCGCTGCGGTTCACGAGCCTGCGCAACTGGCTCGTGAACTCGACTATCTCCGGGTCGAGTTCGTCCGGTAGCGCCTTCCAACGAGGCATTTCGCCTCCCCCTTGTCCCCCCGCACGTGCCTGATGTGCCCCGCGCTGTCGTCCGCCCGCCGTTCTCTGCCTCCCCGGCAGGCCGACGGCCCGTTACTCACGTACTCGCACCCCCGCGCGCGTCCCCGCGCCGATCCCCCACTCCAGTCTCGCATTCGTTGCCCACTGATCACACCATGGTGGAATGGTCACTTCCGTGCCACAGGAACGGAACAACTCTTGATCGGCGGTGGCGCCTCCGTGACGCTGATCTCACCGCCAGATACGGACGGCGCCCGTCCTGCCTCGGGGGAGGGGATGGGCGCCGTCTCTCTGTCAACGGCGTTGGCCACGGCGGCCGTTCGGCCGGACGAGAAACTCCCGCGCCCTCCCCGCGAAGAGGGGCCACCTGGTCGGAAAAATCCGGCTCATGAGGCGATCCGGCTCATGAGGTCGGGCCCCCTCCGAAACACTCCTGGCCCGCGCCTCCTTCGGGCCGCAGGCACACCCGCGCCTCGTCCGGATCGACGGCCCTCGCCATCGGGGTCGAGAGATAGCGCCCGACGTTCCGCCGGGCGACCGGCTCGATCTCCTGCACCTGTCCGCCGGGCACGGCCAGCGCGACCCGGTCCCCCAACCGCAGCCCGGTCGCCCGTACCCACATGGCGCCGCACATCTCCGAGTACCGCAGCTCCAGCCGCTGCCCGCCCGTGGTGGTGAACGAGCCGCGGTTGGTCACCATCCCCGGACCACCACAGCCCATGATCGACGGGCGGTGCCCCTCGCACGTCGGGCCCGCACAACCGGGCGGCACCGGCGTCGCGGTGAGCCAGCTCGCGTCCGCCGCGTCGCGCCGTTCCTCTCCTTCTCCCCCTCCCCCGTCCAGTGCGAGCGAGACCGCGAGCAGTGCCGACACAGCGACCACGGCTGCCGCCACGACGACGATCACCGGAGCACGCCGACGCTTCCGGGGCGACTCACCCGGCCCCACCGACACGGGCACGCTCGGCGGTACGACGCCAACACCGGTACCAGTACCTGAACCCGTACCTCTACCTGTACCGGTAGCAGTACCGGCATCGACATCGGCATCGGCATCGGCCCGGAGGCTCCCGCCACCCGCCCGGCCGCTCCAGGCCGCGTCGGCCAGCTCCCAGAGCGCGAGCAGCCGCCCGGGGGGCTCGTTCGCCAGCTTGCAGAGCGCCTCGACCGCCTGCCGTGACAAGGGTTTCGTCCCGTTGAGATAGCGCTGCCAGGATGACTTGCTGTACGGCGTACGGTCGCCGAGCGCGGCCAGGCTCAGCCCCGTACGCTCCCGTAACGCACTCAACTCGGCCGCCAGCCGCTCGCATTCAGGGGCCTTCGGTCGCGCGTCGCTCACCGCCGTAACTCCGCCCAGGTGTCCGGACCGACGATGCCGTCACTGACCAGTTTGCGCGCGATCTGGAACTCCCGTACGGCGGACTTCGCCGTCGGGCCGAACAGCCCGTCGATCTCCCCCGGGTCGAAGCCGTGCCGCTTCAGCAGGCACTGCGCCTCGACGACGTCACGGCCGCTGCCGTTGATGTCGATCAGCTCTTCGGTGGTGACGCTGTGCCCGGCGTAGGCCGCGCCGTCCTTGCGGCCGTCCTCGCAGTCGTACGTACGGCCGGGGCCGTAGGTCTGCGCCGCCGGAGCCTCCGTATCCCCGCCTCCGGGGCGAGGGAGCAGCAGGCCCGCGACAAACGCGACGGCCACGGCGGCGACCGCCCCCGCGAGCGCGTACCGCGCGGGGACCAGCCGCCGGGAGGACGGCTGGGCGCCGGACGCCGGTGGAGCCTCGGGCGGGGCCGCCGCCGAAGAGGCGGGCGCGGCAGCGGACTTGGGCTCGGCTCCGGGCTCCGACCGGGCCCCGGGCTCGGGTGACGTCTCCGCGCCCGCTTCCCTCGCTCCCGCCGAACCCGCGGGTGCCGACTCCCGCGCCTCCGCGGCCATTTCGTGCAGGACGAGCAGCTTCGTAGGCTCCGTCCCGCACACGTGTGCCAGTTCCTCCACGGCCCCGCGTGGCACCGGCTGTTTGCCATTGAGATAACGCTCCCAGGAGGAGCGGCTGTAACTGGTCTTCGCCGCCAGCGCGGCCAGTCCCAGCCCTGAGCGGTCCTTCAACCGCCTGAGCAGCACGATGAGTTGATGTTCCCTCTCCGGCAGCTCTGACGGAAGCTCTTTCCAACGCGGCATGTCCACCTCATGCGTAATCGGGCCTGTCCGAGGCTCACGTCCCCTTTCTCCCCGGGACGGCCGCCACTCAACGCCGGGTTGCGGGTGACGCCGGGGCGGCGCCTCCTTCCGGACAGGCCGCCACGCCGCGAGATCCGTCCCACGGCGTCCCACAACGTCCCGTGAGATCCGGCATCCCCACAGGTCAGCGCCTCGTTTGTCCCACGGTTGACCACTTCGGCGGCTTTGCCTGGCGGCGGCGCGATGTGACGCGGAACAGTCTGTGGAGCACACCGGGCGGCGCGGTCCACCCCGCGCCGCCCTTCACCACACGGGGAGGAACCCAACTCATGAACACGCGCAAGCGCATCGCCCTCGCGTCGGCCGGTCTGGCCCTGGGCGCCGGCCTGGCCACAGCTCCCGGCGCGGTCGCCTCGCAGACGAGCGAGGTGGCCCGGCCGACCGCCGTCCAGCAGACCACGTGGTCCGCCAACGCGCAGAAGGCTTCGTGTGCGTACCCGAGCGTCTGCTTCATCAAGGGCGGCACGACGGTGGCCGCGTACAAGGACATGGGCTACCAGGCCCTCGGCGCGAAGGCGAAGTCGGCCACCTCGATCTACAACAGCCGCAAGGACGACGGGGCCCGCATTTACGGAGTCAAGTCGAACGGCACGAAGGCGTGGGGCTGCGCGAAGCCGAAGGGGACCTACAAGGTGAACGCGGGCTGGAAGCTCTACGCGATCGACATCCGCAACAGCCCGTCCTGCAAGTAATCACGCGGCATCGCCCGACAAGGCGTCACCGCCCGACGAACGGCAGTGGCCCGTCCTCCACGGGGGAGAGGACGGGCCACCGTCATGCCCGCCAGGGCCTCCGCGACACGCCCTACGTGACGGTCGAGTGGACCACGTCCTCCAGGAACGGAATCTCCAGCAGGGGGTCGGGCTGCGTCATCAGGGACAGCAGCACGATCACGACACCCAGCACGCCGTACGTGAGCATGTCCGTGAAGCGCGAACGTACGGCCAGCATGCCCACGGAGGGCAGCACGCGCCGCAGGACCGCACCGCCGATGAGGGCCACACCGATCAGGATCGTGCCGACCCGGAACGCCTCGGCGAAGAGGTGCGTGCCGACGACCAACAGCCCGAGGGCGGTCGTCCCGAGCACGCTGAGCAGCGGCCATTGCCGCGCCGGCGCGGAGGCCTCCCCCGGCGCGGCACGCCCACCGCCCTCGGGCCGTGCGGTGTCCTGCGTGATCGAGAACCGCCGGTCCGGGGCGGAGTCGGAGACCGAGGCCGCCTCACCGTCACCATCGGCATCAGCGTTCACATTCGCGTTCGCATTCGCATTCGCGTCGGCATCGGCATCGGCATCGGTAGGGGCACCGGCGTCGGCAGTGCCGTCGGCGGCTGCGGGGCGAGCGGCTCGGGAGCCACCGTCAGTGCCCCCAGCGGCACCGTCGTCCCCTTTCTCGCCGACCGTCGTCCCGGGTACGTCCCGTACCGGCGCGGCCGTCCCCGACACAGCCGATTCCGCCACAGCCGATTCCGCCACAGCCGGTTCCGGTGTCGTCCGCTCCGCCACTGTCGGCTGCTCGGGGGCACCAGCCCCCACGGCGACCGGGCTCCCCGGGACCGGGCTCCCCACGACAGGGCTCTCCGCCGCCGCGCCCTTCGCGGCAGCCGCGCGCTCCTCGCGCCGCGACCGGGCCGCGTCGCCCGCGCTCGTACCAGCACCCATGGGTGCCCCTTTCCGCATTACGTCGGCAGTACGGTTCGGCCGTCGGCTCAGCTCGCGTCGGCGACGGCGCGTTCGGCCGCCTCCACCACGTTGACCAGCAGCTGGGCGCGGGTCATCGGGCCGACGCCACCCGGGTTCGGGGAGATCCAGCCGGCCACCTCGGCCACGCCCGGGTGGACATCGCCGACGATCTTGCCGTTCTCGTCACGGCTGACGCCGACGTCCAGGACCGCCGCGCCCGGCTTCACGTCCTCGGGCTTGATGATGTGCGGCACGCCCGCCGCGGCCACGATGATGTCCGCCTGCTTGAGCTGCGCCGACAGGTCGCGGGTTCCCGTGTGGCACTGCGTGACCGTCGCGTTCTCGGACTTACGGGTCAGCAGCAGCGGGATCGACCGGCCGACGGTGATACCGCGGCCCACGACCACCACATGCGCGCCCTTGATCTCGACTCCATGGTGGCGCAGCAGCTGGATGATGCCGTACGGGGTGCAGGGCAGCGGTCCCGTCTCGTGCAGCACCAGTCGGCCGAGGCTCATCGGGTGCAGCCCGTCGGCGTCCTTGGCCGGGTCCATCAGCTCCAGCACGCGGTTGGTGTCGATGCCCTTGGGCAGCGGGAGCTGCACGATGTAGCCGGTGCACTCGGGGTTGGCGTTCAGCTCGCCGACCACCGACTCGATCTCCTCCTGGGAGGCGGTGTCGGGCAGTTCTCGCTGGATCGAGGCGATACCGACCTGGGCGCAGTCGCGGTGCTTGCCGTTCACGTACCAACGGCTGCCCGGGTCGTCCCCGACCAGCAGGGTGCCGAGGCCGGGCGTGATGCCCCGCTCCTTGAGGGCCGCCACACGGACGGACAGATCGGACTTGATCACGGCTGCGGTGGCCTTGCCATCGAGAATCTGGGCGCTCATGGCCCCATCCTCGCGGATGACCCCTCCCCTGTTCCAATTCACGGCTACCGAGGGTTCACCTGCGCGGTCACGCGCCCTCCGCAAGCACCGGCGCCGACCCTCGGCGAGCGAGTCCGGCAGAGGTTGCACTTGCACAACACCTGCGAAAAGCGACTGGACAAAAATAAGACGTTGATAACACGATGACCGCGCAGTGCGCGGCCGGCGTCGGGGGGCAGACCGCTCAGTTTGAGAGAAAGTTCCTCCACGCGGGACGTGACGTCCCCGCATCACCAACGGAGGAACCCCGCATGAGCTTCGGCGACCCGAACAACCCGTACGGCCAGCAAGGCCAGCCAGATCAGCAACCCGGTTACGGGCAGCCGCAGGGCCAGCCCGGATACGGTCAGCCGCCCCAGGGTCAGCCGGGCTACGGTCAGCCGCCGCAGGGCCAGCCGGGCTACGGCTACCCGGGCCAGCCCCAGGGTCAGCCCGGCTACGGCTACCCGCAGGCCCCTCCGGTCCAGCAGCCGTACGGCGGTTACCCGGGCGGCCCCGGTGGCCACATGGAGATGCCGGGCGGGATCAAGGCGACCCGGGTGTTGCTCTGGGTCATGGCCGCCTTCCAGGTCATCGGCGGGATCGCCATGTTCGCCATGATGGGTTCCGTCGACGACGCGCTCGACGAGGCCGGTGCTTCCAGCTCCGACACGGCGGCCTTCAACGACTTCGGCCAGGGCGTCCTCGGCTTCATGGGTGTGCTGATACTGATCTTCGCCGCGCTCTCGGTCATGCTGGCGCTGAAGATGAAGACCGGCGGCAACGCCACGCGTGTCTGCGCGATCGTCTACGGCGCGTTCGCCACCCTCGGCGGTGTGGTCTCGCTGCCGAGCGGCATCGTCACCCTGGCGCTCGGCATCCTGATCATCGTGTTCGTCGCGAAGTCGGACGGCGCCGCCTGGTTCCAGCGCCCGCGCTACTGAACCACCCGCGCCACTGAGCCGACCCGCCCGCTCTGCTCGCACTCCGCCGGCGCACCCCTCCGTACCCCTCCGTACCCCTTCGTACGGACACGGCGTCAGCCCGCTTCGTACCGATGCCGGACGCGGGCCCGCCCGGTTGAACGGCTGCGCCCTCCTCGGTCGGTCCGAGGAGGGCGCAGCCGTTCAAAAGCCGGGCAACCGCGTGAGCCGGGATGACGCACGCTCTCAGCAGGCGGCCTCAGTGGAAGAAGTGCCGCGTGCCCGTGAAGTACATCGTCGCGCCGGCCTTCTTCGCCGCCTCGACGACCTGCTCGTCACGGACCGAACCGCCGGGCTGCACCACTGCCTTGACGCCCGCCGCCAGGAGGATCTCCAGGCCGTCGGGGAACGGGAAGAACGCGTCGGACGCGGCGTACGCGCCCCGCGCACGCTCCTCGCCCGCGCGCTCCACCGCCAGCTTCGCGGAGTCGACGCGGTTGACCTGGCCCATGCCGACGCCCACCGAAGCGCCGCCCTTGGCGAGCAGGATCGCGTTGGACTTGACCGCGCGGCTCGCGCGCCAGGCGAAGGACAGCTCGGCCAGTTCGGCCTCGGACAGCGCCTCGCCGGTCGCCAGGGTCCAGTTCGCCGGGTCGTCGCCGTCGGCCTGGATACGGTCGGTGACCTGGAGCAGCGCGCCGCCGTCGATGGGCTTCACCTCGACCTGCGCGGCCGGGGCGTCGGGACAGCGCAGCACACGAATGTTCTTCTTGCGGGCCAGTACCTCGACCGCGCCGTCCTCGTAACCGGGCGCGACGATGACCTCGGTGAAGATCTCGGCGACCTGCTCGGCCATCGCGACGGACACCGGACGGTTGACGGCGATGACCCCGCCGAACGCGGAGAGCGGGTCGCAGTCGTGCGCCTTGCGGTGCGCCTCGGCGACATCGTCACCGATCGCGATCCCGCACGGGTTGGCGTGCTTGATGATCGCGACGCAGGGCTCGGCGTGGTCGTACGCGGCACGGCGCGCGGCGTCCGTGTCCGTGTAGTTGTTGTACGACATCTCCTTGCCGTGCAGCTGCTCGGCCTCGGCCAGACCGCCCTCGGCGCTGGTGTAGAGCGCGGCGGGCTGGTGCGGGTTCTCGCCGTAGCGGAGCACGTTCTTGCGGGCGTACGTGGCGCCCAGGAACTCCGGGAGGCCCGCCGGGGCGGAGCCGCTGTCGGACGCCGTGTCCGCGGCGGCGTAGCCGTCGGCGAACCAGGACGCGACGGCCACGTCGTACGCGGCGGTGTGCCGGAACGCCTCGCCCGCCAGCCGCTTACGGGTCGCCAGGTCGAACCCGCCGTCCCGTACGGCCCCGAGGACGTCCGCGTACCGCTCGGGGCTGGTGACGACCGCGACCGAGGGGTGGTTCTTGGCGGCGGCACGGACCATCGAGGGCCCGCCGATGTCGATCTGCTCGACGCACTCGTCGGGGGTGGCGCCGGAGGCGACCGTCTCGCGGAACGGGTAGAGGTTCACGACGACCAGGTCGAACGGCTCGATGTCCAGCTCGGCCAGCTGCTCGCGGTGCGAGTCGAGCCGGAGGTCGGCCAGGATGCCGGCGTGGACGCGCGGGTGCAGCGTCTTGACCCGGCCGTCCAGGCACTCGGGGAAGCCGGTCAGCTCCTCGACCTTGGTGACGGGCACCCCGGCGGCGGCGATCCTCGAGGCGGTGGAGCCGGTCGAGACGAGGGTGACGCCCGCCTCGTGCAGCCCCCGGGCCAGCTCTTCGAGGCCCGTCTTGTCGTAGACGCTGACAAGAGCCCTGCGGATGGGCCGCTTCGTACCTTCGGCGCTCACTGGATCGTTACCTTTCGTCCCTCAATGCGGTAGCCGTGCCGGGCCAGACGCCCCACGACATCGACGAGCAGGCGTCGCTCGACTTCTTTGATGCGCTCATGCAGAGCGTCTTCGTCGTCCTCGTCCCGTACCTCGACCACGCCCTGCGCGATGATCGGGCCGGTGTCGACACCGTCGTCGACGAAGTGGACTGTGCAGCCGGTGACCTTCGCGCCGTACGCGAGTGCCTCACGTACGCCATGGGCACCGGGAAAGCTGGGGAGCAGGGCGGGGTGCGTGTTGACGAACCGCCCGCCGAAGCGCGCGAGGAACTCCTTCCCCACGATCTTCATGAAGCCGGCCGAGACCACCAGGTCCGGTTCGTACGCGGCGGTCGCCTCGGCGAGCGCCGCGTCCCAGGCGTCGCGGGTCCCGTAGTCCTTCACCCGGCGGACGAAGGTCGGCAGCCCGGCGCGCTCGGCGCGCTCCAGGCCCGCGATGCCGGAGCGGTCCGCGCCGACGGCGACGATCCGGGCCCCGAAGGCCGTGACGTCGTCGCCGATGGCATCGAGCAGGGCCTGGAGATTCGTACCGGACCCGGAGACCAGGACCACGAGCCGGGCCGGACGGGCCGGGCGGTACTGGTCTCCTGAGTTCGCCGCATCTGAGGAGCCTGCGGAGGGGGCAGCGGGCGGGGAGGCCACAACGGGCGCCTTTCTGGGAGCGAGCACAGCCTCGCGGGTCGTGCGGCGGCTTTTGTGTGGTCGTACGAACGAACCGTGTTCCCCGATACGGGGAACTCTACGAAGGGGCCGACCGTCAGCAACGATACCGGCACACCGAGCGGCCCCCACGGGACGGGGGCGCGGCCGGGAGGTAGCGTCTGGGGACAGTGTTCCGTCTCCGGGACGGGCCATACGAGACAAGACCCCCGCGCGCTGGGTCTGAGGGCGCGCGGAGTCTGAGGGGAAGACGTTCACCAGATGCCGGACCGACGCCGCCGCACGGCACTCCACCTCCCGCCGCCTTCCGGGCCGGTGCTGCTGCCGCGGGAACGCCAGTCCTCTTCCACCGGTTCGACAGGGCCTTCGGACCCGGACTCGTCGGACACTTCTTCGGGTCCGTCGGGCTCCTCTTCGGGGTCGTCAGGCTCCTCGGGCTCCTCCGACGACAATCCGTTCGCACCGCCGCCCGAGGGCAGGCCCGACCAGCCGTGGCAACCTCGCCACCCCGGCAACGGCGGCTCCTCCGACAACGGCTCCGGATCGGGCTCGGACTCGGATTCCGGTTCCGACCGGGGCGGCTGGGGCAGCCAGTGGAGCAGCCGGCAGCCCGGCCGTTCCTCGGGCGGCTTCGGCAGCCGCCCCGGGGGCCAGAACGGGAAGAACGAGCAGGGAAACAAGCAGGACAGCGGTCAGGACGGTCCCGACGGAGGCCGCGGCAGCGCGCTGCGCTGGGACCCGACCGACCCGGCACAGCGCCGCGCCCGCTACGCGCTGCTCTCCGGAATGTGGGCCTTCTTCTTCGCGCTCTACGACCTCCCGGAGATCGCCCTGCTGCTCGGCTCACTGGCGTTGTACTGGAGCATCAGCTCCCTGCGCGCCCGGTCCGGGAAGCGTCCGTCCGGCACCGGCCCCGACCACGCGCTGTCCGGCGGCACGGCTGCGGCGCCGCAGGAGCAGCGGAGCCCCGCCCCGGGCCAGGTCCAGGGGCAGGGCTCGGGCCCGGCCAAGCAGCAGACGACGGCGGCGGTGAGCGGCCTGGTGGCGGCCAGTCTCGCGCTGGTGATGGTGGCGGCGACGTTCACGGTGCAGGTGGTCTACCGCGACTACTACACCTGTGTGAACGACTCCCTCACGAAGACCGGCCAGCTGTCCTGCAACGATCTGCTGCCGCGCTCGCTGGTCCCGTTCTTCGGCGTCAAGGAGTAACGCCCGGACGGTCACCGGGAACGTCCGGACCGTCCGGATGCTCGGCATCCGGGCCTTCGCCGCTCCGGCTCCCGTCCTGGTCGCTTCTCTTCCCCTCGTCGGAGCCGCTCGTCTCGAACGAGACCGGCTCCGACGGCGGTTCCGGGGGTGACGGCGATTTCGAAGGCGGCGGTTCCGGGGGTGACGGCGCCGCCGGGGGGCCGGTGATCAGATCGCCCGACGCCTCCTTGAACGCCGCCCAGCGCACCTGGCGCGCACCGCGCTCGTGCCAGGCATCGGCGGGCAGGAAGTCATACGCCTCACGATCCGGACCGGGCGCCTCCGGCGGCGCCTCTGTCGGCACGTCCGCCGGGGCCTGCGCCGAAGCCTGCTCCGGGGCTTGTGCCGGAGCGCCCACCGCAGTCTCCTCCGCCACTCCCGTCGCGGCCTCCGCCGCCGCTCCCGCGTCCGCCTCTCTCCCCGCGTCCGCTCCTCCTTCCGGGCGCCTCTCGTCCTTCGGGGCATCCAGTACGGCGTTCAGAATGTCCAGACTGCTGGGCGCCTCCCAGGTCTTGCGTCTGTTCCGTCGCCACGGGGTCCACCACCGCACCGCCTGCCGAGGCACGAAATCGGCCCCACCCGAGGTCCCACCCGAGGTCCCGCCCGAGGTCCCGCCCGAGGCCCCACCCGAGGTCTCTTCCACCAACTCCGGCTCCGGCTCCCGCTCGGGTACGGGCTTCACGCGCCGTTCCCGCACCCGCCAGACCCGTAGCAGCAGCGCCGCCGGTACGCCCAGAACCACCGTCCACACCAGCGCCGCCGCGCCCGTCAGCCACCACACGGGGCCGAAGACCGCCAGGTCCGCGTTCCCCAACGGCCCGCCCGACATCGCCGCCAGAAACGCCATCAGCCCCGCGGTCGCCACGCCGCCGAGCGCCGCCGTCAGCGCGGTCGCGCCCGCGCCCCAGGCCTCCTCCCGTACGGCGAACGGCGGCGCGGCCACCCGTACGGTGAACCAGGCCACCGCCAGCCCGGCGACGACCGGCACACCCGCCGCCGCCCAGTTCAACGCCGTACCCGGGCCGTGGGGCAACGCGGCGAGCAGCGGGAAGGACGGCAGCGCGGGCGTGCCCGTGACGGCCAGCGGAGTGGCGGTCGATGCCGTACCGAGCGCGAATCCGGGCCCGAGACCGTACGAGGCGCCCCAGACGGCGGCGTTCGGCACCAGCGCCAGTCCCAGCAGCAGGACGGCGAACCGCCCCGACCAGTCCCCGGCGAGCCGCAGGAACGATTCATGCGCGGCGCCCGCGTGCCACACCAGCGAGATTCCGACCAGCAGCGCGCCGCCGCCCAGCAGAAGCAGCGCGGCCCCGGTACCGGCCCGCACCGCGACCGCGCCCCGGCGCAGCGAGGCGGGCGCCCACACCGTACGGACGAGAAGGCTCCGTACCGCCCGCGGCAGCCACAGGGGCAGCGGACCGCGCGGACGGCCGTACGCGGTCCACGCACCTGCTGCCGCCGACAGCACCGGCACGAGGGGCAGCGCGACCACCGCGCGCACCGGATGCGCGATGAGCGGCCCGCCCGCCGTGTAGAGCACGGCGCCCGCCCCGACCAGCAGATATCCACCGGCCACCGTGGCCACGGTGCCGAGCGCGGTGAGCTGCGGACGCCCCTCCTCGGGGTCGAGGGTGTCCCGGGCGGCCCGGTACACGAGATACACGGGCAGGACCGCGAGCGACAGCGGTACGAGCCCGAGTGGCGCGGGGGTCCCGGAGAGGGTGTCGGGGCGTACCAACTCGATGCCGTGGGACAGCAGCCACAGCGCCGCCGCGACATGCAGGGTCTGCCCGGCACCGCTCTCGGGGTACGGCGAACTGATCCACAGCGCCATCGCCAGCACGGCGAGCGTGCCGAGCCCGAGGCCCGCGGCGATGGCTCCACGGAGGAAAGCGGCGGTCAGCGCGGCGGCCCGGCCTCTGTCCTCGGCCGCGGCCGAGGACAGAGGCGTAGCGCGATCGGTCAATTGGGTCACGCCGACATGCTGCCAACGACACGCTCTTTATTCGTGTAACAGGCGAAGAGCCGCTGTGTCGCTCAATATACGTTTATGTGCTTTTTGGTCCATTCCAGTGCTGCGGGGAGCCCTTCATGACGCAGAAAACCACGCACAGCACCAATCACAGCACCACGGCCGGCGTTTCCCTCGCCCAGCTGCCCTCTCCCGAGGAACGGCGCGGGCTGCGCGAGGCGAAGTCGCTGACCGAGAAGCAGATGGCGACGGCAGTGGGGGTCACCCGGTCGACGATCCGGTCCTGGGAGTCGGGTCGTACGGCTCCGCGGGGGCGCAAGGGAGAGGCATACGCGAAGCTGCTGGCCGACATCACGGCGGAGATCCGGGCGAAGGCCGCGCAGGCCGAACGGGCCGAGAGGGCAGCGGAGATGGCGGCGGCGGAACGGACCGCCGCCCGGCGCCGCAGCGAGTCCGCGCCCCGGCATCACACGAAATCGCCCTACCCGTCACGCCCTTCGCATCTGGCCCGCTCGCCGCATCTGGCCTATCCGCCGCGGTCCCTCCGGGCGACGGGGAACACCGTACCGACGACGGCCGCCACCGGAACGGCGACCGATCCCGCCCCCGCCGCCGCTCCCGAAGCCGCTGCCGGAGCCGGAGCCGGACCAGGGGCCGGGACGGAGGCCGAAGGGAGCATCGGGACGGCGACGGGGAACGAGGCAGGTATTCCGACGAGGGCGGGGACCGGGACAGGCGTCGGGGCAGGGACCGGGACAGGCGTCGGGGCAGGGAGCGAGGTGGGGGCCGGGGCTGGGGCGGAAGCCGGGCCGGAAACCGGGCCGCTCACCCCCGACCAGGCCTTCGACGCGCTCTACGCGTACGCGGCGCCCTCCCTCGTACGCCAGGCGTATCTGCTCACCGGGCGGCGCTCGCTGTCCCAGGAGTCCGTCGAGCGCGCCTTCCACCTCGCCTGGCAGCGCTGGCCGGAGGTCGCGGTCGACCGGGATCCGGCGGGCTGGGTGCGGGCCGCCGCGTACGAGTACGCCATGTCGCCCTGGCACCGGATCCGCCGCACCGGCAAGCCCTCCGGCCCGCCACCCGGCGAGCACGAGGGCCCCGGCGCGCGGGAACTGCGGCAGGCGCTGCTGGATCTCCCGGCGTCCTACCGGCGCGCGCTGCTGCTCTACGACGGACTGGGCCTCGATCTTCCGGAAACCGCCGCCGAGACCGAGGCGAGCACCCCGGCCGTCGCCAACCGGCTGATGAACGCACGCGAGGCGCTCGCCAGACGCCTGCCCGAGCTGACCGACGCGGAGCTGCTGCATGAGCGCCTCGGCGCCCTCACCCGCGCGGTGACGCCCCCGTCGATCCTGCCGGCTCGCACGGTACGGAACGGATGTGAGCGCCGGGCCAGGTTCTGGACGCGGACCGCCATCGCCTTCACCGCGCTGATCGTGGGCGCCACCGGCTTCACGCTGACGACCGCCCCGACGCAGTACGACCCGCCCCAGGCCCCGGGCGAGCGGATCGGCGGCGTCCCGGTGAACAGCGGTCCCGAGCGGCTGAGCGCCGAGGACCTGCGACTGCGCGACATGCTCCGCACCGAGCCGATGAACGGGCCGCCGCGGCTGGTCCCGCAGACGAAATGAGCGGCAGGGCGACGAAGCACGGCAGACACAACGGCACCCGCGAACGCGCGTGGGCCCGCACCCCGGGAAGGGGGTACGGGCCCACGCGCGTGGAACTGTACGGACAGTCCGTGCGGGACAAGCCGTGCGGGTCGGCCCCTGCGGGACAGTCCGTACGAAGGAGTCAGCCCGCGAGGATCGCGCGCGCCAGACCGGCCGTCTCGGTCGGCGTCTTGCCGACCTTCACGCCCGCGGCCTCAAGGGCCTCCTTCTTCGCCTGGGCGGTGCCGGAGGAGCCGGAGACGATGGCGCCGGCGTGGCCCATGGTCTTGCCCTCGGGCGCGGTGAAGCCCGCGACGTAGCCGACGACCGGCTTGGTGACGTTCTTCGCGATGAAGTCGGCCGCACGCTCCTCGGCGTCGCCGCCGATCTCGCCGATCATCACGATCAGGTCGGTCTCGGGGTCGGCCTCGAACGCCGCGAGGGCGTCGATGTGCGTCGTACCGATGACCGGGTCGCCACCGATGCCGACGGCCGAGGAGAAGCCGATGTCACGGAGCTCGTACATCATCTGGTAGGTCAGCGTGCCGGACTTGGACACGAGACCGATGCGGCCGGGCTTGGTGATGTCGCCCGGGATGATGCCGGCGTTGGACTGGCCGGGGGTGATCAGACCGGGGCAGTTCGGACCGATGATCCGGGTCTTGTTGCCCTTCTTGCCCGCGTACGCCCAGAAGGCGGCGGAGTCGTGCACCGCGATGCCCTCGGTGATCACGACGGCCAGGCCGATCTCGGCGTCGATCGCCTCGACGACGGCGGCCTTGGCGAAGGCCGGCGGCACGAAGACGACGGAGACGTCGGCACCGGTCTTCTCGATGGCCTCGGCGACCGAGCCGAAGACCGGTACGGAAGTGCCGTCGAAGTCGACGGAGGTACCGGCCTTGCGGGGGTTCACACCGCCGACGATGTTGGTGCCGTCACCCAGCATGAGCTTGGTGTGCTTCATGCCGGTGGCGCCGGTCATCCCCTGGACGATGACCTTGCTGTCCTTGGTGAGGAAGATAGCCATGGTGTTGGAGTCCCTCGTCCCTTACTTCGCAGCCGCGAGCTCGGCGGCCTTGTCGGCCGCACCGTCCATGGTGTCCACGCGCTGCACGAGCGGGTGGTTGGCGTCGGACAGGATCTTGCGACCCAGCTCCGCGTTGTTGCCGTCGAGGCGCACGACCAGCGGCTTCGAGACGTCCTCGCCCTTGGTCTTGAGCAGCTCAAGGGCCTGAACGATGCCGTTGGCGACCTCGTCGCACGCGGTGATGCCACCGAAGACGTTGACGAACACGGACTTGACGTCCGGGTCGCCGAGGATGATCTCCAGGCCGTTCGCCATGACCTCGGCGGAGGCGCCGCCACCGATGTCGAGGAAGTTGGCGGGCTTCACGCCGCCGTGGGCCTCACCGGCGTACGCGACGACGTCGAGGGTCGACATGACCAGCCCCGCGCCGTTGCCGATGATGCCGACCTCGCCGTCGAGCTTGACGTAGTTGAGGTTCTTGGCCTTGGCCGCGGCCTCGAGGGGGTTGGCCGCGGCCTTGTCCTCGAGAGCCTCGTGCTCGGGCTGGCGGAAGTCGGCGTTCTCGTCGAGCGAGACCTTGCCGTCGAGCGCGATGATCTTGCCGTCGCCGGACTTGATCAGCGGGTTGACCTCGACAAGGAGGGCGTCCTCCTTGATGAAGACGGTCCACAGCTTCTGGAGGACATCGGCGACCTGGTCGGCGATCTCGGCCGGGAACTTCGCCGCGGCGACGATCTCGGCGGCCTTCTCGGGCGTGCAGCCCTCGTAGGCGTCGACCGGGATCTTGGCCAGCGCGTCGGGGTTCTCCTCCGCGACGACCTCGATCTCCACGCCGCCCTCGACGGAGGCCATGGCGAGGAAGGTGCGGTTGGTGCGGTCCAGCAGGAAGGAGACGTAGTACTCCTCCGCGATGTCCGCGGTCTGGGCCAGCATCACCTTGTGGACCGTGTGGCCCTTGATGTCCATGCCCAGAATCTGACCGGCCTTCTCGACGGCTTCCGTCGGGTCGGCGGCCAGCTTGACGCCGCCCGCCTTGCCGCGTCCGCCGACCTTGACCTGCGCCTTGACGACGGCCTTGCCGCCGAGACGCTCGGTCACCTCGCGGGCAGCCTCGGGCGTTTCGATGACTTCACCGGCCAGCACCGGTACGCCGTGCTTGGCGAAGAGGTCCCTCGCCTGGTACTCGAACAGGTCCACGCGTGTCCGTCCCTTGTGTCTTTTAACCGCAGCCTGGTGATCGCGGGTTCGTTGTCTGCGTGGGCGTGCCGCGAGGGCAACGTGACTGCGCTGTCACTGAGGAACGCGTACCCGCTGTCCGGTACGCGGCATGTCCGTCTCGCAGGTTATCCCCGTGGGACGTGGGTCCCTAAATCGCAGATCACACATGAGCGGTGATACCTGTCACAGAGCGGTAAAACCCGTCACGGACCACACGGACGCCCGACCGGGCGGGCGCCTACCCTCGTCGAAGGCGACAGAAACACACTCTTTCCGCCGGCCCTCAGCCCTCTTCAGCCTTCTTTGGCGCTCTTTGCGGCTCATCACCACTCTTGCGCCTCTTCAGCGCCACCGCGAATCTTCATCACCCTTGCCACCCGGTGTTGCCCGATACCACTCGATGTCACCTCGAAGTCACCGATGAGCCGCTGTGCGCGGTACGTCGCCGTCCGGCACCGGGATCGGCCGCTTCTCGATCGCCGCCGCCATCACCTCGGGAAAGAGATCCGGCGTGCAGGCGAACGCCGGAGCGCCCAGCGCGGCGAGCGCCGCCGCGTGCTCACGGTCGTACGCGGGCGTCCCCTCGTCGGACAGCGCGAGCAGCGCCACGAACTGTGTGCCCGAAGCCTTCATCGCCGCGACCCGCTTGAGCATCTCGTCACGTATCCCGCCCTCGTAGAGATCGCTGATCAGTACGACCACGGTGTCGGCGGGCCGGGTGATCTGCGACTGGCAGTAGGCGAGCGCGCGGTTGATGTCGGTGCCCCCGCCGAGCTGAGTGCCGAAGAGGACGTCGACGGGATCGTCCAGCTGGTCGGTCAGGTCGACGACCGCGGTGTCGAAGACGACGAGCCGGGTGGCGATGGCGCGCATGGACGCCAGGACCGCGCCGAACACGGACGCGTAGACGACGGACGCGGCCATCGAGCCGGACTGGTCGATGCAGAGGACGACCTCCTTCTTGACGGACTGGGAGGCCCTGCCGTACCCGATGAGCCGCTCGGGGACGACGGTGCCGTGCTCCGGGAGGTAGTTCTTGAGGTTGGCCCGGATCGTGCGGTCCCAGTCGATGTCCCGGTGGCGCGGCCGGTTGATCCGTGCGGACCGGTCGAGCGCCCCGGTCAGGGTGGCCCGGGTCCGGCCGGCGAGCCGCTTCTCGATGTCCTGGACAACCTTCCGTACAACGGCGCGCGCCGTCTCCTTGGTCGTCTCGGGCATCACCTTGTTGAGCGAGAGCAACGTGCCGACGAGGTGGACGTCGGCCTCGACGGCCTCCAGCATCTCCGGCTCCAGCAGCAGCGTGGAGAGCCCGAGCCGGTCGATCGCGTCGCGCTGCATGACCTGGACGACGGAGGTGGGGAAGTACGTACGGATGTCACCGAGCCAGCGGGCGACGGACGGCGCGGAGGCGCCCAGCCCCGCGGAACGGTTGGCACCACCGCGGCCGCTCCTGCCGTCGCCGTACAGGGCGGACAGCGCGCCGTCCATCGCCGCGTCCTTGCCGGAGAGCGCGCGTCCCGTCCCGTCGGCGCTCTCCCCGCCGAGCACCATCCGCCAGCGGCGCAGCCGCTCGTCGGCGTCCGACGCCGTCCCGTCCGCGCCGGCCCGCGTGCTGTCCGTCCCCGCTGCGGTCATGTCCCCACCCCCACAAGATCGTTGTTGTCCGGGCCGGCCGATGGGGCCGCGTCGGCCGGAGCCCCGTCGTCGGCCGGAGCCCCGTTGTCTGCCGGAGCCCCGTCGTCTGCCGGAGCGTCCGCGTCGATGCCGAGGAGCAGCTGGAGCACCGGCAGTACGGCGTCCGCCCGTGCCGCGTCGAGACCGGCGCCGAAGCCGGGTGCCGCGGCCTCGGTCCCCACCGGACCGCCCGTGGCCGGCCCGCGCCGGACGAGTTCGCCGAGTGTGCGGCGTACGCCCGGTTCGTACGCGGAGAAGGTACGGCGCAGCAGCGGGAGCACATCGGTGAAGGAGTCGGCGGACACTCCGGTCAGCCAGCTGTCCACCAGCCCCAGGAGGCGTTCGTCGTGGACGAGGAGCATGCCTCCCCCGGAGCCCGACGCCTGGGAGGACCCCCTCCCGGACGCTCCGCCGACGAAGCCCTCGATCCAGGCCGCCGCGTCGGTCGGCGGGGTGCCGGGCGACAGGGCGAGCCCCATGAACCGGGCCGCCTCGTCCTCCGCGAGCCGCCCGTCGTCCAGCAGCAGCCGGGCGGCCCGCCCCCGGATCACTCCGGCCACCGTGTCCCGGTCCGCGAGCTTGTGCAGGACACTTGCCCAGCGCCCGCCCAGATCCCGGCCGTCGCCGTCCGGGAGAAGGCCGATCGCGGTGTGGACGTTGTCGAGGTGTGTCCGCATCTCGGCGGCGCCGTCCGCGTCGAGCCCGGCGCACGCGGGCGGCAGGCCGACGCAGATCCGCTCGGCGAGCCCGGCCGCCACCTCGCCGAGTGCCCCGGTGTCGGTGGACCGTACGTCTCCGTACCGCAGCGAACGGGCCAGCGCGGGCAGCGCCTGGGCGAGGTGGCCGACGTCCGCGTCGAGCGCGGCACGGTCGGCGAGGGCCCGCATCACCCCGGGCAGGGCGTCGGGCAGCGCGGCCAGCAGACAGCGCTCGGCCAGGGCCGTGACCTCGACGAGCGCGGACGCGGACATGGCCTGCGACTCGGCCTTGGCGGTGGCGGCGGCGAGCACGGTGGTGCCCCATACGCCCGCCTCCGCGACCCGTACGTACAACTCGGGCTCCCAGCCCAGCCGCCAGGTCTCCCGGAAGGTGCCGGTGCTCCCCCGCCCGGCGACCGGCTCGCCCCAGCCGATGCCGAGCAGCCGCAGCCGGTGCAGGAGGCTGCTGCGCGCGGTGTCCGTCTCCTTACGGAGGTCGAGTTCCACCTCGCGCTCCAGCGCCTCCGGCTTGAGGCGCAGCGAGCGCTGGAGGCGGGTGAGGTCGCGCTGGAGCGGCACGGCGGGCGCCGCGTCGGGGACCTCGCCGAGCACATCGCCCACGATGAGCCGGTCCGTGATGAGCCCGAGCGGCACATCGGATCCCTCGCACATCACGGCGACGATCGCGTCGGTCGTCTCGGTGAGACCGGCCAGTGGACGGCCGCGCATCACGGCGAGGGTCTCGGCGAGCCGTACCGCCTCGATCACATGCGCGGAGGATACGAAGCTGTCCTCCTCCCTCAGCAGGCCGGCGACCCTGGTGAGCCAGCGCTCCACGGGGCGGTCTGGCGCGCCGAAAAGATGCGCGTACCAGCCGGGCGAGTCGATTCCCGCGCCGTAGCCGCTGTGCCGGGCGAGCCTGCGGTGGGTCCAGGGAACCCAGGTCATCTCGGTCTTGACCTTGGGCAGCCCCTTCAGCAGCGCGCGGTCGGCGGCCATGGTGGTCTTCACCCCGAGCGCGGGCACATGCCAGGCGCCGCAGACGACGGCGACCGCGTCGTCCCCGAACTCCTTGCGCGCGGCGCGCAACTGGAGCCGCATATGGGCCTCGCGGACCAGATCCCGCTGCTGCCCGCCGTCGCCGTACTCCTCGCGCAGCGCGCCCATCGCCTCGGCGACCGCGTCGAACGGTGCGAAGGGGTCGCCCGCGCGACCGGGGCCCTGATGCTCGACCACGTCCTCCCACCAGCGCTCCGGATCGTCGTACCCGGCGGCCTCGGCGAGCACGGCGAGCGGGTCGATCCGCAGCCCGTCGGCGTCCGGCTCGCCGTCGGCCCCGTCCCGGGGCTCCTCGCCGGTCCCTTCCTCGGTCTCCTCCTGGGACCGCTTCTCCTCCTGGGGCCCCTTCTCCTCCTGGGCCTCCTTGGTGCCGTCTTCCCCTTCCGCGGTGTCGGTCGCGGCTTCCCGGGCTTCCGGGGGCTCTGCGAGCGAGTGCGTCGCGGGCAGATCGATGAACCGCGCCGGTACGTCGTGCGCGAGCGCCCAGCGGAGCGCGACCCACTCCGGCGAGAACTCGGCCAGCGGCCAGAACGCCGCCCGGCCCGGATCGTCCACCGCGTGCGCGAGGAGCGCGACGGGCGGCCGCATCGCCTCGTCGGCTGCGAGTGCCAGCAACGCGTCGGCCTCGGGCGGTCCTTCGATCAGCACCACCCGTGGCGCTGCCGCGTCGAGAGCCCCCCGCACCGCCCGCGCGGAGCCCGGCCCGTGGTGGCGGACTCCGAGCAGCAACGGACCACGCCGAGCGGGTGCCCGGCCGGGCGGTGGCGCTCCGGACGCGGTCCCCGCCTCCGCGCCCGGAGCTCGCGTCGTGGTCACGCGCTCACCTCGCGGCAGGCACGGTAGAAGTCCTTCCAGCCGTCCCGCTCGCGGACCACTGTCTCGACGTACTCCTGCCAGATCACCCGGTCCGCCGCCGGATCGCGGACGACCGCGCCGAGGATGCCGGCCGCCACATCGCCCGGCCGCAGTACGCCGTCGCCGAAGTGCGCGGCGAGCGCGAGGCCGTTGGTGACGACGGAGATCGCCTCGGCCGTGGACAGCGTCCCCGAGGGGGACTTGAGCTTCGTACGCCCGTCTTCCGTGACGCCGTCGCGCAGTTCACGGAAGACCGTGACGACCCGGCGGATCTCGTCGATCCCCTCCGGTCCGGGCGGCAGATCCAGCGAGCGCCCGATCTGGTCGACGCGCCGGGACACGATGTCGACCTCGGCCTGCGGTGTGGCCGGCAGCGGCAGAACGACGGTGTTGAAACGCCGGCGCAGCGCGCTGGAGAGGTCGTTGACCCCCCGGTCGCGGTCGTTGGCCGTGGCGATCAGATTGAACCCCCGGACGGCCTGCACCTCCTGTCCCAGCTCCGGAACCGGCAGGGTCTTCTCGGACAGGATCGTGATGAGCGAGTCCTGTACATCGGCGGGGATACGGGTGAGCTCCTCGACCCGCGCGGTCATCCCCTCCGACATGGCCCGCATCACGGGGCTGGGCACCAGCGCGTCGCGGCTGGGGCCGTGGGCGAGCAGCTGCGCGTAGTTCCAGCCGTAGCGGATCGCCTCTTCCGGTGTGCCGGCGGTGCCCTGCACCAGCAGGGTCGAGTCACCGCTGACGGCCGCCGCGAGATGCTCGGAGACCCAGGTCTTGGCGGTGCCCGGTACACCGAGCAGCAGCAGCGCCCGGTCGGTGGCGAGCGTGGTGACCGCGACCTCGACGATCCGCCGCGGTCCCACGTACTTCGGTGTGATCACCGTCCCGTTCGGCAGCGTGCCGCCGAGCAGGTAGGTGGCCACGGCCCAGGGCGACAGCCGCCACCGGGCGGGCCGCTGCCGGTCGTCGGCGGCGGCCAGGGCCCTCAGCTCCCCGGCGAACGCGTCCTCGGCATGCGGGCGCAGGGCCTCGCCGCCGGTGGCTTCGGCGGCCGTCGCGGATGGTGAAGCGGCGGCTGAGGCGGTGGTGGGCACGGTCATGGATCCCCCTCCAGATCGATCGACCCGATGTGGGTTCTACCGTGCACCACGCCACTGACAATTGACCGTTGCCGCAGGTCAAGGCCCAGATACCAGGCCCGTGAGGGAAGTTGCCGGGCCGTCGGCGGGAGTTGCGCGGGCCCGTGCGGATAACTGGCGGGCCCGCGACAGGAGTTATTCGGTGATCGGGGAGGCGGCGACGCAGCCGCCCGCCGAGGCCACGCCCTCGGCCGTCTCCTCCTTGATCACCTCACCCTTGTGGATGATCTTGCAGGTGAGCTCGGTGCCCGCCGGGTCCAGCGCGATCGGCATGACGGCGGACGGCATGATGCCGCGGAGCGTGACCGTCTTCTTCCACGGCAGCGTGGGCTTCTCGACCGTCTCGAGCTTCGGCTCCATGGCCGTCCCCTCCCCGCCGTTGAACTCGATCGTGTCGACGTTCTTGCCGGTGACCTCGTAGGTGACCTCGTACGTCTCGTCGACAACCTTGTCGACCTGGTCAGCCGCTGCGTCCTTCTGGGCCTCGGAACAGGCCCCCAGTCCCAGCGCGAGGCCGGTCACGGCAAGAGTGGTGACGGCGGCGCGAACGGTGCGGTTCATCGGTGATCCCCCCGGATCTTGGCTCAGGAAGCTCGCACATTAGCAAAGGCGAGGTAAAGGGTCCGCGTCGGGATCTCCTCTAAATCGCAGGTCAGGGCGATTGTCAGTGGCGGGCCCTACCGTCGTATCCATGAATCAAGCGGGGGTGCGCTGGACGACGGAACAGGTGCTTGCTCTGGCTCCTGACGATGCGTCACGCAAGGCGGGCAACAGGCTGAGCACGGCCGGGCCGTGGTCGGACGCGGGCGGCAGCGGCTCCGGGGTCGTGTGGGGCCTGTGCAAGGGCAGCGGCAGCAAGCCCTATCAGACCATCGTGGACGTCACGGGCCCTGCCTACAAGTGCAGTTGCCCCAGTCGGAAGTTTCCGTGCAAGCACGCGCTGGGACTGCTGTTGCTCTGGGCGGCGGACGAGCAGAGCGTGGTCGAGGGGGAAGCGCCCGGCTGGGCCGGGGAATGGCTCGAAGGACGCCGGAAGCGGAGCGAGGAGAAGACAGAGGCGGGCACCGACAGGAGCGGGGCGGGGAAGCAGGCCGATCCGGAGGCCGCGAAGCGGCGGGCGGACCGGCGGGCCGGGCGCATCACGGCGGGTGCGACGGAGCTGGAGCAGCGGCTGACAGATCTGCTGCGCGGTGGGCTGGCGTCGGCGGAGCAGTCGGGATACGGACTGTGGGAGGAGACCGCGGCCCGGATGGTCGACGCGCAGGCGCCGGGACTGGCAGGACGGGTGCGGGAGTTGGGCGCGATTCCCGGGTCGGGGCCGGGCTGGCCGGTGCGGCTGCTGGAGGAGTCCGCACTGCTGCATCTGCTGAACGCGGGGTGGCTGGGGCTCGACCGGCTGCCGGAGCCGCTGGCGACGACGGTCCGCACCCGGGTCGGCCTCCCGTCCCCCGCCGACGGCCCGCCGGTCCGGGACCACTGGCTGGTCCTGGCGCAGTACGACTCCTCCGACGGCCATCTGACCACCCGCCGGATCCGGCTGTACGGACGGGATTCGGGGCGTTCGGTGCTGGTGCTCTCCTTCGGCCCGGCCGGCCGGGCCCCGCAACTGGCGCTGCCGGTGGGGCTGATGGTCGAGGCCGACGTCACCCCGCACACGGGTGGAGGACAGCTGCGGGCCGACTGGACCGAGCAATTCGGCGCCCCGAGCCCGATCCTGGGGCCGCCGCCGGGCGGGTCGACGACCGCGGCCATCGAGGCCTACGGCACCGCGCTGCGGTCCGACCCCTGGCTGGACGCCTGGCCGGTGACGCTGAGCGACGTCATACCCGTGCCCGAGCCGGGTGGCGGCTGGCAACTGGCCGACGCCGACGGCGAATCCGCGCTCCCGGTCGCATCCGCCGCTCTCTCGCGCCCCGGCCTGTGGAAGCTGGCCGCGCTGTCGGGCGGCGCCCCGGTCACGGTCTTCGGCGAGTGCGGCCACCGGGGCTTCCATCCGCTCGCGGCCTGGGCCGAGGACATACCGGGGATCGTTCCGCTCACCTGACCGCACGGCGGCGCCGTCACACCATCGCTCGTGCGCCACCGCCCGCCGTCTTCGCCCGCGCGCCTTCGGATGACCCGAGATGTATGTACGGAGGACTCGATGACCAGCACGACCAACCCGACCGGTACCAGCAGTGCCACCGGCACTGTCGGCACCACCGGCACGCATACTGCCGGCACCACCGGCACGAATCACGCAACCGGTAGCAACAGCGCAACCGGCAGGAACAGCGCCTCGACATCCTGGGAAGGGCTTGTCACCTCGGCGCTCCTCGGCACGGACCGCCGCAAGCCACCCGCGGAGATCATGTCCCCCGGAAAGGAAGCGTCCGCCGCCCTGTTGGACGCCGCGGCGCTCCACACCGTACGGCGCCGGGCGGGCCTGCTCCCCGCGCGCGCCGCCGCGCGCCCCGATCCGGCACCCGGCGACGACCGCCGGCCATTGCCGGAGCCGGCCGTCAGGCGGCTCGCCCAGTTGCTCGCCGACCGATCGGCGAGCGGCGGCGGAGGCGGAGGCCGACGGGGCGCGGCGCCGGACCTCACCGAACTGCTCCCCCAGTGGCTCGCCGCCGCCAATGAGCGCGGTTACCGCGCGCCCGCCTCCGTACTTCCGGCTCTGCTCGACGCGGCCCGCGCGCGCACCGATCTGCGTCCGCAGGCCCTGACGTTCGCCGGACCGCGCGGGCTGTGGCTCGCCCGGCTCAACCCGGAGTGGAAGTTCGCGCTGCGCGGCGCGTCCGGCGGCTCCGTGCTGCCCGACACCCAGGACACCGAGGCCGTCCGGCTGCTCTGGGAGGAGGGCCTGTTCGCCGAGCGGATCGCGCTCCTCTCGGCCCTGCGAGTCCAGGACACGCAGGCGGGAGCGGAGGCGCACGGGCAGGCGCTGGCCCAGGCGGGAGCGTCGCAACACGCCCTGACGCTGCTGGACTCGACCTGGTCCACCGAGCGCGCCGAGGACCGGCTGATGTTCCTCGACTCCCTGCGGACCGGTCTGTCCGGGACGGACGAGCCGTTCCTGGAGCGCGCCCTGTCGGACCGGAGTCGCAATGTCCGCTCCACCGCCGCCGAACTGCTCTCCGCGCTGCCGCTCTCGGCGTTCGCGGAAAGGATGGCGGCTCGGGCGGGGACCTGCGTGAGCATGGACCGGACGGGCGCCGGACAGGTCATCGCGGTCGAGGCGCCGCACGAATGCGACGCGGACATGCAGCGTGACGGTGTGATCCCGGCCGCACCCTCCGGCCGGGGCGAACGGTCCTGGTGGCTCGGCCAGTTGGTAGAGGCCGCCCCGCTGTCCGCCTGGCGGGCCGGGCTCGGCGGCCGTACGCCCGAGGAGATCGTCGCACTGCCCGTGCTGGACGGCTGGGGGGACGAGCTGCACGCCGCGTGGTGCCGGGCAGCGGTCCGGCAGCGGGACGCCCGGTGGTCCGCCGCGCTGCTGGGACCGCCCACGGCATCCCCTGCCGCGGCCCCCGGCACCCCGTCCCTCGCCGAACGAGCGAAGCTCCTCGACACGCTGCCGTCCGCCGAACGGGCTTCCTGGGTGGCCGCGTTCATCGCCGCCCACGGCCTGTCGGAGGCGTTCCAGCTGCTGGGCGTCTGCGCGGTCCCCTGGGCCGAACCGCTGGGCCGGGCGGTCGTGGACGCACTGGACATAGCCCGGGACGCGGGCAGCTACCCCTGGAGCTTCAGCGGAGTCATGGGCCTCGCCGAACGCTGCCTCGACCCGGCGGAGGCAAGCCGTCTGGAACTCCTCACGGCAACCCCCGACGAACCGGAGGACGCGTCCCCCGGCGCGGGCGGCTACTGGTCGGAGGCGTTCCAGCGGCTGGTCTCGACGCTGCGCCTGCGCGAGTCGATGCTGACGGAACTGGCACCGTAGGTACCCGTGAGCGGCGCCCCTGTTCCGCGCCCCTGATTCTGTCCGGATCCGCTTCCGCCGCCGTCAGGTGCCCGCGGGCTGCCGCACATTGGCGTTGACCCAGGTGACGATCGAGGTCGTCGTCGCGCCCGGGGTGAAGATCTCCGCGACGCCCAGTTCCTTCAGCGGCGCGATGTCCGCCTCCGGGATGATGCCGCCGCCGAAGACCTTGATGTCCTCCGCGTCCCGCTCCTTCAGAAGCTCTATCACCTTGGCGAAGAGGGTGTTGTGGGCGCCGGAGAGGATGGACAGGCCGATCGCGTCGGCGTCCTCCTGGATCGCCGTGTCCACGATCTGCTCGGGGGTCTGATGAAGCCCCGTGTAGATGACCTCCATCCCCGCGTCGCGCAGCGCCCGCGCGATCACTTTGGCCCCCCGGTCGTGGCCGTCGAGTCCCGGCTTGGCCACCACCACCCGGATCGGGCCGGCCGTGTCCGCTCCGCTCACCCCGTCGTGGCCTTTCGATTGGTTCTCCGGATGCCAAGCCACACCCATCACTGCCTCCACATACCGACTGCGCCGCCATTGGCACGGATCCCCCGCGCCCGCCAAGGCCCGGAGAGGTGAACGAACGTTATCCACAGCATCCCGCAACCCGCCGTTTCGCGGTGGTCAGCGAGGGGGAAATCACACGTGGGACATGTTCGCTTTGCGGAGTTCCCGCTACGAGCCGGCACATCCGGCCGGGCAGGAAGGGCCGCAAGGGGAGCCGCAGAGAGCCGCCCCGCGAGCGGCTGTTCCGCCGTGCCGCCGACAGCGCGGCGCGACGGTTCGGCTCGCGTGACGGCTCCGGCACGAGGGCCGCGGTCAGGCCCCCGCGAGCGGCGCCCCATGAGGGCACACGGGGGTCAGAGCCGCCTCCCGGGTGCCGTTCGGAGGTCGGCCATGAAGATTCCGCCGCTCTTTCCGCTCTCACTGCTCTCCTCTCTCGCGCCGCCTCCCCCTCTGCCCTCGCTTCTCGCACCTCTCCTGTCACCCCTTTCCCCTCTCCTGTCGCCCCTCTCGCCGGTTTTTCCGGCGCTTGTGCGCCAGATGAGCCGGGTGCGCCGAGCGGGGCGTCCCGTCACCCTGCTGCGCGCCACCGCGCTCGACCTGGCGGTCCTCACCGGCCACCTCCTTCTCTATCCGGCCGGGATCGCCCAGGAGCGGCGTGCGGCCCCGCTGCCTCCCGAGACCCCGCGGCTCCCCACCGAGGGCCGCTCGCACCCCCCGGTCGTCCTGCTCCACGGCTTCGTCGACAACCGCTCCGTCTTCGTCCTGCTGCGCCGCTCCCTGGCGCGGCACGGCTGGCCCCATCTGGTGTCCCTGAACTACTCCCCGCTGACGTTCGACATCCGTACGGCCGCCGAGCTGCTCGCCCGGCAGATCGAGGAGATCTGCGCCCGTACCGGCCACCGCCAGGTCGATGTCGTCGGGCACAGTCTCGGCGGCCTGATCGCCCGCTATTACGCACAGCGCCTGGGCGGTGACAACCGGATACGTACGCTGGTCACCCTGGGCACACCGCATGAGGGCACAGCCGTCCTGCCGCTGGCGAACGCCCATCCCGTCGTACGGCAGATGCGGCCGGGATCGCCCTTGATCGAGGAGCTTCGGCTGCCCGCGCCCGGCTGCCGCACGCGATTCGTGAGCTTCTGGAGCGATCTCGACCAGCTGATGGTGCCCGCCGAAACGGCCCGTATCGAGCACCCGGACCTCCTCACCCGGAACGTGCGCGTGAGCGGCGTCGGCCACCTCGCCCTGCCGGTCCACCCGGCGGTCGCGGCCGGAATTCGACACGCTCTCGAGTCCGAACTTGCGTCCGGCCCGGAATCCGACCTTGAGTCCGATTACCAATCCGATTGCCAGTTCGATCATTCGTGCGGCGACGAGTCCGGTGTCGACTCCGGAGCCGGACCTGACGGCGAGCCCCATACCGGACCCGAAGAGGGATCGCGCAGCGACGGACCAGCATCCGTCGCCTGAAAAACTCCCGCACGCGTTCGCACAGGTCCGCGGGAAACCGCGCCCTCCTATCGAACGCTTTTCGAACATACGGCCAAAGCTGCGTCCGCAGTCCGCCGAAACACGGCCGAATGCCCGTTTCCGCAGGGCCCAAAACTTGCCGAAGATTGTCGCCGTCGCATACCGCCGGGTACAGTCGCGGCCAGCTTTCCTTCCGGGTCCCCTGCCCCCAGGACCAGACCCCGGAGAACCCTGGTTCTGCTGCCGAGGCGAGAGAGAAGTTGGTGAACGACCAGCACGCCAACGCCGGGTACGCCGGATACGACGGCTACCAGAACGGCAGCTACGAGACGGATCCGCTCTTCGGCACCCTTCCGGGCGGCTACGAAGACACCCCGTCCCACAACGGGCAGTACCCACCCCCGTACGACAACACGCCGTACGAGAACACCCAGTACGACAGCACGCAGTGGGACACCGGCGCCCACCCGGCGGCGAGTTACGACGCGTACGGCACGCCGCAGTACGACACCACTGGCCAGTGGGCCTCGGTCACCACCGCGGCCGACACGGGCTACCAGCAGGCGGCGGACATGCAGGTCCAGACCGCGGAACCCGACGTCACGGGCCAGTGGGACGCCACCGCCTGGAACCAGGCGAACCAGCTGAACGGGACCGACCAGACAGGTCAGTTCGAGAACCTGCAGTTCGGGTACGACACGTCGGGCCAGGCGGCATCGGTCCCCTACGACCCCACGCAGTCCACCCAGTTCGTCACCGGTCAGTTCACGACAGGCCAGTTCGCCACGGACCAGTTCGATGCGGGCCAGTTCGCCACGGGCCAGTTCGAGAACGGCCAACTCGGTTACGAGGCGACAACTCAGTGGGCGGCGCCCACGTTCGACTCAGGCGCGTACGACGCCACCGCCTGGAACTCGGCCGGGGCAGCGCCGGATCCGGCGCAGGGGGCACCGCTCTCGGAAGCCGTCGTACCGGAGCAGTACCACTCCGACACCTCGTACGAGACGGGCGCGCACTACAGCCCCGACTCCGAATACGGCGCTCCGGAGCACGAGTCCGACCCGTCCGGCGCGTCCAACATGTCCGGCGGCGAGTTCGACTCGACGGCCGGCTACGCCTCCGCGGTCGAGGCGGAGACCGAGCACCCGACCGGGACCGGGACCGGGACCGAAGGCGAATACGGCACCGAATACAGCGCCGAGTACGGCACCGGGACCGAGTACAGCGCCGAGCCCGAGCAGATCCACCTGGCCGAGACCATGGCCACGCCCGCCATAACCGTCGAGCCCCGCACCGCACGCCGCGCCGGTGGCGGTGGCGGCAGCCGTGGCCGCCGGCGTACGCCCGCCAAGCGCTCCGCGCTTCTCACCGTCGCCGTTCCCTCCGCGTGTGTGATGGGGGTGGCCGGTATCGCCGCGGCCTCCGTCGGGAATCTCAGCGGCGGCGAGGAGTCCCAGGACGACACGACCACGACGGCCTCCGCCGCCGACACCGTACCCAGCGCGGTGAAGCCTGTCGTGGCCAACAACAAGCTGGACACGCAGCTCGCCGCGCTCAGCGCCGACGCCCGCGACTTCGGCGACCGCGCCAGCCGTACTCAGGAGCGCATCGACCTCAAGGCACGGCAGGAAGCGGAGAGGAAGAAACGCGAGGACGAAGCGGCGCGCAAGGAGGCCCTGCGCCCCAAGTTCGCCCTCCCCGTCGCGCAGCACGGACTGAGCGCCCAGTACGGCCAGGCGGGCGTCAACTGGATGTCCATGCACACCGGGATCGACTTCCCGGTGTCGTACGGCACTCCGGTGATGGCGGCGACCGACGGCACCGTGCGGACGCAGTACAACAGCGCCTACGGCAACATGGCCATCGTGACCTCCCCCGACGGCACCGAGACCTGGTACTGCCACCTCAGCAGCACCAAGATCCGCTCCGGTTCGGTCAAGGCCGGCGATGTGATCGCCTTTTCCGGGAACTCGGGCAACTCCACCGGACCGCACCTGCACTTCGAGGTACGGCCCGGCGGCGGCGCGGCGATCGACCCGCTGACGTGGCTCCGCGGCCACGGTGTCAACCCGATGTAGTCGGACCGATGTAGTCGGACACTGCCACCGGCGATCCCCCTCCGAAGTCCCCGAGCTCTACGGGATTTTCCACGGAGGGGGATTCTGACGGCCCCAACGCGCTTACCGCGCCTTGCGCCTACAGCTTCTGGACCGGCGCGTACCGCAGCAGCAGTCGCTTGGGCTTGGTGTCGCCGAAGTCGACCGTCGCCTGCGCGTCGGCGCCCGTCCCCGTCACCGCCGTCACCGTGCCGAGCCCGAACTGGTCGTGCGTGACCCGGTCTCCCACCGTCAGCGAGATCACCGGCTTGTCGGTCGTACGCCGTGTCGCGAAGCCCGAGGGGCCGCCGCCGGACCTCGACCGCGACGAGGCGGAGGAGGACAGCGAGGACGTGATCCCTGACGTCGGGCCCGCCGGGATCTGCGCGCCGGTCCGCTTCCACTCCAGGTGGTGTCCGGGAATCTCCTCCAGGAACCGCGACGGCGGGTTGTACGAGGGCTGTCCCCAGGCGCTCCGCATCGACGACCGGGTCAGATAGAGCCGTTCACGGGCGCGCGTGATGCCGACGTACGCCAGCCGGCGCTCCTCCTCCAGTTCCTTCGTCTGCCCGAGGGCGCGCATGTGCGGGAAGACGCCGTCCTCCATGCCCGACAGGAACACCACCGGGAACTCAAGTCCCTTGGCCGTGTGCAGCGTCATCAGCGTGATGACACCGGAGCCGTCCTCGTCCTCGTCGGGGATCTGGTCGGAGTCCGCGACGAGCGCCACCTTCTCCAGGAATTCGGCGAGCGTGCCGGTCGTCGTCGCGGCGGCGGCAGCCGTCTCGTCCCCGCCCTGGCCCTCGCCCTGAGCCTCGCCTCGGCCCTGAGTCTGACCCTCGCCCTGGCTCTGATCCTCGCCCTGAACCTCCGCCTGCCCCGCGGCCTGGCTGCGCTCCTGCTCGAATTCCAGCGCCACCGCCGCCAGTTCCTGAAGGTTCTCGATACGCGTCTCGTCCTGCGGGTCCGTCGAGGACTGGAGCTCGGCCAGATAACCGGTCCGTTCGAGCACGGCCTCCAGGACCGTCGCGGGCCCGGCACCCGATTCGACGATCGTGCTCAGCTCTTCCATCAGCGTGTTGAAGCGCTTGACGGCATTCGCGGAGCGGGCCGCCATGCCGTACGCCTCGTCCACCCGCCGCAGCGCCTGCGGGAAGGTGATCTTCTCCCGCAGCGCGAGGGCGTCGATCATCGCCTCCGCACGGTCCCCGATGCCACGCTTGGGCACATTGAGGATCCGGCGCATCGGAACGCTGTCCTCCGGATTGGCCAGGACGCGCAGGTAGGCCAGCACGTCGCGGACCTCCTTGCGCTCGTAGAAGCGCACTCCTCCGACGACCTTGTACGGCAGTCCGACCCGGATGAAGATCTCTTCGAAGACACGCGACTGCGCGTTCGTACGGTAGAAGACGGCGACATCGCCCGCCTTGGCCTCGCCCGCGTCCGTCAGACGGTCGATCTCGTCGGCGACGAACTGCGCCTCGTCGTGCTCCGTGTCCGCGACGTAGCCGGTGATCTGGGCGCCCGCGCCGGCCTTCGTCCAGAGGTTCTTCGGCCGACGGCTCTCGTTCCGCTCGATGACCGCGTTGGCGGCGCTGAGGATCGTCTGCGTGGAACGGTAGTTCTGCTCCAGCAGAATCGTCGTCGCGTCCGGGTAGTCCTCCTCGAACTGGAGGATGTTACGGATGGTGGCGCCGCGGAAGGCGTAGATCGACTGATCGGCGTCACCGACGACACACAGCTCGGCCGGGTCGTGGTCGGCGCCGGAGGGGCCCACCAGCTCCCGTACGAGGGTGTACTGCGCGTGGTTGGTGTCCTGGTACTCGTCCACCAGGACGTGCCGGAAGCGCCGCCGGTAGTGCTCGGCGACATCGGGGAACGCCTGGAGCAGATGGACGGTGGTCATGATGATGTCGTCGAAGTCCAGGGCGTTGGCCTCACGCAGCCGCGCCTGGTACATCCGGTACGCCTCGGCGAGCATCTTCTCGAAGCCGTCGGCCGCCTGGTCGGCGAAGGTCTCCTCGTCGATCAGCTCGTTCTTCAGATTCGAGATCTTGGCGCTGAAGGACTTGGGCGGGTAGCGCTTGGGGTCGAGGTCCAGATCGCGGCAGACCAGGGCCATCAGGCGCTTGGAGTCGGCGGCGTCGTAGATCGAGAACGACGACGTGAACCCGAGCCTCTTCGACTCGCGCCGCAGGATGCGGATGCAGGCGCTGTGGAAGGTCAGCACCCACATGGCGGCGGCGCGCGGGCCGACGAGGTCGGCGACGCGCTCCTTCATCTCGCCCGCGGCCTTGTTGGTGAAGGTGATCGCCAGTATCTGGCCGGGGTGAACGTTGCGGGTCCCCAGCAGATGCGCGATCCGGTGGGTCAGGACCCGGGTCTTGCCGGAGCCGGCTCCGGCCACGATGAGCAGGGGCGATCCGGTGTGCACGACGGCCGCGCGCTGCTCCTCGTTCAGCCCTTCGAGCAGCGCGGCCGGATCCACCACGGTGCGCGGAGCGCCGTCGCGGTGGTACGCGTCCCGCGCCGGGGGCGCGTCGAAGGCACCCTCGAAGAGGTCGTCGGGCACCTGCTCCGGGGCATGCTCGGCGTGATCCTCGGGCGGCGGTGGGTGCTCGTCGCCCGAGGGCTGGAGGTCCGCCAGGAAACTGTCGTCAAAGAGGCTGCTCATCGCTTTACGAGTCTAGGCTCCCGGACTGACAGCCCGCGCCCGCCTTCGGAAGTCTCCCGAGGCATCCGTCGCCGCCCCCGACAGGATGCCGGGCGGACGCGCGGAACGGCCCGAAAAATCACGCACCGTAATGGCGGACTTACCCACCAACACCCCCGCACATCACGCGGGCAAATGTCACAAAAACGTATCGGGCATATCGGCCATCCGCCTTCACACAAGCGCCACACTTTGGCTAGCGTGCTCCGTCAGGCAGCCCGTTCCCTCCCCGGCGATCCGCGCCAAGCGGGCGGCCCGCGCCGAATTCGACCTTCCTGTGAGGAAGTTCGGAACCGGGGACCCACTCTGCACGACCGGGGTGAATCGGGCCGTACGTTCCAGGCCCGTAGGGCAGCCTTCCGTTCCGCCCGAACCCGACAGCTAACCCGGTAGGCGGTCCACGGAAGGAGATGCCGACCTTGGCGTCGCATCGCAAGCCGCGCAACCGTAGCGGAGTACGCGCCAACTCCCCGGCCGTCGGAGTCACGACGGCCGCTCTCGCTTCGGTCACGCTGCTCTCGACACAGAACGCGCACGCCGCGCCCACCGAGCCGACACCGTCCGTCGAAGAGGTACAGAAGAAGGTCGACGATCTGTACCGCCAGGCCGGGAGCGAGACCCAGCAGTACAACAAGGCCAAAGAAGCCACCCAGGAGCAGAAGCGCACGGTCGACCGTGCGCTCGACGACGCCGCCGAGCGCATGGACAAGCTGAACGAGGCCCGCCGCAAGCTCGGCGGCTACGCGGCCACGCAGTACCGGGAAGGCGCGATCACCCCGACCGCCGCCCTGCTGTTCGCGGACAGCCCTGAGGAGTTCCTCGAACAGAAGCAGACGACGGACCGGCTGACCGACCGTCAGCAAGGGGCCGTCGCCGAGTACCAGTCACAGCAGGCCGACGCGACGAAGCAGCGGGCAGAGGCGACCAAGAGCCTGGAGTCGCTCTCCGACTCGCAGGCATCCCTGCGCACCAGCAAGGAGAGCGTCCAGAAGAAGCTCAGCGCGGCGCGGGCACTGCTGTCGAAGCTGACCGCCGAGGAAAAGGCGCGCCTGGCCGCGCTGGAACGCAAGAAGGAAGACGAGGCCCGCCGCAAGGCGGAGGCGAAGGCCAAGGAAGACGCTCGGGCCAGGGCCGAGGCCGAGCGCCTGCGCGAGAAGCAGGAACAAGAGCAAGAGCGGGCGAAGCAGCAGGACGGGGAGCAGGCCGAATCCCCGTCGACCGGAACGGACAACGAGACCGGCTCAGACTCAGGCTCAAGTACGGGCACCGGCACCGGCACGGGCACCGGGACCGGCTCGGGGGCCTCCGACAGCGCGCAGACCACCAAGGCCGCGAAGGTCCTCGCCTTCGCCCGCGCCCAGATCGGCAAGCCGTACGTCTGGGGCGCGACCGGCCCCAGCTCGTACGACTGCTCGGGCCTGACCCAGGCCGCCTGGAAAGAGGCGGGCGTGGAACTTCCGCGTACCACCTGGGACCAGGCGAAGACCGGCACGCGCGTCGCGACGGAGGACCTCCGTCCGGGCGATCTGGTCTTCTTCTACGACGACATCAGCCATGTCGGCATCTACATCGGCGACGGCATGATGATCCATGCCCCCAAGCCGGGCGCGAACGTCCGCGAGGAGTCGATCTACTACATGCCGATCTACGGCAGCGTCCGCCCCGCCTGACACCGGCGGACCGCTGAACTCACGCCCGTGGCCCGGGGAGCGCCGTCGAGCGTCCTGCGGGCCACGGCCCCGCTCAGGTCCAGAGCGTGGCGATGAAGATGTTGGCCACCGTCAGACCGCCCACCACGCCGAACAGCGGCTTCGAGGCGGCCTCGTCGTCCCGCTTCACGTACACCACACCCAGGATCACGACCAGGATCGCCAGCTTGATGCCGATCTTGATGTTGTTCAGGGTGTGACCGTCGGCCTGGTTGAGGCCCACCAGCACCATGCCGGTGATCAGCATCGTCAGCGCTCCGTGCAGCATCGGTGCGTTGAACCGTGCCGTGCCCGCGCTCATCGCCTTCATCTGCGTCAGAAAGCCGCCGAGCAGCGAGGCGATGCCGATGATGTGCAGGGCGACGAAGACATTGATGAGTACGTCCATGACTCGGAGCCTAACCAGGGCCTTACCACTGCTCTTCGGTGAGGTGAGGCTTTGTTGCCGTATCGGTCGGGTCCGACCGGAGATCGCCGCTCCGTCGCGATCGAGCCGGTCATAAAGCGCAACAGATCATCCATCTCACGCCAATACCGCCATGTCGACAACGGCTTGTGACCTTGCCCCTTACGGTCCTCTCCGGGTGGGCGGCTCTCGCCGTCGGCCCCGTACGGACATAAGGAAGAGGACCACCCCCGTGGCAGCGCACCGAAAACCCAGACAGCGCCCGCTCGCCGGCTCGGCCGGCCGTACCGCCGCCACTCTCGCGCTCGCCGGAGCCGCGACCGTCACCGCCTTCGACGGGCCCGCACACGCCGAACCCCGGCTCACCCCGGCCCAGGTCAAGGCCAAGGTCGACGGGCTGTACGAGCAGGCCGAGGCCGCCACCGAGCAGTACAACGGGGCGAAGGAGAAGGCGGACGCCGCACACGCCTCGCTGGCGGAGCTGCGCGACGAGGCAGCGCGTCGTACGGAACGGCTCAACACGGCCCGCGACGCGCTCGGTTCGATCGCCGCCGCGCAGTACCGGGCCGGTGGCCTCGACCCCGCCGTACAGCTCGCCCTCAGTTCCAAGCCCGAGGAGTACCTGGAAGCGGCCGGCTTCGCCGAACAGGCCGGTGCCCGCCAGGCGAGCACGATCGCCGGGGTCCGCAAGGGACTCGCGCAGATCGCCGAGTTGCGCACCCGGGCCGACGGCCGGCTCGTGGCACTCAAGGCCCACCAGGCCGAACTGGCCAGGCACAAGTCCACCATCCGGGCAAAGCTCGACACCGCCGAGAGGCTCCTCGACAGCCTCACCGCCCCGCAGCGCACCCAGTACGCACGGCAAGGACAGCAGGGAGGCGGTTCCGCGCCCGGTGGTGCGGTGGGGGCGCCGAACTCCCGTGCCGCCGCGGCCGTCGCCTTCGCCTACGGGGCCATCGGCAAGCCGTACGTGTGGGGCTCGACCGGCCCCGGCTCCTTCGACTGCTCGGGCCTGGCCCAGGCCGCCTGGCGCTCCGCCGGAGTGGCCCTCCCCCGCACCACGTACACCCAGATCAACGCCGGCCGGCGCGTCACACGCGACCAGCTCGCCCCGGGTGACCTGGTGTTCTTCTTCCCGGGCATCAGCCATGTCGGGGTCTATGTCGGCAACGGGCAGATGATCCACGCCCCACGGCCCGGTTCGGCGGTCCGTATGGCGCCGATCGACCAGATGCCCTTCGCGGGAGCCGCCCGCCCCGCCTGACGGGCCCGAGTCCGGCCTCGCACCTGATTCCGCGTTCCGCTCCCGCATCAGCCCCGGCGCCGGGTGCGGGGGCGCCGAAACAACCGGACTGGCCCACTCCAGGATGCCGCTCCCCCGTACCGAGGTGACGATGAGCAGCAGCACGCCGTCGGCCCGCGAAGGGGTGAGTCCTGATGAGACGAGCCAGCGCCGTCAGAGCCACTGTTCTCGCCGCCGGAGCACTCTTCGTCCTGGCACCCGTCGGCCTCACGCCCAAGGGCTGCGGCGACCTCTCCGGCGGCCGGCTCTGCGTCGAAGGGCCGATCGGCGGCCCGGGCAGGTTCACCACCCGTTACGTCCAGCACACGGGCGGGCGGGACATCGCCGTACGCCTCGGTTATCAGCGCAAGGACGACCGGATCACGGCCTTCCCGGGCTGGTTCGGGACACAGCGGACCCGGCACGGTCACGCCGAACTGACCGGCACGGTCAGCACCGAGCCGGGCGAGTGCGTCCGCGGCCTGCTGGACCACCGGGGCCGGATGTACGTCACCCAGTGGCACTGCTCCTAGGACCCCTAAGACCGGGGCGCGCCTGCGCTGTGACCAGGCCTGACCCCACGAGCGGCGCCACCTGTGGTCAGACCAGCCGGCGCGCCGTCGCCCAGCGCGTCAGCTCGTGCCGGTTGGAGAGCTGGAGCTTCCGCAGGACCGCCGAGACATGCGACTCCACGGTCTTCACCGAGATGAAGAGCTGCTTCGCGATCTCCTTGTACGCGTAACCCCGCGCGATCAGGCGCAGCACCTCACGCTCCCGCTGCGTGAGCCGGTCGAGGTCCTCGTCCACGGGCGGGGCGTCCGTCGACGCGAAGGCGTCCAGGACGAACCCGGCCAGGCGCGGCGAGAACACCGCGTCGCCCTCCTGCACCCGGAAGATCGAGTCGACCAGATCCGTGCCCGTGATCGTCTTGGTGACATAACCGCGGGCGCCGCCCCTGATCACCCCGATGACGTCCTCGGCCGCGTCCGAGACCGACAGCGCCAGGAACCGCACCGGATTCTCGACCGGCCCCATGAGCGGCGCGCAGCGGCGCAGCACCTCCACGCCTCCACCGCCCGGCAGATGGACGTCCAGCAGCACGACCTCGGGGCGGGTCGCCGTGATCACGGTGATCGCCTGGGCGACATCGGCGGCCTCACCGACGACCTCGACGCCCGTCTGCTCGGTGACACCGATCTCGGCCTGTACGCCGGTACGGAACATCCGGTGGTCGTCGACGAGCACGACCCGTACGTGACGCCCGTCCCCGGCCTGGCCGCCGCTCTCCCCAGGCGTGCCTTCGGCCTGTACGCCCTCGCTCATCCCACTGCCCCTCGCCCTTGTCACTGCCCGATGTCACTGCCGGTTGCCGCTGCCCGTTGTTGCTACCGGACGCCGCTGCCGGTTGTCACAGCCCGTTGTTGCTGCCCGTTGTCGCTCCGCCGCCCGCGCGGCCATTCGTCCCGTCGTTCCCGTCGAACCGTACGGTCCCCCGACCATGCGGCGCTCGGTCCGCCCGCTCGGTCCGCTCGATCCGCCCGCTCAGCCCGCCCGTTCCATCTCCAGCTCGACCTCGGTGCCGCCGTCCGGCACCGAACGCAGCCTCGCCGTCCCGCCGTTGCGCTGCATGCGGCCGATGATCGATTCCCGTACGCCCATCCGGTCGGCCGGTACCGAGTCCAGGTCGAAACCGGGTCCGCGGTCCCGTACGGAGAGGAAGACCGTACGTCCCTCCACCTCCGCGTAGACCTGCACCGCACCTCCCTCGCCACCGTACTTGGCGGCATTGACCATCGCCTCGCGCGCGGACTGCATCTGTGCGGCCAGTTTCTCGTCGAGCGGGCAGTCGCCGACGATCACGACCTCGATCGGCACCCCGTGGTAGTCCTCGACCTCCGCCGCCGTCCGCTTCACCGCCTCGGCGAGGGTGGTCGGCTCGTCCTCCTCGTCCTTGCCCGTGCCCTCCGGCTTGTAGAGCCAGGCGCGCAGCTCACGCTCCTGGGCGCGGGCGAGGCGGCGGACCTCGCCCGAGTCGTCGGCGTTGCGCTGGATGAGCGTGAGGGTGTGCAGCACGGAGTCGTGGACATGCGCGGCGACTTCGGCGCGCTCCTGCGCACGGATCCGCATCAGCCGTTCCTCGGAGAGGTCCTGTGTCATCCGTACGAGCCAGGGTCCGGCGAGCAGCGCGACCCCGGCGACGACGGCTATCGCACCGGTCAGCACATTGCCGAGCTGGGCCGCCGCGCCGCGCACCACCATGAAGACGGTCAGGCCGAGGCCGACCAGGACGACGCCCGCGACGGCGCGGGCCAGTTGGAACAGCCGGCGGCGGGGCCCGACCTCGGTCCAGCGGGCGCGGCGCGCGTTGTCCGCCTGCCGCCAGACCAGCACGACGCCCGCGCCGATCAGCAGCATCGGCCAGATGTAGCGGTCGACTCCGTTACGCCCGAGATTGACGTTGCCCACGAAGACGCCGGCGCCGATCAGCAGCGCGATCAGCGCGAAGATCTGGCCCTTGTCGGGCTTGCGGAGGCGTCGCCGGCCGTCGGGGCTGATCTCGAAGACCGACCGCGATTCGGTGGCCGTACCGCCGAAGCCGAGCGGGACGACGATCCAGAAGACGGCGTAGAGCAGGGCTCCGAGGCCCTGGGCGAAGAAGAGGCCGAGGAAGACCAGCCGCACCCAGACGACCGGCAGCCCCAGATGGCCGGCGAGCCCGCGCGCCACACCGCCGAGGAGCCGGCCGTCCGCGCTGCGGTAGAGCTTGCGCGGCGACGGCTCCTCCGGCGCCGAGGCACGGGAGGAGGATGGCGCGGTGGCGCGGGGCGGGGCGGCTGGCATGCCTTTGATGGTCACACGGCGGGGGGATCGAGGGCATCAGGGTCGGACCCCTGAGGCGACCCTGATACGTCCCTGAGCTCCCGCAACGGGAATTCCGGGGGCCCGGCCCAAACACCGGCGGACCCCGAGTCCGGCCAGGGCCGATATCAGGGGGAGGCCAGGGTCGTGATGGCTGGAGCCGGGGCCCTCGCGCCGTCACCATGGACGTATGACCCAGCCGCCGCAGTCACCCACCGCGCCGCCGCCCACCGCGCCGGCGTCCGCACCAGGCCCCGCGTCGCCTCCTTCCGCACCCGCGCACTTGACGCGCAGCCCGCGGCAGAAGGTGTTCGCCGGCGTCTGCGGCGGCCTCGGGCGGTACTGCGACATAGATCCGGTGATCTTCCGGATCGTCATCGGGGTGCTCACGGCCACCGGCGGCATCGGCCTGATCTTCTACGGCTTCGCGTGGCTGCTGATCCCCCTGGACGGAGAGGACGGGACCGAGGCCCGCAGGCTGCTCTCGGGGCGGGTCGACGGCACCTCGCTGGTCGCCGTGCTGCTGGCGCTGGTCGGCTGCGGTCTGTTCCTGTCCATGCTGGGGGACGACGGCACACTCAGCTTCGCCGCGATGCTGTCGATCGCGGTCGTGGGCTCGGCCGTCTGGTCGCAGCGTCGCCGTGTCACCCAGCCGGACGGCGGACCGCTCGACCCCGCGACCGCACAAGCGGTGGCGGAGGCGCCCCCGGAGACAAAGGCACCGCCGACGCCCGACACCCCCTCGTGGTGGCGGGACCCGATATCCAAGGACGGCACCACGGGCCGGGGCGGCCCGGTCTATCTGTGGGGTCCGGAGGACGCGACCGGCCCGGTGCTGCCGCAGCGGCACCTGTGGCACCGCACGGCCGTCCCGGGGCGTCCTTCTCGCCCTCCGGGCCAGCGCGGGATCGGCGGGACGGTCTTTCTGCTCGCCCTGCTGGCGGGCGGACTGGGCACGGGCCTGTCGTGGGACGGCCACCCGTTCGGTACGAGCCTCCAGATCGGCCTGGTCGCCGCGCTCGCGATCTTCGGGCTCGGTCTCGCGGTCAGCTCGTTCGTGGGCCGTACCGGCATAGGCACGATCTTCCTGGCGGTGGTCACGGCCGGGCTGCTCGCGGCCGCCTCCGCCGTCCCGAAGAACATCACCACGGGGTGGGAGCGTCAGAACTGGACAGTGGCTTCGGTGGCCGCCGTGCGCGACCACTACGAACTGGGCACGGGCACCGGCGTACTGGATCTGCGCCGCTTGGCCGTTCCGAAGGGGCAGACCGTCAGTACGTCGGCCGAGGTCGGCGCCGGACAGCTCAAGGTCGTCATACCGGACGGAGTGACAGTGAAAGTGACGGCGGAGGCGGCCCTGGGGGACGTCCGGCTCCCCGGAGAGCCACCGAACGATGTGGACATCTCCCCGAGCAATTCACAGCAGCGCACGCTGACGCCCCGTGCGGGCGCCGACCCGGCGGGCACGCTGGAGCTCCGGCTCGAAGTCGGTCTCGGACAGGTGGAGGTGGCCCGTGCCGCGGCATGAGGTCATGCCGGGCCGGCTGATCGCGGGCCTGGCGGTGCTCGGCGCGGCCGCTGCATACGCGGGCGATGCGGCCGACGCCTGGCACACACCGTGGTACGTGTCCTTCGTGGTGGTCTGGGACGGCCTCTGCGTGGCGGCCCTCGCGGCCTGGGTCAACTACCGCATACGGCGGCGTCGGCCCGCGAGGACCGCGTCGAGCGAGAAAGCCGGGGCGCCGGCGAGCACGAGCGGCAGCCAGGCCATCAGATAGGCGAGGTCGTTGCCGTAGTAGTACGGAGTGCTCTGCCAGCTCACCGTCAGCCACAGGCTCAGCGAGATGAGGGCACCGCCGAAGGCGGCGAGCCGGGCGAACACGCCGAACAGAGTGCCGAGGCCGACGGCGAGTTCACCGATGGCTATGGCGTAGCCGAATCCGGCGGGGTTCTTGAGCGCCAGGTCGACCAGTGCGGGAATGGCCGAGCTGTCGCGGACGCTCCGCATCATCTCGCCGACCGATCCGGTGCCGGTGGCCGAGAAGAACCCGCCCTGAGTCAACTTGTCGATTCCCGCGTAGATGAAGGTGATGCCGAGAAAGATTCGCAACGGCAGCAGCGCATGGCGGGCGAGATCCTCCCGCAGGCTGTTCCGCTCACCACCGACCCGCCCAAGGTCCGTCCGGTATCCATGCGTCATCGCCGGTCCGCCTCTCCCTGTCCCACGCCGCTGCCGCAGGGACATGTGTCCCCGCGTGCCTTGTCCATGCGTACATACGTGCACGGCGCGTCCGGGACTCAGTGAACCAGCCGTACCGGCTGTCGGAATCGGGCATGTCTGAGATCTGTATGAAAATTGAACGATCGAGTCCGCTCAGTCCATGACACAGTCCATGACTCAGTCCATGACTCAGTCCATGACGTCGACGATCACGCGGTTGGTCTCCACTCCTGCCGCCGTCACGACCTGCACCTCGACCGGGCCCGGTTCCACGTCCACCGGCACGGGCACGACGAGGGCGGTGTCCGCCGGGCTGGCGAAGCCGCCGGGGACCGGCACCAGCGGGACGTGGACATGGACCGGCCCGATCCGGACGACCATCCGGGCCAGCCGGTCCGGAGTGCCCGCGCCCGGTGGTACGAAGCCGGCGCCGCGGATCTCGATGTCGTCACCGGTACGGATCGGAGCGTCCAGGTCACCCGCCTCCCGGGCCCGGACCACCGACAGGACGACGGGCCGCCCGCCCTCCGCGTACTTCCCCGCGAAGTAGGTGGCGGCGGAGACGATCACCAGCAGGGCGAGCGCCCAGGGCAGATCGGGCAGTTGCTCGGGCCGCCGGGCCAGCCGGACCGCGGAGAAGAGCACGGCGACGGCGTTCACCAGGGTGTACTGCACATCGGTGAAGCTGCCGCGCCCGCCGTCGTCGCAGAGCAGATCGGCCAGCCGGGGCCGCTCGGCGCGTACTTTCTGGAGCCGCTGTGCCAGTACCCGTACGGTCACCACGCGGCGGACGACCACGGCGATCGCGCACACCACGGCCAGGACGGTCACCAGGCCGGCGCCCCGGGCCAGTTCGAGTCCGGCGATCAGCTCGTCCCGCCGGTCATGGCCGGAGGCGCCCGCCAGTTGGAGGGCGAGCACGAGCACGGCGAAGACGACGAGCAGTACCCAGCCGGAGGCGACGGTCCGCGAGGTCGACAGCCGGTTGTCCTCACCGATCAGCGGCGCGAGCAGCCCGCCGCGCGCCCGGTGCAGCCTGGCGGCACCGATCAGCAGCCCGGCGACGACCAGCGCGGCGGCCAGCCCCGCCGTACGGGCGACCGTCCAGCCGGCCCCGATCGCGGTCGTGGCCTGCACCAGCGCGAGTACCGCGATCCCGCCCCACACCACCAGCAGCGTGCGCCGCCAGACGGCGTGCAGCCAGGCATCGCCCGCCTCCCGGCTGCGGTCGGCCACCGCGCGTGCGGACTCCGTGAGTTCGTCGGACACCCACTGCCGGGACGCACCCACCGAGTGGGCGACCGCGGCGGGCAGCCCTTGACCGGCGGCCAGTTCATCCCGTTTCACCAGGAACGCGGCCACGGCCCGCCGATGCCCCTCACGCGCCCCGTGCGGACAGTCCCCGCACGTACAGCCTCCGCCGTGCGCGCCCTGTCTCGCCTCTTGCACCGCCACGCCGAACGCCGCCTTCCCCGCCCCGAACCCAGTGAACTTCCTTGCAACGCCTGGGAATTGTGCCGTACGGAGTGAGGTACGCGCGCGGTCGGCCCGGTCAGGGAGGGTGAGGATGCGGTCACGGTGTTGACACGGCGGCCACACCGGCCCCACCAGGCCCTTCAGCCTCACCCGATCCGGTTCCGTGACAGATGAATGGCCGACAGGCGGCCTACGAACACCCTATGAGCGACAGAAAGAGGGACAGAAAGAGCGAAAGAAAATACGCCGACGCCGCCGCTCGAACCAATGAGCGACGGCGTCGGCGTCAGGCGGTCAGAGCCCGGCCACGTACGGCCAGGACTACTCCCACTCGATCGTGCCCGGGGGCTTGCTCGTCACGTCGAGCACCACGCGGTTGACGTCAGCGACCTCGTTGGTGATGCGGGTGGAGATCTTCGCCAGTACGTCGTACGGCATCCGCGTCCAGTCGGCGGTCATCGCGTCCTCGGACGAGACGGGCCGGAGCACGATCGGGTGGCCGTACGTACGGCCGTCGCCCTGGACGCCCACGGACCGTACGTCCGCGAGAAGGACCACCGGGCACTGCCAGATCTCCCGGTCGAGACCGGCCGCCGTCAGCTCCTCGCGGGCGATCGCGTCGGCCTCGCGCAGCAGGTCGAGGCGCTCGCGCGTGACATCGCCGACGATACGGATACCGAGGCCGGGACCGGGGAACGGCTGGCGCTGGACGATCTCGTCCGGCAGGCCGAGCTGCTGGCCGACCATCCTGACCTCGTCCTTGAACAGCTTGCGCAGCGGCTCGATCAGCTCGAACTCGATGTCCTCGGGGAGCCCGCCGACGTTGTGGTGGGACTTGATGTTGGCGGTGCCGGTGCCGCCGCCCGACTCCACGACGTCCGGGTAGAGGGTGCCCTGGACAAGGAACGCGACGTCCTCGCCCTCCGCGCCCGCCTCGGCGACGATCTCGGCCTGGGCCTGTTCGAAGACCCGGATGAACTCGCGGCCGATGATCTTCCGCTTCTGCTCGGGATCGGAGACCCCGGCCAGCGCGGTGAGGAAGCGCTCTTGGGCGTCGACCACCCGCAGCTGGACGCCCGTGGCGGCGACGAAGTCCTTCTCGACCTGCTCGGTCTCACCCTTGCGCATCAGGCCGTGGTCGACATACACGCAGGTCAGCTGCGAACCGATGGCCTTCTGGACGAGAGCCGCCGCCACGGCCGAGTCCACTCCGCCCGACAGACCGCAGATGGCGCGCTTCGTGCCGACCTGCTCACGGACGAGGGCGACCTGCTCGTCCACCACACTGGCGGTGGTCCAGGACGGCTCGATGCCGGCGCCCCGGTAGAGGAAGTGCTCCAGGACCTGCTGGCCGAACGTGGAGTGCATCACCTCGGGGTGGTGCTGGACTCCGTACAGCTTCTTCTCGTCGTTCTCGAAGGCCGCGACGGGCACGACGTCCGTGGACGCGGAGACGGTGAACCCGGCGGGCGCGGCGGAACACGCGTCGCCGTGCGACATCCAGACGGACTGCTCGGCCGGAGTGCCCTCGAAGAGCGTGGAGTCGGTACGGGAGACACGCAGCTCCGTACGGCCGTACTCCCGCGCTCCCGTGTTGTCGACCGTGCCGCCCAGCGTGGTCGCCATCAGCTGGAAGCCGTAGCACATGCCGAAGACGGGGACGCCGGCCTCGAAGAGCGAGCGGTCGACGGTCGGGGCGTTCTCCGCGTACACGGAGGACGGGCCGCCGGAGAGGATGATCGCCTTGGGGTTCTTGGCCAGCATCTCGGCCACCGGCATCGTGGACGGGACGATCTCGCTGTAGACCCGGGCCTCGCGGACACGGCGGGCGATGAGCTGGGCGTACTGCGCGCCGAAGTCGACGACGAGTACGACGTCGGGGGCGACGGGGGCGGCGGGGGGCGCTGCTGGCACGGGGGCGGCCTTCCGGCGGTGATGTGGTGACGTGACACAAGGGCGATGCTGTTTTCTCGATTCTAACGGGGGGCCGCGACGGCCCGGGGACGGCTTTCGTCTCACCATCCGAACCGGCCTTGGCCACCGTCGGGGCGCCGGGGCCATACTGAGCCCATGCACCAGCAGCTGACGTTCGTCTTTACCTATGGCACCGGCCCGTCCGGCTGCCATGGTCGTGCTGCTTGAGCTGACAAGCGACTTCGACAGGCGCCCCGGGCCGACAAGGCCCGGGGCGCCTGTCGCGTTCGGGGCCCAGTCGCCTCCGGGGCGCCGCTCCCCGAGAAGGAACCTCGAATGACTCTGACGGAGAACACGGAGAACACCGGCGCCCGTACGGACGAGGCCGCCACGCTCATCGGCGACGCGCGCGAGCGGATCGACACGCTGGACGACCGGATCATCGGTCTCGTGCAGGAACGGATGGCGGTCTCGGCCGTCATCCAGGACGCGCGGATCACGTCCGGGGGCCGCCGGGTCAATCTCTCCCGCGAGATGGACATCCTCAGCCGCTACAGCGACGCGCTCGGCAAACCGGGCACACCGCTGGCGATGACGCTGCTGGAGCTGTGCCGGGGCCGCATTTGAGGCCGGGGCACATATGGGGCCGCATTTGCGTTCGGGTAGCGCGCTCGCTCTCACTCCTGCGGAACGTGACCGCGTCCGGCGGGGCTTCGTTGGAGAAGAGGGCACCGCGCGTGGCTCCGCCAGGGCGTGCGACGTACTGCAGGTGCGTCGTGGGACCTCGCCCCGGCGCCCGTGACCGGGCGGCAGGGGACAGCGGCCCGGTCACCCGAGGGCGGCCGGCTCCGGAGACTCCCGGAACCGGCCGCTCCACCCCGATTCGCGTGACGCAGGACACATGAAGATTCTGTGAAGCCGACCGCAACCATTCCCGCAGGTGGCGGGTCTTGCATGCGAAACCAACAGCTGGCGACAAGCCAGCGCGGGGGCGCCTCGCTCAGGCGCGCCCGGACCGGTTTCTCCTCCCCTTACGGGTATCCGTCCCCCAGGCGCATTCCGCGCACCTGGGGGAGAGACGCACGTGGGGGCACAGGCGAAGAGGCGCTGCACTCGGAGGGGGGTGCAGCGCCTCTTTTTCTCTGTCACAGGCCACTTCTGCCCTGCCACAGGCCACTCAGATTTTCTGCTCTGTCGCAGGCCACTCGGACAGCTCAAGCCCATCATGCCCATCAAGCCCATCAGGCCCCTCGGGCCGCTAACGCTCCTTCGGCGGGACCGTCGGCATCCCCAGGAACGGCAGCTTCAGCGCGCCGAACGCCCCCGCCGGCACCGCCGGGGACACCGGCTCGACCGGGACCTGCCTGACGTACGCCGCGCCCTGCTCGGGGCGCGGGTCCGGGTCGCCCTTGTTCGGCCAGAAGGACATCGCGCGCTCGGCCTGGGCCGTGATCGTCAGCGACGGGTTCACGCCCAGGTTCGCCGAGACGGCGGAGCCGTCGACGACCGAGATCCCGGGGTGCCCGTACACCCGGTGGTACGGATCGATCACGCCCTCCTCCGCCGACGCCCCGATGACACAACCGCCCAGGAAGTGCGCGGTCAACGGCGTGCCCATCAGTTCACCCACATTGCTGCCCGCGAAGCCGTTGATCTCGTCCGCGATGAGCGTGGCGGCCCGGGTCGCCTCCGGGATCTGCTTCGGATTGGGGGAACCATGGCCCTGCCGGGCGGTGAGCAGGCCCTTCCCCACGCCGCCCGGTTTGCGGTACGTCGTCAGGGAGTTGTCGAGCGACTGCATCACGAGCCCGATGATGGTCCGCTCCGACCAGCGACGGCTGGAGAACGAACGGAGCAGCCACGAGGGGTGTTTGGCCGCTCTCCCGAGCCAGGCCCGTACCCGCCGGTCGCTGTACGGCACTTGATGAATGGACAGCGCGCCCATCGCGTTGGAGCCCTTGCCGTACCGCACCGGCTCGATGTGTGTGGACTCGTTCGGGTGGATCGAGGACGTGATGGCGACGCCCCGGGTGAAGTCGGCCCTCGGAGCGCCGTGCCGGGCGCGGTAACGGCGGTTGTCGGTCTGCGCGCCCACCAGGGCCTCGGAGTTGGTACGGGTCAGCTCGCCGAGCCGGGCCGAGAGACGCGGCAGCAGGCCCTGGTCCCTCATGGTGTGCAGCAGGGTCTGTGTGCCGTACGTACCGGCCGCGATCACCACCCACCGGGCGCGCAGCACCTTCGTACGGCCCTGCCGTCCGCCCTTTCGCCGGCCCTTCCCGCGCTTGTCGGTCGGGACGACGGTGACGCGGTAGCCGCCCGTGCCGCTCCCCGCGCCCGCGCCTCCCACGCCCGCGCCTCCCGCGGCCCCCTCCGCGTCCTCCGTCACCGCGATCACCGACGTCATCGGGTGGATGACTGCTCCGGCCCGTTCCGCGAGGTACAGGTAGTTCTCGTTGAGGGTGTTCTTCGCGCCGTGCCGGCAGCCCGTCATGCACTCGCCGCACTCGGTGCAGGCGGTACGGGCGGGGCCCGCGCCGCCGAAGTACGGGTCGTCCACGGCCGCTCCCGGCGCGGCCCTGGGACCGTCCTCGGCGTCCTCGCCGTCCCCGAAGAAGACCCCGACCGGCGCCAGATGGAAACTGTCACCGACGCCCATCTCGTCGGCCGCCGCCCTCAGGTGGACGTCGGAGGGGGTCATGGTCGGGTTGAGCCGTACGCCGAGCATGCGTCGCGCCTGGTCGTAGTACGGCTTCAACTCCTCGTCCCAGTCGGTGATGGACGCCCACTGCGGGTCGTCGAAGAACGCGGCGGGCGGTACGTACAGCGTGTTGGCGTAGTTGAGCGAGCCGCCGCCGACCCCGGCGCCCGCGAGCACCATCACATTGCCGAGCAGGTGGACCCGCTGGATGCCGTAGAGCCCGAGCGGCGGTGCCCAGAGGTAGTTCCTGATGTCCCAGGAGTTCTTGGGGAGGGTCTCGCGGGTGAAGCGGCGCCCCGCCTCCAGGACGCCGACGCGGTAGCCCTTCTCGGCCAGACGCAGAGCGGACACCGAGCCGCCGAACCCCGAGCCGACGACGATCACGTCGTAGTCGTACGGAGCGGCATACGACGCGTCGTGCACCGCGCCGTACGCCACATCGCACACCGCGCCGTTCCGGGACGCTCCGTCCGCTTCGTCTGCTTGCTCCAGGTTCTGTGGCCGCTTCCGTTCCTGGTTCCGGGCATGGCTGTCCTGTGACACTGGCTCTCCTCGTCGAGAACTACCGCAGCCGCAGAGCCTTCATGGCCCGCAGACTCCGGCTCATGAAGGCCGCGTACTTCTCGTCGTCCATCCCGAAGGACGGCGCCATGGGCAGAATCCGCTGCCGCGCGACGGTCTGGGCCTCGGTGTACTTGAGAATGCCCTCCGAGCCGTGCCGCCGGCCGAGACCGGATTCCTTCATTCCGCCCATCGGTGACCGCACGCTGCCGTACGCCGACGCGTATCCCTCGTTGATGTTGACCGTGCCGGCCCGCAGCCGGGCCGCGACCGCGAGTCCGCGCCGGGCGTCCTTCGTCCAGACGCTCGCGTTGAGGCCGTACGGCGTACCGTTGGCGAGGCCGATCACCTCGTCCTCGTCGCTGAAGCGGTAGAGGGAGACCACCGGCCCGAACGTCTCCTCCGCACACACCGCCATCGGCGCCTCGACGCCGTCGAGGATGGTCGGCTCGTAGAAGTACGGACCGATGTCGGGGCGCGCGGTCCCGCCCGCGACGACCGTGGCACCCTTGGCGACGGCCTCGTCGACATGGCGTGTGACCGCCTCCAGTTGACGCTCGCCGACGAGGGAGCCCATCTCCGCGCCGTACGCGAGCGAAGTGCCGAGCCGCATGGCCTTCGTACGGGCGGCGAACCGCTCCACGAACACGTCCGCTATGGACTCATGGACGTACAACCGCTCGATGGAGATGCAGAGTTGGCCCGCGGAGGAGAAACAGGCGCGCACCGCGCCCGCCGCCGCCTTCTCCACATCCGCGTCCGCCAGGACCACCATGGGGTTCTTGCCGCCCAGTTCGAGGGAGACGCCGACGAGCCGGTCCGCCGCACCCCTGGCGACCTCGCGGCCGGTACGGGTCGAACCGGTGAAGGAGACGTAGTCGGCGTGCCGGACGATCTCGGGGCCGACCACCGGGCCCTCGCCGAGGACGACCTGGAAGACCTCGGGCGGCAACCCGGCCTCGACCAGCAGGTCACGCGCCCACAGCGCGGTCAGCGCGGTCTCGGTGTCGGGCTTCATCACGACGGCGTTGCCCGCCACGAACGCGGGCAGCGCGTCTCCCGCGGACAGCTCCAAGGGGTAGTTCCAGGGCGCGATCTGGCCGATGACCCCGCGCGGCTGGCGCAGTTCGGTGACCTTGGTCAGGGTCGGTACGGCGCCGATGTGGCGCTTCGGCTTCAGGTACGAGGCCGCCGCGCACCCGTAGTGCCGGGCTTCGACGGCCAGCCCCTGGACCTCTTCGTGGGCGTGCAGCCGGGCCTTGCCGGTCTCCAGCTGGATCAGGTCGAGGACTTCGGCCTGGCGCTCCAGTACGAGATCGTGGAAGCGGAGCAGTACGGCGGCCCGCTGCCGGACGGGGACGGCGGCCCAGAGCGGCTGGGCCACCCGCGCCCGCTCGAAGGCCGTCGCCACGTCCTCCGGGCTGGACTCGGGCAGGTCCGCCAGCTTCTCCCCGGTGAAGGGGGTGTGGTTGGCCGTCCGGCCGGAGCCGACGACACCGCGCGTGAGCTGGGCGACCACCTCGGGAGTGACCACATCGGCCGCGGTGCGCACACCGGCCGGGGCGGCTGCCACGGGGTTGGTGCCAAGGGATCCGGGGGCGGCGGGGGCCTGCGAGTCCGTCATGGGCCCGAGAGTATGTCGCATCCGAAAATATTGGTACCCGGCGGTAACCCCTTTTCCCGGTCCCGGGTTGAGGTCCTAGATCTCTTCGATTCCGGGGCTCCGGCCCGAGTCCGGCGAACCAGCCACTCCGGCGACTCCGGCGACTTCAGCGACTCCGGCTCGGTCTCCGGCTCCGGCTCCGGCTCCGGCTCCGGCTCCGGCTCCGGGCGACTTCAGCGCACGGAACCGTGCCGTGCCGTCAGCGACGGTACGAACGAGTCGAGGGCGGTGTCGAACTGGTGCCGCGCCTTGTCCAGTCCGTTCACCGGGGCCGAGACCCAGACGTCGTACATCTGCCCGCCCTCTTCCCAGCAGAGGTCGAAGGTGTGCCGTTCCCCCTCGGTGCGGGAGAAGCCGTTCCAGGTGAACTCCCACAGCGCCGCCGGGAATCCGTTGTGGGTGGTCGGGGTCACGCTGCCGTCGTGGTACCCGGGATTGGTGCTGTCGCCGTCGGCGTGCGACAGGCGCATCGCGGCCTCCGGACCGCCGGGGATCGGTTCCTGGATACGGATGCCGATCCTGAAGGCCTTGTCCGCCGACATGTAGAAGACGCGCTTGTCGTCGTGGGAGCGGGGGAAGCCGTTGGGAACAGCGAGGGTGAAGCCCATCGGATCGTTGACGGTGTGGTAGCCCCTGGGCCCGGCGTGGTGGCCCTTGGGCGCCGGGGTACGCGCGGGCGCACTCGTGGAGGTGGACGTCACGGTGGGGGCGGGCGACGTTCCGGCAGCGCCCGAAGGCCTGCCGCTCACGACCGAACGGCCAGGCAGCGTGTCCGTACTGCCGTCGTTACCCGTGCCGTTACCAGTCCCGTTACCGCTGCCGTTACGGCTGTCGATGCCGTTACCGCCGCCGTCACCGAAGCCGCCCTGGAGCAGGGTCACGGTCAGACCACCCGCGCCGGCGAGCACCGCGAGTACCGCACCCGCGACGAGCGCGGAACGCCGGCGGGCGCGCGGGGCGACCAGGGCGGGTGCCCGGGTGCGCGCGGGGTCGGGGGCGGGATTCGGGTCGAGGGAGGGGGCCGGAGCCGAACCGGCACCGTCAACGGGCTCGCGGAACGCCGGAGTCAGCGGATCCGCCGGGGGCGAGGTATCCGGAGGAGCCTGACGGGCCTCACGAGCCTGATGCGCTGGAGAAGCCTGAGGAGCCAGAGAAACCTGGGGAATCAGAGAGGGCTGGGGAGCCGGAGAAGCCTGTGTAGCCGGAGAGGGCTGGGAGATCGGAGGGGGCTGATGGGTCTGAGGAGCCTGAGACAACTGCGGGGTCTGAGCCTGAGCAGCGTGAGCACCCTGAGGAACGTTCCCCTGACCGGCCGGACCGCCTCCCACCGCCGCCCCTGAGCGCCCCGCCGTCCCTGAGCCTCCCGCCGCCCCGGAACCCGCCGGGAGCGCCGTACACGCCCCCGTGGTGACGTACGCGCGCAGCAGCCGGTCCGCCTCCTCTACGTCGAGCCTGCGCTCCGGATCCCGCTCCAACAGCCCCCGTACGACGGGCAACAGCGGTTCCGCCGCCGCCGGCGGCCTGATCTCGGCCTCCACCACGGCGTGCAGCACTCCCGCCAACGAGTCGCGGTGGAAGGGCGATTCACCGCTGAGCATCGCGCACAGCAGCGCGCCGAGCGACCAGAGGTCCGAGGCCGGACCGGCCACCTCCCCGTCCAGCACCCGCTCGGGCGCCGTGTACTCGGGCGAGCCGACGAACGACCCCGGGTCCGTGATCGTCGTGGCACCGACCAGGCGCGCGATGCCGAAGTCGGTCAGCACCACCCGCCCGGTGACCTCTTCCAGCAGGACGTTGGCGGGTTTGAGGTCGCGGTGCAGCACCCCGAGACGGTGCGCGACGCCCAGCGCGCTCAGCAGCGCGAGCCCGATCCGTGCCGCCTCCGCCGTATCGACGGGTCCCCCGGACGTCAGCCGGTCGGCGAGCGAACCGCCCTCCACCAACTCCATGACGATGTACGACCGGCCGTCCTCCTCGACGACGTCATGGACGACCACGACATGCGGATGCTTGACGCGGGCGACGGCGCGGGCCTCGCGCAGCGTCGAGGTGCCCTGGCCGTCGTACGCCGCGTGCAGTTCCTTGACGGCCACATGCCTGCCGAGGAGTTCGTCGTCGGCCCGCCACACGGTCCCCATGCCACCGCGCCCCAGCCGGGCCCCCAACCGGTAGCGACCGGCGATCAGCCGGCTTTCCGAAGGCTGCCGGCTCTCCGCGGGCTGCCGGTCGTCGGGCAATACCTTTTCCTCCCGTTCACGGGCCGGCTTCGCCCGGTGGCGGCTGCCAGCTGCGCAGTACGGCGTCGAACTGCTTGCGCGTCGTCTCCCAGTCCTCCTCGGGACTGGACATGTAGATCGCGTACTCCGTACTGCTGTCGTCCGAGTAGTAGACCTGGTCGATCGCGTGCCGCTTGCCCGGAGTGCCGTTCTCCCCCGTCCAGGTGAACTCCCAAAGAGCGGCCCGCGCCTTGTCGCGGAATGCGTTCGGAGCCATTTTTACCCGCACGTAGTCGGGAAACTTCTGGACGCTCCGCTCCATGCTCTTCATGTGCTGATACGGATTCTCGAAATCGGGCTTTCCTATGCTGATCCGTATGAGGTGGACACCGTTGTCGGGTGTGAAGTCGATCTGGTTGCCGTCCATCTGGCGTTCCCAGCCGCTGGGGACGTTCAGGCTGAAGCCTTCCGGGGCCTCGACGCGTTCCCAGCCCTCGGGCGCGGTCCCGTCGTCGGCGGTGCCGTCGTCAGTTCCGTCATCGGTTCCGTCCCCGGTCCCGTCGTCCGCCGACTGACCGGACGTCGTGTCCGAGCCCAGGGAGCCGCTGTCCTGACCGTCCGCGTACTTGAGGGCCGCGTAGCCGACGCCACCACCGAGGACCGCCGCGATGACGACAGCCACGGTGGTCGAACGCCAACGGCCGCCACGGCCGGACCCCGCGCCTCCTGCGGCTCCCGCCGGTGCGGACGCCGCCGGCACGGCGCCGGAGCCTGCCCCTGCGCCCCCAGCGGTCGCGGCAGTCCCGGCCCCGGCGCCTCCAGCGGTCGCGGCAGTCCCGGAGCCGGCGGTCCCGCTCGCAGCGGTCCCCGTCCCGGATTCCGACCCCGGCCAAGTCCCGGCCGCCGTAACCGGCGTCGACGTCGAAGCCGGCATGGGCATCGGCGTCGCCATCGGCATCGGCTCGGCCTTCGGCAGGTACCCGGCAGCCGACTGCCTGTCACCATCCGTGGCGACCCGGGTCGTCGCATCCGCCCCTCCCCCGGCCGGCGCCTGCCCCTTCATCACCGCGCGCAGCAGTTGCTCGACCCTGGCCGCGTCGGGCCGCGCCTCCACGTTCTTGCTCAGCAAGGCGGTGATGACGGGCGCGAGGGGGCCCGCCAGTTCGGGATGGACCGGCTCCTCCATGACCACGGCCTGCATGGTGGACAGCGGTGAGGTGCGGCGGAACGGCGAAGTCCCCTGCACCGCCGTGTAGAGCGTCACCCCCAGCGACCAGAGGTCGGACGCGGGGCCGGGATCGGCGCCCCGTACCCGCTCGGGTGCCAGGTAGTCGATGGAACCGACGAGTTCACCGGTCCGGGTGATGGTCGAGTCGCCCTCTATGGCCGCGATGCCGAAGTCGGTGAGCAGCACCCGGCCGTCCCGTGCGAGCAGGACGTTCCCGGGTTTCACATCACGGTGCAGCACCCCGGCGGCGTGCGCGGCGCGCAGCGCGGCGAGGACCTCGATGCCGACCCTGGCCACCTCACGGGATGCCATCGCCCCCGATTCCTTGATGACATCGGCGAGTGAGGGGCCGTCAACGTACTGCATGACGATCCAGGGCCGGTCGTCATGGTCGAGGACGTCATGGACGGTGACGACACCGGGATGGGTGATGCGGGCCGCGGCCCGCGCCTCCTTCTGCGTCCGTTGGTGCAGTACGGCCCGGTCGGCCTCGGAGGCGTAACGCCCCGCGGTCAACTCCTTGACGGCGACGGTCCGGTGCAGCAACTCGTCCTGCGCACGCCACACCTTGCCCATGCCGCCGCTGCCGATGGTCTCACCCAGTCGGTAACGCCCTGCGAGCAGCAGACCCATGCCCGCGTCCGCGCCCGCGCCCGTTCCCGTGCTCGCACCCATACTCTGTGACTGCCCCACTGACTTGATTCGCCCCGTTCCTTGGGACACAGGTTACGGAGCGGATGTACGGACACGGAAGCGCGGGTGACCCACGGAAACCTCAATGTGATGCGCGCCCGGCTACTCAGCGTGCTCAGCGGTCATCCAGTCATGCGGTAAGTACTGATGGCCTGTTGGTAAATCTCACTGACCTTGTCCCGCTGACCGTCCGGGCCGATGACCTGAACGATGTGGTACCGACCGCCGATGATCATCGCCAGGTTCCGTACGTAGACCGAACGGCCGCTGCTGTCCTGCCAGGTGTACTGACCCTCCGCCATGGCCTGTCGGCCCACGTCGACCCGTCGCAGCCCCGAGGCGCTGGACCAGGAGGAGTCGCGGAAGGGCTGGAGCTCCCGCTCCTTGTCCCGCTGATACGCCAGCGGATCGCCGCCGTTGTCCGCCACGGAGTCCCGGCCCGGAACGAGGATCAGCGTGAAGTCGCCGCCGTCGTAACGGACTTGCCCGCTGTCGTTGATGGGCCGCCGCCGCCAGTCCTTGTCGACCGCCGTCTGGAACCCCTCCGTGTCCTTGCGCAGCACGTAGCCGTCGGCGAGATCGACGGCGGGATCTGAGGTCTGTGGCGCCGAGGCGTTGGGGGCGCTCGTACCGGAATCCTCCGGGGCCGGCGACTGCGGGCCGGGAGAACGCGACGCGGAAGACGTGGCGGACGCACCGGGGTTCGCCTCGCCGACGCTCTGCCCCTGCCCCTGCCCCGTACCGGTCCTGGGCATGAACATCACCGCGTACGCGATCGCCGCCACGAGCAGCAGCAGTATCAGCAGGAGCAGGATGCGCCCCAGGGAGCGGGGGCTGTTGCCACGGCTCCGCCCGGCCCTGTCCAGCCGCTCCGCCCTCTCGGGCCGGTCCAGCCGGTCAGCTCTGTCCAGCAGGTGGTCCAGTCGATCCGTACGGTCGGACGAGTCCAGCCCCTCCGACCGTTCCGCCCGTTCGGTGCGCGCATACGGCTCGTGCGGCTCGTCGATCCCGTACGAGGGCGGGTACTGGTGCTCGTTCCGCTGCCCGTCGAAGCCGCCCCTGCCGCCCTTCTCCCGGCGCTCCTTGCCCTTCTTGTGCCGGTGGCGCCCATGGCTCAGGTCGCGGTTACGCCTGCGGCGCCTGCGCACCAGCTCGCCCCTGCGGCGCACGATCGGCAGCCGCGCCTCGTCCGACGGCAGCGGTACGACGTCCAGACCGGCCTCCGGCTCGGGCGCGGACCGCACGAGCGAGCGCAGCCAGCCACGCAGTTCCTCGAAGTCCGGCCGCTCGGTCGGGTCCTGACGCAGCAGCGACTCGACCACGGGACGCAGCGGGCCGCACTCCTCGGCGAAGGCGGGCGGTTCGGCGCAGACGAGCTGCACCAGTTCGACGGCGTTCTCCTCCGGGTACGGGGCGTGGCCCTGCACCGCGCGGTACAGCAGCGCGCCCAGCGCCCAGAGGTCGGTGGCGGGCCCGATGGGCGGCGCCAGCTGCCAGTTCTCGTGTACGGGACCGGCCTGCTCGGGCGCCCAGCGCTCCGTGACGGCACCGACGACCGCGATCCGCGCCTGCCGGGCGCGCTCGGCTGCGAGGGGGGTCGCCGGGCCCCGGTAGGCGGGCACGGACCCGCTGGCCACGACCTCGTCCCAGCGCCCGGTGCCCGCGCCCTGACCCGCCACGGCGGGCAATTGCGCGGACTGCCGCTGCGCGTCGGCGCGGAACGCGTCACGCGCCCCGGAGTTCTGCCAGCCGCCACCGCCGCTCCGGCCCCCCGCACCGCCGCTGCCGGGACCGGAGTACGGGGAGTCACCGCCGTCGCGGGCCATGGCGGCACCGGGTCCGGAGCTCCCGCCGGGAGGAAGCGCGGGCGTCCCGCCACGGTCGCCGCCGCCGGGGCGGCCGGACGTTCCCCCGCCTGCGGGCAGGGAACCGGAGGCGTCGTTCCACGGAGCCGGGCCGTCGCGCCAGGTGCCCGCGAGCTCCGCGCGGTAAGGAGTGGGCGGGTCGTCGTCCTCGTCGGGGTCGGACTCGGCGAAGGGGCGGGGCTGCGCCCACCAGTCCGGGTCGGGGCTGCTCCCGCTCGGCCGGTCGTGCGGGTCCTGCCCCGCCTCGCCGGATCCGGGCCCCGGACCCGTGCCGGGCTCCCCGCCGGTGCCGGGCTCCGGCAGCGGGGGCAGCGCGTCCGCGCCGGAGCGCTGATCCTCACTGGCGCGCGCTGCGGCGCGCGCTCCCGCGCGGTACGCGGCGATCGCCCCGGCGCGCGCGGCGCGGATGTCGCCCGACGCGCTCCCGCCCGGCAGCGCCGGCTGGCCTCCGTACGGGGCGGGGATGCCCGGCGTGCCGTGGTGCGGACGCGGCATCGCGCCGGAGGTGCCGGACGAGGTGCCGTCGTCGTACCTACCGGCAGAGGCGCCGTCGCCGTACGCCCCTTCTCCGTACGCCTCTTCCCTGTATGTCCCTTCCCCGTCCGAACCGTCTCCGTACGGACCGTCTCCGTACGGACCGTCGGCCGAACGGGCCGTCTCCAGCGCGGCACGGCCGGGCCCGCCGGGCACTCCGGCCGTCGGCCCCAGCTCGTACGGCGGACCGGACACCTCGGCGCCCGAAGGGTCCCCGGGGCCGACCTGGCCGGGAGGATCGACGGGGCCGGGAGATTCGATGTGATCGGGCGGGCCCATGTGATCCGGCGACTCGAAGTCATCCTGCGCGCCGGGCCGGCCGGGCTGATCCGGCGGATCCGGCACCGGCGCGTAACCGCACAGCGCCTCCTCTGCCGCGCCCGCCGCGAGCCCGGTCAGCACCACGCGCCCGTCGTCGCAGACGAGCACCGTACGTACGGTGATGTTCCGGTGGGTCCAGCCGTGCGCGTGCACCACACGCACGGCGGTCAGCACGTCGGAGGCGATCTCGGCCGCCCGGAACGGATTCAGCGGCCTCTCGGCGAGCAGCGCGGCCAGCGGCCTGGCCGCGACGAGTTCACTCACTATCCACAGTGAGCCAGCCTCCGCGAACACGTCGAAGACCTGGTCGAGCCGGGGGTGGTCGGGGATCTGGGCGGCGCTCTGCGCGGCCTCGATGGCCCGCCGCACCGCCGGGTCCGTGGGCCTGCGCACCCCACGCCCGGAGACCCGCCGGGGCGCCGGGGCTCCGTCCGCGTCCACCACCTCCGCGTCCACCACCTCGGGCAGCGGCACCTGCCTGACGAGGACTTCCTGCCCGCTGTAGGTGTCGAACGCGCGAGTCTCGGCGAGTTCGTACTCGTCGGAGGGCGGCAAGGGCAGGCGGTAGCGGTCGGCCAGCACCCGTCCCGCGTAGTCGTCCACGATGCCTCCCCACCAACCCGCTGTCTCCCGGTCACGGAGACCTACGAAACCGCCAATTCCGGTCGCTTACCGGCTCATTGTGGATGCGTACGGTTCGCGAGCTCTCACGATACGTGGCCACGGGCGAACGTGCCGCAGGGTCGAGGCAACCCACCGGGGAACGCATGGTTCCGGTAAACCCGGAGCATCTGAACCCTCCCCCTTCTCCCGACCCTTCACCCTCAACACCCGTACTTCATCGGCCCGTTCAGCCTGCCGGCTTGAACGTCGCGAACGCCGTGCGGCGCAGCGTCTCACACTCCGGTGAATCCCACTCGCTCGCCTTACAGCTGATCATGATCGAATAACCACGGTTGCCGTCGACCTTGAAACCCCGGTTGAGGACCCTGACCCGCTGACCGCTCTGGTCGCGCTCGAATTCCCAGTCGGCGACCGTCGGATAGCCGTTGTAGTCGACCTTCTTGATGCCGTGAAGCTTGTAGTTGCTGCTGCTGGCGCCGACCGTCGGCGCGGCTGCCTTCCAGGCGGCCACGGCGTCGTCACTGGGGCTGCTGCCGAAATCGACCTGAACGCGCGGGAATCCGCCGTCGGCGCTGAATATGCCGCCGGAGTTACGTCCGGCTATGCCCGTCCGATGGAATTCCTCGGGCATCGCCATCGAGAAACGGAACTGGCCGTCGCTGATCTTGTCGTACCCCTCGGGCGTCCCGTCGTCGTCCTCCTCGCCGTCGGAGTCCTCCGAATCGCCGGAACCGGAACTGGAACCGGAACCCGAATCGCCCGACGGCTGCCCGTTCTTGGCGGAGCCTTCCTTCTTGCCGCCGTCGGCCGTGCTCTTGCCCGAGTCCGTGTTCTTGCCCTCGCCGTCGGCCTTGGTCTCGGCGCCGGAGGACGCGCCGGTCGAGGCTGACGCGCCGGTCGTGCCCTGCCCCTTGCCGCTCGCCCCGCCGGTGTCGTCACCGCTCAGGGCGACGATCAGGACCGTGGAGATCAGGGCGAGCGCGGCGACGACCGCGATGATCACCAGCGTGCGCCGGGGCACCACGTCGGTGAGCGACGCCCTCGGCTGGACCGGCCTCGGCGGCCCGTCGGACGCCGGATACGCCCCGGCTCCAACCGCAACCCCTGCCTTGGACTTGGCAGTGGCGCCGTTCCGTACGGAGCGCAGCGCGCCGCGCACACGGTCGGCGCCCGAGTCGCTCGCGGACCACGCGCCCGGCGCCGCCGGCGCGGACGCGGCGCCCCCGGGCACCGGCGGCAGCGGAACGACCCGGGTGGCGTCCGGCTCGGGCTCCGGCTCGCGCTCCGGCGCGTCGATGATGTCCTCAAGAAGCGCCCGCGCGCCCGCGTCGTCCAGCCGCTGCTCCGGTTCCTTGGCGAGCAGCCCGTAGATGACCTCTTCCAGCGCACCCGCGTTCTTCGGCGGATCCACCGGCTCGGTCATCACAGCGGTCAGCGTGGCGATGGCGGAACCCTTGTCGTACGGCGGACAGCCCTCCACCGACGCGTAGAGCAGACCACCGAGCGACCAGAGGTCGGCGGCGGGGCCCGGCTTGTGACCGCGTGCGCGCTCCGGCGAGATGTACGAGGGGGCGCCGACGAGCATGCCGGTGGAGGTGACCGACGGGTCGCCCTCGACCTGGGCGATGCCGAAGTCCGTGAGCACCACGCGCCCGTCCTCGGCGATCAGCACGTTGGACGGCTTCACGTCACGGTGCAGGATGCCCTCACGGTGCGCCGAGCGCAGCACGTCGAGGATCGCGAGCCCGACCTCGGCGGCGCGCCTCGGCGTCAGAACGCCGTCCTCACGGATGGCCTCGGCGAGCGACTTGCCCTCGACCAACTCCATGACGATCCACGGCCGGTCGTCCTCGTCCACGACGTCGAAGACCGTGACGGCGCCGTTGTTACGGATCCGGGCGATCGCCTTCGCCTCGCGCAGCGTGCGCGTGATGAGCCGTCGCTTCTCGTCGTCGTCGATGCTGGACGGGAAGCGCAGCTCCTTCACCGCGACCGTACGGCCGAGCGTCTCGTCGAGAGCCCGCCAGACCGTGCCCATGCCGCCACGCCCGAGGACCCCGCCGAGCCGGTACCTGCCCGCGAGAAGACGCCCTTCCGGGCTGGCCTCGGCGCTCTTCCCTGTGTCCCGCTGGGGCTCCTGCGCCGTGTCCCGCGACTGCTTCGACTCCGACATGCGTCCCCTCTGCGATCCCTGATCCTGGCGCGACTGCCGCCCGCCCGCGCGGTGCCGTAACGCGCCCTGGCAGAGCCTTCATTGTCCCTCACTCCGGGACCACCACTGCTCCCGGGTCCGGCGTCCTCCCGGTTGAGGCCGGAGGCGCGGACCCTCACCATGCCACTACCCCGGGCCAGACCGAGCACCCTGCTGGTCGCGGACCTGTTCGAACATGGCGCAAGCATGCTGCGAACACGTGTGCCGGGCATGAGTGCATTGAGTGACGATCCCTCGCATACGGGGGTGTCCGGTACGGATGGACCGAACAAGGAGCTACGGCCCACTCCCTGACGTGATCCACCCCGCGCACATCCCCTCACCTCTGCCGACGGAATGTACGACCGCGCCACCGCGAACGACTCAACGTCCGGAGCAACGCCCCCGAAGCGACCTTCCCGGAGGAGCGTCCGCGTATCCGATGCCGGGGCGGGCGTAGCCCTCCAGGGAGCGGACGGAAGCGTGACGGGAGCGGGCCGGCAGCATCGGGGGTGCCGTCCTCGGCTCCGCGGGCTCACGCCGTCGTCTCGGTTCGGTGACGGGGCGGGACCGGCCTGGTGAGGGGCCGTACGTTGTATCGGCATGAGACCTCGTATCGCCGTGATCGGCAGCGGCCCCGCCGGCCTTACCCTCGCCCGCGTCATGCACCGTCATGGTCACCCTGTCACCGTCCTCGAACGCGATCCCGCCCGCGACGCCCGTCCAGCGGGCGGCACGCTGGACCTGCACAAGGGGCTGGGCCAGCTGGCGCTGGAGAAGGCAGGACTGCTGGCGGAGTTCCAGGCGCTGTCCCGTCCCGAGGGGCAGGCCATGCGCATCCTGGACACGGACGGGACCGTCCTGCGCGACTGGCAACCTCGTCCTGGTGACCGGGCCAATCCCGAGATCGACCGCGGGCAACTCCGTGACCTGTTACTCGGACCTCTGGACGTTCAGTGGGGGCGGGCCGTGACGGAGGTGGTGCCGGAGAGCCGGAACGGCGTGCTGGTCCATTTCGCGGACGGGCGACAGGAGACGTTCGACCTCGTGATCGGCGCGGACGGTGCCTGGTCCCGGGTCCGCCCGGCGGTCTCGTCCGCGACGCCGCAGTACACCGGCGTCACCTCGGTCGAGACCTCCCTGGACGACGTCGACACCCGCCACCCCGACCTCGCCCGGCTGGTCGGCGACGGTTCCGTGGCTGTGTACGGCGTGAACCGCGCGCTCGTCGCCCAGCGCAACAGCGGCGGCCACGTCAAGGTGTACGCCCAGTTCCGCGTGCCCCTGGACTGGCACACGAACCCGGACCGGCGAATGGGCCTGAACCAGGGCGCGGGCCTGGGCCCGGCCGACGCCGAGGCCGTGCGATCAAGCCTGCTGGCTCTTTTCGACGGCTGGGCCGCTCCCGTCCTCGACCTCCTCCGCCACGGCACAGCTTTCGTCCACCGCCCCCTCTACGTCCTGCCCGCGTCCCACACCTGGGCCCATGTCTCCGGGGTGACGCTACTGGGCGACGCCGCCCACCTGATGCCCCCGCTGGGGGCCGGCGCGAACCTCGCGATGCTGGAAGGCGCCGAACTCGCCGAGTCCATCGCCGAGGCCATCGCCGTCGCCCCCGGCCCTGGAGATCTGGACGAGGCCGTCCGCGCCTTCGAGGAACAGATGTGGGTACGGGCCGGCAGGTGGGCGAACATCACGGCGGCCGGTCTGGAACGCCTCGTGAGCCCGGACCCGTCAGAAGCCCTTGCCCTCTTCGACGAGGTCCAGCCTTCCTGATCTCGCGGCGCCGGATCGCGTCCCGCCGTGCCCGGCACACCGGCACCGGTGCCGGTGTGCCGGGCACGGCACACCGGCTCCAGGACATCAGGCACCGGGATCAGGCACGGCACGAACGGGATCGGCCGGGACCGGGAACCGACCCGTCAGAACGGCACGATGTCCGGCGCCCCCAGCCGCGCCGCGTCCGCCGTCTGGTCGTCCGGCTGCCGCTGCGACTCCCGCTCCGCCTCCACCCGCTTCTCGTAGTGCTCGACCTCCCGATCGATCTGCCCCCTGTCCCAGCCCAGCACCGGCGCCATCAGCTCCGCGCACTCGCGCGCGCTGCGCGTCCCCCGGTCGAAGGTCTCTATCGAGATCCGGGTCCGCCGGGTGAGCACGTCGTCGAGGTGGCGTGCCCCTTCGTGCGAGGCCGCGTAGACGACTTCGGCGCGCAGATAGTCGTCGGCCCCGCCGAGTGGCTGCCCCAGCCCGGGATCGGCGGCGATCAGCTCCAGCAGCTCCTCCACGAGCGTGCCGTAGCGGTTCAGCAGATGCTCCACGCGGGCCACATGGATCCCGGTCCGCGCCGCCATCCCCGCGCGCGCGTTCCACAGCGCGTGGTAGCCCTCGGCGCCGACCAGCGGGACATCCTCCGTGACGCACTCCGCCACCCGCTGGTCGAGGCCGTGCACCGCCTCGTCCACCGCGTCCTTGGCCATCACGCGGTACGTCGTGTACTTGCCTCCGGCGACGACCACCATGCCGGGCACCGGGTGCGCGACCGTGTGCTCGCGCGACAGTTTGCTGGTCGCGTCCGACTCCCCGGCGAGCAGCGGGCGCAGGCCCGCGTACACCCCTTGCACGTCGTCCCGCGTCAGAGGGACGTGCAGCACCGAGTTCACATGCTCCAGCAGATAGTCGATATCGGCGCTGGAGGCCGCCGGGTGGGACTTGTCGAGGTCCCAGTCGGTGTCGGTGGTGCCGACGATCCAGTGGCGGCCCCAGGGGATGACGAACAGCACCGACTTCTCGGTCCGCAGGATCAGCCCGGTCGTGGAGTGGATCCGGTCCTTGGGCACCACCAGATGGATGCCCTTGGAGGCGCGGACGTGGAACTGCCCGCGCTCGGCGATCAGCGACTGGGTGTCGTCCGTCCACACCCCGGTCGCGTTGACCACCTGCCTGGCCCGGATCTCGTACTCCCCGCCGGCCTCCACGTCCCGCACGCGCGCGCCGACGACCCGCTCGCCCTCCCGCAGGAAGCCGACGACTCGCGCCCGCCCGGCCACCTGCGCGCCGTACGTCGCGGCCGTACGGACCAGGGTCGCCACATAACGCGCGTCGTCCATCTGCGCGTCGTAGTACTGCAACGCACCGACCAGCGCCTCCTTCCTCAGGCAGGGCGCCACCTTCAGCGCGTGCCGCCGCGACAGGTGGCGGTGCACGGGCAGTCCGCGCCCGTGCCCGGACGACACGGACATCGCGTCGTACAACGCGACGCCCGAGCCCGCGTAGAACCGCTCCCAGCCCTTGTGCCGCAGCGGGTACAGGAACGGCACCGGCTTCACCAGATGCGGCGCCAGCTTCTCCAGCAGCAGCCCCCGCTCCTTGAGGGCTTCCCGTACGAGCGCGAAGTCGAGCATCTCCAGATAGCGCAGGCCTCCATGGATCAGCTTGCTCGACCGGCTCGATGTGCCGGACGCCCAGTCGCGCGCCTCGACCAGCCCGGTCGCGAGTCCTCTGGTCACGGCGTCGAGCGCGGTCCCGGCTCCGACCACGCCCGCGCCCACGACCAGTACGTCCAGTTCACGCTCGGCCATCGCCGCGAGCGCCTGGACGCGCTCCGCGGGTCCCAGTGTCGCTGTCCTCACCGTTGCCTCCCGTCGTCCCCCGTGTGGTCGGGCTCACAGACTCGATTCTGTCCGCACCTCACGACTTCAGCCACTGCCTGTGGATAACACCCATCGCCCACCCGCATCGCACCCCTGCCCCACCGGCCCCGGAGCAGGGTCACGACGCCCGAAATCCGCGGAACGACCAGAACCTGGCGGAGCGACCGGGACCGACCCCAGCGACCCGAACCAGCGAGGTGACCAAAAAGCGACCAAACCGGTCAAAGATTGCCCCGATCCCCCGATAAACAGCCGTTCTCCGGCCACGTAATGCCGCATAACGGTCATATTTACGCCTAGTCTGACGGGGCGCGTGCTCATTCTGTCCACAGGGCTTGCGCTTCCTGTCCACTCCGGCTAAGGGAAGGACGGCCACCGCCATGCCAGCCGATCTCGCCGTCATCGGACTCGGCCATCTCGGCCTGCCCCTCGCCCAGGCCGCCGTAGCCGCCGGTATCGACACCATCGGCTTTGACACCGACCCGCGGCCCGTCGCGGAGCTGGCGGCCGGTCACACGCCGGTCGACGGCCCGCTCACCGCCGCCGACATCCGCCGGATGCTCTCGGGGGGCTTCCGGCCGACCACCAACCCGACCGACCTCGGCCGGGTCCGCACCGCCGTCATCTGCGCGCCCGCCCCCCTCGGCGCCGACCGCACCCCGGACCTGACCGCGATCGGTGACGCGGCCCGCGCGCTGGCCGCGCGGCTGCGCCCGCACACGACCGTGCTGCTGGAGTCCCCCGTGGCGCCCGGCACCACGGAAGGCTTCCTGCGGACCGTCCTGGAGGAGGGCTCGGGGCTCCGCGCGGGACGCGATTTCCATCTCGCGTACTCCCCCGGCCGGCTCGACCCCGGCAACCGCACCCACGGCCTCGCCAACACGCCCAAGGTCATCGGCGGCCTCACCCCCGCCTGCACCGAATCGGCCGCCGCCTTCTACGGACGCCTCACCGACAAAGTCGTCCGGGCCCGCGGCCCGCGCGAGGCCGAGACCGTCAAACTCCTCGAAACCAACTTCCGGCACGTCAACATCGCCCTGGTCAACGAGATGGCCGTGCTCTGCCACGACCTCGGCGTGGACCTGTGGGACGTCATCCGCTGCGCCGAGACCAAGCCCTTCGGCTTCCAGGCCTTCCGGCCGGGCCCCGGCGTCGGCGGCCACGGCGTACCGATGGATCCCAGCTATCTGCCGCACGCCGGCCGCACCCCGGGCCATCCGCTGCGCATGGTCGGCCTCGCCCAGGAGATCAACACGCGGATGCCGCAGTACGTCATCCAGCGCAGCGCCACCCTCCTCAACGAACACGGCAAGTCCGCGCGCGGCGCCCGGGTGCTGCTCCTCGGCGTCACGTACAAGCCGGACCTCGCCGACCAGGAGAGCTCACCGGCCACGGAGATCGCCTGCCGGCTGATGGAGCTGGGCGCGGCCGTCAGCTACCACGATCCGCACGTCCACGACTGGCGCGTACGCGACCTGCCCGTACCGCGCGCGGACTCCCTCTACGAGGCCGCCGCCCACGCGGACCTGACGGTGCTGCTCCAGCACCACCGGACGTATGACCTCCAGGGCCTGGCGGTCAAGGCCCAGCTGCTGCTGGACACCAGGGGCGCGACCCCGGCGGGCGCCGCGTACCGGCTCTGAGGCTCGGTACACAGCCGTAGCCGCCCACACGGGCGCGGCACACCGCCGTACACGCGCCCGTACGTACACACACAGCACTCACACGCGGCACGACAAGGTGCCCCGGACCGTCGTGCCAGGTCCGGGGCACCTCTCGCACCTTCGGAAAACGCCTTCGGAAAAACGCCTTCGAAAGAACGTCCTCGGAAGAACGCCTTCCTGAGGAAGCGCGGCGGAACGCTCAGCGGCGGTGCTGCGAGTCCGCCACCGTCACCTCGACGCGCTGGAACTCCTTGAGCTCGCTGTAGCCCGTCGTCGCCATGGCCCGCCGCAGCGCGCCGAAGAAGTTCATCGACCCGTCCGGAATGTGCGAGGGGCCCGTCAGGACCTCCTCCGTCGTCCCGACGATGCCCAGGTCGACCAGCTTGCCGCGCGGCACGTCCTCGTGGACCGCCTCCATGCCCCAGTGGCGGCCCTTGCCCGGCGCGTCCGTCGCCCGCGCCAGCGGGGAGCCGATCATCACCGAGTCCGCGCCGCACGCGATCGCCTTGGGGAGGTCGCCCGACCAGCCCACACCACCGTCCGCGATGACATGCACGTACCGGCCGCCGGACTCGTCCATGTAGTCCCGGCGGGCCGCCGCCACGTCCGCGACGGCGGTCGCCATCGGGACCTGGATGCCCAGCACATTGCGGGTGGTGTGCGCCGCGCCGCCACCGAAGCCGACCAGCACGCCCGCCGCGCCCGTACGCATCAGGTGCAGCGCCGCCGTGTACGTGGCGCAGCCGCCGACGATGACCGGAACGTCCAGTTCGTAGATGAACTGCTTCAGGTTCAACGGCTCGGCGGCACCGGAGACATGCTCGGCGGAGACCGTCGTACCGCGGATGACGAAGATGTCGACCCCGGCGTCCACCACGGCCTTGGAGAACTGCGCCGTGCGCTGCGGCGAGAGCGCGGCGGCCGTGACCACTCCCGAGTCCCGCACCTCCTTGATGCGCTGCCCGATCAGCTCTTCCTTGATCGGCTCGGCGTAGATCTCCTGGAGCCGGCGGTTGGCGCTCGCCTCGTCCAGCCCGGCGATCTCGTCGAGCAGCGGCTGCGGGTCCTCGTACCGGGTCCACAGGCCTTCCAGGTTCAGTACGCCCAGACCGCCCATCTCGCCGATACGGATCGCGGTCTGCGGGGAGACGACGGAGTCCATCGGGGCGGCCAGGAACGGCAGCTCGAACCGGTAGGCGTCGATCTGCCAGGCGATCGAGACCTCCTTCGGGTCCCGGGTGCGCCGGCTGGGGACGACGGCGATGTCGTCGAAGGCGTACGCCCTGCGGCCGCGCTTGCCGCGCCCGATCTCGATCTCAGTCACGATGTGTGGCCTTTCCCTCTACGTCTGCGTCCCAGTATCCCCGACGCCCCTACGCCTGATACCGCACGCCTGTTTGACCGTCGCAATACGCCCTGAGGGGCGGTCCCGGAATCCCGGGCCGCCCCTCACGGATACGCGCGCTCAGCCCCTGTTGTAGTTCGGTGCCTCGACCGTCATCTGGATGTCGTGCGGGTGGCTCTCCTTGAGGCCCGCCGAGGTGATCCGTACGAACCGGCCGCGCTCCTGGAGCTGCTGCACCGTCTGCCCGCCGACGTAGAACATCGACTGGCGCAGGCCACCGGTCAGCTGGTGGACGACCGAGGAGAGCGGACCGCGGTAGGGCACCTGGCCCTCGATTCCCTCGGGTACCAGCTTCTCGTCGGAGGCCACTCCCTCCTGGAAGTAGCGGTCCTTGGAGAACGAACGCTGGTCGCCACGGGTCTGCATCGCGCCCAGCGAGCCCATGCCGCGGTACGACTTGAACTGCTTGCCGTTGATGAAGAGCAGCTCGCCCGGCGACTCCTCGCAGCCCGCGAGCAGCGAGCCGAGCATCACCGTGTCCGCGCCGGCGACCAGGGCCTTCGCGATGTCGCCGCTGTACTGGAGACCTCCGTCACCGATGACCGGGACACCGGCCTCCTTGGCCGCGAGCGAGGCCTCGTAGATCGCGGTGACCTGGGGGACGCCGATACCGGCGACGACCCGGGTCGTACAGATGGAGCCGGGGCCGACACCGACCTTGATGCCGTCGACACCGGAGTCGATCAGCGCCTTCGCGCCGTCACGGGTGGCGATGTTGCCGCCGATGACATCCACGGTGGAGTTCGACTTGATCTTGGCGACCATGTCACCGACCAGCCGGGAGTGGCCGTGGGCGGTGTCGACGACGATGAAGTCGACGCCCGCCTCGATCAGTGCCTGGGCACGTTCGTACGCGTCGCCCGCGACACCGACGGCCGCGCCGACGAGCAGCCGCCCCTCGCCGTCCTTGGCCGCGTTCGGGTACTTCTCGGCCTTGACGAAGTCCTTGACCGTGATCAGGCCCTTGAGGACACCCGCGTCATCGACCAGCGGCAGCTTCTCGATCTTGTGACGACGCAGCAGCTCCATGGCGTCCACGCCGGAGATGCCGACCTTGCCGGTGACGAGCGGCATCGGGGTCATGACCTCGCGCACCTGGCGCGTACGGTCCGCCTCGAAGGCCATGTCGCGGTTGGTGACGATGCCGAGCAGCTTGCCGCCGCGGTCGGTGACCGGGACACCGCTGATACGGAACTTGGCGCAGAGCTGGTCGGCCTCGCCGAGCGTCGCGTCCGGGTGGACCGTGATCGGGTCGGTGACCATGCCGGACTCGGAGCGCTTCACGAGGTCGACCTGGTTGGCCTGGTCAGCGATGGAGAGATTGCGGTGCAGCACACCGGCGCCACCCTGCCGGGCCATGGCGATCGCCATCCGGGCCTCGGTGACCTTGTCCATCGCCGCGGAGAGCAGCGGGATGTTCACCCGCACGTTCTTGGAGATGCGTGAGGAGGTGTCGATGGCATCGGGCGCCATGTCCGACGCGCCCGGCAGCAGCAGCACGTCGTCGTATGTCAGCCCGAGCGTCGCGAATTTCTCGGGCACTCCGTCGACGTTTGCAGTCATGACACCTTCCCCAAATAGCCTTGATCGGTGCGGATGTCCATGCTAACGGGCTCTGCGAGCCCCTCATTCCATGAACAAGATCGCCTATCGGCTTTGTATGTTCGTACGTCGGATGGTCCCACGCCCGATGCGTGCCTCCCGCACGCCGGAGAGGTGCGGGACGAGCGGGAAAACCGTGGGCGCACGCCGGACACATGCCGGACGTTCGTATGCCGTTCGTACGTTGTTGACGCGCCGTACGTTCAGACGCCGCCGGCGCCGGGCTCGATGGTTCCGACGCCCGACGCCGACCGGGCTCACTGCTCGGCCAGTGCCCGCAGCCTGCTGAGCGCGCGGTGCTGGGCGACCCGTACCGCCCCCGGTGACATCCCCAGCATCTGGCCGGTCTCCTCCGCGGTCAGCCCGACGGCGACCCGCAGCACCAGCAGCTCGCGCTGGTTGTCCGGCAGGTTGGCCAGCAGTTTCTTGGCCCATTCCGCGTCGCTGCTGAGCAGCGCGCGCTCCTCCGGGCCGAGCGAGTCGTCCGGCCGCTCGGGCATCTCGTCGGACGGTACGGCCGTGGATCCCGGGTGCCGCATGGCGGCCCGCTGGAGATCGGCGACCTTGTGCCCGGCGATGGCGAAGACGAAGGCCTCGAACGGTCTGCCGGTGTCGCGGTACCGCGGAAGAGCCATCAGGACCGCGACACAGACTTCCTGCGCGAGGTCCTCCACAAAGTGGCGAGCATCACCGGGCAGCCGGCTCAGCCTCGTACGGCAGTAGCGCAGCGCGAGCGGATGAACACGGGCCAGAAGGTCGTGCGTGGCCTGTTCGTCGCCGTCGACGGCACGGTGAACGAGCGCACCAATCACCGTGGTCTCGTCATCGCGCATCGGTCCATGGTGCCTTGGCGTCTGCTGATCGGTGGCACCGCGTCCATAGTTGTGCACCGAAGCGTTATGAGCGGGTGCGGCAGAACTCATCCCCTGCGCCCTCCCCTCGCGCTCGTCCGACTCGTCCCCGAGGAACTCCACACCCTCAAGGATGCGGCATCGCGCGGGAAACGGGTGCGTACGGGCGTACGTTGCCCGGCGGGTCTACGTTTTCCCCGCCCACCCGGACCCTTTCGGACCTGACAGCAGGCGGGGAGTTAGGGCCTGTCGCCTCAGCGGACCAGGCCCCAGCGGAAGCCGAGCGCCACCGCGTGCGCGCGGTCCGAGGCGCCGAGCTTCTTGAAGAGGCGCCGGGCGTGCGTCTTGACCGTGTCCTCGGAGAGGAACAGCTCACGGCCGATCTCCGCGTTGGAACGGCCATGGCTCATGCCTTCGAGCACCTGGATCTCGCGCGCGGTGAGCGTGGGCGCGGCGCCCATCTCGGCCGAGCGGAGACGGCGCGGGGCGAGCCGCCAGGTCGGGTCGGCGAGCGCCTGAGTGACGGTCGCGCGCAACTCGGCACGCGAGGCGTCCTTGTGCAGATAACCGCGGGCACCGGCGGCGACCGCGAGAGCGACTCCGTCCAGATCCTCCGCGACCGTGAGCATGATGATCCGGGCGCCGGGATCGGCCGAGAGCAGTCGGCGGACCGTCTCGACACCGCCGAGGCCCGGCATGCGTACGTCCATCAGAATCAGGTCGGAACGATCGGCGCCCCAGCGGCGGAGGACTTCCTCGCCGTTGGCCGCGGTCGTCACGCGCTCGACACCGGGCACGGTCGCGACCGCGCGGCGGAGCGCCTCTCGGGCAAGCGGGGAGTCGTCGCAGACGAGGACGGATGTCATGACCGTCCTCCGCAGCTGATGCGCGTCACCTTGAGCCTCCAGGCAGGGTACATATCGTCATCTGTGCGATTGACGCTCTCGGACATGCGCCCGATCGCTCATTCTCTCAACCGCCTCGCACACTCAACGATGGTCACTCGAAAGAGTTACGGGTCGGACGACCCAATTCAGCACTCCCTGTGAGGGGTCACCTACAGAGGAGAGCAGCCCGGGTCATCCGGGCCCGCATCTAGAGCTATGCCCCATTTAGCGGTTTTTCTTCACTTTTCCTGGTGTCTATGGCTACATTCGCAATGAGTCATATTTACATCTACTTGGATAGTAGATGTACCGTCGTCAGCACCGGTGCGGGTTGTGCGCCGGGCTCGTACCCGGCGTCCAAGCGGCCCGTATCCGCCTCAGCACGGTTTCAAGGGGACATGAGCAATGGCAGATTTCTCCCGCCTTCCCGGACCGAACGCAGATCTGTGGGACTGGCAGCTCCTGGCGGCGTGCCGTGGTGTCGACAGCTCGCTCTTCTTCCACCCGGAGGGGGAAAGGGGCGCGGCACGAAGCGCGCGCGAGAACTCGGCGAAAGAGGTGTGCATGCGGTGCCCGGTTCGCGCGGAGTGCGCGGCGCACGCGCTGGCGGTGCGGGAGCCGTACGGCGTGTGGGGCGGGCTGACGGAGGACGAGCGCGAAGAGCTGATGGGACGGGCGCGCACCAGGCTGATCACGGCGTCCGCGTCATCGTCGGCGCCGACCTCCACGTCCGGCATGAGCCCGGGCGGTGGCCCAGGGGGCCGTACGAGCGGTTGACCGCGAACAACCGATATCGGCAGAAACGTTCCTGCACGTTCCTGTGATCCCGCCCCGAGGCGCACTCGTATGCCCGGCATCGACCGGCCACAGAGACACCGACCGGCCGCGGAGTCAGCGTGCGGCGGCGAGGACCAGCTGATCCAGCGTGGCCGCCACCGCCGGGACCTGCGCCAGGTCCGGCAGGGTGAGCGCGACGATTTCCCGCTGGACCGACGGCTCGACCGTGAGCGCACGGACGCCTTCGGTGCGCACCGACTCCATCGCCAGCTCCGGCAGCACCGCCACCCCGAGACCCGCCGCGACCAGGCCGATGACGGCCGGATAGTCGTCTGTCGCGAAGTCGATCCGGGGCGTGAACCCCGCTTCCTCACAGGCGTCGACCAGTTGCTTGCGGCAGCGCGGACAGCCCGCGATCCACGGCTCGGCGGCCAGATCGCCGATCGCGACCGTCCCGGCGTCCGCGAGCCGGTGGCCCTCGGGAACCAGACCGACGAGCCGGTCCACCAGCAACGGGCGTACGACCAGGTCGTCCCACTCCGCGGCGGAGCCGCCGTACCGGAACGCCAGCGCCACATCGCAGTCACCGTCCCGCAGCATCTCCGCCGAACTCGGCGGCTCGGCCTCGACGAGCGAGACCCTGGTGCCGGGATGGGCCGCGCGCAGGGCGGCCAGCGCGGTGGGGACGAGGGTGGAGCTGCCGCTGGGGAAGGACACCAGCCTGACCCGGCCGGCCCTCAGCCCCGCGATGGCCGCGATCTCCTCCTCGGCGGCGGTGAGCCCGGCGAGGATTCCCGTCGCGTGCCGTACGAGCACCTCACCGGCCTGTGTCAGTCGCATCTCGCGGCCGGTACGGACGATCAGCGGGGTGCCCGTGGAGGATTCGAGTGCCTTCATCTGCTGACTGACGGCCGGCTGGGTGCAGCCCAGCTCGCGCGCGGCCGCCGAGAAGGAGCCGGTGGCGGCCACGGTGCGCAGAACACGGAGATGACGGGCTTCGATCACCCGACGACTATAAGCGATTCTTTGGGGCATGACTAAATAGCAGGCACACTCTTTGAGGCGGAGGGGGTGGAGTTGAGTGCGATGGAAGCGGGGGCCGGGTGAGTTGCTGTCAGAGGCGGGACGAAAGTGGCGGATCGGCTCTGGCGTGGAGCTGTGCGCGGTGATGCCCGGGTACGGGCCGTCCACCCCTCGCGCACGGACGTCGGGCGTCTCGGCACAGGCACTAACGTGCCCGTATGACGACTGCTTTGATTACGGGCTCGACGGCGGGGATCGGCGCCGCCTTCGCGCGGCGGCTGGCCGCGGACGGGCACAACCTCGTGCTGGTGGCGCGCGACACCGAGCGTTTGCGGGAACAGGCCACGGAGTTGCACGACCTGCATGGCATCGAGGCCGAGGTGCTGACCGCCGATCTCTCCACCGACAGCGGGATCGCTTCGGTGGAGGACCGGCTCTCGGATCGCAGACACGCGGTCGATCTGCTGGTCAACAACGCGGGGTTCGGCAACAAGGGCCGCTTCCTCGACGTCCCGATGGCCGACGAGTTGACGATGCTGAAGGTGCACTGCGAGGCGGTGCTGCGACTGACGTCGGCGGCGGTCCCCGGAATGAAGGCACGGGGGCGGGGCGGCATCGTGAATGTGGCGTCGGTGGCCGCGTTCCTGCCACGCGGGACGTATGGCGCGTCGAAGGCCTGGGTCGTGCAGTTCAGCCAGGGCGCGAGCCGCGACCTGGCCGGGACGGGGGTGCGGCTGATGGCGCTGTGCCCCGGTTTCGTGCGGACCGAGTTCCACGAGCGGGCCGGGATGGGCACCGACAGCATCCCGGGCTGGATGTGGCTGGACGCGGACAAGCTGGTGACGGCCGCGCTGGCGGACCTGGCACGCGGCAAGACCGTGTCCGTACCGGATCCGCGGTACAAGGCGCTGATGGGAGCGGTGAAGCTGGCCCCGCGCGGGCTGCTCGGCGGGCTCACGTCGAAGACGGGGCGCAAGTACGGCCCGCAGTAACGGCTCCGGCGGCCGAGGCGGATCCCTCCACCCGGTCCCGTCGGTTCGGTCAGCCTCGCCTGTTCGATCGGTTGCGTCAGTCGTGTCGGTTCCGTCAGTCATGTCGGTTCCGTCAGTCGTGTCGGTTCCGTCGATTCCGTCGGGAAGTCGCGCCCCGGACCTTTCGCGGCGTCCTGCTCAAGGGCTGCCGGTACATCGCTCGGTCACGCGTGGCGAACACCGAGGCCCGGCGCCCCCTCGAAGGGGGTACCGGGCCTCGGATGTTCAGCTGTGCGAGCTGTGCGCGAGCCAGGTGTCAGGCCTCAGTGGCTGTGACCGTGGCCGCCGTGACCCGCCTCGGCCTCGTCGTCCGCCGGCTTCTCGACGACCAGGGTCTCGGTCGTGAGCAGCAGCGAGGCGATGGACGCGGCGTTCTCCAGCGCGGAGCGCGTGACCTTGACCGGGTCGATGACGCCGGCCTTCACCAGGTCGACGTACTCGCCGGTCGCGGCGTTGAAGCCGTGGCCCTTGTCCTGCTCCGCCACCTTCGAGGTGATGACGTAGCCCTCGAGGCCGGCGTTCTCGGCGATCCAGCGCAGCGGCTCGACAACGGCGCGGCGGACGACCGCGACACCGGTGGCCTCGTCGCCCTCCTTGCCGAGGTTGCCCTCGAGCACCTTGGCGGCGTGCACCAGAGCGGAGCCACCACCGGAGACGATGCCCTCCTCGACCGCGGCGCGGGTCGCGGAGATGGCGTCCTCCAGGCGGTGCTTCTTCTCCTTCAGCTCCACCTCGGTGGCGGCGCCGACCCGGATCACGCACACGCCGCCGGCCAGCTTCGCGAGGCGCTCCTGGAGCTTCTCGCGGTCCCAGTCGGAGTCCGTGGACTCGATCTCGGCCTTGATCTGGTTGACGCGGCCGGTGACGTCGGCGGAGTTGCCGCCGCCGTCGACGATGGTCGTGTCGTCCTTGGTGATGGTGACGCGGCGGGCGGAGCCCAGCACGTCCAGACCGGCCTGGTCGAGCTTGAGGCCGACCTCCTCGGCGATGACGGTCGCGCCCGTGAGGGTGGCGATGTCGCCGAGCATGGCCTTGCGGCGGTCACCGAAGCCGGGGGCCTTCACCGCGACCGCGTTGAAGGTGCCACGGATCTTGTTGACGACGAGGGTGGAGAGCGCCTCGCCCTCGACGTCCTCGGCGATGATCAGCAGCGGCTTGGAGCCACCCGACTGGATGACCTTCTCCAGCAGCGGGAGCAGGTCCTGGATGGAGCCGATCTTGCCCTGGTGGATCAGGATGTACGGGTCGTCGAGGACGGCCTCCATACGCTCCTGGTCGGACACCATGTACGGGGACAGGTAGCCCTTGTCGAAGGCCATGCCCTCGGTGAAGTCCAGCTCCAGACCGAAGGTGTTGGACTCCTCGACGGTGATGACACCGTCCTTGCCGACCTTGTCCATCGCCTCGGCGATGAGCTCGCCGACCTGCTGGTCCTGCGCGGAGAGCGCGGCCACGGCGGCGATGTCGGACTTGTCGTCGATCGGGCGGGCGGTCGCGAGGAGTTCCTCGGACACGGCCTTGACCGCGGCGTCGATGCCCTTCTTCAGGGCGGCCGGGGAAGCACCCGCGGCGACGTTGCGCAGGCCCTCGCGGACCAGCGCCTGGGCCAGCACGGTGGCGGTGGTGGTGCCGTCACCCGCGATGTCGTTGGTCTTGGTCGCCACCTCCTTCACCAGCTGGGCGCCCAGGTTCTCGTACGGGTCGTCGATCTCGACCTCGCGGGCGATCGTGACACCGTCGTTGGTGATGGTCGGGGCGCCGAACTTCTTGTCGATGACGACGTTGCGGCCCTTGGGGCCGATCGTCACCTTCACCGTGTCGGCAAGCTTGTTGACGCCGCGCTCGAGGGCGCGACGGGCGTCCTCGTCGAACTTCAGGATCTTCGCCATGGGAGCTTCTGTGTCCTCTCGTTGCGATCATCGGCCGTACCTGGCGGTCGCGATCGCTCAAATGAACTGCGCCCCTGTCCGCCCGGCTGTCGCAGGGGGGCCAGGGGCGCAGTTCAAAAGCAAACTATGGGTGCGGAGTGTCCCGGGGTGCGCCCCGGGATTCCGCCCTACTTCTCGATGATCGCGAGCACGTCGCGAGCCGAGAGGACGAGGTACTCCTCGCCGCTGTACTTGACTTCAGTGCCGCCGTACTTGCTGTACAGAACGACGTCGCCGACGGAAACGTCGAGCGGAAGCCGCTCGCCGTTCTCGAAACGGCCCGGGCCCACAGCCAGGACGACGCCCTCCTGGGGCTTCTCCTTGGCGGTGTCCGGGATGACCAGGCCAGAGGCCGTGGTCTGCTCGGCGTCGAGCGGCTGGACCACAATGCGGTCCTCGAGCGGCTTGATGGCAACCTTGGTGCTGGCGGTCGTCACGATCCGACCTCCCCCTTCGGAGATCTCACGGGGTTAACTGTCTCAGGGTGGCGACCAGGTCGATCCGTCGTCGCGGGTGCCGGATCTGCCAGTCGCGCATTTGGCACTCTCCAGTGGGGAGTGCCAGGCCTGACACTATGACCGCGATTAGCACTCGGTCAAGCGGAGTGCCAATTATCGCCGCGTGGCGGCTCGTTTCGATGCCGGTGCGGCGGTTCGTTCTCGCTACGGGAACGCGACGCGGGAGCCGAGGGTTCCGTACGGGAGTACGTGGGCGGGCGGGGCGCTCACCAGCGGCGAGCAGGGCCCGCGCGTGGTTTCGCGTGGTTCACGGGGAGCGTTCCGTGAGGCCGCGCTCCCGACGATCGCGCTCCTGACGGTCACAGTCCTCGCGCGGCTGTCCCCCGCGCGGCAGCCGGACCGTGCGGGCGGGTGGCCCCGACGCCGCGAGCCGCACGGAGCCCGCCCTGCCCCGGGGCGCCACCGAAGGCATGACCGAGGCCGGGGCAGGGGCGCGCAGGACCGGGGCGTGCGCGGGCGGGAGCGGCTCGTGAGGGGGTGCGGCCGGGGCGTGTGGGGACGAAGCAGGGGCGTGGGGGCTCATTCCTTGCGCCGCCTTGCGGCCGAGCCGTTCGATGGGGTCCACCGACTGCGCGCAGCCGGCGGTGAGGAACGCACCGGCTGCCAGCACTCCGGCCAGCAGCCGGTGCGCGGGTCTCATACGTAGTCCTCCAGCTTGGCCACGGCGTAACCCTTGTCCGTGATCACCTTCATCACCTGCCGGATCATGTCGGGCATGGTGCCCTTCCAGTCCTCGCGCCCCCGGAAGTGCGTGAGGATGATGTCGCCCGGGTGCATGTCCCGGTCCCACTCACGCCACTCCATGTGATCGGGGAATGCCTCGGACGCCCAGATCGGTGCGGCCTTGATGCCGCACGCCTTCGCGGCGCGCAGCGTGTCGGCGTTGTAATTGCCGTACGGCGGACGGAAGAGCACGGGGCGCTTGCCGTACTGCTTCTGCAGCTTGTCCTGCTGGCCGCAGATCTCCTGCTTCTGCTCGTCGTACGAAAGGCCGGGCATGTAGGGGTGGTTGAGGGTGTGATTGTTGAGCGTGACGCCACGGTCCTGCATCTTCTTGAAGTAGGCGTAGTTGTCGTTGATGACGTAGTCGCTGAGGAACGCGGTGTACGGGAGCTTCAGCTCGCTCATCATCCGCAACAGTTCGGGGTCCTTCTCCGAGCCGTCGTCGATCGTCAGGAAGACGACCCTGTCCTTGACGGGGACGGTGGTGAAGATCGGCGGCAGATCCTCGCCGCCCTCGACCTCGAAGCCGTCGCGCGTGGTGATCTCCGGCTTGACGGCGGGGGGCGGGGGCGCGGCGAGAGGTGTGGCGGTGAGCCCCCACTTCTTGGCCGCGACGGCGCGTGCGGCCTGCGTACGGCGCACTTCCTCGGCGTACGCGGCACGGGCCCCGGCCGAGCCGGGCTTGTGCGCCTCCGGCGCCCCATGCCCCTCCTTGCCGTGTTTCCCGTGGTGCCCCTGCTGTCCCCCGTGCCCCTCCTCCCCCTCCCGTCCGGCTGCGGACTTGGCGGGTTCGGCGGACCCGGACGTGGCCCCCGAAGCGGACCCGGACGCGGACCCGGACGCGGCCGGTTCGCCCGTCTCCGCAGCGCACCCGGAGCCGAGGGCGGCGGCCAGCAGTACGGCCAGGACGGTACGGCCGGGCCTGCCCCGCAGCACCGTCACCTTTGTCATCATTTCTTCCTTTTGTCGTACTAGTTGCATGGCGCCGCATCCTGTCAGCGCACAGCCCGCTCTCCCGGACGACACCGCCGTCCGACGCGCACCATCCCTCGGCTGGCCCACAATGGGCCGGGTGACCGACCGCTCCCCCTCCCCCCACCTCGAACCGCTGCTCTCCGCCGAGGGCCAGGCACTCCTCGCCGAGCTGCGTGACCACGACCCGGCCCACGAGCTCACCCTCGCCACCCGGCTACGCCGCGAGCACCCGGCCGAGCTGGTCTCGGCGGCGCTGGCGCAGGCGCGACTGCGGCAGCGCGGAGTGGCGAAGTTCGGCGCGGCGGACGCGTATCGCATGTACTTCACGCCGAACGGCGTCGAGCAGGCCACCCGCAGCACCGTCGCCGCCTACCGGGCCGCCCGGTTCCGCGCCATCGCCCCCACCCCGCCGGGCCCGGACTCCGGGCCTCACTCCGGGCAGGGCGCAGGAAAGAGCTCAGGAACGGACGCGGGAACGGACGCGGGAACGGCGGTGAGCGTCACGGACCTCTGCTGCGGTATCGGCGGCGACGCGATCGAGCTGGCCCGCGCGGGTTTCGCCGTATCTGCCGTCGATCTCGACCCGCTGACCTGCGAGATCGCCCTGGCCAATGTGCGGACACTGGCCCCTGACAGTCCGCCCATGACCGTGACCTGCGCGGACGTACGGGAGTACGACCTGGAGCCGGGCGCGGAGGACGAGGCCACCGGCCCCCGGGCCCTGTTCATCGACCCCGCGCGGCGCGGCGGCCGAGGAAGGATCTTCGATCCGGAGGCGTACTCACCGCCGCTGTCCTGGGCGATCGACGCCGTACGCCGGGCAGGTCTGGGCGCGGTCAAGATCGCGCCCGGCATTCCGCACGAACTGATCCCGGACGACTTCGAGGCCGAGTGGATCTCGGACGGCGGCGATGTCAAAGAGGCCGTCCTCTGGCACGACCGGGACCAGGGCGGAGACCGGGACCGGGACCGAGACCGAGACCGGGCGGAAACCCCACGAAACGGCCTGCGGAACGACTCCCGCAATCCGGAGAATGCCGTCGTCCCCGGCATCCGCCGCGCCACCCTCCTGCCCTCCGCCGCCACCCTCGCCGGCCGTGGCCTGCCCGACCCGCCCGTCCGCCGGACCGGCCGCTTCCTGTACGAGCCGGACGGCGCCGTCATCCGCGCCCATCTGGTCGCCGAGGTCGCCGAAGAGCTGGCGGGTGGGCTGATCGACGAGACGATCGCGTACATCACGGCCGACGAACTGCGGCCCACCCCGTACGCCACCGCCTACGAGATCACCGACGAACTCCCCTTCAATCTGAAGAGGTTGAAGGCCCTGCTGCGCGAACGCGAGGTCGGTGTGCTGACGGTGAAGAAACGCGGTTCCGCCGTGGAACCGGAAGAGCTGCGCCGCCGCGTGAAGCTCAAGGGCCCGAACGCGGCGACCGTCTTCCTCACCCGGGTCGCCGGGGCCCCGACGATGCTGATCGGCCGCCCCGCCACCGTATAACCCCCGTCACAACGTCAATTGAGGATCCTCGAACCCGCGATCAGGGCCCAGGAATCTCGGGGAGAGCCGGATTTCATCGGAGAGTTCCTCAGGACCGGAATTACGGAGGCGACTTCGCGGGAATTCCGGGAGAAGCCGGCACACGCCTCCTACCGTGCGGGAACGCGCCCGGCAGACTGCCGCCTCCGCCTCTGTCTCCGCTCCGTCTGTCGGTTGTCTCCGCTCCGTCTGTCCGTCTGTCCGTCGCTCCGTCTGTCAGTCCAGGTCCGTCAGCTCATCCGCGTAGATCTGCGACAGCGGCTGCGGTCCGACGTACTGCTGGCAGTTGCACTGCCGGAGTTCGTACCGCAGCGGCTTCTTGTTCTCGTCCCACGCCGTCGGCGTCTCCACGTCCTCGTGGCACTTGCCCCGCCGGTCGTGCTTCGCCAAGTGGTGCGAGCAGCCGCAGACCGCCTCCGGAGGCTTGTGGGCCTCCTCAAGGGCGAGCCGCTCCTTCTCCGCCAGTTTGAAGCGCTCGATTCTCCGCTCGTGACGCGTCCGCAGTGCGGTCCGGCCCGTGTCGACCATCCAGCTGAAGCCGCCCACGATGAAGAAGATGAAAATCCACCAAAGCCATTCCATCCGCCGCCCCTTACACCTGAATGGCGCACGCGTTCCCTCTTCAGGATAGGACGGAGGCGGCAGATATGTCCTCAGCGATGAGCGCCCCCGCCCCTGCGGACCGGGACCGGGCTCAGCAACCGTTCTGACCAGTGCTGATGCCGGACCGCCTGGACGATGCCCAGCACACCGGTCGCCAGGAAGGTGGCCATCCAGCCCAGCGCGTACGCCATCTCACCCACGGTCGCCGAGCCGAGCCAGGCCCCGGGCCCCGCCCCGGCGTCCGGTCCGGCTCCGGATGCGGGCCCGACCCCGGATCCGGGTCCGGCCCCCGTCACCGCCTGGAACATCGACCACACGGCCACCACACACAGCAGTACGGACGGCAGCAGCCAGATCACGCACCGTCCATGCGCTCGGACCCGTACGCCGATCGTGGTGCCGGGAGCCAGGCCCTGTCCCGGCTCCGCCCCCAGCTCCGCCCATTCGTCGAGCCGCTGCCGTACGGTACGGCCCCGGCTCAGCCAGAAACCGATTCCCACCCCCGCCGGCGTCAGGAGGACCGCCGCGAGGGCCAGCGTCACCAGCCCGGTCAGATAACCGAGGCCGCCCTGCTCGAAGCTCTGTATCGCCAGTCCGGCCGCCGCCCAGCCGACCACGGCGACCAGGCCCGTCAGCCAGAGGGCCAGCAGCCGGCCGAACCCGAGCCCACGCCGGGTCAGTCCCACCATGGCCTCGGCGCGGTCGGCGAGCAGTGCCTCGTGGTCGGGCCAGGAACGGAGTTCCTCCGGCGGTGGAGAGGGCGGCAGCGGCGCGCGGCTGATCATTGGGCAGAGATTAGCGGTGGGCACGAGCACCGGTCCGGTGGGGTGGTACGGCGGTGGCCGCGCCCTTCGGGCGGACGGCGCTACTTCGCGGAAACGCCCCGCGACGGTACGACCAGCCGCACCGCCCACCGGTAGTGCTCCACCGCCCGCGCCCCGCCGAGCAGCCCGGCGATCCAGAGGATGGTCCCCGCGCCCATCCCGTACACGACCTCCATATAGGTGTCCTCGCCCGCCTTGGCCGTGGCCGGCACGACCAGGGCGATCCACAGGCCCACCGCGCACGCCGCGAACGACGTGAGCAGCCACCACAGGCTCGGACCCGCCATCCGGAAGCGCGCGTCGCCCGCCGGGTCGCTCTCCAGCTCCGCCCACCGGTCCATCAGGCCGCGCATCACGCGCTGCCTGCGGACCAGGATCCCGAGGACGATCCCGGCGGCCAGCATGACGCCGAGACCGAGCGTCGCGAGTACCGCGACGAGGACGGCGCCGATGGGATCGAACCCGCCGCCGACCGAGGTCAGAGCGGCGCCGATCAGCGCCCAGCCCAACTGCACCCCCGCGACCAGCAGCCAGAACAGGGCCAGCGCACCGGCCCCGAGGCTCCGCCGGCCCAGGTCCGCGAGTACTCCGTGCCGGTCGGCGAGCAGCGCGCCACGGTCCGGCCACGAGCGCAGGTGTACGGGCGGCGGGGGCGGAGGGAGCGGACCACGGCGAGACATGCGGACGAGGTTATCCGGCCACGTCGGCAGGCCCACGAGGCGGTCGTGGCCCCGGACTTCGGACCAGGACCACGGACCGCTTACCTCACCCCGGAACCTCAGACACCTCACCTGTTCGGTGGGCCTCAGACCTGTTCCGTGGGCCGGATCAGCATCTCGTTGACCGCCATCCGGCGCGGGCGGGTCACGATGTAGTGGATCGCGTCCGCGATGTCCTCCGCCCGCAAGGTCTCCATCCCGGCGTACCAGGCCTCGGCGCCCTCCCGTACCCCGTCCCGGAGGTGCTGCGTCAGCTCGGTGGTCACCGCTCCCGGCTCCACCGCGCTCACCCGTACGTGCCGGCCCGTGAGCTCCTGACGCAGTGCCTCGCTCATCGCGGTGACTCCGAACTTCGTCAGGTTGTAGACCGCCGCACCGGCACTGGCCGTCCGTCCGGCGACCGAGCTGATGTTCACCAGGTCGGCGACCCCGCGCGGCCCGGTGTCGGCGGCTGTGACCAGGTGCGGCAGCGCGGCGTGGGTGACCCGCAGCAGCGCCGACAGGTTGAGGTCGACCATCCGCTGCCACTCCTCGAAGGGGGTGTCCAGGGCGGGGCCGAGCAGCATCACGCCCGCGTTGTTGACGACGGTGTCCAGCCTGCCGAGCGCCTCCACGACCTGGGCGATCAGCGCTTCCGCCTCGCCGGGCGCCGTGATGTCCACGCCGAAGGCGTGTGCGCTGCCGCCCGCGTCCTGGACGCGGGTCACGAGATCGTCGAGCCGGTCCTTGCGCCGGGCCACCACCGCGACCACCGCGCCCTCGGCGGCGAGCGAGAGGGCCGCCGCCTCGCCGATACCGCTGCTCGCGCCGGTGACCAGCGCGACCGTTCCGTCCAGGCGTCCACTCATGTGCCGTTCTCCATCTTCATCTTCGTCAACTGTTTCTCGTACGTCGTATGTGGTGCGTAGCCGCGTAGTGCGTAGGCGCGTAGTGCGTAGGCGCGTAGTGCGTTACGCGCGGGCCTCGCGGGTGTCCGACACCCAGTCCGGGTCGTCGTTGTCCGAGCGCCGGCCGACCACCGCGTCCGCCAGCCCGCTCAGCAGTCCGAGCTGCCCCGCGTCGAGCGTGACCGCCGGCGACCCGATGTTCTCGTCGACACGCACGGCCCGCCGCGTACCCGGGATCGGCACCACCGGCAGCCGTCACCGCGCGTCGTCATCCCGCTGGTGTCGACCGTCCCGTCCGTGCCTGTACCGGACCCGCCGAGGACGATGCCGAACTTGCCGGCCACGGTCACGCCCGCCCTGTCCGTGCCGCGTTCGGCCAGCAGCCGTCCGACGAGCCGCTCGTTCCCTCCGGCGCCGTACACGTCTGCCGTGTCGATGAGCGTCACCCCCTGGTCCAGGGCGTGCCGCAGAGTGGCCAGGGATTGGCGCTCCTCGGCGGGGCCGTAGACGTCGGACAGGCCCATCGCTCCGTAGCCGAGCGCGCTGACGGCGAGTCCGTCGCCGAGAGTGATCGTGGGGAGGTGGGTCATCGCCGTCTTCCTCAGGGTGTCGGAGCGCCTACACAACCACCGCACGTCACACCCCGCACCAGCCCAGCCGCGCCCTGATCCACCCAGGTCCGGCAGACCTACCTTGCACGGGCCGACGGACGTACCGCCCGGCTACAGTCGTACGGATGGAGCACAACAGGGAACTGCGGGAGTTCCTCCGTACCCGGCGTGCCCGGATCACCCCCGAACAGGCCGGCGTACAGCCTCATCCGGGGCCGCGCCGGGTCCCCGGGCTGCGGCGCGAGGAAGTGGCTCACCTGGCGGGCGTCAGCGCGGACTACTACGCGCGCCTGGAGCAGGGCCGTAACCTCAACACCTCCGACAGCGTCCTGGACGCCGTCGCCCACGCCCTGCGCCTGAGTCCGGTCGAACGCGACCACCTCTTCGACCTGGCCCGCCCGCCCCGCGCCCGGTCCCGGCGCCGGCAACCGGCCACGCAGCGCATGCGGCCCGGACTGGTCAACCTGCTGGCGAGCCTCGACCACCTACCGATGTTCGTCATCGGCCACCGGATGGACATCCTCGCCTCCAACCGGCTGGCCCACGCCGTACTCACCGATTTCGACGCGCTGCCCGCCCGCGAACGCAACTTCGCCCGCTACGTCTTCCTGGACCCCACCGCGCGCGAACGCTTCGAGGAGTGGGAGTCGATGGCGGCGGACAGCGTCGCGAATCTGCGCCGCTACAGCGGACGCTTCCCGCACGATCCCCGACTGGCCGAACTGATCGGCGAGTTGTCCGTCCGGGACGCCGACTTCCGCCGCTGGTGGGCGGGGTACGACGTGCACTTCGCCACGCACTGCGTCAAGCACTTCCACCACCCGGACGTCGGCGCCATGGTGTTCCACGGCGAGACGCTCGTCTTCCCCGAAGACCCCGACCAGATGGTCAACCTCTTCACCGTCGAACCGAACTCCCCGTCGGCCGAATCCCTGCGCCTGCTCGGCTCCCTGGCATCGACTCCGCTGGACTCTCTGGCGTGAGGCCACGCGCACGTACGTCGACGGGCAACGGACGTACAGCGACGGGCAACGGGCGTACGGCGATGGGCGAGCGGCTGTGTGTCAGACGCCGTCAACCGCCGGGCCGCGCGTAGCTTCGAGGCAGTCGAGTCACCGGCCCGCCCGGCCCGCCCGACCCGTCCAAACCGTCCGACCTGATGCCGCTCCCGAGCGAGGTAGCCCCATGCCGCCGCTGTCCCTTGCGTACCTGCTGAAACGGCTGCTCGGCAACGCGCGCTGGCAGCGGCTCCATGTGAGGGCCGCCGTGTGGGCCACGCTGGCCGTCGTACTGGTTCTCCTGGTCGGCTCCTGGATCATCGTCCCGTTCGAGGCGTCGGCACCCCGCGCGACCATCACGTCCTTCCCTCTCGCCCTGTGGTGGTCCATCGAGACCGCCACCACGGTCGGATACGGGGACCTCTACCCCGTGACCGCACCGGGGCGCGTCATCGCGTCGGTGGTGATGCTCGTCGGGATCGCGGTGTTCAGCATTGTCACGGCGTCCATCGCCACCTGGTTCGTCGGCGGGGCCGCCCGCGATGTGCGTCAACTGGCCGTGGCCTTCGAACACGTCGGGCGAAAGGGAGAGGCGGACGTCTCCGACGAGATGCGCGCCCTCCACAGCCGCTTCGACCACATCGAACATCTGCTGAGGCCGCCGGGCGGGCCTGCGGACACGGACCCGGCCCCGGCTCCGAAGGACAGCTGACGGGCCCCGGGGCTCAGGACTGTCCGATCCGGTCCGCGCGCTCCCGGAGCAGCGCGCGTTCGCGTTCGTTGCGGGTCAGGCCCGCCGCCCGTACGAACTCCGCCCGTGCCTCGTCCGTACGCCCCAGCCGGTGCAGCAGGTCGCCGCGCACGCTCGGCAGCAGGTGGTACGTCTTGAGCGCGGGCTCGTCGGCCAGCGCGTCCACGAGTGCCAGTCCGGCCGCCGGTCCCTCGGCCATCGACACGGCGACGGCACGGTTGAGTTCGACCACCGGGGAGGGCCTGAGCGCGGCGAGCTGTGCGTACAGCGCGGCGATCGCGGCCCAGTCGGTCTCCTCGTAGGTGGCCGCGCGGGCGTGGTAGGCCGCGACGGCGGCCTGGAGGGCGTACGGACCCGGCGGGCCGCCGAGCGCGCCGGCGCGGGTGAGGGCGGCGAAGCCCCGGTGGATGAGGAGTTGGTTCCAGCGGGAACGGTTCTGGTCGGCGAGGAGCACCGGTTCCCCGTCGGGCCCGGTGCGGGCGGCCGTGCGAGAGGCCTGGAGCTCCAACAGGGCGGCCAGGGCGTGCGCTTCGGGTTCCCCGTCCATCAGCCCGCTGAGTACGCGCGCGAGCCGGAGGGCGTCCTCGCAGAGGCCGGGGCGGAGCAGGTCGTCGCCCGCGGTGGCGGAGTACCCCTCGTTGAAGATCAGGTAGACGACCTCCAGGACCGAGGAGAGGCGCTCGGCCCGTTCCGCTCCGTACGGCACCTCGAACGGCACACCCGCCCTGGCGAGACTCCGCTTGGCGCGCACGATGCGCTGGGCGACGGTCGCCTCGGGTGCGAGGAAGGCGCGGGCGATCTCGTCGGTGGTGAGCCCGCCGAGCAGCCGGAGGGTGAGGGCGATACGGGCCTCGGTGGAGAGGACCGGGTGGCAGGCGGTGAAGATGAGGCGGAGGAGATCGTCGTCGATGGTGTCCGCCTCGGCGGCCTCGATACCGGCGCTGTCGGGCGCCGGGACGTCCTCCAGGGTGCGTCCGACCTCTGCGAGCTTGCGCGCGTACGTCTCCCGGCGGCGTACGAGGTCGATGGCGCGGTGCTTGGCCGTGGCCATGAGCCAGGCTCCCGGCTTCTCGGGGACGCCCGACTCCGGCCACCGCTCCAGCGCCGCGACGAGTGCGTCCTGCGCGATCTCCTCGGCGATGCCGATGTCGCGGACGATGCGTGCGACCGCCGCGATGATCTTCACGGACTCGATCCTGAAGACGGCTTCCACGGCGCGGTCCGCACGGTCCGCGCGATCCGCACGGTCCGCGTCGTCCGCGCCGTTCATGTGATCCGCGCCGTCGGCACGGTCGACGCCGTCGGCACGGTCGACGCCGTCGGCACGGTCGACGCCGTCGGCACGGTCGACGCCGTCAACGCCGCCGATGCGGTCCGCGCGCTCCGCCGCGGCCCGCCCGTCCGGTCCGTCTGCCCGTCTGGCCCTCACGGGCACCCATCAGAGCACACCCACCGGACGGGGGCGCGGCGAACCATCGCAGCGCGAGTTACTCCGCGATCTGCCGGACCTCGCAGGTGATGTCGAACTCGCCCTCGTGCACCTCCACGAAGCGCCGCGCCCATTCGACGGCCTCGGCCTTGTCCTTCGCCTGAATGAGCGCGTACCCGCCGATGACCTCCTTGGACTCGGTGAACGGCCCGTCGGTGACGGTGAGCTTCCCGCCGTCCAGACGGACCCGCACCCCGTCGGAGGTCGGCGTCAGACCGGCGGTGTCGAGCATGACCCCGGCCTTGGTGATCTCCTCCAGCAGCACCCCCATGCGCTGCTGGAGCTCGGGGCTGGGGCCACTCGCGGGTGCGGTGGCCTCGTCGATACGGATCATGGAGAGATAGCGCGGCATGGTGACTCCTCGGGCAGGGGGCGGGCCGTTTCCCGCCTCTCACCTCTTACGTCGAACGGGAGACGCCCGGATCGACACACGCCGGAAAATCTTTCGAAGATCCCCGGACTGCCGCGAAGGACACCGGGGCGTGGCCACGGTCCCGGCTCACCGGGGGATCCCTGGCCCTGCCCCTGGGATCCGGTCAGCCGGGGCCGTGGAGCTCGCCCAGCGCCGTGCTCAGACCGTCCGAGGTGAGGGGCTCGCCCGGCAACGGGCGGGCCCCCTCCGCGCGCAGGCCGTCCAGGAAGAGCGCGAGCAGCCGCCGCCAGGACCCGGACGCGGCCGTCTCCGCCGCCGGTACGGCACGGCCCAGCGCCGCCAGCGCGAACAGCACGTCCTCGACCGACACGTCGTCGCGTACGGTGCCGCCCCGGCGGCACCGCGCCAGCAGGGCGTCGATCGTCGCGGCGTTGTGGATGTGCAGCGCCTCCAGCGTGGGGACGCCCGGCATGGCCGTCGTCATCAGGTCCGTGACCCCTCGATTCGTGGCCAGCCCGGCGAAGGTCCGCTCCAGATAGGCCGTCAGCCCCGCCCACGGGTCCGCCGCCTGCCGGGCGCGCTCCCCGGCCTCGATGGTCGCGGCGAGCCCTTCGCCGAAGACGGCCTCGATCAGCGCGGCGCGGTCGGGGAAGCGCCGGTAGAGCGTGGCGTTGCCGACCTCGGCCCTGCGGGCGATCACGTCGAGCGGAGCCTCCACGCCCTGCTCGGCGTAGACCGCGCGGGCGGCGGCGATCACCCGCTCCCGGTTGCGCTGCGCGTCCTGTCTCACGGCCGTACCGTACCCCGGGACACCCAAACGTGGAGCACTCCCCACTTCCTGTTATCGTCGGAACCGATAAACGGGGAGCTTTCCCCACTTAAGGTTTTCGGACCCGGGAGCCACCATGCCCACTGACCCGACTGACCCGACCGACACCGCCGCCCTCACCGACCCCACCGATGACGGGGTACGCGCCGAGGACTCCGGCGCCGAGGACCTCGCCCTGGGCGACTGGCCCGGCTTCACCGCCGACCCGTACCCCCGTTACGCGCGGTTGCGTGACGCCGGCGCCGTCCATCCCGTACGCCTCCCCCTCGGCGCGCCGCAGTGGCTCGTCACTGACGGCACCACGTCCCGTGCCGCCCTCAACGACACCGCGCGGCTGCGCAACGACATCCGCCACTCCTCCTCCTGGAAGAGCGACGGCGGCCACGCCGTGGGCCGCAACATGCTCCAGGTCGACCCGCCCGACCACACCCGGCTGCGCCGCCTGGTGGCCCGGGAGTTCACCGCGCGCCGGGTACAGGCGCTGCGCCCCCGCGTCCAGGAGATCGCCGACGGACTGCTCGACGCCGTCGAGGGCGACGGCCGCGCCGATCTCGTCGACGCGTACGGCTTCCCGCTGCCGGTCACGGTCATCTGCGAGCTGCTGGGCGTCCCGGCGGCAGACCGGGAGCCGTTCCGGGCCTGGTCGGCGGCGGTCGTCGATCCGACCGCCCCGGACGCCGCGCAGCGGGCCAACCAGGAGATGGCCGCGTACTTCCTCGGCCTCATCGAGGAGAAACGCGCGCTCCCGGCCGGGGCCGCGGAGAGCGATCTGCTGCACGCGGTGATCCACTCCACCGACGGCGAGGACGGCGAGGGCCTGGACACGGAGGAACTGCTCGGCATGGCCTTCGTGCTGCTGGTAGCCGGGCACGAGACCACCGCGCACCTGATCTCCAGCGCCGTCCACCACCTGCTGCGCCACCCCGACCAGCTCGCCGCGCTGCGCGCCGACTGGACGCTGCTGGACGGCGCGATCGAGGAGACGCTGCGGTACGAGCCGCCCGTACAGGCCACTTCGTACCGTCACACCGCCGAACCCGTCACCCTCGGCGACACCCGGATCGCCGCGGGCGAGCCCGTCATGTTCTCGATCGCGGCGGCCAACCGGGACCCCGAGCGCTTCGCCGACCCGGACCGCTTCGACATCCACCGCGACCCGGCCGTCTCCCGGGGCCACCTCGCCTTCGGCCACGGCATCCACCACTGCCTGGGCGCCCCCCTGGCCCGCCTGGAGGGCGCCATCGCACTGCGCACCCTGCTGGAGCGCTTCCCGGGCCTGACCCTGGACGACGAAGCGGCGGCCCCCGACTGGCGCCCCGGCCTCCTCCGCGGCCTGAACCGGCTGCCGGTGCGCTGGTAGCCGAGCCGTACGGCACGAAACCGGCCCCGGGGAGCAAGGAAACAGCCGCTCCGCCAGGGTTCGGCGAACGCTTCGCCGCAGCCCGTCCCACGCGACGGGCTGCGGCCTTCGCGTGCCCGGACGCGCCCGGCCCGGACGAGGGCGACGCCGGCGGCGGCGAGGATCGGTGAACCGTGCCGGTCCTCACGCACAGCCATTCAGGGGCGGGCGCGGATTCCCTCGTAAAAGAGGTCGAGCACCCGGCGCACCTGATCACGGTCGTCGATCACGGCCGCGACCATGGCGATACCGCTGAGGGACACCACCACATCGTCCGGTTCGACGTCGGGACGCGTGGCCCCCGCCGCCACGGTTGCCGCCAGCAGCGTGCCGACGGCTTCGTCGACCCGCCCGCGGCTCTGCGCGAAGGGGTCACCGCCCGCGGCCACGACGGCTTCGATGGCCTCCGTCAGGCCGATCTTGGTGGCCCAGTAGTCGACGAACCGGTCCATCCAGATCCGCAGGGCCTCCTGGGGCGGTGCCTGCTCCAGCAGTTCCGCGGCGGCGGCGCACACGGCATCCAGTTCCGAGCGGTAGGCCGCCTCGATGAGGTCTTCGCGTGCCGGGAAGTGGCGGTAGACGGTGCCGACCCCGACGCCGGCCTGCTTGGCGATCTCGGTGAAGGGGACGTCCGGCCCCCGCTCCACGAACAGATGCAGCGCCACTTCCAGGATGCGGACGCGGTTGCGCTGCCCGTCCGCGCGCGGTCTGCGCTGCGTCGCCCCGGTTCCGGTCACCATCACCCCTAAGAAGCGGAATCCATTCCATTTGCAGGGTACGCCCGAATCGGGACCCTCAGGCCCTGCTCGGGGGCCGCACGGCCGAGCCCTCGCAGTACGGGATACACCGCCCCACACCCGGACTTCAAGCTGCGGACATGCCAACGCCCCGCTTGCATCCGGAATCCATTCCGGATAACTTCGCCTTACCGGAACGGATTCCGGATAACGATACGGCGCCCGCGACAGTGGCCCGCACAACGCCTCCGCGGGAAACGCCGACACGAACGGAGACACCCCCATGAACAACGACCAGCGCTTCACCACGCCCTTCGGCTTCCACAGCACCGCGAGCGAGGTCGTCCAGGGAGTCGACCTGGCCGGCAAGCGTGCCATTGTCACCGGTGCCACCTCAGGAATCGGCGTGGAGACGGCCCGCGCCCTGGCCGGCGCCGGAGCCGACGTCACCCTCGCCGTCCGCAACGTCGAGGCCGGCCGCCGCGTGGCCGCGGAGATCACGGCCAAGACCGGCAACCCCAAGGTGACCGCCGCACCGCTTCAGCTGGCCGACCAGGCCTCGGTCACGTCGTTCACCGACGCCTGGCAGGGCCCGCTGCACATCCTGGTCAACAACGCGGGGATCATGGCGCTGCCCGAGCTGCAGCGCACCCCCGAGGGCTGGGAGCTGCAGTTCGCCACCAACTACCTCGGGCACTTCAATCTGGCCCTCGGCCTCCACGAGGCGCTCGCCTCGGCGGGCGGCGCGCGCGTCGTCTCCCTCACCTCCATCGGCCACGTCTTCTCCCCGGTCGCCTTCGACGACGTCAACTTCGAGCGCCGCCCCTACGAGGAGTGGACCGCCTACGGCCAGGCCAAGACCGCCAACTCGCTGCTGGCCGTGGGGGCGGCCGCGCGCTGGGCCGACGACGGCATCACCGCCAACGCCGTCATGCCCGGTGGCATCCGCACCGGCCTCCAGCGCCACCAGGAGGGCAACATGACGCCGGAGATCGAGGCGGCCTTCGCCGACTTCAAGTGGAAGACCGTCGAGGAGGGCGCCGCCACCTCGGTACTGGTGGCCGCGTCCCCGCTGCTCGACGGCGTCACCGGCCGCTACTTCGAGGACTGCAACGAGGCCGTGGTCAATCCTGACCTCGACCCCTCCGCGACCACCGGTGTGCTCCCCCACGCACTCGACGCGGGCGACGCGGCCCGGCTGTGGGACCTCGGCACCAAGATGCTCCGCGCGTAAGACACCCCGGACGCCCCAGACACCCCGCTCCCGAAAGGAACCCTCACTGCCATGAACATCCAAGGGAAGACAGCTCTGATCGCGGGCGCCACGTCCGGTCTCGGCCTGGGAGTGGCCCGCCACTTCGCCGAGCGCGGAGCGAACGTCGCCCTCCTCGGACGCCGCCGTGAGCTCGCCGAGAAGCTCGCCGCCGACATCGGCGACAACGCCATCGGGCTCGGGGCCGACGTCGCCGACCCCGACCAGGTGGCCGCCGCGGTCCGGGCGACCCTCGACCGGTTCGGCAGGATCGACATCGACGTCAACACCGCGGGCTACATCGACATGATTCCGCTGACCACGCCCGACGGAAAGCCCACCGACCCGGCCGCCTTCACCCGGATGTTCGCCACGAACGTCGTGGGCACCTTCAATGTCATGAGCCAGGCCGCCGCGGCCATGCTCGGCAACGAGCCCGACGACGACGGCGAGCGAGGGGTCATCATCAACACCTCGTCGGCCGCCGCCGAGGGCGGCACCGTCGGCATGGTCGGATACTCGGCGACCAAGGCCGCGATCGTGGGCATGACGCTCCCCGCCGCCCGCGAGTTCGCCGGGCGCGGCATCCGGGTCAACACCATCGTGGCCGGCGGCTTCGACACACCGAGTGCCGGAGACGTCACCGACGAGGCGGCCGTCGCCCAGCAGCTCCAGCACTTCGCCGGCCCGCTGCGCCTGGGCAGGCCCGACGAGTTCGCCGCGTTCGCCGCCCACCTGGTGGAGAACGGCTACGCCAACGCCTCCAGCCCGCGCCTGGACGCCGGATACCGCATGCCCCGCCAGTTCTGAATCACAGCGGCGGGGGCCGTCTCCCCCTCGGCCCGCCCGGCCCGCTCACGCCTCGACGGACTCGAAGCGCCAGCGATGTGCCGGGCGGGCGATCAAGTCCGGTGCCGGGTCCGGCAGTTCGGGGACATCGGCGTCGTACGGACCGTCCCACCACGTGATGACCAGGACGCGGTCCTGGGGAGCGCGGAGCAGTTCACGGCGCAGCGGGGCGCAGGGCAGCTCCAGGGACATCGACCGCGCCCACTCCAGCAGTTCCCCGCCCCGGCCGGGCGCGGCCTTGGCCTCCCACATCAGCGCGAGCGTCATGTCTGCCTCATGAATACAGGTTGTCCTTCGCCAGCTCGTGGACGTGGTCGTGGTCATGGCCCTGCGCGTGGTCGTGGTCGTGGTCGTGCGCGGTGCCCGGTACGTGCGGTTCCGTCACCGGCAGCGAGGAGTCGGCCGACAGCTCCCAGTCCGACGCCGGACGGTTGCGCGCCACCATCTCCGCGCCCAGGGCCGCCACCATCGCGCCGTTGTCCGTGCACAGCCCCGGGCGCGGCACCCGCAGCCGGATGCCCGCCCGTTCGCAGCGCTCCTGCGCGAGCGCGCGCAGCCGTGAGTTCGCCGCGACCCCGCCGCCGATCATCAGGTGGTCCACGCCCTGGTCCTTGCAGGCGCGGACGGCCTTTCGCGTCAGCACGTCGACCACCGCCTCCTGGAACGAGGCCGCCACATCACGCACCGGCACCTCCTCGCCCGCGTTCCGCTTCGCCTCGATCCAGCGGGCCACCGCCGTCTTCAGGCCGGAGAAGGAGAAGTCGTACGGCGCGTCACGCGGCCCGGTCAGCCCGCGCGGGAAGGTGATCGCGGCCGGGTCGCCCTCCCTGGCCAGCCGGTCGATCACCGGGCCGCCCGGGAAGCCCAGGTGCAGCACGCGCGCGATCTTGTCGAACGCCTCGCCCGCCGCGTCGTCGATCGTCGCCCCCATCGGCCGTACGTCGGACGTGATGTCCGGCGCGAGCAGCAGCGACGAGTGCCCGCCGCTGACCAGCAGCGCCATCGTCGGCTCGGGCAGCCGGCCGTGTTCGAGCTGGTCGACGCAGATGTGGGAGGCCAGGTGGTTCACGCCGTACAGCGGCTTGCCCAGGGCGTACGCGTACGACTTCGCCGCCGAGACGCCCACCAGCAGCGCGCCCGCGAGGCCGGGGCCGGCCGTCACGGCGATCCCGTCGAGGTCGCGGGCGGACACGCCCGCCTCTCGCAGCGCACGCTCGATCGTCGGCACCATGGCCTCCAGATGCGCGCGGGACGCGACCTCCGGCACCACACCGCCGAAGCGCGCGTGCTCGTCCACGCTCGACGCGATGGCGTCGGCGAGCAGGGTCGTTCCTCGGACGACGCCGACGCCCGTCTCGTCGCAGGAGGTCTCGATACCGAGAACGAGAGGTTCGTCAGCCATGGGTCTCAGTTCCTTGCTGGGGCTCGGCGGCATGCTGGGGCTCAGCGCCCTGTACTTGGGGTTCCCGCCCGTGGAGCCGCCCCTCGGGATGCTCCTGCTCGGGAGGAAGCTCCCGCTCCTGTTGGTTCTGTGCGCGAAATCCCTGTACGTGCAGGCGCATGACGAGGGCATCGACATTGCCCGGCTGGTAGTACCCCCGGCGGAAACCGATGGGCTCGAAGCCGAACCGCTCGTACAGCCGCTGCGCCCGGGTGTTGTCGACCCGTACCTCCAGCAGCACCTCTTCGCATTCGGCGGCGGTGGCGTGCTGGAGCAGATCGGTGAGGAGGCGGGACCCCAGTCCGGTGCCCCACTGTTCGCGGGCGGCGGCGATGGTCTGTACGTCACCGAGCCCGCCGGCCGCCGCGAGACCCGCGTAGCCGACGATCCGGCGGCTCGTGTCCTCCGCGACGACATAGTGGCGCGTGGCCCTCGGACCGCGCGCGTGCGCCAGCTCCGACCAGAACATGCCCGGTGACCAGGCGTCCTCGGGGAAGAGTTCGTGTTCGAGCGCGAGCACCGGCTCGATGTCCCACCAGCGCATCTCGCGCAGCACGACGGCAGAAACGGATGGAACGGGAGGAACGGAAGGAACGGTCACTTCGGCGTGACCACCTTGTAGTTCTTGGGCACCTGCGCGTCCGGGCGGCGCAGGTAGAGGGGCACCGTCGGCAGGAACTCCCCACCCGCGTCCAGCCTCTCGGCCGCGAGGGACGCGAGCGCGGCGGCGGACTGGTGCTCGGGGCCGCGCGCGTCCGGGAAGCAGTCCGGGTAGAGCAGCGCGCCCGCGCCGACGGCGGGCAGTCCCGCGACCCGCCCGGTGATGTCGGCGGGACGGTCGACGGCCGGTTCGGTCAGGCGCGTACGGGCATCGGCGTACCGCGCCCAGTAGACCTCCTTGCGGCGCGCGTCCGTGGCCACCACGAACGGCTCCTCCAGCCCCGACGCGTACGCGAGCCCGTCCAGCGTGCACAGTCCCCGCACCGGCACGCCGAGCGCCGAGCCGAATGTCAGCGCCGTCACCAGCCCCACGCGCAGTCCGGTGTAGGGCCCCGGCCCCACGCCGACGACCACCTCCGTCACGGCGTCCAGTTTCAGTCCCGCCCGGTCGAGGACCCGGTCGACGGCGGGCAGCAGCAGCTCCCCGTGGCGGCGGGCGTCGACCTGACTCTCCGCGGCCAGGACGGAGGTGCCGTCGTGGAGGGCGACGGTGACGGCGGGCGTGGCGGTATCAACGGCGAGCAGAAGCACGCAAACAGCCTACGGCTCCCGGGCCCGGGGCACGGCGCCCCGTCCCGTCACACAGCTGCTGCTAACGTCACCACGGAGTCATACGTACGAGAGGTGGATCAAGGTGTCCAGGAGCAGCTCGGGAATCGTGGCCGGGCTCACCGTAGCGGCTGTCGCCGTGGTCGGTTTCCTCGCCTACCAGGCATCGGCGAACGTCCCCGAGACCCTCGGAAAGCCCAACGGCTCACCGAGCGGCTCCCACTCCTCCGGATCCGCCGGCTCGCCCGCGCAGAAGCCGAAGAAAAACCCGACCGCCCTTCCGGAGGCGTCGGGCAAGGGTGAACGAGTCGTCTACGCGCTGGCCGCCAAGCGTGTGTGGCTGGTGGACGCGAAGGAGAAGGTGACCCGGACCTTCGCGGTCATGCCGAGCACGGTCAGCCCCGCCCCCGGTGCGTTCTCGGTCACCTCACGGTCCGGGTCGGTCACGGGTTCGGACGGGGTACGGATCGAGCACGTCGTACGGTTCACCACGGTCGACGGCGTGGTGATCGGCTTCAGCGCCGCCGTGGACGGCACGCTGACCAGCCCCGACCCCACGCTGAAGACGGGCGGGGTCAGGATGAAGGTGGGGGACGGGAACGCGATGTGGACGTTCGCGACGGTCGGTTCGACGGTCGTGGTCGTCCCGTAGGTCGGGTCGCCCCGTAGGTCGCGGTATCCCGAAGTCGTACGACTGCGTGGTCGTACGGCCGGCAGTACGGCCTCGGCCGTACGTGCCGGATCAGGCGGCGTCGCGCCGCCCCACCTCACGCTCCGCGTCCGCCACGCCCTCCGGACGTTCCGTAGCCCCCGAGCCCTCCGCGATCTCCGTCGCCGAGGGCTCGTTCGGCGGTGTGGACACGGCTGAGGCCGCCGCACAGGACGCCAGCAGATCGCTCATGGACACCGACGAGGGCGACGGCAACGGCAGCGGCGCCAGTGACGTGGCCGAGGGGAACTGCGGGCGCGCTTCGCGCTCTGGTGCCGACATGGATGCCTCCTGAGGCTCCGGGGGCAGGCGTGGTTAGGTAGACCTAACCAGGTCTCAGTACCATGTGACCACGTGCGGCACGGCATGCGCAACATTTTGCCGACACCTTGTCGGAATGTACGGAACAGTCGACCGGATGTGCGACGCCCGGCAGGGGCGGCTCGGCCGGTCGGTCAGCTCGTCCCTTCAGCTCCGTCCATCAGCTCAGTCGGCCAACTCCGTCCCGTCAGCTCCATCGGCCAGCTCAGCCCGTCAGGTCGGTCCGTCAGCTCAGTCCGTCAGCGACACCAGATCGGCATCCGCCCAGCGCCCGCCGAGCCCGGTCAGCGTGACGGTGCGCCGGTCGTCGTCGTCCGTATCGGCGTCCACGGCCCCCACGACCCGGTGGATGACCACGTGCAGCCGGTCGTCCGACAGCTCCTCGACCTTGCCGTCGCCCCACTCCACGACCACCACGGAGTCCGGCAGCGAGACATCGAGATCGAGGTCCTCCATCTCGTCCAGTCCCCCGCCGAGCCGGTACGCGTCGACATGGACCAGCGCCGGGCCGCCGACCAGGGACGGGTGTACGCGGGCGATCACGAAGGTGGGGGACGTGACGGCGCCGCGGACGCCGAGGCCCTCGCCGAGACCGCGCGTCAGAGTCGTCTTGCCCGCGCCGAGCTCGCCGGTGAGCATCACCAGGTCGCCGGGGCGCAGCAGGGCCGCGAGCCTGCGGCCCAGCTCCCGCATCCGCTCGGGAGAACCGACGGTGACGACCAGAGCCGAGCCGGAGGGGTCGTCGGAGACAGCGGGGGCAAGGGGGGCGATCGGGAGATCGGCGGCGTCAGGCGCCGGGCTGTGCGGTGCTTCCATGCGTTCCAACGTTAGCCGCTGCCGGCACCGCGCCGACCCGCGCCAGCAGGTCCGCCAGCCGGTCCGTGACGGCCTCGGGACGCTCCAGCATCACCAGATGCCCGGCGTCCGGGACCAGTACCAGCTCCGCGTCCGGCAGCAGATCACCGATGGCCTCGCTGTGCGAGCTGGGGGTCACCAGATCGCTCTCCCCGGCCAGGACGAGCGCCGGGACCTCCAGGAAGACCGGGAGCGCATGCGCCTTGTCGTGGTCGACGAAGGCCGGGTAGAACTCCGCGACCACATCGATCGGGGTGCTCTCGATGAGCCGCTCGGCGAACCGTACGACCGCGGGGTCCACGTCCTTCGAGCTGAACGAGTACCGCTTGATCAGCCCCGCGAAGAGATCGGCGGTGGCCCGCCGGCCGCGCTCGACCAGTTCGGCCTGCGAGCCGAGCGCCTTGAGGACACCGGGGAGGACCCGGCGTACCGCGTTCACGCCCGCGACCGGGAGCCCGTAGTTGACCTCGCCGAGCTTTCCGCTCGACGTACCGACGAGGGCGACGCCCACGACCCGGTCCCGCACCAGTTCCGGATACTGGTCGGCCAGGGCCATCATCGTCATGCCGCCCATGGAGTGACCGACCAGCACCAGCGGTCCCTCGGGCGCGGCCGCGTCGATGACGGCCTTCAGGTCGCGGCCGAGCTGGTCGATGCTGACCGCGACGGCGTCGGGACCCTGCTGCGCGACCCCGCGAGCGGAACGGCCGTGGCTGCGCTGGTCCCAGTGGACGGTACGGACCAGTCCGCGCAGGGCGGCGCGCTGGAAGTGCCAGGCGTCCTGGTTGAGGCAGTAGCCATGGCTGAAGACGACGGTGACGGGCGCGGGGGTCCTACGGCCGAACAGTCGCCGCCGCCGAGGACTCGGAGCACCCCCGGAACCGGCCCCGGAGCCCGAGCCCGCCCCGGCACCCGTACCCGTGGCCGCCGCTCCCCCGCCCTCCGGCTCGATCTCGTCGACCTCGTAGTACAGCTCCGTACCGTCGTCCGCGAGCGCCTTGCCCGGCCGGCCGCGCAGCGTGCCGTACGGTCCCGAGGCGTCGAGCGCGAGCCGTGCCCTCCTGCGCATGCCACGGCCGACGGTCAGCCTCTCGATCGCGACACCGGCGGCCGCCCCGGCGGCTATCACGCCTATCGCGGCGCCGGCGACGCCTGCCTTGCGCCAATTGCCCGTGGCTCCGCCCGCGGACCCGCCTGTGACCCCGCTGAGGAGTCCGCCGATCGAACCGCCTATGGACCTGCCCCCGGACGCGCCCGTGGCCCTGGCCACCGTGACGGCCGCCTGGGCCGCCGCGTCCCCCGCCGCGCTGTTCTCGCTCACCGTGCGCTCCTCGTCGTTCTGGCTTGCCTCTTCCCCACCGTGCCGGGCTTCACCCGGAAGAGATCACGCTGACCGCTCGTGGAGATGAACACGGGGGATCACGCTGACCGCTCATGGAGATGGACGCGGGGGACGCGCGAACCGATGCGTGTGACGATCTCGTACACGATCGTGCCCGCGGCCTCGGCCCAGTCGTCGGCGGTCGGTTCGCCCCGGTCGCCGGGGCCGAAGAGGACGGCCCTCGCGCCCGGTTCGGGCGTGTCGCCGTCCAGGTCGACCACGAACTGGTCCATCGCGACCCGCCCGGCCACCCGCCGCCGGACCCCGCCGACCTGCACGGGGCCGCGGCCCGAGGCGTGGCGGGGGATGCCGTCGGCGTAGCCGAGGGGGACGAGACCGAGGGTGGTCTCCGCGGGCGTGAGGTAGTGGTGGCCGTAGCTGACCCCGTGCCCCCCGGGGACCTGTTTGACCAGGGCCACGGACGCGGAGAGCGTCATGGCGGGCCGCAGGCCGAAGTCCTGGGAGGTGCCGAGTTCGGGGCTGGGCGAGAAGCCGTACATGGCGATGCCGGTCCGTACGAGATCGAAGGACGACTCGGGGACGGTGAGCGTGGCCGCCGAGTTGGCGATGTGCCGGACCTCGGGCTCGACGCCCTCCTTCTCGGCGTACGCCACCATCTGGTGGAACACGTCGAGTTGGGCGGTGATGGAGGGGTGGCCGGGCTCGTCGGCGCACGCGAAGTGCGACCAGAGGCCGGTGACCTTCACCTCGCCGGCGGCCTGGGCGGCGAGCGCGGCGGTGACGAGTCCGGGCCAGTCGGCGGGCTGGCAGCCGTTCCGGCCGAGGCCGGTGTCGGCCTTGAGCTGGATCCGGGCGGGGCGCCCGGCCTCGCGCGCGGCGGCGGTCACCTCGCGCAGTGCCCACATCGCGCTGACGGACATGTCGAGGTCGGCCTCGATGCCTTCGCGCCACGGGTCGCCGGGCGTCCACAGCCAGCACATCACGCGGCCCCGGATGCCCCCGGCCCGCAGGGCGAGTGCCTCGTGCGGGGTGGCGGTGCCCAGCCAGGTGGCCCCTGCCTCCTGAGCGGCGCGGGCGACGGGCAGCATGCCGTGCCCGTACGCGTCGGACTTCACGACCCCCATCAGGGCGGTGTCGGGCCCCACGCGTGCGCGCAGGGCACGCACATTGCCCCGCAGGGCATCGAGATCGACTTCGGCCCGTGCCCTGAGGCTCGCCGATGTCTGCGTCGTTCCGGTCATCGCGCCCAGTGTCTCAGAGCGGCCCCCGGGGCCGGTGTCGCGGCGGGTGCCGGGCGGTCGGTCCCGTACAGGTTCTCCGCATGGCGGCCCCCCGTGGAGTACGGAGAAGAGCCCGCGCGCTCAGTCAATCCCGTACGTTCCGCCACGCCTCCGGCAGCCTCTCCGCCACGTCCAGCGCCGACACCGGAGCGCCCCGCGAGGCCAGCCGGGCCGCCAGGCCGTGCAGGTAGGCCGCCACCGAGGCCGCGTCGAGCGGCGAGAGACCCGAGGCCAGGAGGGAGCCCGCGAGGCCCGTGAGGATGTCGCCGCTGCCTGCCGTGGCCAGCCAGGGGGTGCCGGTCGCGTTCACCCGGACGGGGGCGCTCGCGTCCGGGGACGCGATCAACGTGGTCGAGCCCTTGAGCAGCACCGTCGCGCCGTAGCGCGCCGCCAGTTTCCGTACGGCCGCCAGCCTGGCCGACTCCACCTGTCGCCGCGGGACGCCCAGCAGCGCCGCCGCCTCGCCCGCGTGCGGGGTGAGCAGGGTCGGTGCCGTACGGCTCCGTACCGTCGCCGTGTCCAGCAGCCGCAGGCCGTCCGCGTCCACCAGGACCGGGACATCCGAGGCCAGTACCTCCGCCACCCCGTGTCCCTCGCCCACCTCGGGCCCCTCGCCCAGGCCGGGACCGATCGCCCACGCCTGGACGCGGCCCGCCTTCGACGGCGGCCCCTCGTGCACCAGCGTCTCCGGGAAACGCGCGATCACCGCGTCGGCTCCGGGGCCCACGTACCGCACCGCGCCCGCACCGCCGCGCAGCGCGCCCGCCACGGCGAGCACCGCCGCACCCGGATAGCGCGCGGATCCGGCGACGACACCGATGACACCCCGCCGGTACTTGTCACTCTCCCCCGTCGGCATCGGCAGCAGCCGCGCCACGTCCTCGTGCTGGAGCACCTCCAGGTCGGGTACGGACGGCAGGTACGGGCCGAGGCCGATGTCCACCAGCCGTACCGCGCCCGCGTGTTCGTGCGCCGGGTCGATCAGCAGCCCCGGCTTGTACGTACCGAACGTGACCGTCGCGTCCGCGCGCACCGCCTCCCCCGCGACCGCCCCGGTGTCCGCCTCCACCCCGCTCGGCAGGTCGACGGCCACGACCACCGCACCCGATCCCCGCGCCGCGCGCACCACCGGCACCGCGTCGGGACGCAGCCCGCCGTGCCCGCCGATGCCGGTGATGCCGTCCATCACCAGATCGGCGGCGGCCAGTACGTCGAAGGGGTCGTCGACGATCCGCCCGCCCGCGCCGAGCAGCGCGGCCAGCCCGCCGGCGTGCGTACGGTCGGGCGCGAGCAGCACCGCCGAGACCTTCGCGGCCCGGCGGGCCAGCCGGGCCCCGGCGTACAGGGCGTCGCCGCCGTTGTCCCCGCTGCCGACGAGCAGGACGACCCGCGCCCCGTACACCCGTCCCAGCTGGTCCCGCAGCACATCGGCGCAGGTCGCGGCGAGCCCCGCGGCCGCGCGCGCCATCAGCGCGCCCTCCGGCAGCCGTGCCATCAGCTCCCGCTCGGCGTTCCTCACCGTCTCCACGCTGTACGCACGTCGCACTCGGTCAACCCTCCGCCCGGAAGCCCTCCGTCCGGTCGGAAGCGGCCCGTCCGGAAGTGCTCCACCTGTCTGCCCCTGTTGTCTGCCCCTGCTTGCCTGCCCCGCTCCCGTCAACCCTCCGCGATCACCACGGCGGACGCCACTCCCGCGTCATGGCTGAGCGAGACATGCCAGCTCCGTACGCCCAGCTCCGCCGCCCGCGCCGCCACCGTCCCGCGCACCCGCAGCCGCGGCTGCCCGCTGTCCTCGACGTACACCTCGGCGTCCGTCCAGTGCAGCCCGCCGGGCGCGCCCAGCGCCTTGGCCACGGCTTCCTTGGCCGCGAACCGCGCCGCCAGGGAAGCCACCCCGCGCCGCTCCCCGCTCGGCAGCAGCAACTCCCGCTCCAGGAAGAGCCGGTCGGCGAGTTGCGGGGTCCGCCGCAGGGACTCCGCGAACCGGTCGATCGCCGCGACGTCGATGCCCACCCCGATGATCACCGGAGTCCCCCCTCGCCCGTGGCCGGACTGCCCGTCGTTCCCACCGCTCCCACTCCCGCTCCCGCCCCCGCGCTTCCGCTCACCATCACGCCCGCACCCGCATCCGCACCCGCGCTCAATCTCACTCCACTGTCACGGACTTCGCCAAGTTCCTCGGCTGGTCCACCTCGTTGCCCCGCGCCGTCGCCAGCTCGCACGCGAACACCTGCAACGGCACGGTCGCGACCAGCGGCTGAAGCAGCGTCGGCGTCGCCGGGATCCGGATCAGATGGTCCGCGTACGGCACCACCGCCTCGTCCCCCTCCTCCGCGATCACGATCGTCCGCGCGCCCCTGGCCCGGATCTCCTGGATGTTCGACACGATCTTGCCGTGCAGCACCGAACGCCCGCGCGGCGACGGTACGACCACCACCACCGGCAGGTCCTCCTCGATCAGCGCGATAGGACCGTGCTTCAACTCGCCCGCCGCGAACCCCTCCGCGTGCATGTACGCCAGTTCCTTGAGCTTGAGCGCGCCCTCCAGGGCCACCGGATAGCCCACGTGCCGGCCGAGGAAGAGCACGGTCCGCTTGTCCGCGAGCGTGCGCGCCAGCGCCCGTACCGGCTCCATCGTCTCCAGTACGCGCTCCACCTCGCCCGCGATCCGCGACAGGTCCCGTACGACGGCCCGGATCTCGTCGCCCCACTTGGTGCCGCGCCGCTGCCCGAGATACAGGGCGACGAGGTAGCAGGCCACCAGCTGGGTCAGGAACGCCTTGGTCGACGCGACCGCGACCTCGGGCCCGGCGTGCGTGTACAGGACGGCGTCCGACTCCCTCGGGATGGTCGACCCGTTCGTATTGCGGATCGCCAGCACCTTCGCGCCCTGTTCCCGGGCGTGCCGCAGCGCCATCAGCGTGTCCATGGTCTCCCCGGACTGCGAGATCGCGATCACCAGCGTGCGCCGGTCCAGGATCGGGTCCCGGTAGCGGAACTCGCTGGCCAGCTCCACCTCGCACGGCATCCGCGTCCAGTGCTCGATGGCGTACTTCGCGATCATCCCGGCGTGGAAGGCCGTCCCGCACGCCACGATGACGACCTTGTCGGCCTCGCGCAGCACCTCGGCGGGGATACGTACCTCATCGAGCGTCAGCGATCCCTCGGCGTCGATCCGCCCGAGGAGCGTGTCGGCGACCGCCTTCGGCTGCTCGGCGATCTCCTTGAGCATGAAGTAGTCGTAACCGCCCTTCTCGGCGGCCGACGCGTCCCAGTCCACGTGGTACGAGCGCACCTCGGCCGGGGAACCGTCGAAGCCGGTGACCGTCACCCCGTCCCGTACGCCGTCGCGGCGCAACTCGACCACCTGGTCCTGGCCCAGCTCGATCGCGGAACGGGTGTGGGCGATGAACGCGGCGACGTCCGAGGCGAGGAAGGCCTCCCCCTCCCCGACACCGACCACGAGCGGCGAGTTGCGGCGCGCGCCGACGACCACGTCGGGCTCGTCCGCGTGTACGGCGACGAGCGTGAAGGCCCCCTCCAGCCGCCGGCACACCTGCCGCATCGACTCCGCGAGATCGCCGCACGACGAGAACCCCTCGGCGAGCAGATGCGCCACCACCTCGGTGTCGGTCTCCGACCCCAGGTCGTGGCCGCGGCCGGCCAGTTCGGCCCGGAGCGCGGCGAAGTTCTCGATGATCCCGTTGTGGACGACGGCGACCCGCCCGGCGTTGTCCAGATGAGGGTGGGCGTTGGCGTCGGTCGGCCCGCCGTGGGTGGCCCACCGGGTATGCCCGATCCCGGTGGAACCACTCGGCAACGGCCGTTCCACCAGCGCCTTCTCCAGATTGACGAGCTTGCCCGCCTTCCTGGCCGCGGCCAGTCCGCCGTCGGCGAGTACGGCGACCCCGGCGGAGTCATAGCCCCGGTATTCGAGCCGCTTCAGACCCGCGATGACCACATCAAGCGCCGACTGACCGCCGACGTACCCCACGATTCCGCACATACCAATCCCTTCCTGGCCGTTCCCACCCGCCGGACGCATCGTCGCAGAACGCGTCGCGGCACACCGGGACCGCGCCGAAAGCACCACGAGCGCCGCGACCGGCCCCCCGGCACCGGTCCCCGGCCGACCTACGGCGCCCGGGTGACCACCGGCCCTATGGCACCCATGCCATATATCATCGATGTTATGGACGGTGAGCGGTACACGATCGAGATCGAGCCCGAAGCACGCCGTCTACAGCCGCGGCATCAAGGAGGAACTGCGATGAACCACGCCGAGTGGAAGACCCGCCACCACCGCAAGCTCCTGGGCGAAGCGGCGGAGGACAACCCCGAGTACGACCGCCTCTACGAAGAGGCGGAACTGGCCCATGACCTCGGTCAGATGGTCTACGACCGGCGTACCGCTCTCGGCCTGTCCCAGACCGAGCTCGCCGAGCGCTGCGGCATGAAGCAACCCCAGATCTCCCGCATCGAAGGTGGCGGCACCGTCCCCACCATCCCCCTTCTGCGACGCCTGGCCCGTGCCCTCGACGCCGACCTGACCATCAACCTCACCCCTCACGGCAACGCCGCCTGACCGGACACCCGGAAAACCCGAGTCTCGCGGCACCCCACCGCCCCGCCCACGTGACCGAGCCCACCACCCGCCGCCCCCCACAACCACCCCCCGACCCCGGACAATGGCGGGCGTGATCACTTCGCCGCCACGAAGCACCCCCCGCCGGGCCGACCACGGGCCGACCCCCTACGTCGACCTCAGCCGGGACGAGTGGAGTGCGCTGCGGGACAAGACTCCGCTGCCGCTGACGGCCGAGGAGGTCGAGCAGCTGCGCGGGCTCGGGGACGTCATAGACCTCGACGAGGTACGGGACGTCTACCTCCCGCTCTCCCGGCTCCTCAACCTCTACGTCCAGTCCACCACCGGGCTGCGCGGCTCACTGAACACCTTCCTCGGCGACGCGGGCAACGGACTCGGCGCCCAGCGCGGCACGCCGTTCGTCATAGGCGTCGCCGGAAGCGTGGCCGTCGGCAAGTCCACCGTGGCCCGGCTCCTCCAGGCGCTGCTCGCGCGCTGGCCCGAGCACCCGCGCGTCGAACTCGTCACCACCGACGGCTTCCTGTACCCGATGAAGGAGTTGCAGGATCGCGGGCTGATGTCGCGCAAGGGGTTCCCCGAGTCGTTCGACCGGCGGTCCCTGACCCGGTTCGTCGCCGACATCAAGGCGGGCAAGGACGAGGTCACCGCCCCCGTCTACTCGCACCTCATCTACGACATCGTGCCGGGCGAACTCCTCACCGTGCGGCGGCCCGACATCCTCATCGTGGAAGGGCTCAACGTCCTCCAGCCGGCCCTGCCCGGAAAGGACGGCCGGACACGGGTGGGCCTCGCCGACTACTTCGACTTCAGCGTGTACGTCGACGCGCGCGCCGAGGACATCGAGAGCTGGTATCTGAGCCGGTTCCGCAAACTCCGCGATACGGCCTTCCAGGATCCGTCGTCGTATTTCCGGAAGTACACCCAGGTCTCCGAGAACGAGGCCCTGGATTACGCCCGTACGACATGGCGGACCATCAACAAGCCCAACCTCCTGGAAAACGTCGCCCCCACCAGGGGCCGCGCCACGCTGGTCCTGCGCAAGGGCCCGGACCACAAGGTCCAGCGGCTGCGGCTCCGCAAGCTCTGACAGCGGTGGGACAAGGCCGCAGGGCCCTCTTCGTGATCACACTTCCGCCAACCTGCGCCGCCACTACCCGAAGACAGCCACGGCCCGACCCACCGCCGCCTCGAACCGCCATTGAGCTGGGCCTGGACATGTTCCAGCAGCTTCGGCCAGGTCCCTCAGCACGCGGCAACAGCGCAGCCATCCGCCCCCACGCCGAACCTCCGCCGAGGAGAAGGCCCTGGATTACGCCCGTACGATGTGGCGGGCCGTCAACAAGCCCAACCTGCTGGAAAATGTGACCCCTACCCGGAGCCGCGCCACACTGGTGCCGGCAAGGGGCCCGACCACAAGGTCCAGCGACTGTCGCTGCGCAAGCTCTGACAGCGCGGACGACTTGTACCGCTCCGACTTCACCGCTCCGACTTCACCGCTCTGATATCACCGCTCTGAATTCACGATTCACGCGAACGCCCGGGAGCCACCGCCGTGTTGCATCTGCGCCTGCTCGTGCCCGCCGACCGTACGGACGAAGTCGTACGGTCGGTTGAACGCACGGTCGGCACCGCCCATCTCGTGGTCGTACCGGGCGTCGCCCGTGACCCGCTGGGCGATCTGGTCATGTGCGACGTGGCGCGCGAGGCCGGCGACGAACTGATCGCCACGCTGCGCGCCCTCGGCATCGACCGGTCCGGTTCGATCGCCGTGGGGAGCGTCGATCTGTCGCTGTCCGAGCGGGCCGACGAGGCGGAGGAGGCGGCGCCGGGCGAGGGCGCCGACGCGGTGCTGTGGGAGCAGTTGGAGGACGTGACCCATGAGGAGTCGACGCTCTCTTTCACCTATCTGGCGTTTCTGACCCTCGCGACGATGATCGCGGCCTGCGGTGTGGTGCTGGACAACGCGATCCTGATCGTGGGCGCGATGGCGGTCGGTCCGGAGTTCGGCCCGCTGGCCGGGATCTGTACGGCACTCGTGCAGCGCGCCCCGAGACTCGCCCTGCGCTCTCTGATCGCGCTGATCGCCGGTTTCATGGTGGCGATGGTGCTGACGACCGCGTTCAGTCTGGCCATGGACGGCTTCGGGCTGTTCTCCCGCTCGCTGCTGGACGCGGACCGGCCGAACACCTCGTTCATCTGGAACCCGGACCTGTTCTCACTGGTGGTCGCGGGGCTCGCGGGCATAGCGGGCATGCTCTCGCTGACCTCGTCCAAATCGGGCGCGCTGGTGGGGGTGGCCATCTCGGTGACCACGGTCCCGGCCGCCGCCAACGCGGCAGTGGCGCTCGGCTACGGCGAGTTCGGCCAGGTCTGGGGCTCCAGCGGTCAGCTTCTGCTGAACCTGGCAGGCATCGTCGCGGCGGGCACGCTGACACTGCTCGCGCAGAAGGCACTGTGGTCGGTCCGGCAGGGCCGCGTACGGCACACCGGTAAGACGCCTGCGTCCTGACCCCGGTCCGCACTCCGTCCGTTCTGCCGCCAAGCCCCGCCAGGAGCCTTTCACTTGGACCGTGTCCTACGTGGTGAGGCGGCATCCGGCCACGGAGCCTCCGCGAAAACCCGTTGGCGGACCACGGCGACCACTGCTACTTTCCCGGAGGCCGTGCGAGAGAACGAGGAGGTGGTACCCGTGAACGCAGTATCGACATGGGTGCTCCCCTCCGGGGTCACGGTCGGACGATAGGTCGTCCGGGAGCGCCGTTCAGGAGCACTCCCGAAAGGCACGACCATGCGATTCACTTCCGAGCAGCGCCTCGACGACGGCGTCCTCGAACGCGAATTCACCCTCGGCGAGATCCCCGGCACCCTGTGGACGCCCGGATCCGCCGCACCGGCCCCACTGATCCTCATGGCCCACAACAACGGCCTGCCCAAGGGGGAATCCCGGCTGGTGGCCCGGGCCCGGCACTCCGCGGCGTACGGCTACGCGGTGGCCACCATCGACGCCACCGGGTGCGGTGACCGGCCCCGTTCGGCCGCCGACGAGCAGGCCCGCGCCCACCTCCGCCGGGCGATGCGGGCCGGCGAGCCGGTCGATGAGATCTTCGAGTCCTTCATCGGCCCGCTGGTCGAAAAGGCGGTCCCGGACTGGCGGACCACCCTGGACGCTCTCCTTGCGCTGCCCGAGATCGGCGGCCGGGTCGGGTACTCGGGGTGGACCGCCGTCGGCATTCGGCTGGCGGTGGTCGAGCCGCGCATCGCGGCCGCCGGCTTCTTCGCCGGGGGTTACGTGCCCCGCGCCCAACGCGAGGAGGCCCCGCAGGTCACTGTTCCGCTGCTGTTCCTGCTGCAGTGGGACGACGAAGGGAACCCCCGACAGCGGGCCCTGGACCTGTTCGACGCCTTCGGCACCGAGGAGAAGACGCTGCACGCCAACCTGGGCGGGCACACCGGCACCCCGTGGTTCGAGGTGGACGACGGGAACCGGTTCTTCGGCCGGCACCTGAAGTGAGGCCGGGCCGCCGGGCCGGCAGCAGCCGGTAGGCGGTGTCGGCCAGGATGCCGCCATCGAGGCAGGTCCCGGCCCTCCTCGATGGCGGTGGCCGGCATCGGACGGCGGCGACCTCCCCACCCAGGCCGACCGGTCAGCGTTGCCGGCTGTCAGCCGGCGGAGTCCATGAAGCTCAGCATCCGGAAAACTTCGGGTACCTGGGAACCCGAAGCCATTGGTAATAGTGAATACCTGTGAAGTGATTTCTGCTGTAAGGGATTTCCCGGTGCCGGTTACGTAATGAGCGCGTGACTCTCCGGAATTCCGCACACAGATGTTTCCAGTACATCGATCAAAAGGTCATCGCTATGCCAGAGTCCCCCACACCCCCCACGTCTTCTTCACCTTCCGTCGATTCGGCCGGCTCCGCCGATTCCTCCGCTCCGTCCTCCCACCGGGCCAAGTCCCGCGTCACGCGCCGCGGAGTGATCGGCGCCACGGGCGCGGTGGCCCTCGGCGCCGCCCTGACACCGGTGGTCTTCGCCGCCGGGGAGTCCGACGAGTCCCCCGACCCGGCGGCCGACTCGAACACCACCGAGAGCACGAAGGGCATGAGGACCGAGAAGTTCCCCAAGACCCGGTCGCACAAGGCCACCGGCACCGATCCGGTCAACGCGGCCTTCCCGGTCGGCTATGTGGCGGTCCGCTGGGCGGGAACCGCCCGTAACGGCGCCTCGGTCCGCGTGACGAAGGCCGACGGTTCGAACGGCGAGTGGCAGGCCGCGGGCGGCGGTTGCGCGCAGGTGAACGGCGGCGGCACCGCCCTCGTTCCGGCATCGGGCGCCGAGAAGTACGAGGTCAGAGAAGAGCGTGGCGCGTCGGACGTGACGTCGCTCGCGATCGACACGACGGCCGGTCCGCAGCGGAACGTGAAGGTGCCGAGCGAACCGACACGCGCACGCGGGGTGCGGTACCTGAGCCGGGCGGCCTGGGGCGCGGACGAGTCCCTGCGCTTCAAGGACGGCAAGGTCAACTCGCCCGAGGTCTACTACGACGCGCAGTGCCTGACCGTCCATCACACCGACACCCCGAACGACGACCCGGACCCCGCCGCCACCGTCCGGGCGATCTACGAGTACCACGCGATCACCAACGATTGGGGTGACATCGGCTACCACTTCCTGATCGACGAGGCAGGCGCGATCTACGAGGGCCGCTACTCCGGGGACGACGACCTCCCCGCCCACGACAAGGACGGCAAGCTCGTCACCGCCTTCCACACCGCCGGGTTCAACTCCGGCAACATCGGCATAGCCCTGATCGGCAACCTCGCGGCCCAGCGCCCGACGGACGCCGCCAAGGAGTCACTGACCAACCTGGTCACGATGCTCGCCCGCATACACGGCCTCAGCCCGCAGGCGAAGATGACCTTCACCAACCCGGTGAACGGCGTCACCAAGGACGTCGACACGGTCAGCGGCCACCGCGACTGGCTGGAGACCGACTGCCCCGGCGAGACGATGTACGAACTGCTCGGTGAGGTACGCAAGGGCACCCGCTAAGGGACGTTACGGTGTGTGGCCCCGCCGGGAGAGGCGCGGCCACACACCCCGACCGGCCCGCGTCAGAACCCCGACCGGGCGCCGACGACGAACCGCGCCCACGCGGCGGCGGGGACGACGAGGGCGGGACCGGCCTTGCGCTTGGAGTCGCGGATGCCTACCTGGCCGGTACGGGCGAGGTCAGCGACCTCGACACAGTTGGTGCCGTTCTCCTGGCTGTACGAGGACGTGAACCAGCCTGCCTCAGCGACCAGTTCAGACATGGCGCGATGATTCATGGGGTCAGACCTCTCGGGCTAGAGGTTGCAGGACCGTCACTGTCTCACTACCGCCTCAGAAACCCGACCGGGCACCCTCGACGAACTGCGCCCACGCGTCGGCAGGAACGACGAGCGCGGGGCCAGCCTTGCGCTTGGAGTCGCGGACGCCTACGCGGCCGGTACGGGCGAGGTCAGCGACCTCGACGCAGTTGGTGCCATTCTCCGAGCTGTACGAGGACGTGAACCATGTTGCCTCGGAGATGAGTTGAGACTTGCCGTGGTGAACCATGGGGTCAGACCTCTCGGGCTAGTCGTTGTAGGAACGCCACTGTCTCACCGGGGGCGAGAGCACCGGCTCGCAGGGCATCGAACCTGCGGGTGAAGGTCCAGATCGTTGTGTCCTTGTCGCCAAGGCCCGACCCGTCAGCCGCGTCGGATTGGACCACCGTGGGCATCGGGGCGACGAAGTCCAGCAGTGCGAAGTTGAAGCTACAGCGATAGGTCGAGATGTTCGCAGGCAGGATCTGGACCGTCACATTGTCCAGCTGCGAGAGCCTGATGATCTCCTCGTACAGCTCCCGCATGACGTCAGGTCCGCCAGCAACCCGCCGCAGCGTGGCCTCATCAAGGATGGCCCACAGTTCCAGCGGACACTGCTTGCGAGTCAGTACCTCCTTTCGCTGCATACGGATCTGAACATGACGCTCCACGAACTCGGTGGTTGTCTCTTCGACTGACTTCGCCATCAGGAACATCTCCCGGGCGTAGCGCTCGGTCTGCAACAACCCGTAGACGACATCCGGCTGCCAGGCGCGAACACTCCGAGCGCCGCTTTCCAGGCCGATGAACATGCTCATACCGGACGGCATGACACTGCGATAGACAGACCACCAACCCCGGTTCAGCGAATCACGATGGATCTCCACCAGGAAGTCCACGTCCCCCGCCTCCTCGACGCCGTAGCGATCGAGGAGGTCCTTCAAGTCCTGGACCTTCGGCAGACCGGTCAGGCCGTTCTCCGTGCGATGGAGCTTCGACGGCGAGAACGTCAACCCTTCGACCGCCTGAGCAAGGGTTAATCCGGCCTTGTCCCGCAACTGTTTGAGTTCCCAGCCCAGTTGCATACGCCGGACCGTGGGTCCCGTTGGTGCTGCCACGAGTGTGCCTCCGTGGAACTAGAGCCCGCCACACTGCGGTGCCTGTGATGAGTCTGGCAGCCAATGTCCCTCTTGTGGAGTCTGTAGCGCCTTCGATCACATATACCAATTCGCGCGAGATTCTCGCGCCAGCTTGCTCAGCGGTCACCGCGCACCCCAATCTGAACGAGTTACCGCGACGTCACAGACGGTAGCGGGCGCGGAAGTTGCCCTGTCAAGGGCGTGCGCCCAAAGACCAGAACCGCCGCTGGAGTCCCCATGCATCTCCACAACCCGGCCGACCCCGCCCGCAGCGCTCAACGGCGGTTGATAAAGAGCGTGTTGGAGGCCCACGGTGCACTCCCCTCCGCCACCGGCCGTCCTGCCTACACCCAAACCCTGCCCTGCGCACCCGAGTCGGCCCGCCGGGCCCGGCTCCTGGTGAGCATCGCCTGCGACACCTGGGGCCTGGCCGACCTCGCGGAGACCGGCGCGCTCGTCGTGTCGGAGCTGGTGAGCAACTCGGTTGCGCACAGCGGAAGTCGGCTGGTGCGTGTGACCGTCTCCCTGCCGGAGCAGGGCCGGGTACGGATCGCCGTCGTGGACAAGTCCCGCACGTGCCCCGTCCCTCGCCGGGCGACGGACGACGACGAGAACGGGCGGGGATTCGCCGTCATCGAGGCATTGGGAGACCGCTGGGGTACTGACCTCCTGCGCTGGGGCAAGAGCGTATGGGTCGAGCTGTGCGCGAAGAGCGAGGACGAACGGTGAGCGGCGGCCCCGCGGACCGGCCCCTGGACGGCCTGCCGCAACTGACCAGGCTGGAGCCCCGGCAACAGATGGCCATCGACTGCGTACGGTGCGCCCGCCGACTCGGTACGAACGGCCGGGTACTCGGCGAGGTGCGGTACCAGGGCTTCGTCTTCCAGCTGTGGGTCTGTGCACCCGAGTGCCCGCCGGGGGCCGGGACCACATGATGACCGGCCGCCGCCCCGTGGCACCCGAGGCCCGGCCCTTGCTCCGGCGCGGAACGCCAAGCCTCGTGGCCGTCTGGCTCCTGTCCGTACTCCTGCTCATCGACGCCTGCCGGTGCCGGGTGTGATCGCCTGAGGCTCGGACAGCCCCGGTACCAACTCGAACCGTCGGCCGGGACCAACCGTGTTCTCCGACTACGCGGGAGGCGCCACCAGGCCGTGGAAACGGCCCTCCAAATCCTCGATGCGCTCCGCACGACGGCTCATCAGATACATCGGGCCGTGAGTCTTCCGCATCTCATGAACCACGGTGAAACCCTGCCGCTCGTAGTACGCGACCAGACCTGGGAATCGGCAGCCACGCCGTACCCACGACACGCCCAGTCGGGCAGCGCGGTCAACTGCCCATAGAGCAAGGAGAGTTCCTGGCTTCCACGCCCGTACCGAAGGGTCCGTGATCGTGGTGTAGAGGTAGAGCGCCGAGTGCGCGAGTTCCTCTTCGGTCCACGCCATCGGGGGCGTCGACCTGGTCACCGTCGTGCAGCCGACAACCCGGCCATCCGCCTCCAGTACGTACATCGCCCCATCAGGGTTCTCGGTCTGTGCGCTTACCAGCTCCACGTCCTTGCGCCAGCTCGGCATCCCACGTTCCTCCAGCCAGGCCGACCGGGCGAGAACGATGCCCGTGACCGAGGCGGCGTCCGCTGAACCGGCCGGACGTATCGTGAACCGCACAGTGCCTCCTGGAGTACGAGTCCGGTCGCCCCACTCTTCCATCCGGAAGGTCGAGTGGCCGGGCCAACGCGGGACGGCCACTCCACTGAGACTGCGGGCCCCGGCCGCCGCCCCGTGGCACCCGAGGCCCGGCCCGTGCCCCGGCGCGGAACGCCAAGCCTCGTGGCCGTCTGGCTTCCTGTCCGTACTCCTGCTCATCGACGCCTGCCGACACCAGGGGTGATCGCTCCGGCGACTCGGGCCGAACAGTCCCGGGCGATGACCGGCACAGCGGCCACCGCCCGAGCCGGATCGGACCAGGCGCAGAGGAGAGAGCCCGGCAGGAGCAACCGGGCCCCGTGTTCGTCCTACGGGGTCCCCACTCCGGCCAGAAGCCTCGCCGTGCCTTCGGGCGCCTCCACCGGGAAGTGGTGGCTGCCCAGGTCGACGGGCGCGATGTCGAAGCGGTCCCCGTAGCGGTCGATCGCTTCCCGGGTCACCAGATCACGTATCGCGAACACGGCGATCGGCTGCTCTGTCGCGAGCAGCGCCGCGTCCATGTCCCAGCGCACCATCGGTGCGGCCGGAGAACAAGGCGCCGGCGCATGTACCGGAGAACGCCGGCAGCAGCTCCAGGCCATGCTGGAACGGGAACAGGCCCGGGGCAATGAGACCCCGGCCGTCGAACGCGTCGCGGACGCCCTGCTCGCCCCCCTCTACTACCGGGCCGTCTTCACCGACCAGGCCCTGACCCCCGAATGGACGCGCACCCTCGTGTCACACCTGCTGCCGGACTGACAGCACCCGCACCACCAGCCGCGATGTCGGCCGGAATCCGTACACGGTCCGCGCCATCGGGGTGTCGGCGCTCGGGCAGCCCGCGAGTGGCCGCGCAGGAAGGGCGCTCCGGAACACTTCGTGCCTACCGTGGAGCGACGAGCACGCGCCACCAGGAGATCCCCCGGACCCCCTCCACCACCCGCGCCCGGAGCCGCCCCATGATCGTGACCGACTGGCAAGCGCGCCACGGCCTCACCGCGGCGGACCATCAGGCGACGTTCGACCAGCTCACCGCTCGCGGCTACCGGCTGATGAAGATCTCCGGCTACGTCCTCGCCGGCGAGCCGCGGTACGCCAGTGTCTGGGGCGTCCAGGGCGGCAGCGCCTGGCAGGCCCGCCACGGCATCTCGGCCGCCGACTACCAGGCCGCGGTCACCTCGCTGGAGCGCGACGGATTCCGGCCGGTCGACGTGTCGGTGTTCCACTCGGGGGACGAGCCCCTGTTCAGTGCGGTCTGGGAGCGGGAGCGGAGCCTGGAATGGGTCGCCCGGCACGGGCTGACGGGGCCCGAGTACCAGTCCCTGTTCGACGACCTGTCGCACCAGGGTTTCCGGCTGCGCTGCGTCTCGCCGTACGCGGACGCGGGAGGCGAGCGGTTCGCCTGCGTCTGGGACCGCTACGCCGGACCGGCCTGGAACGCGCGGCACGGCATGTCGGCCGACGAGTACCAGCGGGAGTTCGACACCCAGCGTGAGCACGGCTTCCGGCTGATCCGCGTCGTCGGCTACCCGAGCGGCGGCGACATCCGCTACGCGGGCATCTGGGAGCAGTCCCCCGGACACCCGGGGGCGGCGGCACACGGCATCGCGCACAGCGACTTCCAGCACCATTTCGACACCAACACGGCGGCCGGCCTGCGGCTCGTCGACATCAGCGGCTCCCGCGCCGGCGGCTCGGCGACCTACACCACGGTCTGGGAATCCACCCCCGAGGCCGACCTCACCGGCGACGCCGCGAACGGGCTGATCGTGCCCTTCATGCAGAAGTGGGCCGTGCCCGGCTTCAGCTTCGCCCTCGCCCGGGGCGGCGCGATCCGGGCCGCCCGCGCCTTCGGCTACGCCAACCGCATCACCCGCGAGATCACCACACCGGACCACCGGTTCCGTATCGCGAGCGTCAGCAAGCCGATCACCTCCACCGCCGTCCACCTGCTGATCGACCAGGGCCGACTCGCCCTCACGGACGTGGTGTTCGGCCCGGGGGCCCTGCTCGGCACCACGTACGGGACCGTGCCGTACAGCGCGCGTGTGAAGGCCGTGACGCTGCGACACCTGCTCGAACACTCGGCGGGCGGCTGGACCAACGACAGCAACGACCCAATGTTCAAGCAGCTGGCGCTGAGTCAGAACGCCCTCATCACCTGGACCCTCGACAACCAGCCGCTCGGCGCCGCCCCGGGCACCACCTACGGCTACTCGAACTTCGGCTACTGCCTGCTGGGACGGATCATCGAGCGGGTCAGCGGACTGTCGTACGGAGATTTCGTCCGCCGCTTCGTACTGGCCCCGGCAGGCGCGAACCAGGCGATCCTGGCAGGCGCCACCGCCCCGGACCGGGCCGCCCGGGAGGCGATGTACGCCGGCCTCGATCTGGCCGAGCCGTACGGGTGCCGGGTCGACCGCATGGACGCCCACGGAGGCTGGGTCGCGACCCCGTCCGACGTACTGCGCTTCCTCTTCTCGGTCGACGGCCTGCCCTCACCCCCCGACCTGCTGCGACCGGCCACCCGCACGGACATGACGACCGCCTCGGCGGTCCGCCCGGTCACGGCGACGACACCGGGCTACGCCCGGGGCTGGAGCGTCAACAGCGCCGGCACGATCTGGCACGACGGCACCCTGCCCGGCACCCAGTCGATCCTGGTCCGCCCGTCCGACGGCCGCGGCTGGTTCGCCGTCTGCAACGCCGGACGTCCGGGCAGCAGCCTCGGCGGCGAGTTCGACGACCTGATGTGGAAGGTCCAACAGGCCGTCTGAGGAAGCGAAGACGGAAGAGGCGGAGAAACATGAACGGCCGGTACGACCCCGTTCAGGTGGTGCGGGCCGTCGTCGTGGTCAGGGGCGAGTTCGTGCCGTCGCGTGGGGTGGAGCTGACGGAGATCCCGGAGGAAAGGCTGCGGGTGGCACGTGCTCCGACGCGCCGTCATGAGTGCTCTCGCCGCATGTGTTCGTCGACGGTTGCGATGAGCTCTCGAAGCCTGTCACGGGTAGCCCAGGAGAGATGTTTCTTGAGCGCATCCGCGTCCGGGAAGAGCACGAGGGCCCGCTGCGCCTCGGTGGTGCAGGCGACCGCCCGCTCGTGACAGTACGGGTGTTCATCGGTCAGGAATGACTGAACGACGGCTGCGAAAGGGCCATCGGCCTCGTCCATGAGAATGGCATCGAAACCGAACAGGAAGGGAAATGTCTGCAAGAATTCCGACCCTCCCATGGGCAACTCCCGGTATTCGTGGACTCCTTGACGGTCAATAATGCGAACAAGGTCTGCCAGGGTCCGCAGATACTCCGGTATCCCCATGCCGTCGGCCGCACGCGTCACCTTCTCTCTGAATTCAGAGGGGAAGGAATCGAGCGCACCCAGTTGCGCAACAGAATCGGCCGCGAAGTCCAACAACCCTGCCGAGGTGTAGGCCGAGCAGTTCCAGTTCGCCACCCAGTCGCGGCGTACCAGGCGGATGTAGCGCTGGATCTCTTCGTCCAGGGACAGCTTTCCGCCCGATTCCTGGGCCGCGATGGCGAGTTCGAGAAGCCTCAGCACGGGGCCGTCCGAGAACAACGACGGGGGAAATGACTGCATGTGGCCTACCTCTCCCATGGGCCCTTTGCGGCATGGCCGCGATAGCCCGGCGACTGAATCTCGGCCGGTTCGGGTTGTAATGAGCGGCAGCTACTCAGCCGGACCTGAGCATCAACGCTCAAGAGTGCCGGAAGCACGCTTCGTACCATCGCCCACATGGAAGCGCCGGAGAGAAGCACGGACAGCGACAGCCGTGCCGGTACGTGCAGCCGGGAGTGCGAAGGGAATGCCGATCACGGTGGAAGTGAGGCCACCGGACGACAGTTGTCGCGAAGCCGCGTACTGGAAGCTCACACTGGGCTGACACCAATCGGAGCGACTGGGCCGGCAGAGCGTCTGCGATTCACGCCTTACGGCCGGTAGCGGATCTCCAGCATCACGCAGCCTCCGGTCGTCCGGTACGGGCCGTGTTCCATGCCCGGAGGCCGGGAGGCGAAGTCTCCGGCGCGGATGGTCTGATCCAGGGTCAGGTCGTGCAGGTCGCCTTCGAGCAAATAGACCTCCTCGACCCACTCGTGCCGGATCACGCCGGAGAGCGAGGTGTCGAGGCCGGGCTCCCAGCGCACCAGCCGGGTCAGCATGTCCGGATCGGCCTCGTCCCTGCTCAGAATCCTCTCGGCGGTCCCGGGCTGCGGCCCGGTGCTCCACTCCATGTCGTCCGGTGAAAAGAATTCCCGCTCGTTCTTCATGACAGTGACCTTCTCAGAACACATGCGGAAAGCATGGCGGCCGGAGCGGTCACTCCCAGAGCCCGGCCAGATGCGCGTGGAGGACGTCGTGTGCCTCTCGCGGGGTGAGGTGGCCGATGAGGACGTGCACGGTGAGGCCGTCCGCAAGGGCGAGGAGGGTGCGGGTCTCGCGCTGCGGATCGAGGGGCACGGCGCCGTCGGCGTCCTCACCGGCTTCCGAGATGAGGCGGGTGAACGCCTCTTGCAGGGCCGCGTAGTTCACCTTCAGCGTCCTTGCGAGCGCTTCGCTGACAGCGGCCTGCGCGACGAAGGCGAGCCACACCCTGGCCTCGGCGCGATGCTCTTCCCGGAGCAGTGAGATCTCGGTGGCCGCGTGGCCCAGGGCGGTGCCGGCCGACTGGGCCGGGCTCCTGACGAGGCGGGCCTGCACGCGCTCGCCGATCCGCTCGCCGATGTGCCCGAGAGCGAACACGAGCATCTCTTCCTTGGTACGGAAGCACCGCTGAACCGCGCCCATCGACACCTGCGCACGGGCGGCGACATCGCGAAGAGTCACGCCCTCCAGCCCACGCTCGTCGGCGAGTTGGCAGACAGCCTCGGCGATGAGGCGGCGTCGGCCCACATGATCCACCTGCCTGGGCATGCCCGGTTACCTCCTCAACACACAGCACTCCGCTTCGCACCGCACTTTATGCGATGCGCTCGCATCGGTTCCAGGCTACGGTTCCGATGCGAGCGCATTGGTACGTGGATGGGGAGGAGAACGCCATGCAGGATGCCCTGTGGAAGATGCTGGCCACCGCACAGGCGGAGGCTGTGCGCGGAGCGGACGTCTCGGCCGTCGAACTGGTCGACAGTCACCTGGATCGCATAGCCGAGATCAACCCACGGGTGAACGCGGTCACGCAGCTCCTGGCGGAGCGCGCACGTGAGGCCGCGGCAGAGACAGATCGTCGGCGGGCCGCAGGTGAGGCGCTGGGGCCCCTCGCGGGCGTGCCTTTCACGGTGAAGGAGAGCACCGCCGTCGAAGGCGTGCCGACCACGTTCGGCACGGAGCGCTTCCGCGATCTGGTGGCGTCGGCCGACGCACCACCGGTGGCCCGGCTGCGCGCGGCCGGGGCCATTCCCATCGGGCACAGCAACATCCCCACCCTGATCCTGGCGGGGATGCACACGCGCAGCGAGCTGTTCGGCGACACGGTCAATCCGTGGGACAGCGGCCGGACCCCGGGCGGCTCCAGCGGAGGCGACGCGGTGGCCGTCGCCACGGGCATGGCAGCGCTCGGGCTCGGCAACGACTCCGGTGGATCGATACGTATACCGGCCCAGTTCTGCGGCGTGGCCGGGCTGAAGCCCTCCACGGGCCGGTTCCCCGCCGACCACCGCGTTCTCGGCCCGGACGACCCCGGCCCGGCGTCCCAGTTCCTGGTCACCGACGGCCCACTGGCCCGGAGCGTGGGCGACCTGCGGCTCGCTTACGAAGTGCTGGCCGGGACCGATCCACGAGACCCACGCGCCGTGCCGGTGCCCGCCTACGGCGAACCGCTCCCCGGACGCGTGAAGGTCGCGGTGGTGACGGACCCTGGCGGGCACGGCGTACACCCCACGGTTCGCGGAGCCGTCGCGGCCGCGGCCGACGCGCTCCGCGACGCCGGATACGACGTGCGCGAGGAGCGGGACGTACCGCGGCTGGACGAGACCCTCGATGCGTACGGCCGGATCACCGTGACCGAGTTCGCCCCAACCTGGCCGCTGGTGCGCAAGCTGCTCGGCAAGGGCGGGGACCGCTATATCGAGATGACGATGGAGCAGACCCCGCCCGCGAGCGCGGGCGAGTTCATGAAGCTGATGGGCACGTGGATGAGCATCCGCCGCTCATGGGCCGAATTCCTCGACGCATACCCGCTGTTGCTCGGCCCGGTCTTCACCGAGCCACCGGTCGAGCCGGGGCTGGAGTCGCGTGACAGGACAGGCCGGGACCGGGTCGGGTCGGGAATGCGGCTGTGCACCGCGACAAGCTTCGCCGGTGTGCCCGGTGTGGCCGTACCGACCGGGGTGGCCGACGGGCTCCCTTGCGGAGTGCAGATCATCGGGCGTGCCTTCCGGGAGGATCTGTGCCTGGACGCGGCCCAGGCGATCGAGGACCGGCTCGGAGTTCTCACTCCGGTCGACCCGCGCATGGGCCCGGCTGATTGAGTACCTGACGCTGTCGGGGATCTCGAAACTCGGCGTGGCCGATCATGGTGGGCGAGTCATGTGAGCGATGCGTTTCGATACTCGCTGCGGGCCGCCATCGAGAGCACCATCAGCGAGTTGGTCAACGGCCACGGCATGCGGCAGTGCCGCTACCGAAGCCAGAAGAAGGCGCATGTCCAGCATGTTCTGACCGCGATCGCGGTCAATCTCGAACGGATCGACGTCCATCTCCCGCCGGCGCCAGCTCGCCAACCCAGGACTCCGACGGCCCTTCCAAGATCCCCGACAGCGTCGGGTACTGACCACGCCCTGAACAAGAGGCCCCGCCGACCGGTCAACGTCGGCGGGGCCCCTTGTCGTTGGTGGATGAGCCGCAGACCCAGGCTTAGCCTGACGTGATTGGGTCAGGTCCGGGGAGTCGCTGATCCATTTGGCCACCGGGGCGTAACGGTCGTATGCGCCACCTGACGTCGGACTCCCCGGGGCGAACCCCGAGCGCGGCGGGGAGTCCGGTCGGATCAGAGGTGCTCGATGGTCACGCTCTCCACGTTGCCCCAGCTGCAGTACGCGTTGGTCCGGGTCCGGCCAGTCACGATACTGCTCGTCCCGGACCCTCCCAGCGTGCAGTAGACGCGGACGCGCCACTTGTAGGTCCCTGCGGTGGTGCACTGCCCCCACCCGTTGGTGAGGTTCTTGCCCGTGTTGCAATTGGGCGCCAGAGCAGAAGAGGCTCCGTCGTGGGGGGCGGCCTGCGCGGGCGCCGACACACCGCCCAGCGCCAATGCCGCTCCGATTCCCAGTCCTGCCACAGCCGCACGGAAACGCATAGGTGCTCCTTCGGTTCGTTGGGACAAGGGCCGCCGTGGGCGACGACACGCCAGCGGGGTGTCGTCTGCTTGTCCGGATTGCCTCCCGGGCAGAGCTGCCGCAGTAAATGCCGGATCTTCCCGAGCGGTCCGGTCGAGTTCCGGGCGCCCGCTTGGCCTTGACTTGATCGCCGTCCCGAAGGCTTCGGGATCGACCGGCTTCAGCCGAGTTCGAGACTGTCCGAGCCACTCATGCGCCACAAGAAAGATTGCTGTTCGGGTGCATTCGGAACTGTGCTCAATGAGTTCCGAACGCACCCGAACCTGCCCGGATTGGATCGCGTTCCGCCTCTGTCGTGCGGCCATACTGAGGTCATGAGGGATACGGGGAGTCACTTAGCCGGGTCACCGGCACAAGCGCCGAAGCCAGCGCTGGTCGGCACGCCTACCGAGTTCACCGCAGCGCTGCGCGCGTTACGGTCCTGGTCCGGACTGACCTATCGGCAGCTCGAGGCCAAGGCCACCGCGCACACTGACACCCTGCCGGCCAGCACGATCGCGACCACGCTCGGCCGCACCACATTGCCGCGAGAACGGTTCGTCGTCGCTTTCACCCGCGCATGCGGCCTTGCTGAGGAGGACGTACGGCAGTGGCTGGAGGCGCGCCGTCGCATCGCCGTCGGCGAACCCGCACCAACCGTCGACGAACCCGAACCGACCGGCGACGATGGCGATGGTCCGGATTCCGGTGCATCTGTACCCTCGCGCCGCCCACTATGGCGCCGAGCAGTCGGCCTGGCCCTCGCCGCGACCACCGGAGCCGCTGGCGCCCTGGCCATCGGCGGTCTGCTCGACACCTCCAAGTCACCAACACCACCGGGCGCGATGCCAGTAGCCGGGCTGCGCATACTGGCCGTCGGCAGTTGGGCTCTCATCCACCCCGCTCGGACCCCGGGTTCGTGTCTCACCGAAGGCAGAGATCGCACAGGCCAATACGAGACCGCGGTCGCCGCCCAGCGCCTTTGCAGTAAGGCCGTCCTGCCGCACGTGTTCCTCGAACCAGTCGGCGCGGACATCGTGCAGATCCAATGGCATCACCCGAAGTACAGCATCGGCTGCCTGACAGTCCTGTTGAACGGTGCGGGCCGCGACCTGCTCGAACCCCGCGAAGACTGCGCCGACGACAACCGGGCCCAACAGTTCCGCATCGAGCCCCTCGGCCCACAGGCCCCGACTCACTTCCGGATCCGCCCTGTCATCACCGACCAGTGCCTGAGTCTGCGCGGCCAAGACGTCAAGGAAGGGACGGAAGTCGTCCAAGGCCGATGCTCCGGCGCCGCCGACCAGGACTTTCTGATCGAACTGATACCGCCCCCACAAGCCCCCGCCGCATCTCTTCCCAACGGCCGCCACGATGCTGCCGCCAGCAAACGGTCCGAAGTCCGGCCGACCGCATGACACGTGGTCGCGTCGGCGGATGACGCGCGGGTCGACCTGATCGATGTGGGGGGGGCAGCCCCAGTGGCAGGGATTGCAAACAGATTCTGGGCCCCAGGGGCACGCACGCCCCGGGAAACACGAACGCCCCCTCCGGACGGAGGGGGCGTAACGCTGCTCGACTGCACCAACTCGACTTCACCAGAAGACCGGTGGCGGGATTCGTACCCGCGATCTGGGACGACCGTAGCGGACCGCCCCCATGGACCGGCGGACATCCGATACGCGTGTCGTCCACCGACCGGAGCACCTGGTGCGGGGCGCGGGGGCCGCGCCCCACACACGCACCCCAACTCGCTCAGCCCAGCGCCGACTTCACCGCGTCCGCCAGCCGGCTCGCCACCGACCGCGCCTGCTCGATGTCGGCCGCCTCGACCATGACCCGTACCAGCGGCTCCGTGCCCGACGAGCGCAGCAACACCCGGCCCGTGGCGCCCAGTTCGCGCTCGGCCTCGGTGACCGCCGCGGCCAGTTCCGCCGAGGTGGTGACCCGCGACTTGTCGACGTCGGGCACATTGACCAGCACCTGCGGCATCCGCTTCATGACGCCCGCCAGGTCGGCGAGCGTACGGCCCGTCGCGGCGACACGGGCCGCCAGCATCAGGCCGGTCAGGGTGCCGTCGCCGGTCGTCGCGTGGTCGAGGACGATGACATGGCCCGACTGCTCGCCGCCCAGGGCGTAGCCGTGCTGCTTCATCGACTCCAGTACGTAACGGTCGCCGACCGCCGTCTCGACCATGTGGATGCCCTCGCGCTCCATCGCGATCTTGAAGCCGAGGTTGGACATGACCGTCCCGACCACCGCGTCCCCGCGCAGCGTGCCCGCCTCGCGCATCGCGAGGGCCAGCACGGCGAGGATCTGGTCGCCGTCGACCTCTTCGCCCGCCCCGTCCACGGCGAGGCAGCGGTCCGCGTCGCCGTCGTGGGCGATGCCGAAGTGCGCGCCGTGCTCGACGACCGCGGCCTTCAGCAGGTTCAGGTGCGTGGAGCCGCAGCCGTCGTTGATGTTCAGGCCGTCCGGCTCGGCGCCGATCGTGATGACCTCGGCGCCGGCCCGCGCGAAGGCCTCCGGCGACACCCGGGCCGCCGCGCCGTGCGCCTCGTCCAGGACGACCTTGAGACCGTCGAGCCGGTTCGGCAGCACCCCGATGAGGTGGGCCACGTACTGGTCGAAGCCCTCGTCGTACGAGCGGACCCGGCCCACGCCCGAGCCGGTCGGCCGCTGCCAGGGCTCACCGGTGCGGTGCTCGTCGTAGATCGACTCGATCCGGTCCTCCAGCTCGTCGGCGAGCTTGTGCCCGCCGCGCGCGAAGAACTTGATGCCGTTGTCGGGCATGGCGTTGTGGCTCGCGGAGAGCATCACGCCGAGGTCGGCGCCCAACGCGCCGGTGAGATACGCGACCGCGGGGGTGGGCAGCACACCGACCCGCAGGACGTCCACGCCCGCGCTCGCGAGACCCGCCACGACGGCCGCCTCGAGGAATTCGCCGGACGCGCGGGGATCACGGCCGACCACCGCCGTGGGCCGGTGTCCCTCGAACGTCCCCACCTCGGCGAGCACATGCGCCGCGGCGACCGACAGCCCGAGCGCCAGCTCCGCCGTCAGATCGGCGTTGGCGACACCTCGCACGCCATCCGTACCGAAGAGTCGTCCCACAGCTCTCCCTCCGAGAATCGCCCAGAACCCAAACTGTTCTGAACGAAAAAAGCTCCGATAATGCAGATTTTTGAGCGTCTAATGCTGTTATACGCCCGAGTAACCAATAAAACGAACGCCCCGGCAGCACGGAGTGCCGCCGGGGCGTTCGAAGCTCGTACCGGCCGCGAGGCCGGTACGAGCCAGCGAGCGATTTAGCGCTTGCTGTACTGCGGGGCCTTACGGGCCTTCTTCAGACCGGCCTTCTTGCGCTCGACCGCACGATCGTCGCGGCTCAGGAAGCCGGCCTTCTTCAGCGCGGCGCGGTTGTTGTCCACGTCCGCCTCGTTCAGCGCGCGGGCCACGCCGAGGCGCAGCGCGCCGGCCTGGCCGGAGACGCCGCCACCCGAGATACGGGCGATGACGTCGTAGCGGTTGTCGAGCTCGAGCACCTTGAAGGGCTCGTTGACTTCCTGCTGGTGCACCTTGTTGGGGAAGTACTCCTCAAGGGTGCGACCGTTGATCTTCCACTTGCCGGTGCCCGGGACGATCCGGACGCGGGCGATGGCGTTCTTGCGACGGCCCAGGCCGGCCGCCGGCTGCGGGTCGCCGAAGCGGCCCGCGAGCGACTCCGAGGTGTACTCACCCTCGACGGGGACCTCGGACTCGAAGGTCGTCACCTCGGCGTAGGTCTCTTCGACCTCAGCACCTTCGACGGGCGTTTCAACAGTGGTCTCGGCCACGATGCTCCTCAGATTTCTTTTCGTCTTAGGGGGTGGCCGGAACTACTGCGCGACCTGGGTGATCTCGAACGGCACCGGCTGCTGAGCAGCGTGCGGGTGCTGGTCGCCCGAGTAGATCTTCAGCTTCGAGAGCATCTGACGACCCAGGGTGTTCTTGGGGATCATGCCCTTGACGGCCTTCTCGACGGCCTTCTCGGGGTTCTTGGCCAGCAGCTCGTCGTAGCGGACGGAGCGCAGACCACCCGGGTAGCCGGAGTGGCGGTACGCCATCTTCTGGGTCCGCTTGTTGCCGGACAGGTGCACCTTGTCCGCGTTGATGATGATGACGAAGTCACCGGTGTCAACGTGCGGCGCGTAGATGGCCTTGTGCTTGCCGCGCAGCAGGTTGGCGGCGGTGGTCGCCAGACGGCCCAGGACGATGTCCTGCGCGTCGATGATGTGCCACTGGCGCGTCACATCGCCGGGCTTGGGGCTGTACGTACGCACGGTCGTATGCCTTCGCTTCTTCAGAGAGTGGAGTCCTGACTGGGCCACCCGGACGATCACGACAGCCGTGGCCGGCATACGGGGACGCAACCCGCTGCCTGCCGCTGTCCATCGGCCCGGTAGACCGGCGTAAGGGCCCCTCGCGTGAGAACGACCAAGCCAATACGCATAACGAACCAGAAGAATACCGTCGGTGCGCCGTACGGGTCAAAACGGCTGCCCAGGAACCGCCCAGTCGCTGTCAAACCCGGACCGAACACTGACCGAACACTGCCCAGGGGCCCGCACCCACCCTGGCACGGACGCCCACCCGCGCCTGGCTCCACCCTGGCACGGACGCCCGCTACCGCGCCCGCTCCACCCTGCGCTCGTCCCACACCGGCTCCGGCGTCTCCCGTACGACCCCGTCCGAGCCGAACACCAGATACCGGTCGAAGGAGCGCGCGAACCAGCGGTCGTGGGTGACCGCCAGCACCGTGCCCTCGTACGCCTCCAGCCCCTCCTGAAGGGCCTCCGCCGACTCCAGGTCCAGGTTGTCCGTCGGCTCGTCCAGCAGCAGCGCCGTCGTGCCGCACAGCTCCAGCAGCAGGATCTGGAAGCGCGCCTGCTGGCCGCCCGAGAGCTTGTCGAAGGGCTGGTCGCCCTGGCGCTCCAGCTCGTACCGGCGCAGGACGCTCATCGCGCCGCCCCGGTCCTTCGCGTGCTCCGTCCACAGGATGTCGACCAGCGCGCGCCCCATCAGCTCCGGGTGGGCGTGCGTCTGCGCGAAGTGTCCGGGCACGACCCGCGCGCCCAGCTTCCACGCCCCCTCGTGCCGTACGTCGTCCCCGGCCAGCAGTCGCAGGAAGTGTGACTTCCCCGAGCCGTTGGAGCCGAGGACGGCGACCCGCTCCCCGTAGTAGATCTCCAGCGAGAACGGCTTCATCAGGCCGGAGAGCTCCAGGTTCTCGCAGGTCACGGCCCGCACCCCGGTGCGCCCGCCGCGCAGGCGCATGGTGATCTCCTGCTCGCGCGGCGGCTCGGGCGGTGGGCCTGCCTCCTCGTACTTCCGCAGCCGCGTCTGCGCCGCCGAGTACCGCGACGCCATCTCGTGGCTGACCGAGGCCGCCTGCCTCAGGTTGATCACCAGGCGCTTGAGCTGGGCGTGCTTCTCCTCCCAGCGTCGCTTCAGCTCCTCGAACCGCGCGAACCGCTCCCGCCGCGCCTCGTGGTACGTACCGAACCCACCGCCGTGCACCCACACGTCGGAACCGGCGGGCCCCGGCTCCACACTCACGATCTTCTCGGCCGCGCCCGCCAGCAGCTCCCGGTCGTGGGAGATGAAGAGGACCGTCTTACGGGTCTCCTTCAGCCGCTCCTCCAGCCACCGCTTGCCCGGCACGTCCAGATAGTTGTCCGGCTCGTCGAGCAGCAGGACCTCATCGGGCCCGCGCAGCAGCGCCTCCAGCACCAGCCGCTTCTGCTCGCCGCCGCTCAGTGTGCGCAGCTCGCGCCACTGCGCCTTCTCGTACGGGACACCCAGCGCCGCCGTCGTGCACATGTCCCAGAGCGTCTCGGCCTCGTACCCGCGCGCCTCCGCCCAGTCGCTCAGCGCCTGCGCGTACCGCATCTGCGCGGCCTCGTCGTCGATGGTCAGGATCCCGTGCTCGGCCTCGTCCACGGCCGCCGCGGCCTCCCGTACGCGCGGCTGCGCGACCGAGACCAGCAGGTCACGGACCGTACGCTCGTCCCGTACCGACCCCACGAACTGCGACATCACACCGAGCCCGCCGCTGACCGTCACCGTTCCGCCGTGCGGCCGCAGCTCCCCCGCGATCAGCCGCAACAGGGTTGTCTTGCCGGCGCCGTTGGCCCCGACGAGAGCGACGACGGAACCTTCCCCGACGCGGAACGAGGCGTCGCCGAGGAGCACCCGTCCGTCGGGGAGGTAGTACTCCAGGTGCGCGGCCTCAACATGTCCCATGGTCCGCATTGTCCGTGCAGTCGCGTCCAGAGCCCAATCCTTTTGCCTCGTCCCCCGTTTCTCATGTGCCTCCGAGGCACAACTCCCCCTCGGGCGGCCTTAAACTCGCGGCATGAGCTTTGGGCAAGGGGGACCTTCATGGGGCGGCCCCGGTTCGTCAGGACATGACCCGTACGGAGCGCAGAAGCCGTACGGATCCCGGAATACGGGCAGGTCGCGGAACGTGCGCGGATCACAGGACGCGCACCGGTCGTCGGACCAGTACGGCACTCCCGAGCCGTACAGCACGCCCGACCCGTACGCCACACCTGATCCGTACGTCACACCCGATCCGTACGCATCTCAGGACGCGTATGCCGCACGGACACCGGATTGGGGCGCCCTCGCGGACGAGTCCGCCGCGCGCACCCGCCGCAAGCGGTGGCTGCTGATCGGCGGCGGCGCGGTCGCGACCGCCACGGTCGCCGCGATCGTGGCGACCGCCGTCGTCTCCATGGACGGCGACGGCCAGAACACCGCCTCGGGCCAGAGCGCGACCGAACTGCCCAGCACGGTCACCGATCCGACCGATCAGGGCAGCGCGGCAGGACCGTCCTTCCCCTCGGCCGAGCCGCTGCCCCCGCCGAACCCGAAGGACTACGTCTCCAGCGCGGACAAGGACAAGGCGCCGCTGAGCGCCGACACCCTGTACCCCGGCCGGAGGCTCGCGATGGGCAGCCGCCTCTACATGAAGGGCGCCACGACACAGACCACCAACTGCGCCGCGTCCGCCCAGGGTTCACTCGGTTCCATCCTCGCCGCGAACAGCTGCGACCAGGTCATCCGCGCCACGTACAGCAAGGACGGGGTCGCCGTGACCGTCGGTGTCGCGGTCTTCGACAAGGAGGCCCAGGCGCTGAAGGCCAAGGACCAGGCGGAGGGCGGCATCGCCTCGCTCTCCGGCGCCGGTGTCCCGACCTTCTGCCGGGCCCCCTCGGTCTGCCGCAGGACCACCAACTCGTACGGCCGCTACCTGTACTTCACGGTCGGCGGCTTCACGAACGGCAAGAACGTCACGACGTCCGACAAGGACGTCTACACCACCGGTGACGACATCGCGGAGTTCACGTTCCGTCAGATCCTCGGGCGCGGACGGGCCCAGGCCTCGGCGGCGGCCACGGCTCCGGTCGAGCGGTAGAGCAGTGGGCCGCCACCGGCTGCCCGGCCTCAGCAGCAGCCGCTGTCCTGAATACCGCCCAGTGTGCGCTTGTTGCGCGCCTGGCGGTTACGGGCGCCCAGCAACTCGTCGGCCGGATAGCCGACTTCCTCCAGCGTGAGCCCGTGCGGCCGTACGACATGCACCGCCGAGTCCCGCACCCCCGCCGCCAGCACCTTCGCCGGCCAGTCGACCGGCCGGTGCCCGTCGCCCACGAACAGCAGCGCGCCCACCAGCGAACGCACCATGTTGTGGCAGAAGGCGTCGGCCCGCACGGTCGCGGTGATCACACCGTGCGCGTCCCGCTCCCACTCCAGCCGCTGGAGGGTACGGATGGTCGTCGCGCCCTCGCGCTTCTTGCAGTACGCCGCGAAGTCGTGCTCACCGAGCAGCCCGGCGGACGCCGCGTTCATCGCGGCCACGTCCAACGGCCAGTCGTGCCACAGCACATGGCCGCGCAGCAGCGGGTCGACGCCCCCCGGGTGGTCGACCACCCGGTACGCGTAGCGCCGCCAGACGGCCGAGAAACGCGCGTTGAAGCCCGCGGGCGCCTCGGCGACCTTCCAGACCCGTACGTCATGACCGAGGCGCCCCGCGAGCCGCCGCAGCAGCCGCTCCCGGTGCTCGGCCCACACGTCCTGGGGCAGATCGACATGGGCGACCTGCCCGCGCGCGTGCACGCCCGCGTCCGTACGCCCCGCGACGGTCAGCTCGTACGTACGCGAGGACCGCGTCACCGTACGCAGCGCGTCCTCGATCTCCCCCTGGACCGTGCGCCGGGTCTTCTGCTTCGCCCAGCCGGAGAAGTCCTTGCCGTCGTAACTGAGGTCGAGGCGCACCCGTACGTGTCCGGGCGCCGCGCCCTCGACGTCCTCGCCCACCTGCCCTGCCTGACTCACCTTGTCGGATCCTCTCGAAACGGAACGGGCCCGCCCCCGTGAGGGAGCGGGCCCGTCCTGAAGCCGTCGGTCAGAACGCTCAGGCGTCCTTCGACTCCGACTCGGCCGGCTTGGCGTCCTCGACGGTCTCGGCCGGAGCCTCGTCCTTCTTGAGGGCGTCTTCCTTGACCGCGCGCTTCGTGGCCGCCTCGGCCTCACCGGTGGCCTCCTGCGCCACGGTCAGGGCCTCGACCAGCTCGATGACCGCCATCGGGGCGTTGTCGCCACGACGGTTGCCGATCTTGGTGATGCGCGTGTAACCACCAGGGCGGTTCTCGTAGCGCGGGGCGATCTCGGTGAAGAGCGTGTGGACGATGCTCTTGTCCGTGATCGACTGGAGCACCTGGCGACGGTTGTGGATGTCGCCCTTCTTCGCCTTCGTGATGAAGCGCTCCGCGACCGGACGCAGGCGGCGGGCCTTGGCCTCGGTCGTGGTGATACGGCCGTGCTCGAACAGCGACTTCGCGAGGTTCGCGAGAAGCAGCTTCTCGTGCGCGGCGCCGCCGCCCAGACGGGCACCCTTGGCGGGCTTCGGCATGGTGTTACTCCTTCATATCTGCACCGGCCGTGTCAGGTACCGATGTCAGTTCCCGCAGAGCGGATGCCCTGCGGAATGGCCCCGGCGCGGGGCACCGGAGCGGGGCACCCTTTCGGGCACCCCGGCCGGAGGTGTGTCAGTACTGCTCGGTCTCCACGAAGCCCGCGTCCGCGTCGTCGTCGGCGCCGAAGGCGTCCGCGGCGGCGGTCGGGTCGAATCCGGGCGGGCTGTCCTTGAGCGCGAGGCCCATGCCGGCCAGCTTCGCCTTGACCTCGTCGATCGACTTCGCACCGAAGTTACGGATGTCGAGCAGGTCGGCCTCGGAACGCGCCACGAGCTCACCCACGGAGTGGATGCCCTCGCGCTTGAGGCAGTTGTACGACCGAACGGTGAGCTCCAGCTCCTCGATCGGCAGGGCGAGATCGGCGGCGAGCGCCGCGTCCGTCGGCGACGGGCCCATGTCGATGCCCTCGGCGTCGATGTTGAGCTCGCGCGCCAGACCGAACAGCTCGACCAGCGTCTTACCGGCGGACGCCATGGCGTCACGCGGCCGCATGGCCTGCTTGGTCTCGACGTCGACGATCAGCTTGTCGAAGTCGGTGCGCTGCTCGACACGGGTCGCCTCGACCTTGTACGTGACCTTGAGCACCGGCGAGTAGATGGAGTCGACCGGAATACGGCCGATCTCCTGGCCCACCTGCTTGTTCTGGACGGCGGAGACGTAGCCGCGACCGCGCTCGACGGTCAGCTCCATCTCCAGCTTGCCCTTGCCGTTCAGCGTCGCGAGGACGAGGTCCGGGTTGTGGACCTCGACACCGGCCGGCGGGGCGATGTCAGCAGCGGTGACCAGGCCGGGACCCTGCTTGCGCAGGTACATCACGACCGGCTCGTCGTGCTCCGAGGAGACGACCAGCTGCTTGATGTTGAGGATGAGGTCGGTGACGTCCTCCTTGACGCCCGGCACGGTGGTGAACTCGTGCAGGACCCCGTCGATCCGGATGCTGGTGACAGCGGCACCGGGGATCGAGGAGAGGAGCGTACGGCGGAGAGAGTTGCCGAGCGTGTAGCCGAAGCCCGGCTCCAGCGGCTCGATGACGAACCGCGAGCGGTATTCGTCGACGACCTCTTCGGTCAGCGAAGGACGCTGAGCGATAAGCATGGTGTTGCCTCCAGTCTTGGCACCCACTATTTGATGCCAACAGGAACAAGGGTACGGGCGGCACGGCACCGAAGCGCCGTACCGCCCGCGAGCTGTTCCCCTCTACGTACAAGACGTACGAGGGGACAGCGAAATCAGACGCGGCGACGCTTCGGCGGGCGGCAGCCGTTGTGCGGGGTGGGGGTGACGTCCTGGATCGAGCCCACCTCCAGGCCGGTGGCCTGGAGCGAACGGATCGCGGTCTCACGGCCGGAGCCGGGACCCTTGACGAAGACGTCGACCTTGCGCATGCCGTGCTCCTGCGCGCGACGGGCGGCCGACTCGGCGGCCATCTGCGCGGCGAAGGGGGTGGACTTGCGCGAGCCCTTGAAGCCGACGTGGCCGGCGGAGGCCCAGGAGATCACGTTGCCCGAGGGGTCCGTGATCGAGACGATGGTGTTGTTGAACGTGCTCTTGATGTGGGCGTGCCCATGAGCGACGTTCTTCTTTTCCTTGCGGCGCACCTTCTTGGCTGCGCCCTGACGGCCCTTAGGAGGCATTCTTTTGAACTCCTGCGGTGGAGGTGGTCGGTCCTACAGCGAAGACCGCTGGTGAGCGTCCGCTGAGGACTACTTCTTGCCCGGCTTCTTCTTACCGGCGATGGCGCGACGCGGGCCCTTGCGGGTACGAGCGTTCGTGCTGGTGCGCTGACCGTGCACCGGCAGGCCACGGCGGTGACGCAGACCCTGGTAGCAGCCGATCTCGACCTTGCGGCGGATGTCGGCGGCGATCTCGCGACGAAGGTCACCCTCGGTCTTGAGGTTGGCGTCGACGTACTCACGGATCTTGACGAGGTCTTCCTCGGCAAGGTCGCGAACACGGACGTTGGCGTCCACGCCAACGGCGGCGAGGGTCTCCTTGGACCGGGTGCGCCCGATACCGAAGACGTACGTAAGGGCGACCTCGACGCGCTTTTCGCGCGGGAGGTCAACGCCTGCGAGGCGTGCCATTCATGGCTCCTGATGGTGTCGGAGGTCTTCCGCAGCGTCTGTCCCGGCTGCCGTCCGCCTCTCGGAAGAGAGCGGCACGGTCCGGGTCCCCGGCCTCCGCCGGAGGTGTCGGTCCCACCGTGTGGGAGCCGGACACTGCGTTATTACGAGTTGCTCGCGTCGCGCGAAGTACTGCGAAGAGAAAGGCGGTCGTACGTCAGCCCTGGCGCTGCTTGTGGCGCAGGTTGTCGCAGATGACCATGACCCGGCCGTGACGGCGGATCACCTTGCACTTGTCGCAGATCTTCTTGACGCTCGGCTTGACCTTCATGGGATTGAGGTTCTCCGGGTCAGTGCAAACGCTCCCCGGAAGGAGCGTCGGCAAGATCTACTTGTATCGGTAGACGATCCGGCCACGCGTCAGGTCGTACGGAGACAGCTCCACCACGACCCGGTCATCGGGCAGGATTCGGATGTAGTGCATCCGCATCTTGCCGCTGATGTGCGCGAGGACCTTGTGACCGTTCTGGAGCTCCACCTTGAACATGGCGTTCGGGAGGGACTCGATCACGGTGCCCTCAATTTCGATGGCACCTTGCTTCTTGGCCACGCTTCGCCCTTCGAATCGGCTACCTTGGTCGGTTTCTGGCAATCGCATGCAGACACACGGGTGCACCAGAGCCGACGCGTCAGTCTACGGCAGCACACTCGAAAAGACGAATCCGTGGAGTTTGCCCACTGCCGGAGATTTTTAAGCGGACCGTCTTCCTCACGCTGTCTCTCAGGCTCCGCCGGACAGGCCCTGGACGGGCCCCGGAGGCTCAGGCGAGCGGGTCGGGAGCCGCTGTCACACCCAGCTCCGCGAGCTTCGCCTTGCCGCCGTCCGGCGACGTCAGGACCAGCGGGCCCTGCTCGGTGAGCGCCACCGAGTGCTCCCAGTGCGAGGACCAGGTGCCGTCGGTCGTGATGACCGTCCACTCGTCCTCCAGCACCTCGGTGCGGGGCGTCCCGAGCGACACCATCGGCTCGATCGCCAGGCAGAATCCCGGGATCAGCTTCGGGCCCTTGCCGCGCTTGCGGGTGACGTAGTTCAGCAGGTGCGGGTCCATGTGCATCTCGGTGCCGATGCCGTGGCCGCCGTACTCCTCGATGATCCCGTACTTGCCGCCGCCCGGACGGGGCTGGCGGCGGATGTACGTCTCGATCGCACGGGAGACGTCCACCAGCCGGTTGCCGGTCCGCATCGCCGCGATACCGGCCCACATCGACTCCTCGGTCACCCGGGAGAGCTCGACCAGCTCCGGGGCGTGACCGGTGCCGACGAACGCGGTGAAGGCCGCGTCGCCGTGCCAGCCGTCGATGATCGCGCCGGCGTCGACGGAGATGATGTCGCCGTCCTTGAGGACGGTCTTGTCGTCCGGGATGCCATGGACGACGACCTCGTTGACCGAGGTGCAGATGGTCGCGGGGAACCCGCCGTACCCGAGGAAGTTCGGCTTGGCGCCGTGGTCCGCGAGCACCTTGCGGGCGACCTGGTCCAGATCCCGGGTGGTGGCGCCGGGCACCGCGGCCTCGCCGGTGGCCGCGTGCACGGCGGCGACGACCAGTCCCGCCTCGCGCATCTTCGCGATCTGCTCGGGAGTCTTGATCTGCACCATGCCTGTGCCTTCCACCTGACTGTCTGCGAAACCGTTCGAACCATTCGAACCGCTAAACAGTACGGCCGTGGTGTCCGACGGACGCCACGGCCGTACCTGCGCTACTGCTGCTTACCGCTCAGCACTGCTTACTGCTCAACCCTGCGAGGCCGGGTCCTGCTTCAGAGCCTCCATCGCGCGCTCGGTCACCTCGGTGACCTTGCCGAGCGCGGAGATCGTGACCACCAGGCCCTGGGCCTTGTAGTGGTCGATGATCGGCTCGGTCTGCGTGTGGTAGACCTCCAGGCGAGTCCGTACGGTCTCCTCGGAGTCGTCCTCCCGCTGGTACAGCTCGCCGCCGCAGGCGTCACAGACGCCTTCCTGCTTCGCCGGGCTGTACGTGATGTGGAAGACATGCGCGCTGTTGTTACGGCAGATCCGCCGGCCGGCGATCCGCTTCACCACCTCTTCCTCGGGGACTTCGAGGTCGAGTACCGCGTCCAACCGCACACCATCCGCCGTGAGCGCCTGATCCAGCGCCTTGGCCTGCGACACATTGCGCGGGAAGCCGTCCAGCAGGAAGCCGTTCACGGCGTCCGGCTGGGCCATGCGATCCTGCGCCATCGCGATGGTGACCTCGTCGGGCACCAGGTTCCCGGCGTCCATGTACGCCTTCGCCTGTTTGCCGAGGGCCGTGCCCTGGCTGATGTTGGCCCGGAAAAGGTCGCCCGTGGAGATGTGCGGGATCGACAAATTCTCGGCTAGGTACGCAGCCTGCGTTCCCTTGCCGGCACCGGGCGGTCCGACGAGGACGATTCGCATCAGCGGAGGAACCCTTCGTAATTACGCTGCTGAAGCTGGCTCTCGATCTGCTTCACGGTCTCCAGACCCACACCCACGATGATGAGGATGCTCGTCCCGCCGAACGGGAAGTTCTGGTTCGCACCGCCGAAGCCTGCCAACGCCATCGTCGGGACGAGAGCAATCAGACCCAGGTACAGCGAGCCCGGCCAAGTGATCCTGTTGAGCACGTAGCTCAGATACTCGGCAGTAGGTCGACCTGCCCGGATACCCGGGATGAAGCCACCATACTTCTTCATGTTGTCCGCGACTTCTTCGGGGTTGAACGAGATGGCCACGTAGAAGAAGGCGAAGAACACGATCAGCAGGAAGTACGAGGCGATGTAGTAAGGGTGGTCGCCCTTGACGAAGTGGGCCTCGATCCACGTTTTCCAGGCGGAGTTCCCGCTGGAGAACTGCGCGACCAGCGCCGGGATGTAGAGCAGCGACGACGCGAAGATGACCGGAATCACACCGGCCTGGTTCACCTTCAGCGGGATGTACGTCGACGTACCGCCGTAGGACCTGCGGCCGATCATGCGCTTCGCGTACTGGACGGGGATCCGGCGCTGCGCCTGCTCGACGAAGACGACCAGGCCCACCATCACGAAGCCGATCAGGATGACCGTGCCGAACTCGATCCAGCCCTTCGCGAGCGTGCCGCTCTGCTTGATGGCCCAGAGGGCGCCGGGGAAGCCGGCGGCGATCGAGATGAACATCAGGATGGACATGCCGTTGCCGATGCCGCGGTCGGTGATCAGCTCACCGAGCCACATGACGGCCGCGGTGCCCGCGGTCATGGTGATCACCATGACGACGGTGACGAAGATCGACTGGTCGGGGACGATCTCCGAGGCGACCGGGCAGCCGCTGAAGAGCGCGCCGCTGCGGGCGGTGGCCACCAGACCGGTGCCCTGGAGCACGGCGAGGGCGACCGTCAGATAACGGGTGTACTGAGTGATCTTGGCCTGACCGGACTGACCCTCTTTCTTGAGGGCCTCCAGTCGGGGGATGACCACGGTCAGCAGCTGGAGGATGATGCTCGCGGTGATGTACGGCATGATGCCGAGCGCGAAGATCGTAATCTGTAGCAGCGCCCCGCCGCTGAACATGTTCACCAGGCCGAACAGGCTGTTATTGCCCTTCTGGGCCGCGTCGACACACGTCTGGACATTCTCGTAACTGACGCCAGGTACGGGGACGTGTGCCCCGAGCCGGTACAGCACGATGATGCTGAGTGTGAAGAGCAGCTTCTTGCGCAGGTCGGGCGTCTTGAACGCCCGGGCGAACGCGGTGAGCACGGTGCCTCCTGCGACCCCCGCGCTACTGCGTCAGAGGTGACGGTATTGAGGATCGACGGATACGGAACGAGCGGGTGCCGCGCGTGGAACCCCTGCGGACACTCCGCGCGACGGGGGTCCGGGGGCAAGCCCCCGGCTTCAATACAGCAACAATGCACGCCACCTTACCGGCGACAGTGCCCCCCTTGGAACGACCAACCGGGGATGCCCCATATGAGAGGCATCCCCGGTCGGATGTTCAGGCCATCGAGTTGTCTCAGACGAGCTCGGTGACGGTGCCGCCGGCGGCGGCAATCTTCTCCTTGGCGGAGCCGGAGACGGCGTCAACCGAAACCTGCAGCGCCACGGAGATCTCGCCCTGGCCCAGGACCTTGACGAGGCTGTTCTTGCGAACCGCGCCCTTGGCGACCAGGTCGGCCACCGTGACCTCGCCACCCTCGGGGTAGAGAGCGGAGAGCTTGTCCAGGTTCACCACCTGGAACTCGGTGCGGAACGGGTTCTTGAAGCCCTTGAGCTTCGGGAGACGCATGTGGAGGGGCATCTGCCCACCCTCGAAGCGCTCCGGAACCTGGTAACGGGCCTTGGTGCCCTTGGTGCCACGACCAGCGGTCTTACCCTTGGACGCCTCACCACGACCCACACGGGTCTTGGCGGTCTTGGCGCCCGGGGCAGGACGGAGGTTGTGGACCTTCAGCGGGTTGTTCTCCGCCATGTCAGTCGACCTCCTCGACCGTTACGAGGTGCCGCACGGTGTTGGCCATGCCGCGGAACTCGGGACGGTCCTCCTTGACAACAACGTCGTTCAGGCGCTTGAGCCCGAGCGAACGCAGGGTGTCGCGGTGGTTCTGCTTGCTGCCGATGTACGACTTCGTCTGCGTGATCTTGAGACGGGCCATTACGCACCCGCTCCCGCACGTGCACGAAGCAGAGCCGCGGGGGCGACGTCCTCGAGGGGCAGACCACGGCGGGCCGCGATCTCCTCGGGACGCTGCAGGCCCTGAAGGGCCGCCACGGTCGCGTGCACGATGTTGATCGCGTTGTCCGAGCCGAGCGACTTCGACAGGATGTCGTGCACGCCGGCGCACTCGAGCACGGCACGCACCGGGCCACCGGCGATAACGCCGGTACCGGGGGAAGCCGGCTTGAGCAGGACGACGCCCGCGGCCTTCTCGCCCTGGATCGGGTGCGGGATGGTGCCCTGGATACGGGGGACCTTGAAGAAGTGCTTCTTGGCCTCCTCAACACCCTTGGCGATGGCGGCCGGCACCTCCTTGGCCTTGCCGTAACCGACACCGACGGTGCCGTCACCATCGCCCACCACGACCAGCGCGGTGAAGCTGAAGCGACGACCACCCTTCACAACCTTGGCAACGCGGTTGATCGCGACAACGCGCTCAACGTAAGCGGTCTTCTCGGCGGCAGCGCCACCGTCGCGACCCTTCCGGTCCCGCCGCTCGCCGCCACCGGCACCGCTTCCGCGGCGCTGGGGTCCAGCCATTGGATTTACCTCTCTCTGTTACGTCCGTTGGTCCCGGGATCCGGGGCTTAGAACTTCAGCCCGGCTTCGCGGGCGGCGTCAGCCAGAGCGGCAATGCGCCCGGCGTACCTGTTGCCACCACGGTCGAACACGACGGCCTCGACACCCGCGGCCTTGGCGCGCTCGGCGACCAGGGCCCCGACCTGCTGGGCCTGGGCGCTCTTGTCGCCCTCGCCACCGCGGATCGAGGTGTCCAGGGTCGACGCCGACGCGAGCGTGTGGCCCGCGATGTCGTCGATGACCTGCGCAACGATGTTGCGGTTGGAGCGCGTCACGACCAGACGAGGACGCTCCGGCGTGCCGGAGACGTGCTTGCGGACGCGGATGTGGCGACGCTTGATGGCGGCGCGCTTGTACGCGTCACCCTTGGCGATCTTTACACCGTATGCCATGGCTTACTTACCCGCCTTTCCGACCTTGCGGCGGATGACCTCGCCCGCGTACTTGACGCCCTTGGCCTTGTACGGGTCGGGCTTCCGCAGCTTGCGGATGTTAGCGGCGACCTCGCCGACCTTCTGCTTGTCGATGCCCTCGACGGAGAACTTCGTGGGCGACTCGACCTTGAAGGTGATGCCCTCGGGGGCCTCGATGAGGATCGGGTGGCTGTAGCCCAGGGCGAACTCCAGGTTGGAGCCCTTCGCCTGGACGCGGTAACCGACACCGCTGATCTCGAGCGCCTTGGTGTATCCCTTGGTCACGCCGGTGATCATGTTCGCCACCAGCGTGCGGGACAGGCCGTGAAGGGCCTTGTTCTGACGCTCGTCGTTGGGGCGCAGCACCGAAAGGATGCCGTCCTCGCCCTTGGTGACCTCGATCGGCGCGGCAACGGTGTGCGAGAGGGAACCCTTGGGGCCCTTCACCGCGACCGTACGGCCATCGATGGTGACGTCCACACCGGCGGGAACCTGGATGGGGAGCTTGCCGATTCGCGACATGAGCTTTTCCTCCGTTCCCGACTACCAGACGTAGGCGAGGACTTCCCCACCTACGCCCTTCTTGCCTGCCTGCTGACCGGTCAGGAGACCGTGGGACGTGGAGATGATCGCCACGCCCAGGCCGCCGAGGACCTTCGGCAGGTTGGTGGACTTCGCGTACACGCGCAGACCCGGCTTGGAGATGCGCTTGATGCCGGCGATCGAACGCTCGCGGTTCGGGCCGAACTTCAGCTCCAGGACGAGGTTCTTGCCGACCTCGGCATCCTCGACCTTCCAGCCGGTGATGAAGCCCTCCTGCTGGAGGATCTCCGCGATGTGCGACTTGATCTTGCTGTGCGGCATCACGACATCGTCGTGGTATGCCGAGTTCGCGTTGCGCAGACGCGTGAGCATGTCTGCGATGGGATCAGTCATGGTCATGAGTTGGCCTTCGGCCTCTCTCGCCGGGGTTTCCTGTATGCGCCATCCCTCTCCCCGAATCAGAGTCGGGACGGGTGCGGTGCGGGGACCTACGGCGTAGTAAGTCGTTATGGACGGCGGGCGCCCAACCCCACAAGCCTACGGCATGTGAAGGAGGGCTCCCGCCAACCAGATACTTACCGAGAGCTTCGAGCAGTTCTCCTGAAAGGGAGGACTACCAGGAGCTCTTGGTCACGCCCGGCAGCTCGCCGCGGTGCGCCATCTCACGAAGGCACACACGGCACAGGCCGAACTTGCGGTAGACGGAGTGGGGCCGGCCGCAGCGCTGGCAGCGGGTGTAACCGCGTACACCGAACTTCGGCTTACGGGCGGCCTTAGCGATCAGAGCCTTCTTCGCCACGGTCAGTTCTCCTTGAACGGGAAGCCGAGGTGACGAAGGAGGGCACGACCCTCGTCGTCATTGGTCGCCGTGGTGACCACGGTGATGTCCATGCCCCGGACCCGGTCGATCTTGTCCTGGTCGATCTCGTGGAACATGACCTGCTCCGTGAGACCGAAGGTGTAGTTGCCACGGCCGTCGAACTGCTTCGGCGACAGACCGCGGAAGTCACGGATACGCGGCAGCGCGAGCGACAGCGTACGGTCCAGGAACTCCCACATGCGGTCACCGCGGAGGGTGACGTGGCACCCGATCGGCTGACCCTCACGCAGCTTGAACTGCGCGATGGACTTCCGGGCCTTGGTGACCGACGGCTTCTGGCCGGTGATCGTGGTGAGGTCCTTGATGGCACCGTCGATCAGCTTGGAGTCGCGGGCGGCGTCGCCCACACCCATGTTGACCACGATCTTGACGAGACCGGGGATCTGCATGACGTTCTCGTACGAGAACTCCTCACGCAGCTTGCCGGCGATCTCCTCGCGGTAGCGCAGCTTCAGACGCGGCGCGTTGGTGGTCGCAGTCATCAGATGTCCTCACCGGTCCGCTTGGCAACGCGGATCTTGTTGCCCTCGTCGTCAAAGCGGTAGCCGACGCGCGAGACGACCTTCTTGCCGTCCTTCTCCACGACCAGCTGAACGTTGCTGATGTGGATGGGGGCCTCGGTGGTCACAATGCCGCCGGTCTGCGAACCGCGGGCCGTCTGACCGGCCTTGGTGTGCTTCTTGACCCGGTTGACACCCTCGACGAGAACACGGTCCTGCGTGGGGTAGGCCACAATGACCTTGCCCTGCTTGCCCTTGTCCTTACCGGTGATGACCTGAACCAGGTCGCCCTTCTTGATCTTCATGCTTACAGCACCTCCGGCGCGAGCGAGATGATCTTCATGAACTTCTTCTCGCGCAGCTCACGGCCCACCGGGCCGAAGATACGGGTGCCGCGAGGGTCGCCGTCGTTCTTCAGAATGACGGCGGCGTTCTCGTCGAAGCGGATGTACGAGCCGTCCTGACGACGACGCTCCTTGACGGTGCGAACGATGACCGCCTTGACGACGTCACCCTTCTTCACGTTGCCACCGGGGATCGCGTCCTTGACGGTGGCGACGATGACGTCACCGATGCCCGCGTAGCGGCGACCCGAGCCACCGAGAACACGGATGGTGAGAATTTCCTTCGCACCCGTGTTGTCGGCGACGCGCAGTCGCGACTCCTGCTGGATCACGTCTATCTCCTGATCGTCTGCCGGTTCCCGGCGGGGCTCCGCGCGTGACGTGAGTCGACGTGCGGGGCCCCACCGAGCCTGGCGGAACTATTCCGAGGGGGACTCCCCTCGGAGGGGTTTTACTTGGCCTTCTCGAGGATCTCGACGATGCGCCACCGCTTCGTGGCGGACTGCGGCCGGGTCTCCATCAGGAGGACGCGGTCGCCGATGCCGGCGGCGTTCTGCTCGTCGTGCGCCTTGAGCTTGCTCGTACGGCGGATGACCTTGCCGTACAGGGCGTGCTTCACGCGGTCCTCGACAGCGACGACGACGGTCTTGTCCATCTTGTCGCTGACGACAAGGCCCTCACGGGTCTTGCGGTCGCCGCGGGCGATCTTGGTCTCGGTCACGTTGCTCTCAGTCATCAGGCGCTCTCCACCGTCTCGATGCCCAGCTCGCGCTCACGCATCAGGGTGTAGATCCGCGCGATGTCCTTGCGCACGAGCTTGAGACGCCCGTGGTTCTCGAGCTGGCCGGTCGCCGCCTGGAAGCGGAGATTGAACAGCTCTTCCTTGGCCTCGCGGAGCTTGGCGACAAGCTCCTCGTTGCCCAGCTCGCGCAGTTCGGACGCCTTGGTCACGGCCGCCATCACGACTCACCTGCCTCGCGCCGAACGATCCGGCACTTCATCGGAAGCTTGTGAGCAGCGCGGGTAAGCGCCTCACGCGCAGTCTTCTCGTTCGGGTAGGACAGCTCGAACATCACCCGACCGGGCTTGACGTTCGCGATCCACCACTCGGGGGAACCCTTACCGGAACCCATGCGGGTCTCGGCAGGCTTCTTGGTGAGCGGACGGTCCGGGTAGATGTTGATCCAGACCTTTCCGCCACGCTTGATGTGACGGGTCATCGCGATACGAGCGGCCTCGATCTGACGGTTCGTCACGTACGCGGGGGTCAGCGCCTGGATGCCGTACTCGCCGAACGCAACCTGCGTCCCACCCTTGGACATTCCGCTGCGCTTCGGGTGGTGCTGCTTGCGGTGCTTGACCCTACGGGGGATCAGCATTTCGGTCAGGCCTCCGTTCCGCCGGTAGAAGAGGACGTCGCCTCAGCCGCGGGAGCAGCGGTCGCGTCGGCCTTGGGGGCCTCGGCTGCCGGGCTCTGCTGCGGCTTACGGCCACGGCCGCCACGCTCGCCGCCGCGGCCACCACGGCCGGCGGGACGGTCGTTGCCACCACCACGGGCCGGACGGTTGCCGGCGCGGGCCGCGGCGTTCTCGGCACGCACCTCGGCGATGTTCTTGACGTCGCCCTTGTAGATCCAGACCTTCACACCGATACGGCCGAAGGTCGTCTTGGCCTCGAAGAAGCCGTAGTCGACGTTCGCACGGAGCGTGTGCAGGGGCACGCGGCCCTCGCGGTAGAACTCCGAGCGGGACATCTCGGCGCCGCCGAGGCGGCCACCGCACTGGATCTTGATGCCCTTGGCGCCGGCCTTCATCGTCGACTGCATGCTCTTACGCATGGCGCGACGGAAGGAGACGCGGGAGGACAGCTGCTCGGCGACGGCCTGGGCCACCAGCTGAGCGTCCACCTCGGGGTTCTTGACCTCGAGGATGTTCAGCTGGACCTGCTTGCCGGTCAGCTTCTCCAGCTCGCCGCGGATACGGTCGGCCTCGGCGCCGCGGCGGCCGATGACGATGCCCGGACGCGCGGTGTGGATGTCCACGCGGACTCGGTCGCGGGTGCGCTCGATCTCGACCTTCGAGATGCCGGCCCGCTCCATGCCCTTCGTCATCATGCGACGAATGGCAACGTCTTCCTTGACGTAGTCCTTGTACAGCTTGTCGGCATACCAGCGGGACTTGAAGTCCGTGGTGATACCGAGCCGGAACCCATGCGGGTTAACCTTCTGGCCCATTACCGGGTTCCTTCCTTGCTGCTGACGACCACGGTGATGTGGCTGGTCCGCTTACGGATCCGGTAAGCACGGCCCTGAGCACGCGGACGGAACCGCTTCAGGGTCGGACCTTCGTCCACGTACGCCTCGCTGATGATCAGCGACGAGGCGTCGGTGTGGTCGTAGTTGTGAGCGGCGTTGGCAATGGCGCTGTCGAGCACCTTGCCCACCGTCACGCTCGCGGCCTGCGGGGCGAAACGCAGGACCGCCTGAGCCTCCGTGGCATCCATGCCACGGATGAGGTCCACCACGCGGCGGGCCTTCATGGGCGTGACGCGGATGTACCGCGCCTGGGCCCTGGCTTCCATGGTTGTCCCTTCGGTGTAAGTCATAGTCAGTCACCCCGCGTTAGCGGCGCTTCGACTTCCGGTCGTCCTTGACGTGGCCGCGGAAGGTGCGAGTCGGCGAGAACTCGCCGAGCTTGTGGCCGACCATGGACTCGGTGACGAACACCGGGACATGAATCTTGCCGTTGTGCACCGCGATCGTGTGGCCGAGCATGGCCGGGACGATCATCGAGCGACGGGACCAGGTCTTGATGACGTTCTTGGAGCCCGCTTCGTTCTGGACGTCCACCTTCTTGATGAGGTGGCCGTCTACGAAGGGCCCCTTCTTGAGACTGCGCGGCATCTAAACCCGCTCCTAGCGCTTCTTGTTCGTCTTGCGGCGGCGGACGATGTACTTGTTGCTCGCCTTCTTGGGAGAACGAGTACGACCCTCCTTCTGACCCCACGGCGAGACCGGGTGACGACCACCGGAGGTCTTGCCTTCACCACCACCGTGCGGGTGGTCGACCGGGTTCATGGCGACACCGCGGACGGACGGGCGAACGCCCTTCCAGCGCATACGGCCGGCCTTGCCCCAGTTGATGTTCGACTGCTCGGCGTTGCCGACCTCACCGATGGTGGCGCGGCAGCGCACGTCGACCAGCCGGATCTCACCGGACGGCATACGAAGGTGGGCCATGGAGCCCTCCTTCGCCAGCAGCTGCACGGAGGCACCCGCGGAGCGGGCGAACTTCGCGCCGCCGCCGGGCCGCAGCTCGATGGCGTGGATGGTCGTACCGACCGGGATGTTGCGCAGCGCCAGGTTGTTGCCGGGCTTGATGTCGGCGCCCGGACCGTTCTCGACGTGAGCGCCCTGTGCCAGGCCACGCGGCGCGAGAATGTAGCGCTTCTCGCCGTCCGCGTAGTGCAGCAGCGCGATGCGCGCGGTGCGGTTCGGGTCGTACTCGATGTGCGCGACCTTGGCCGGCACGCCGTCCTTGTCGTGACGACGGAAGTCGATCACGCGGTAGGCACGCTTGTGGCCGCCACCCTGGTGGCGCATGGTCACACGACCGGCGTTGTTACGGCCGCCCTTGCTGTGCAGAGGGCGGACCAGCGACTTCTCCGGCGTGGACCGCGTGATCTCGACAAAGTCGGCGACGCTGGAGCCACGACGGCCCGGGGTCGTCGGCTTGTACTTGCGGATACCCATTGTCTCTCAGTCCTCGGAAGAATTCCGGATCCTGGACGTCCCAGCCCCCCGTCAGGAGGTCGGGCCGCCGAAGATGTCGATACGGTCGCCCTCGGCGAGGGTCACGATGGCGCGCTTGGTGTTCGCACGCTTGCCGAAACCGGTGCGGGTGCGCTTGCGCTTGCCCTGCCGGTTGATCGTGTTGACCCCGGTGACCTTGACCGAGAAGACCGCCTGGACGGCCTCCTTGATCTGGGTCTTGTTCGCGCGCGGGTCGACGACGAACGTGTACTTGCCCTCGTCGAGCAGTGCGTAACTCTTCTCGGAGACCACGGGCTTGACAAGAATGTCGCGCGGGTCCGAGAGGGACTTGCTCAGCGGGGTCTCGACGGTCGCCGTGGTGCCACGACGGGCCTTCGCCACACGCGCGGCCTTCGCCGCCTTGGCGGCCTTCGGCGCAATGCTCGGGTGTCGCGTAGCCATCAGGCCTCGCTCCCTTCGGTCTCAGCGGCCTTGGAAGGGCCAGACACGAAGGACTCGAAGGCGGCCTTGGTGAAGACCACGTCGTCGGAGACGAGCACGTCGTACGTGTTCAGCTGGCCCGGCGCCAGGATGTGCACCTGGGGCAGGTTGCGGGCGGACAGCCACGCGGCCTCGTCGGCCCGCTCGGCGACCAGGAGCACGTGCTTGCGCTCGCTGATCTTGCCCAGCAGGGTCTTGGCGGCCTTGGTGGACACCGCGTCCTCGACCACGCCGGAGACGACGTGGATACGGGAGTGACGGGCCCGGTCGGTGAGGGCGGCGCGCAGAGCGGCGGCCTTCATCTTCTTGGGGGTCCGCTGCGAGTAGTCACGCGGCACGGGGCCGTGGACGACGCCACCACCGGCGAACTGGGGCGCGCGGGTCGAACCCTGACGGGCGCGGCCGGTGCCCTTCTGGCGGTAGGGCTTCTTGCCACCACCACGGACCTCGGCGCGGGTCTTGGTCTTGTGCGTGCCCTGTCGGGCAGCGGCCAGCTGGGCGACTACGACCTGGTGGATCAGCGGAATGCTGACCTTGGCGTCGAAGATCTCCGAAGGGAGTTCGACGGTCCCGGCCTTGTCGCCTGCCGGCGAAAGGATGTCAACGGTGCTCATCAGTTACCTCAGGCCCCCTTGGCCGCGGTACGGACCAGGACGAGGCCGCCGTTCGGACCAGGAACCGCACCCTTGATCAGGAGCAGGCCCTTCTCCGCGTCAACGGCGTGAACGGTCAGGTTCTGGGTGGTGACCCGCTCGTTGCCCATACGGCCCGCCATGCGGAGGCCCTTGAACACACGACCCGGGGTGGCACAGCCACCGATGGAACCGGGGGAGCGGTGCTTGCGCTGGGTGCCGTGACCGGCGCCGAGGCCCTTGAAGTTGTGACGCTTCATGACACCGGCGAAGCCCTTGCCCTTGCTCTTGCCCGTGACGTCAACCTTGACGCCGGACTCGAACACCTCGGCAGTGACCTCCTGACCGAGCGTGTACTCGCTCGCGTCGGGGGTGCGGAGCTCCACCAGGTGACGGCGGGGGGTCACGTCGGCCTTGGCGAAGTGGCCCTTGAGGGGCTTGTTCACCTTGCGCGGGTCGATCTCGCCGAAGGCGATCTGGACCGACTCGTAGCCGTCGGAGTCATTCGTACGGACCTGGGTCACGACGCAGGGTCCGGCCTTGACCACGGTCACCGGGACGACACGGTTGTTGTCGTCCCAGACCTGGGTCATGCCGAGCTTCTCGCCCAGGACACCCTTGATCTGCTTTGCCATCTCTTCCGCGCCTCTCAGAGCTTGATCTCGATGTCGACGCCGGCCGGAAGGTCCAGGCGCATCAACGAGTCAACGGTCTTGGGCGTCGGGTCGAGGATGTCGATCAGGCGCTTGTGCGTGCGCATCTCGAAGTGCTCGCGCGAGTCCTTGTACTTGTGCGGCGACTTGATGACGCAGTACACGTTCTTCTCAGTGGGCAGCGGCACCGGGCCCGCGACCGACGCACCAGTACGCGTCACCGTCTCGACGATCTTCTTCGCCGACGAATCGATGACCTCGTGGTCGTAGGCCTTGAGCCGGATGCGGATCTTCTGTCCCGCCATGGCTGCTTCTTAGTCCTGTCTCTCGTAACGCTCTGGAACCCGCTGGGTCGAGCTTCTTGGAACTGCCGGCCCTGCTCCGACCCACGCGGTCGGGCGTGTCGCATTCCCTCTACGAAGATCTCCCGAAGGATTTCCCAACCAAGGGTTTGCGGGCCCATGGACCGCAGGCCGGGGGCAGAACACCCACCGGGTGCCTGGCCGGAACCCCGCTGACACTTCCCGGAAGATTCCCGTACGTCCGTCCCAGCGCTGCCCCGGAGGGCAGTTGGGACGACGAGTACTGTGGGACTCGCTTCCGGTCCTCCCGGCGGGAGGCGCGCAGCATCGGCACTCAACCGAGCAACCTGAACAGTGTGCCATAGGGGCCTTGACCCTGGCCAATCGGGCCGGAAAGCGTACCCCACGGGCGTTTGAGCGAATCCTGGGGCGCGTCTCCCTCGGCCTCACGCGCGAGGGATTCCCGGGGCCTCTCTCGCTCAGCCGAGGTCGGCCCAGGTGCCCATCGTGGCTTCCAGGGTCCAGATACGGACCTTCGCCTGCGCGCGGGACGCGTACAGATCCCGTTCGACCACGATGCTCAGGTCGCCGGTGCCCAGCTGCTGCCGCACAGCATGCTCGACGAGGTCCATGCCTGTGCTGACTCCGTCACAGAGAGACAGTCCTCGACGCTGATCACTTCGGTGTCGCGCGGACGTACGGCATCGGGCAGGCGCCCCTTGGTGACGACGTCACCCAGGTCGCCGGCGGCCAGCAGATCCACATAGCCGGGCAGATCGGTGAAACGGGTCAGACGACTCTCGCCCGAATCCGGGTCACGGGTGCAGACCATGACCCCGGAGTGGTCCTGCGCGGTGAGCGCGTTGAGCAAGGCCGGGCTGTGGGTGGTGAACAGCACCTCTACAGCGCCTCGCCGCGACTCCTCCCGCATCAGATGCAGCACCCGGGCGGCCTGGGTGGGGTACAGCCCGTTCTCGATTTCCTCGATCACCAGGAGCCGTCTCGGCACGGCGGGATCCACGGCGGGAGCTGGCGCGGGTACATCAAGCATCGCGGTACCGAAGGCGAGGAAGCGCAGCATCCCATCGCTGAGGAGGCGGGCGGGGATTTCATGCACATCGCCGTGGAACCCCGACTCGTGGAGCACGAGTTGCACATCGCCGAGGGAAGTGACGACCGTGTCCACGTCCACCACCGGGTACTCCGGCATCCCGCTGATCAGCTCTTTGAGCCGGTTGAACGCCGGTGGATCCTCGCGCCTCAGCTCACCCACCACAGCGCTCAGGTTGTCCGCGCTACGACGGAGCTCGGTGTCCCGCTCGGCCACGTACCGGCGCATGAGGTGCGGGACCGGGTCCAGGAGAAAGACCTCCCGCAATGCGGACAGCACCTGGTCGGCCGCGCGGTGCACCAGGTGCCCGGCCTGCGTCGTGTCCGGCACCCGCACCGGGACCTGAGAAAGGAGGAGACGGTCAGGAAGTGTTGCGTCGCCCTCCTCCAACTCCTTGCGGCCGTTGAAATAACGCACCGCGAGACGGTCGGAGCCCGATTCGTACGGCTCCGCCACCAGCAGCACCCGGCCCGGTGCCACCCTCCTGCCGCCGTACAGCGCCCCCTCCACGGCCACCAGCCGCTCACAGCGAATACGAACGGTCGGCCGTACCTCGATCTCCACGTCGAAGTCGAACACCGCCTCCCCGACCCGCACCCGGCAGCCGATGGCGAAGGCATCGCGCCCCAGCGGCGCGCATCCCTCGGCACCGCCTCGGATCGGTTCCTCCCCACCGTGCCGAGGCCCGTCGAGCGCGTCCCGTACCGGTTCACCGAGCGAGAGCCGGGACAGAACCGTCAGAGCGTCCAGCGCGTTCGACTTGCCACTGCCATTGCGGCCGATCAGAAGGGTGAGGTTCTGGAGCGGCAAGCACTGGTCGGTGAAGCTCTTGAAGGAGGTGAGGCGCACTTCCTCCAGGCGGGGTGTCTGCACCGGGCACCTCTCTCGATCGTCCGGGTCGGGCAGTGCGGTACCGATTCTCAGCTAACAGCACCTGATCGGCACCATCCAACAGGACGCCCGTGGCTCCACACGTCAGTGCCGGGAGGCGTGGGCCACGAAGTCGGACCAGGCGGTCGCGGCGAAGCCGAGGCGGGGGCCTTCGGTGGCCTTGGAGTCGCGGACGTGGACGGTGCCGGGGGTGGTGGCTACCTCGACGCAGTCGTTGTCGTTGCTGCCGCTGTGACTGCTCTTGAACCACTGTGGCTCGGACGCGTTCCCGGCAGAGGACTCGCGGGTCATGTCTCCCCCAGCACTTTCTCGATGAAGGCCAGCGACTCCCGTGGACTGAGAGCCTGAGATCGGATGATCCCATGTCGCAGCTCAAGGACTTGGACCTCTTTCGGCGCCGAGAGCATGCGAGTGGTGAGCTGCCCCGCCACGTACCCCACCGTCGAACCGTCCCTGAGCTTCAGCACCTGGAGCTCACCACCCATTCCGGCGTGGTCATCACGGTCCGTCGGCATCACCTGGATCTCGACGTGCCTCAACTGGGCCCGCTCCAGCAGGTGTTCGAGCTGGCGACGCAGCACCATTCTGCCCCCGATCGGGCGGCGTAGCGTGACCTCTTCCTGGACAAAGGTGAGCGTGGTCATCGGCGTACGCGCGAAGATCCGCTGCCGGGCGAGACGGGCCGCCACGTACCGTTCGAGGTTGTCCGGGGAGAAGGCCGGCCGCCGGATGTCGAACAGCGCCCGCGCGTACTCCTCCGTCTGCAACAGCCCGTGCATGTTGTGATTGCAATACGCGCCCAGTTCGACGGCTTCCGCCTCCAACTTCGCGAGATCCCGCACCTTCTTCGGGTACCGCGCCTCCGCCACGTCCTGCTTCATCGCGGCGAGCTTCCCGCCCGCGCCCAGCACCTCGTCCGCCCGGTCGAGGAACTCCGGTCGCGGGATGCGCTTGCCCGCCTCCACTTTGTAGACCTGGTTCTCGCCGTAGCCGATCGCCGCGCCGAACTCGACCTGGCGCAGTCCGGCGGCCTCCCGCCAGAGCTTGATCTGGCGGCCGACGGCAGCGATCACCGCGCCGGAGTCTTCTCCGGGGTCCGGTTCCCAGTCGGGCTCGTCCGCGCCGTCCGTCGTGTAGTCCGTACCGCCGCTGTCCACGCCCATGTGCACACCTCCGACACGCCCGTAGCGTCACTTTCGGTCGCCCCGAGCACGGAAGGTCACGCTGTACAGCCCTGACAGTTCCATACCTGACCAGGGACATTCACCGTACGTAAGGGCGCCGCCACTATTCAGCCTAGACATATCCGGACACGCTGTGTGACGTGAACCGAGAAATCAGCGACCAGCTGCCCCTGACGCAATCGGCGCCGCCCACCCATGAGTTCCGTGTGCAGCTGTCGTCCACTCACAGGGGCGCCAGGCTCACTCGGCTGCTCGCCGTCGAGCAACTGCGGTCCTGGGAGCTGCCGTTCGAGGACGCCGCTCATGTCGTGGCCGAGTTGGCGTCGAACGCCGCGGTGCATGGCCGCGCACCCGGCCGGGACTTCCGCCTCACGCTCCGGCGTCCGAGGCCGGGAATGCTGCGTATCGAGGTGACCGACGCCCAGGGCGCGCGGCTTCCGGCCACCCGCCAACCGGCGCCCACCGATGCCGAGTCGGGGCGCGGGCTCCTGCTCGTCGCGGCGCTGGCCGACCGCTGGGGCGTCACGACCGGACCGGCGCTCAGCAAAACGGTCTGGGCGGAGATCGACTTCACTCCCTGAGCCCAGCCTCCCCCGGCCCACTGGAAGCTCGCCCACCGAAACCCGGAAACCCTGGCCTCGGTGGGTCAGGCCTCGGGGCTGCGGGACGTAAAAAGATCAAAGAACCCGGGAAAGAACCAACCAAACCCCACCCAACCTCCCGTACATCACCCACAAGGGTGATCTCGCCCCAGAGAGCTGGCTTTCGGACAGGTCAGGGCGGCAGGCTCGGCCTCGACAACAGCACAGACATGAGACGGCCCCCGGCCGGGACTGGCATCCCGATCGAGGGCCTGACCACCAAGGAAGTGAGGCTTCCCGATGACTGAACAGCAGCTTAGTGCGCCCCCGCGCGCTCGTTCTGTCGTTCGCCGATCCCCGTCCGGAGTGATGAAGGTGAACGAATTCCAGGCCTCCGGCTACACGATCGTCGGCAACCACCTCGCCCAGCACCGCGAGTTGTCCGCGACCGCGATCGGCCTGGCCACGCACATCCAGTCGCTGCCCGAGGGTTCGCCGGTGGACATCAAGACGCTGACCGGCAAGTTCCCCGAGGGGCGCGACCGTATCGCCGCCGCGTTAAGGGAGTTGGAGGCGTACGGATACATCGAACGCCTTCGTGAGCGGACCGAGGGCGGCTGGATCGTCACCCGCACAATCTCGTACAACGCGCCGGAGGCGACCCGCGCCCGTCGGGCCCGCGAAGCCGCATTGGCGAATCAGGACGGGCGTGTGACCGTGGAACGGACACCGGCCGAGCGCCCGCAGCCGCCGCTCCCGGTAGCCGCAGCGGACAGACCGGCCACCGAGCCCCCGCAGTCGCCCGGCCCCGAGACCGCTCCCGCACCATCCGCCCCACCCGTAGGCGCGATCAGCGCGCCGAGCGGGACCGCGACGCCCCCTGCCGTACCACCGCCACTCCCCCAGCCACACGTCCACACCCCCGAGCGCGAGCGCGCGGCCGCCTCGCTCCTGGCCGATCTGCGGTGCGATGCCCCGTGCCTCTTACTCTCCGAGCGGGACGTACGGCGCCTGGCCCCGGCCGTCGCCGCCTGGCTGGAACGCGGTGCCGCGCCCGAGGCCGTACGACGCACCCTGACCGCGAACCTGCCATCGGGCCTGCACCACCCGGCCGCCCTGCTGGCCCACCGTCTCACCGCCCTGCTGCCGCCACCGCTTCCGGCGACCCCGGTCACCACAACCGCCGCACGCCCGGACCCACTTCAGAACTGCGACACCTGCGACCGCGCCTACCGCGCGCCGGAACCGGGCACGTGCGCCGGCTGCGCCGCCTCGGACACTCCGCTCGCGGCGTAGGAACGCAGGCCGACGTCAGAGTTCGGGGGCGAGAACCGTGAGCCGGAGGAGCGCCGCGACGGCGAGCGCGACCGGCAACGCGTACCACCACGTGCGCAGCCAACCGGCCTTCACGAATGCCAACGTCAGCAGCCCCCCGAAAACGGCGATCCCCAAGCCGATGCCGGCGGCGATGCCGGACTTGCCGGCCGCGTCGGTGTCCCAAAAGCCGTCGGGCTCGATCAGGTAGGCGAGCCAGGTGACGTAACCCGACACCAGATGCGCCAGGGCGAGGACGACAGCGCAGACCACCGTGCCGAGGAGTCCGGCGGCTTTGCGCCCGCGTCCTTCAGGGGTACGGATCGTGGGTCGGGCAGTGTTGCTCACCGCGATGTCTCCTCGGCGCCGCGCGTCAACGGCCCCCTGGACTCGGTGACCGTAATCGCGATCGTCGCACGGCGCCGCTAGTCAACAGCGCTGCGATCGGTAACGGGAACGCGTTCGAAGTAGCACAGAGCTGACAACACGGTCGTACGCCGGCGGGGCGGCACCTACTTGCGCTGGTGGCGGGCGACGAGCCACGGAAAGCCGGCACAGCACAGGCGGATCACCGTCGGACTGCGAAACCCCCTGCGGTTCAACAGTCCGAAGATGATGTGTGGGGCCTGGATGAGCTGTGGGCGACGGCAGGTTCGGACAGGCCGTCTTGTTCGCGCTCCAGGTCGTCCTCTCAAGCGTCGTCCACTCCCTCGCTCATGGAGCTTAAGGTCCTCGTGGGCTCCGGACTTTGTCAGTCGTGCAGGGAACTTTGTCAGTGGTGCACCGCTGAGCTTTGTCAGTGGTGCACCGCCTCGACGTTGACGCCGCATCAGGCGAGATCCCTGCGTGTGCCCCTCGAAGCGCGTTGCCCGGCGGGAGAGAATCCCTGCCAGACTGATGCCTGGAACCATCCGTACTGATATCCGGAACCGTCTGCGTTGTGGGGTGGATTGTGGGGGAATGGGTCGATGTCTTCTCAGACGGGCTCCATGGCCGATGCGGTCGAAGGTCTGCCTCATGAGCCCGGTGCTGGACACCGAATTCATGCCTCCGCGGGACCGGGAGGAAGTGCTCCGGCACGCGGTGCGGGAGCACTTCCTGGTGGCTGTCGATATCGAACACCGTCCCACACCCCGCCGTTCTGCTCGGCGAAGTTGAACAGCGACTGGGCGAAGTCCCCGGCGACACGCGGTGCGAGCAGGGCGAGCAGCTGCACCTGGGCCCGGTACTGGTCCCAGCCGGAGAAGTTGCTGTACTGCGCCCCCTGGCCGCGCCCGACGCGCCGTGTCGTACCGTCCATGCCCGGGTAACGGCCGTCGCGGTCGCTGACCAGGTTGGGCTGCTGGAGGGAGTGGTAGAGGGCGGTGTAGAACGTCGTACGCTGCGCCTCGCTGCCGCCGCTGATCCCGACGTCGCCCAACTGCCGCTCCCAGGCCGCCTGTCCGGCCTCCGCCACGTCCGCCACGCTCGCCCGGGGCGCTATCTCGCCGCGGAGGTTGGCCTCGGCGCCCGCGAGCGAGACGTACGAGATGCCGAGCCGCATCCGGACATCGTTGTCGCCCGCCGTGTCGAAACTGACGTACCCACCGGAACCGCGCCCGGCCCGGTCCGCCCCGGTGGCGTAGCCCTCGCCGCCGTCGGCCGTGGTGGAACCGGCGGCCAGACGGTCGTTCCGCCAGGTGCCGACGCCGGAGAAGGCGCGGTCGAAGGAGGCGGTGAAGTAGAGGCGGTAGTAGCTCTTACGGCTGTTCTCACCGCCGTTGGCGCGCCGCCCGCAGAACGCCCCGGTCTCCACCCAGCCGGTCACCTTCCGCTGCGCGGTGTCGATGGCGACGTGGGCGTTCTCGCTGCCGTTGAGGGAGTTGGAGACGCGGAAGAGGAGGCTGGCCGGCTTGTCCTCGGGGAAGGTGAAGTCGGCGACGCCGGCCCGCTCGCTGACGGCGAGGTCGGTGATCGCGCCCGAGTCGAGGCCCACGCGGTAACGGCCGGGCTCGGCCTTCTCGTTGGCGTGCGAGAAGTTCGCGGCGTACTTCTGGTCCTTGGTGTCGGCGGAGGGGGACGAGTCGACGTCGCCCACGAACGGCATGATCGGTACGTCACCGGCCGCCCCCGGATGGCAGCCCGCGCCGTTGACATGCGTGAGGCTGAACCCGCGGACGCGGGTCGTGTCGTACGAATAGCCGTTGGCGGCGGCGGTGTTGGTCTGGTCGCCCGCCGTACTGGTCGGGGACCACGCGATCATGCCGAACGGCAGGTTGGCGCCGGGGTACGTGTTGCCGCCGTTGGCCGAGCCGATGAGCGGGTCCACGTACTGGGCCGGGTCGCGCACGGCCGGCGCCGCCGACGGCACGACGGACGACGTTGCCGCCGGGGCCGCGGCCGGTGCCGCGCTCGCCGCCGGGATGCCCAGGAGCGGGGCGATCAGCCCGGCCATGGCTGCGGCCACTCCCCCGCCGACCAGCGCCGATCGGCTCCCGCGTCTCTTTCTCTTCCCGTTCCGGAACGCTGCTTCCATCGCGAACCGCGCCCTCTCTCCTGTGCCGGCACGCCCGTTGAGATCGCCGTGACGATAAGGGCGTTCAACGGCCCCCGCCGGCCCGCGAGGGGCACAGATGATGACAGCTGGGTGAAACCGACGGTCCGGCACCGGCATCGCGTACCAAAGACGTGCACCAAAGACGTGTACCGGAATTCCCGCCTGACGGGAATTCCGGTACACGAACGCTATCCAGAGCGGATCAGGTGCTCCACAGGACCTTGTCACCGGTCGTGATGGACACCCTGCCGTCCTCGCGGAGGACCAGCTTCGCACCGTCGTTCCCGTTGGTGCGCGAGGCCCACACCGCCTTGTGGTCGGCGGTGTAGACGACGAGATTGCCGTCGGGCTGGAACTCGACGTTGTGGTTCTCGCCGAAGACCATGGAGGCCCAGAGCGCGTGGTTGTCCGCCTTGTTGTAGACGACGAAGTTGCCGTCCGGCTGAATGGTCATCCGGATGCGATTCGTACTCCACGACTGGCCGGTTTCGAGCTTGCTCGGCGCCGCGACAGTGGTCTTCGTCCAGACGACCGCCTTGGGCTTCTCGTCGGCCGCCTTCTCCTTCTTGTCCTTCTTGGAGTCGGCCGTCGGGGAGGGCTTGTCCTTGACGGATTCCTTGCTCTCCTTCGGCTCCGGATCATGCCGGACCTGGGGTATTTCGACCCGCGCCGACTTGGAGGGGGTGGCGGTCGGGGATGCGGAGGGCTTCTCGCTGGCGTAGTCGCCCGGCGCACCGGCCAGCGCGTCCGATCCGAGAACGGTGTCGGACGTCTGCAACGCCACGCTCCCCGACGGGCCGTTCCCCTTGTCGTCCTTGCCGCCGCCCATCAGGAGAAGGGGTACGGCGATGAGAACAGCTCCGGCTATGGCGGCGACGGCCAGCATGGGCTTCCCCGGCCGTCCGGCGGGCACCGCGTCGGGGGCGGCGGGCGGAGAGGCTCCACCGTCCGCTCCCGCGACGGCGATTCCGGTCGCCCGCCCGGAGCGCTCGCCCCGGGTGGCGCCCAGGGCCGTACCCGAGCCTGAGCCCGTACCCGTACCCGAGCCCGCTTCGGCAGTCCGCGCTTCTTCGGCCTCCGCTTTCCCGTCGTCCGCTTCCGCCTTGCCGGCCTCCGCGTTTCCGACCGACCCGGCCCCTGCTTCCCCGGCCTCTGCTTCCCTGGCCCCGGTCTCCCCGGCTTTCGTATCGCCCGGCTCGTCGGCGGTGCGGGCGTTCACGGCCGCCCCTGCGTCTTCGCCCCTGTCCGTCCGCCCGTCGGCCCCCGTGGGTACGGGCGCGGGCCGGGCCGGCTTCGAGGACGGTGACGGAGCCTGGGCATCGCCCGGGACGAGAGCGTCACCCGGGTCCTGAGCCGAGGCCGACAGTGTCACTGCCGCCCGGATACGAGGAGGGCGGGAAGCGGCTCCGGGCTTCGCCCCGCCCCCCGTGTCTCGCTGAACAACCATCCAATGTTCCTCTCATGACGAGGAGTCAGCCAACGGCCTCAAGGTGCACACCGTGGAGGTGGCAACTGACGCAACTAGGGCTGTCTTCTTGGGAGTCGGCGTCACCGGCCGCCCGACCGCATAGGTACGGACCACCAGCGGTCGGGGGATTATGCCACGCCGATACGACAAGCCGCCTTACACACCACGTCGTACACATCCCGCCGTACACACACGACAGGGGCCCCGCACCACCGTCCTCACGGACGGGGTACGGGGCCCCTGCTGAATGCTCCGAGGAGCAACCAGGTCACATCTGACCCGATCAGTTCCTTTTAGAAAAGGACCCGACTGGATCGGACGGGATCAGCAATTACTTGTTGATCTTGGTGACCTGGCCGGCGCCGACGGTCCGGCCACCCTCACGGATGGCGAACTTGAGGCCCTCCTCCATGGCGACGGGCTGGATCAGCTCGACGCTCATGACGGTGTTGTCGCCCGGCATGACCATCTCGGTGCCCTCGGGAAGGGTCACCACGCCGGTCACGTCCGTGGTACGGAAGTAGAACTGCGGGCGGTAGTTGTTGAAGAAGGGGGTGTGACGGCCACCCTCGTCCTTCGACAGGATGTAGGCCTGGGCCTCGAAGCTGGTGTGCGGCGTGACCGAACCCGGCTTGATGATGACCTGGCCGCGCTCGACGTCCTCGCGCTTGATGCCACGGAGGAGCAGACCGACGTTCTCACCGGCCTGGCCCTCGTCGAGCAGCTTGCGGAACATCTCGATGCCGGTGACCGTGGTGGTGGTCTTGTCCTGCTTGATACCGACGATGTCGACGGTCTCGTTGACCTTGAGGACACCACGCTCGATACGACCGGTGACGACGGTGCCACGACCGGTGATCGTGAAGACGTCCTCGATCGGCATCAGGAACGGCTTGTCGATGTCGCGCTCGGGCTGCGGGATGGACTCGTCCACGGCGCTCATCAGCTTGAGGACGGAGTCACCCCACTCCTTGTCGCCCTCGAGAGCCTTGAGCGCCGAGACACGCACGACCGGAAGGTCGTCGCCCGGGAACTCGTACTCGGAGAGGAGCTCACGGACCTCGAGCTCGACGAGCTCCATGATCTCTTCGTCGTCCACCATGTCGGCCTTGTTCAGGGCGACAACGATGTACGGCACGCCGACCTGGCGGGCCAGGAGCACGTGCTCCTTGGTCTGCGGCATCGGGCCGTCGGTGGCCGCGACCACGAGGATGGCGCCGTCCATCTGCGCCGCACCCGTGATCATGTTCTTGATGTAGTCCGCGTGACCAGGGCAGTCGACGTGCGCGTAGTGACGCGACTCCGTCTGGTACTCGACGTGCGCGATCGAGATCGTGATACCGCGCTGGCGCTCCTCAGGAGCCTTGTCGATCTGGTCGAAGGCCGAGGCCTCGTTCAGGTCCGGGTACGCGTCATGCAGCACCTTGGTAATGGCGGCCGTGAGGGTCGTCTTACCGTGGTCGATGTGACCGATGGTGCCGATGTTGACGTGCGGCTTAGTCCGCTCGAACTTCGCCTTCGCCACTGGGGTCCTCCTGGAGTGGTTCTGTACGCCTTACTCATCGGCGCCAGGTGATCTTTGCTGGGATGCCGGGGCCCGGAGCCGCCCCGCCGTGAATCCGGCGGAACTGCCCCAAGGCTTCCGGTGACAAGCCTAAAGCGTGGACTCTGAAGAGTTACTCGCCCTTGGCCTTCGCGATGATCTCCTCGGCGACGTTCCGGGGAACCTCGGCGTAGGAGTCGAACTGCATCGAGTAGCTTGCGCGACCCGAGGTCTTGCTGCGGAGGTCGCCGACGTAGCCGAACATCTCCGAAAGCGGCACCAGACCCTTGATGACCTTGGCGTTGGACCGGTCCTCCATGGACTGGATCTGGCCACGGCGGGAGTTGATGTCGCCGATCACGTCACCCATGTAGTCCTCGGGCGTGGTGACCTCGACGGCCATCATCGGCTCAAGGAGTACGGGAGACGCCCTGCGGGCACCTTCCTTGAACGCCTGCGAACCGGCGATCTTGAAGGCGAGCTCGGAGGAGTCGACCTCGTGGTAGCCACCGTCGAGCAGGGTGAGGCGCACGCCGGTCATCTCGTAACCGGCCAGGATGCCGAACTGCATGGCCTCCTGCGCACCGGCGTCGACCGAAGGGATGTACTCCTTCGGGATACGCCCACCGGTGACCTTGTTGACGAACTCGTACGAGGTGTCGCCACTCTCGATGGGCTCGAGCATGATCTGCACCTTGGCGAACTGCCCGGTGCCACCGGTCTGCTTCTTGTGCGTGAAGTCCACGCGCTCGACGGTCTTGCGGATCGTCTCACGGTAGGCGACCTGCGGCTTACCGACGTTCGCCTCGACGCGGAACTCGCGCTTCATACGGTCGACCAGCACCTCAAGGTGGAGCTCGCCCATACCGCCGATGACGGTCTGGCCGGTCTCCTCATTGCTGTGCACCTGGAAGGAGGGGTCCTCCTCCGCGAGACTCTGGATGGCGACACCCAGCTTCTCCTGGTCACCCTTGGACTTGGGCTCGATCGCGACCTCGATGACCGGCGCCGGGAAGTCCATGGACTCCAGGATCACCGGGCTCTTGTCGTCGCACAGCGTCTCACCGGTGGTGGTCTGCTTCAGGCCCATGACGGCGACGATGTCGCCGGCGCCCACCGACTCGATCTCCTCACGCTTGTTCGCGTGCATACGGTAGATCTTGCCGATGCGCTCCTTGCGGCCCTTCACGGAGTTCAGCACCGCGGTGCCGGCTTCCAGACGGCCGGAGTACACCCGGACGAAGGTGAGCTTGCCCAGGTGCGGGTCCCTCATGATCTTGAAGGCCAGCGCCGACAGCGGCTCGTCGAACGACGGCTTCCGCGTGACGACCTTCTCCGGGTCCTTCACGTCGTGGCCGTCGATGCCCTCGACGTCCAGGGGCGAAGGCAGGTAGCGCACGACCGCGTCGAGCAGGGGCTGAACGCCCTTGTTCTTGAACGCGGTTCCGCAGAACACGGGGGTGACGGTGACGCCCTCGGACTTGCCGGAGGCGATGGTGATGCGACGGATCGCCGTGTACAGCTGCTCCACGGTGGGCTCGATGCCCTCCAGGAACAGCTCCATCAGCTCGTCGTCGTTCTCGGCGACGGTCTCGAGCAGCTTGCCGCGCCATTCCTCGGCAGCCTCGGTGTGCGTGGCCGGGATGTCGACGGTGTCGTACATCTCGCCCTTGGCGGCCTCGGCGGACCAGACGTAGGCCTTCATCGTCACCAGGTCGACGACGCCCTTGAAGTCGGCCTCGGCACCGATCGGAAGCTGCATGACGATCGGGGTCGCGCCGAGGCGGTCCGAGATCATCTCGACGCAGCGGTGGAACTCCGCGCCGGTCCGGTCGAGCTTGTTGACGAAGCAGATGCGCGGAACACCGTAACGGTCGGCCTGGCGCCAAACCGTCTCGGACTGCGGCTCCACACCGGCGACACCGTCGAACACGGTGACGGCACCGTCGAGTACGCGGAGCGAACGCTCCACCTCGACCGTGAAGTCCACGTGTCCCGGGGTGTCGATGATGTTGATGGTGTGGTCGACGTCCTCGAGCGGCCAGTGACAGGTCGTCGCGGCGGACGTGATCGTGATGCCGCGCTCCTGCTCCTGCTCCATCCAGTCCATCGTGGCAGCGCCGTCGTGGACTTCACCGATCTTGTAGCTCACACCGGTGTAAAACAGGATGCGCTCGGTGGTCGTCGTCTTGCCCGCGTCGATGTGGGCCATGATCCCGATGTTGCGGACCTTGGCCAGGTCAAGCGAAGTGGTGGCCATAAGGCTCAATCTTCTCTCGGTCTCGATGGGGGGAGCGACTACCAGCGGTAGTGCGCGAAGGCCTTGTTGGACTCGGCCATCTTGTGCGTGTCCTCACGCTTCTTGACCGAGGCGCCGAGACCGTTGGAGGCGTCGAGCAGCTCGTTCATGAGGCGTTCGGTCATGGTCTTCTCACGACGGGCGCGGGAGTAACCCACGACCCAGCGCAGAGCGAGGGTGGCGGCGCGACCGGGCTTGACCTCGATCGGCACCTGGTAGGTGGCGCCACCGACACGGCGGGACTTGACCTCGAGCGTGGGCTTGACGTTCTCAAGCGCGCGCTTCAGCGTGATGACCGGGTCGTTGCCGGTCTTCTCGCGGAGGCCTTCCATGGCGCCGTACACGATCCGTTCGGCAGTGGAACGCTTGCCGTTGAGCAGGATCTTGTTGATCAGCGAGGTGACAAGAGGAGAACCGTAGACCGGGTCGATGATGACCGGGCGCTTCGGGGCGGGGCCCTTACGAGGCATTCTTACTTCTCCTTCTTGGCGCCGTAGCGGCTGCGGGCCTGCTTGCGGTTCTTGACGCCCTGGGTGTCCAGGGAACCGCGGATGATCTTGTAGCGAACACCCGGCAGGTCCTTCACACGGCCACCACGCACGAGCACGATGGAGTGCTCCTGCAGGTTGTGTCCCTCACCCGGAATGTAGGCCGTGACCTCGATGCCGGAGGTCAGACGCACACGCGCGACCTTACGGAGGGCCGAGTTCGGCTTCTTCGGGGTGGTCGTGAACACACGCGTGCAGACGCCACGACGCTGAGGGGAACCCTCAAGGGCGGGCGTCTTGTTCTTCTCGACCTTGTCCTGCCGGCCCTTCCGGACCAGCTGCTGGATCGTAGGCACTACTTCTCCGGTTTCTGTGTGCCGTTCGTGAAACTAACCTGGAACACCCACCGACCCACGCGGTCGGGTGTGTCGAATGCTGCATGACCCCGCTGAAAGCGAGGAGGGCGCAGATTGCGGTGGCCGGTACTCGAGCCCCTCGGCGGTTGCAGACACGCACAGGAGCCCAGGCACACCCCAGGCACAAGGTCTGAGCGTACCTACCTCATCGACTCCGGTCAAAACAAATGCCGCGCACCCGACACGCCGGGGGCGGTGGCGGGGGGCCGGATCGGATCGAGCCAGGTCATCGCCCGGCCGTCGCCCGCCCACAGCCCGGTCAGATCGAACGTCTCAGCGAGCATACGAGTGCGCGCGACAGGAAAACGTATAAGACGAAGACGGGGCGGGGTGGGGCGGGAGACAGTATGACAGTGGGAGCCGACTTACCGAGATCGACGACCTGTAGGGGCTGCGCCGCGCCTGTCGCGGACATCCCGGCCCCGGTGCATGCCTATATGTCCGCCGCACCCGGCTGCTGGCAGGAGTTCTCCCTGCTGACCGCCGAGCTCGCGGATCCGGGAGTGCTGCGCCTGGCCACCGACTGTTACGCCGCGCAGCATCCGTACGGCGGCGAGCGGGAGAGACGCCAGCGCCAGTCGGTGGCGGTGCATCTGACCGCCCTCTGTCTGCACCTGGAGCACGGTCTCTCCGAGGACCGGATGCGGCGGCTGCTCAACGGCATCAGCCGCGAGGTGCTGCCCCGGCTGGGCAGGGACGACTGGCCCGTGCTGGAGCCCCCCGCCGGTCCGGCCGGGCTGGGCTCGGTGACCGTCCTGGACGTACGGCACGCCCCCTCCGAGGAGCGCGCCGCCGCGACCGCCCGCTGGGCGTCCTCCGTATGGCGGGCCTGGTCCGGCTCGCACCGGACGGTGGAGGGCTGGGCCCGGATCATGCTCGCGGAGGGGCGACCCCGCATGTGACGGAGGCAGCCACGTGACGAGGACGAACGCATGACGAGGGCGAACGCATGACGGAGACGACGGACAGCCGGCCCGGCGAGATGGGCTGTGAACGCTGTCGTGCGCCCTACCTGGAGCTCCTGGCAGCCTCGTACAACGACGCGGACCGGCAGCCGCTGCACCAGCTTCTGGTGGACAGCTGTGTCGCCCAGCACCCGGGCGGCGGCGACCCCCGCTCGGTGCGACGGCTGTCGATATGCCTGATGACGCTGTGCATGGTCGTGGAGAGCGACGCCGATCCCCGGCTCGGCCCACGGCTGCACCGCCGCATGGTGGCGTACGGGGGCTTCCGCCCGCTGGAGCCGCAGCCGTCCGCGAAGAGCCTGCACTCCCGGCTGTCGGCCGCCGACGTGGTGGCCGCCGGGGACACCCGGGAGTACGGCGAGCTGCTCACGGCGTGGGGCTCGGAGATGTGGGACGCCTGGTCCGACCACCACGCGCGGATACGCGAATGGATCGACCGGGCCCTCAACTAAGACCGGCCGTGAGGCTTCTACGCCCGCCCACGGCCGAAGGGCGGCCACCCCGTGGGGTGACCGCCCTTCAGTCGAATCAGCGACCGGCGACCCGCTCACCGAAACCGGTGAGCGAGGAACCGGCACCCGCTCACTGGTTGTACGGACCGTAGTCGTAGTCCTCCAGCGGAACGGCCTGGCCGGAGCCCGTGCCGAACGGCGAGTAGTCGATGTCGTCGTAGCCGACGGCCGAGTACATCGCGGCCTTGGCCTCCTCGGTCGGCTCGACCCGGATGTTGCGGTAACGGGACAGGCCCGTACCGGCCGGGATGAGCTTACCGATGATGACGTTCTCCTTGAGGCCGATCAGGGAGTCCGACTTGGCGTTGATCGCCGCGTCGGTGAGGACCCTGGTCGTCTCCTGGAAGGACGCCGCCGACAGCCACGACTCGGTGGCCAGCGAGGCCTTGGTGATACCCATCAGCTGCGGACGGCCGGAGGCCGGCTGGCGGCTTTCCTGGACCACACGACGGTTCTCGTTCTCGAACTTCGAACGCTCCACCAGCTCGCCCGGCAGCAGCTCCGCGTCGCCGGACTCGATGATCGTCACACGGCGCAGCATCTGCCGGATGATGATCTCGATGTGCTTGTCGTGGATCGACACACCCTGCGAGTTGTAGACCTTCTGGACCTCGCCGACCAGGTGGACCTGGACCGCGCGCTGACCGAGGATCCGCAGCACGTCGTGCGGGTTGGTGGCACCGACGGTGAGCTTCTGGCCCACCTCGACCCGGTCGCCCTCGCCCACGAGCAGACGGGCACGCTTCGAGATCGGGAACGGCGTCTCGTCGCTGCCGTCGTCCGGGGTGACGACGAGCTTCTTGGTCTTCTCGGTCTCCTCGATACGGACGCGGCCTGCCGCCTCCGAGATCGGGGCGACACCCTTGGGCGTACGGGCCTCGAAGAGCTCGACGACACGGGGCAGACCCTGGGTGATGTCGTCACCGGCCACACCACCGGTGTGGAAGGTACGCATCGTCAGCTGGGTACCGGGCTCACCGATGGACTGGGCGGCGATGATGCCGACCGCCTCACCGATGTCGACCAGCTTGCCGGTGGCCAGCGAGCGGCCGTAGCAGAAGGCACAGGTACCGACCGCGGACTCGCAGGTCAGGACCGAGCGGGTCTTGACCTCCTCGACCCCGGCGGCCACGACGGCGTCGATCAGGACATCGCCCAGGTCGACATTTGCCGGCGCGATGACCTTGCCGTCGACGACGACGTCCTCGGCGAGCATCCGCGCGTACACGGACGTCTCGACGTCCTCCGCCTTGCGCAGGACACCGTCGGCGCCGCGCTCGGCGATCCGCAGCTTCAGACCGCGCTCGGTGCCGCAGTCCTCCTCGCGGATGATCACGTCCTGCGAGACGTCCACCAGACGACGGGTCAGGTAACCCGAGTCGGCGGTACGCAGGGCGGTGTCGGCCAGACCCTTACGGGCACCGTGCGTGGAGATGAAGTACTCCAGCACGGACAGGCCTTCACGGAAGGACGCCTTGATGGGACGCGGGATCGTCTCGTTCTTGGCGTTGGACACCAGACCACGCATACCGGCGATCTGACGCATCTGCATCATGTTTCCACGAGCACCCGAGTTCACCATCATGAAGATGGGGTTGGTCTTCGGGAAGTTCGCGTTCATCGCCTCGGCGACCTCGTTGGTCGCCTTGGTCCAGATCGCGATGAGCTCCTGGGTGCGCTCGTCCTTGGTGATCAGACCGCGCTCGTACTGCTTCTGGACCTTCTCGTCCTGGGCCTCGTAACCCTGGACGATCGCCTTCTTCGCCTCGGGCACGACGACATCGGAGATGGCGACGGTGACACCGGAGCGGGTCGCCCAGAAGAAGCCGGCCGCCTTCAGGTTGTCGAGCGTCGCCGCCACGATGACCTTGGGGTAGCGCTCGGCCAGGTCGTTGACGATCTCGGAGAGCTGCTTCTTGCCCACCGAGTAGTCGACGAACGGGTAGTCCTCGGGCAGCAGCTCGTTGAAGAGCGCGCGGCCCAGCGTCGTACGCAGCCGGAACGGGTCGCCCTGCTGCCACTCGACGGCGGTGCCGTCGGTGTCGACCTCGTCGGAGACCGGCGGGGTCCAGCCGCGCGGCGGGATGGTGCCCACCGGGAAGCGGATGTCGACCTTCGCCTGGAGCGACAGCTCCCGGTTGTCGAACGCCATGGTCGCCTCGGCGGTGGAGCCGAAGGACCGGCCCGCGCCCTTGACCTTGCGCTCCTCCTCGTCCGTGGTGAGGAAGAAGAGGCCGAGCACCATGTCCTGGGTGGGCATGGTGACCGGACGGCCGTCGGCCGGCTTGAGGATGTTGTTCGAGGAGAGCATCAGGATGCGCGCCTCGGCCTGCGCCTCCGCGGAGAGCGGCAGGTGGACGGCCATCTGGTCACCGTCGAAGTCCGCGTTGAACGCGGTGCAGACGAGCGGGTGGATCTGGATGGCCTTGCCCTCGACCAGCTGCGGCTCGAAGGCCTGGATGCCCAGGCGGTGCAGGGTCGGCGCACGGTTCAGCAGCACCGGGTGCTCGGCGATGACCTCTTCGAGCACGTCGTACACGACCGTACGGCCACGCTCGACCATGCGCTTCGCCGACTTGATGTTCTGCGCGTGGTTCAGGTCCACCAGGCGCTTCATCACGAACGGCTTGAAGAGCTCCAGCGCCATGGCCTTCGGCAGACCGCACTGGTGCAGCTTGAGCTGCGGGCCGACGACGATCACGGAACGGGCCGAGTAGTCGACTCGCTTGCCGAGCAGGTTCTGACGGAAACGGCCCTGCTTGCCCTTGAGCATGTCGCTCAGGGACTTCAGCGGACGGTTACCGGGACCGGTCACCGGGCGACCGCGGCGGCCGTTGTCGAACAGCGCGTCGACGGCCTCCTGGAGCATCCGCTTCTCGTTGTTCACGATGATCTCGGGGGCACCGAGGTCAAGGAGACGCTTGAGGCGGTTGTTCCGGTTGATCACACGGCGGTACAAGTCGTTCAGGTCGGAGGTCGCGAAGCGGCCACCGTCCAGCTGCACCATCGGACGCAGGTCCGGCGGGATCACCGGCACGCAGTCCAGCACCATGCCCTTGGGGCTGTTGCTGGTCTGGAGGAACGCGGAGACGACCTTGAGGCGCTTGAGCGCACGGGTCTTCTTCTGGCCCTTGCCGGTACGGATGATCTCGCGGAGGCGCTCGGCCTCCTCGTTCAGGTCGAAGGACTCCAGGCGCTTCTGCAGCGCGGCGGCGCCCATCGAACCGTCGAAGTACGTGCCGAAGCGGTCACGCAGCTCGCGGTAGAGGAGCTCGTCGCCCTCCAGGTCCTGCACCTTGAGGTTCTTGAAGCGGTTCCACACCTCGTCGAGACGGTCGATCTCGCGCTGCGCACGGTCGCGCAGCTGCTTCATCTCACGCTCGGCGCCTTCGCGCACCTTGCGGCGCACATCGGCCTTGGCGCCCTCGGCCTCCAGCTCGGCCAGGTCGGTCTCGAGCTTCTTGGCGCGGGCTTCGAGGTCGGAGTCGCGACGGTTCTCGACCTGCTGACGCTCGACGGAGACGTGCGCCTCCAGCGAGGGCAGGTCGCGCGTACGGCGCTCCTCGTCCACGAACGTGATCATGTACGCGGCGAAGTAGATGACCTTCTCAAGGTCCTTCGGCGCGAGGTCGAGCAGGTACCCCAGGCGTGACGGGACGCCCTTGAAGTACCAGATGTGGGTGACGGGCGCGGCCAGCTCAATGTGGCCCATCCGCTCACGGCGCACCTTGGCGCGCGTGACTTCCACGCCACAGCGCTCACAGATGATGCCCTTGAAGCGGACACGCTTGTACTTGCCGCAGTAGCACTCCCAGTCCCGGGTCGGACCGAAGATCTTCTCGCAGAAGAGTCCGTCCTTCTCGGGCTTGAGCGTGCGGTAGTTGATGGTCTCCGGCTTCTTCACTTCGCCGTGCGACCAGGTCCGGATGTCGTCCGCGGTGGCAAGGCCGATCCGCAGCTCGTCGAAGAAGTTGACGTCGAGCACTTGTCGTCAATCCCTCTTTCGGGGGTTCGAGCCCCTCGCGTCAGCGAGTAGATGGGGCACTTCAGCAATGGTCTGAACGGGTCCGGGGAGAGCCGGCCGGATACGGGATCCGGCCGGCGAACCCGTCAGACCTCTTCGACGCTGCTCGGCTCTCGCCGGGACAGGTCGATACCGAGCTCCTCCGCAGCGCGGAAGACATCCTCGTCCGTGTCGCGCATCTCGATGGACATACCGTCCGAGGACAGCACCTCCACGTTGAGGCAGAGCGACTGCATTTCCTTGATGAGGACCTTGAAGGACTCGGGAATGCCGGGCTCGGGGATGTTCTCGCCCTTGACGATGGCCTCGTAGACCTTCACGCGGCCGGTCACGTCGTCGGACTTGATCGTCAGCAGTTCCTGGAGGGCGTACGCGGCGCCATAAGCCTCCAGCGCCCACACCTCCATCTCGCCGAAGCGCTGACCACCGAACTGCGCCTTACCACCCAGCGGCTGCTGGGTGATCATCGAGTACGGGCCGGTCGACCGCGCGTGCAGCTTGTCGTCGACCAGGTGGTGGAGCTTGAGGATGTACATGTACCCGATCGAGATCGGGTCCGGGAACGGCTCACCGGAGCGGCCGTCGAACAGGTTCGCCTTGCCGGACGGCTGCACCATCCGGTTGCCGTCGCGGTTCGGGATCGTGGACTCGAAGAGACCGGAGATCTCGTCCTCACGGGCACCGTCGAAGACCGGGGTGGCGACGTTGGTGCCGGAGGCGACCTCGTCGGCGCCGATGACCTTCAGGCGCTCCATCCACTCCTCGCTGCCCTCGACCTTCCAGCCCTGGCTGGCGAGCCAGCCGAGGTGGATCTCGAGGACCTGTCCCGGGTTCATTCGGGACGGGACACCCAGCGGGTTGAGGATGATGTCGACCGGGGTGCCGTCCTCCAGGAACGGCATGTCCTCGATCGGCAGGATCTTCGAGATGACGCCCTTGTTGCCGTGACGGCCGGCGAGCTTGTCACCATCGGTGATCTTGCGCTTCTGCGCGACGTACACGCGAACCAGCTGGTTCACGCCCGGCGGCAGCTCGTCGCCCTCCTCCCGGTCGAAGACGCGCACACCGATGACCTTGCCGGTCTCGCCGTGCGGCACCTTCAGCGAGGTGTCACGGACCTCACGGGCCTTCTCACCGAAGATCGCGCGGAGCAGACGCTCCTCCGGGGTCAGCTCGGTCTCACCCTTGGGCGTGACCTTGCCGACCAGGATGTCTCCGGCGACGACCTCGGCACCGATACGGATGATGCCGCGCTCGTCGAGGTCCGCGAGGACCTCTTCGGAGACGTTCGGGATGTCCCGGGTGATCTCCTCGGGGCCGAGCTTGGTGTCACGGGCGTCGACCTCGTGCTCCTCGATGTGGATCGAGGAGAGGACGTCGTCCTGCACCAGCCGCTGGCTGAGGATGATCGCGTCTTCGTAGTTGTGGCCCTCCCACGGCATGAACGCCACGAGAAGGTTCTTGCCGAGCGCCATCTCACCCTGCTGGGTGGCGGGACCGTCGGCGAGGACCTGGCTCTCGATGACCCGGTCGCCCTCGTTGACGACAACCTTCTGGTTGACCGAGGTGCCCTGGTTCGAGCGGGAGAACTTGGCGATGCGGTACGTGGTGTACGTGCCGTCGTCGTTGGCGACGGTGATGTAGTCCGCGGATACCTCCTGGACCACACCTTCCTTCTCCGCCTTGATGACGTCACCGGCGTCGACCGCGCAGCGGTACTCCATGCCGGTGCCGACGAGCGGCGCCTCGGACGTGATCAGCGGCACGGCCTGACGCATCATGTTCGCGCCCATGAGGGCACGGTTGGCGTCGTCGTGCTCCAGGAACGGGATCATGGCGGTCGCGACCGACACCATCTGGCGCGGCGAGACGTCCATGTAGTCGACGTCGTCGCCCGGGATGTAGTCGATCTCGCCACCACGGCGGCGGACCAGTACGCGGGACTCCTCGAAACGCATCTCCTCGGAGAGCGTCGCGTTGGCCTGCGCGATGACGAAGCGGTCCTCTTCGTCGGCGGTCAGGTAGTCGACGTCGTCGGTGACGACACCCTCGATGACCTTGCGGTACGGGGTCTCGATGAAGCCGAACGCGTTGACCCGGCCGTAGGAGGCCAGCGAGCCGATCAGACCGATGTTCGGGCCTTCCGGCGTCTCGATCGGACACATGCGGCCGTAGTGCGACGGGTGCACGTCACGGACCTCGAAGCCGGCCCGCTCACGGGAGAGACCACCCGGGCCGAGGGCGTTGAGACGACGCTTGTGCGTCAGGCCCGACAGCGGGTTGTTCTGGTCCATGAACTGGGACAGCTGGCTGGTACCGAAGAACTCCTTGATGGAGGCGACGACCGGCCGGATGTTGATCAGGGTCTGCGGCGTGATCGCCTCGACGTCCTGGGTGGTCATGCGCTCGCGCACGACGCGCTCCATACGGGCGAGACCCGTACGGACCTGGTTCTGGATCAGCTCACCGACGTTACGGATACGACGGTTGCCGAAGTGGTCGATGTCATCGGTCTCGACCATGATCGAACGACCGGACTCGCCGACCGTCTCGGTCTCACCGGCGTGCAGCTTCACCAGGTACTTGATGGTCGCGATGACATCGTCGGTGGTGAGCACACCGGCGTCCAGCGGCTCTTCCGCGCCGAGCTTCTTGTTCACCTTGTAGCGGCCGACCTTCGCGAGGTCGTAGCGCTTCGGGTTGAAGTAGAGGTTCTCGAGCAGCGTCTGAGCCGCCTCGCGCGTCGGGGGCTCGCCCGGACGCAGCTTGCGGTAGATGTCGAGGAGCGCGTCGTCCTGGCCCTGGGTGTGGTCCTTCTCCAGGGTGGCGCGCATGGACTCGTACTCGCCGAACTCCTCCAGGATCTGCTCGGTCGTCCAACCGAGAGCCTTGAGAAGGACGGTCACGGACTGCTTGCGCTTCCGGTCGATGCGGACACCGACCATGTCGCGCTTGTCGATCTCCATCTCCAGCCAGGCACCCCGGGATGGGATGATCTTGGCGGAGAAGATGTCCTTGTCGGACGTCTTGTCGATCGAGGAGTCGAAGTACACACCCGGCGAACGGACCAGCTGGGACACCACGACACGCTCGGTGCCGTTGATGACGAAGGTGCCCTTGTTGGTCATGAGCGGGAAGTCGCCCATGAAGACCGTCTGAGACTTGATCTCGCCGGTCTCGTTGTTGGTGAACTCGGCGGTGACGAAGAGCGGGGCGGCGAACGTGAAGTCGCGCTCCTTGCACTCGTCGATGGAGTTCTTGGAAGGCTCGAAGCGGTGATCGCGGAAGGTCAGCGACATCGACCCGGAGAAGTCCTCGATCGGGGAGATCTCCTCGAAGATCTCCTCCAGACCGGACTTCCTGGGGACGTCCTGCCCGTTCTCGAGAGCCGCCTCTACACGAGCCTTCCAAGCGGCGTTGCCGAGCAGCCAGTCAAAGCTCTCGGTCTGCAGCGCCAGGAGGTTCGGAACCTCGAGGGGCTCCTTGATCTTTGCAAAGGAGATGCGCAGCGGGGCGGTGCTGGCGCCGTTGTTCGTATTCGTGGTCGAGGCGTTGCGCGAGGCGGCCAAGAGGGGGTCCTTCCGAGGGCTCGGACTCACTACGCGCGTACCGGTCCCAAGCGGGGCACGGAGAGGGAAAGCCCAGATCAGGGCCGTTCACTCACCGGTGCTCTTGCGAGGGGGTGCCCCTGGTGACGGGCAGGGAGCAGCTAACAGGCAGCGCAAAGGGTCAGTGTAGCCACTTGGCTCACTGATGTCCAGAGCGGGTTTCCCGACACCCTCGTTTTTCTCAACACCCTTGTCTCAACTGCGGCAAAACCTCGCGCCACTGGGCGCACATCGATACTGCCCTCTTCGCCGTCGATCCATGCCTCGGATCCGGATCGATTGTGACGACGCGTCCTGAGAATTGCGCGCTGCGTGCGGTTCGTCAAGGCCCCCCACCCCATGTGGAAAGTCACGAGGCGGTACGGAGGCACGGCGATGATCACGATACTCGCCACGAGCCGAAGAGCAAGGCACCCCCCACGGGAGCACGGAAGGGCGACCACCCGACTGGGTGATCGCCCTTCGCGTCAACGCTGCGCCTCACGGCGCCGAGACTGCCTCCGCACGCCTACCGGCGCGCGGCTGCGGACTCGAACGAGGTCACTTGACCTCGACGGAGGCGCCGGCGCCCTTGAGGGACTCGGCGGCCTTCTCGGCGGCTTCCTTGGCGACCTTCTCGAGGACGGGCTTCGGGGCGCCGTCCACGAGGTCCTTGGCCTCCTTGAGGCCCAGGGAGGTCAGCTCACGCACGACCTTGATGACCTGGATCTTCTTGTCGCCGGCACCCGTGAGGATGACGTCGAACTCGTCCTGCTCGGCCTCGGCCTCGGCCGGGGCACCGGGGACACCGGCGACCGGGGCGGCAACCGCGGCGGCGGCGGTGACGTCGAACTTCTCCTCGAACGCCTTCACGAACCCGGAGAGCTCGAGGAGGGTCATGTCCTCGAACTGCGCGAGCAGGTCTTCCTGGCTGAGCTTCGCCATGATGGCGGTCCTTCCACTATTCGGCTGGTGCCGTATGTACAGTTCCGCGGGCGTACCGGCCCGCTGTGACCGAACGAGCGTGATTACTCGGAGTCGGCCTCGACGGGAGCCGGCGTACCGGCACCGCCCTGCTCTTCCTTCTTGGCACGAAGCGCTTCCGCGGTGCGGACGAACTTCGACGGAAGCGCCTGGAAGAGCGAGGCAGCCTGCGACTGCTTGCCCTTCATGGCACCGGCCAGCTTGGAGAGCAGAACCTCACGGGACTCGAGGTCCGCAAGCTTCTTGATCTCATCAGCGCTCAGCGCCTTACCGTCAAGGACACCGCCCTTGATGATGAGATTGGGGTTGTCCTTGGCGAAGTCACGAAGACCCTTCGCCGACTCCACCGGGTCACCGGTGACGAAGGCAACCGCCGTCGGACCCGAGAACAGGTCGTCCAGCTGGTTGATCCCGGCCTCGTTGGCCGCGATCTTGGTCAGCGTGTTCTTCACCACGGCGTACTGGGCGTTCTCACCGAGAGAACGACGCAGCTCCTTGAGCTGCGCCACGGTGAGACCCCGGTACTCGGTCAGCACAGCGGCGTTCGAGCTGCGGAACTGGTCCGTCAGCTCGGCTACCGCGGCAGCCTTGTCGGGCCTTGCCATGAGCGTCGGCCTCCTTCCGGGTGATGAGGACCGCTCAGAAGGGGCTGGGCAAAACGAAACGCCCCGGCGCAGGCGCACGGGGCGTAGCTCGACCGAATGGAATCCGGGAGCTGTCCACAGTCACCTACGCGGGTCGTCCGCAGCTAGCGGATCCTTCGGCCGCCGTACCCTCTTACGAGCACACGGCAACGACCAGCGGTCTTTGGCTTCTGGGGAAGAGTACGTGACCGAGTCTCCGGCAGGCAAATCGGGCTGCCGGAACAGGTTTAGGGTCCTTGCCGGACCCCTCAGCGCCCGCTCGCGGCACCCGCGCCCGTACCGGTTCCGAGCTCACTCAGCAGCTCGGCGACATCGAAGGTTTCACCGGCCGGCGGAGCCTGGACCTGTGTCTTCGCTCCGAAGTCCGAGTAGTGCGCGGAGACTTTGGCCGTGCCCTGAGAGGTCTTCGTACCGACGTCCATCCTCACCGGGTAGTCGTCCTCGTTGACCCAGACCTCGGTGTCGTACCCCTTCATGCCGGACTTCTTCATCGTGTCGACGAGGGCCTCACGGCCCTTCGCGCCGAGCACACCGAGCGAGCCGTCGGACTTCATCAGCTCGTCCAGGGTGAGCGTGCCCTTGTAGTGCTCGGCCTGGACTCCGTCGACCTTCTCCGCGCCGACGTGCTTCAGATTCGGCGAGTCGAGCAGCAGGGCGAGCTGCTGGGCCGGGTCCAGGTTCACGTTCTTCAGGCCGCCCGCGAGCTGCTTGCCGAGCGCCGCGTCCCCGGAGTCATCGGCCGGGGCGCCCATGTCGAGCTTCAGCCAGCTCTTGCCCTTCATGCCCTTGGCCGCGGCGCCCAGGTCCATGTACATGGCGTTGTCGAGCCACACCATACGGATCTCGTCCGGGGCGTCGGAGGCGGCCGCCAGGGCCGCTCCGTTCATGGTCATGTCCATCACGGTGGGGTCCCACCCCATGACGCCGGACATCTCCATGTCGCCGCCCACGCCCACGGACGTCGGCATCGACACCGTCATCCGGACCTTGGCCGACTTCGCCGCCGAGGTCTTCTCGTAGGCCGCGGTGACGGCATCCGTGGCACCGGACCGGGACCGGGCCGTCCCTGAGCCCGAAGTCCCCTCTTCGGAGCCACCGTCACCCTGGCAGCCCGCGACACCGGCCAAGGCCGCCACGGCCGTCAGTGAGACGCCCCCACGCGCCCATCCGGACATACGCATGTCCCACCACCCCTTGGTTGTGAGTCAACTCCCCTGCACCGTAACGCACGGCTCCGACACCGCCACGTACGAAAGCCGGTCCCCGCACCTCCGGAGAGGGGCGGGGACCGGCTTTCGTACGCGTGTGACCCGCGACTGCCGTCAGTGTCAGACGGCGGCCGGGTCCTCCTCTACGAGGAGGTTGCGGGTGCGGTTGGCGTCCAGCGGGATGCCGGGGCCCATCGTCGTGGCCAGGGTGGCCTTCTTGATGTAGCGGCCCTTGGCGGCGGACGGCTTCAGACGGAGGACTTCCTCCAGCGCCGCGGCGTAGTTCTCGACCAGCTTCGTCTCGTCGAAGGAGACCTTGCCGATGATGAAGTGCAGGTTCGAGTGCTTGTCGACGCGGAACTCGATCTTGCCGCCCTTGATGTCGTTCACGGCCTTGGTGACATCAGGGGTGACCGTGCCGGTCTTCGGGTTCGGCATCAGACCACGCGGGCCGAGGACGCGGCCGAGGCGGCCGACCTTGCCCATGAGGTCCGGGGTGGCGACGACGGCGTCGAAGTCCAGACGGCCCTTCGAAACCTCGTCGATGAGCTCGTCGGCGCCGACGATGTCGGCGCCCGCGGCACGCGCGGCCTCGGCACGGTCACCGGTCGCGAAGACCAGGACCCGGGCGGTCTTGCCGGTGCCGTGCGGAAGGTTCACGGTGCCACGGACCATCTGGTCGGCCTTGCGCGGGTCGACACCCAGACGCATGGCTACCTCGACGGTGCCGTCGAACTTGGAGGTGGTGGTGTCCTTGGCGAGACGGACGGCCTCGAGCGGGGCGTAGTTGCGCTCCCGGTCGATCTTGGCTTCCGCGCCGCGGAGTGCCTTGCTGCGCTTCACTTCTTCTCCTGGTGTTTCTTCAGTGTGGAGTTCGTGGTCCGGGCCGCGCATGGCCCTGCCACTGGGGACTTGCCCGGCTGGGTCAGCCCTCGACCGTGATGCCCATGGAACGGGCGGTACCGGCGATGATCTTCTCGGCGGTTTCCAGGCTGTTCGCGTTCAGGTCGGGCATCTTGGTCGTGGCGATGTCACGCACCTGGTCGCGGGTGAGCTTCGCGACCTTCTTGACGTGCGGCTCGCCGGAGCCCTTGTCCACACCCGCGGCCTTGAGGATCAGCTTGGCGGCCGGCGGAGTCTTGGTGATGAAGGTGAAGGAACGGTCCTCGTAGACCGTGATCTCCACCGGCACGACCATGCCACGCTGCGACTCGGTCGCGGCGTTGTAGGCCTTGCAGAACTCCATGATGTTGACGCCGTGCTGACCCAGCGCGGGGCCGACCGGCGGTGCCGGGTTGGCCGCGCCGGCCTGGATCTGGAGCTTGATAAGCCCCGTGACCTTCTTCTTCTTGGGAGGCATTGCTCTCTCCGGGTCCTAGTGAGAGTTTTCAGCCAGCCATCCGGCCATCCGGATGGAGGCATACCGCACAACGATAACGGGTATAGCTGCACGGCCAAAAACCGACAGGTCAGACAGCTGTGGGAGCCTGCCTGACCTGTCGGAAGCTGCTGTTCAGAAGGGCGCTGGTGCCGCGAGCGGCACTGGCTCAGTTCTTCTGGATCTGGTCGAAGCTCAGCTCGACCGGGGTCTCGCGGCCGAAGATCTCGACCAGGCCCTTGACCTTCTTCGAGTCGGCGTTGATCTCGTTGATGGTCGCCTGGAGCGTGGCGAACGGGCCATCGGTGACGGTGACCGAGTCGCCGACCTCGAAGTCCAGCACCTGGACCTCGACCTTGCGGGACGGAGCCGGCTTGCCCTCGGCCTCGGCGGCCTCACGGGCGGCCTTCTCCTCGGCCTCCGGGGCGAGCATCTTGACGATCTCGTCCAGGGTCAGCGGGTACGGGTCGTAGGCGTTGCCCACGAAGCCGGTGACACCGGGGGTGTTCCGGACGACGCCCCAGGACTCGTTCGTCAGATCCATGCGCACCAGGACGTATCCCGGCAGCTTGTTCTGGCGAACGTTCTTGCGCTCGCCGTTCTTGATCTGGACGATCTCTTCCTCGGGGACCTCGGCCTGGTAGATGAACTCCTCGACGTTCAGCGAGACGGCACGCTGCTCCAGGTTGGCCTTCACGCGCTTCTCGTAGCCCGCGTAGGTGTGGATGACGTACCACTCGCCGGGCAGACCGCGGAGTTCCTCACGGAGGGCGACGATCGGGTCGGCCGGAGCCTCGGGCTCGGCGGCCTCGTCCTCGACGGCGTCCTCGTCGTCGGCGTCTTCCGACGACTCCGCTTCGTCGGACGCCTCGGCGTCCTCGTCCTCGACGTGCACAGCGGCCTCTTCGGCGGACTCGCCGGCGGCGACGTCAGCGGCTTCGGCCTGGTCTGGCTCGACAGCGTCCGCCGCCTCGACGATGTCGGTCTCGTCCTTCGTGGACTCCACCGACTCGCTGGCGTCGTTCAGTTTCGGGTCAGACACGGTGGCTGCTTCTTCCTGGCTCAATGGGTGGAACACGCGAAAGGGGCGCCGCGTGGGCGCCCTCCGCGGGATCAGCCGAAGACGTACTTGATTGCTTGCTGGAAGCCATAGTCAATCACGGTCACCAGACCGATCATGATGACTACGAAGACAATCACCACGGTGGTGTACGTGGTCAGCTGGTTGCGAGTCGGCCAGACGACCTTGCGCAGCTCGGCGACGATCTGACGGTAGAAGAGCGCGAGACGGCCCAGCGGGCCCTTCTTGCCGCGCTTGCCGCCCTTACGGGGCTTCTTCGACTCCGCGGATTCGTCGTCGGCATCAGGCTTGTCGATGGAGCCCACGGCGTCCGTCACGCTCTCTCACCTGATTCCGGGTCGTGGCCGTGCCGCGCCCGGGGGAGCCGCACGGCGATGCATTGAAACGTACGTACATGCGCACACATCCTGGCGGAAGGTGTGTGTAGCAGGGCCGGAGGGACTTGAACCCCCAACCGCTGGTTTTGGAGACCAGTGCTCTACCAATTGAGCTACGACCCTTTGCGTTCCCCTCAACCTACCGCATCCGACCGGACGCACGGTGTACGCGGTGCGGACCTGGCTGCTGAGGGCCAACGACCAGTGAGTGTACGTGCTCCCGGCCCCTGCGTCGAACAGCTTCCTCCGACACGGCTCCCCGGATCGCACGCACGGTCCAGCTGTTCATATGTCCATCCGTCCATACGCTCGCGTGTCCCTCTCTCATCCGCTTTCCGTCCGCGGAGGGAGCACCCTCCGCGGGTCCGCAGAGCGAGCACCCTCTTTCTAGTCCGCAGAGCGAGCACCTTTTCTCTTCAGTCCGCAGGGCGAGTTCTCTTCTGTCCGCAGGGCGAGCACCTTTTTCTCTTCTGTCCGCAGAGCGAGCACCCTCTTTTTGTCCGCAGAGCGAAACTTGTGTGTCGCGGAAGTTTCAGGTCTGGGACCATGGGCCTCATGAGCGCTGCAACCCCTCCGACCGAGCGCCGGGTCTCCGCCCGCATCGGCGCGATCTCCGAGTCCGCGACCCTCGCCGTGGACGCCAAGGCCAAGGCCCTCAAGGCCACCGGGCGTCCGGTCATCGGCTTCGGCGCCGGCGAGCCCGACTTCCCGACCCCCGACTACATCGTCGAGGCCGCTGTCGAGGCCTGCCGCAACCCCAAGTACCACCGCTACACGCCGGCCGGCGGGCTCCCCGAGCTCAAGGTCGCCATCGTCGCGAAGACGCTGCGTGACTCCGGTTACGAGATCGACCCCTCCCAGGTCCTGGTGACCAACGGCGGCAAGCAGGCGATCTACGAAGCGTTCGCGGCCATCCTGGATCCGGGCGACGAGGTCATCGTCCCGGCTCCGTACTGGACCACGTACCCCGAGTCGATCCGGCTGGCCGGCGGTGTCCCGGTAGAGGTCGTGGCCGACGAGACCACCGGCTACCGCGTCTCCGTCGAGCAGTTGGAGGCGGCCCGCACGGAGCGTACGAAGGTCGTGCTCTTCGTCTCACCGTCCAACCCGACGGGCGCCGTCTACAGCGAGGCCGACACCGAGGCCATCGGCCGCTGGGCCGTCGAGCACGGCCTGTGGGTGATGACGGACGAGATCTACGAGCACCTCGTCTACGGCGACGCCACCTTCACCTCGCTGCCCGCCGTCGTGCCCGAGCTGCGCGACAAGTGCATCGTGGTCAACGGTGTGGCCAAGACCTATGCGATGACCGGCTGGCGCGTGGGGTGGATCGTCGGCCCGAAGGACGTCGTCAAGGCCGCGACCAACCTCCAGTCGCACGCCACGTCCAACGTCTCCAACGTCGCCCAGGCCGCGGCGATCGCGGCCGTCTCCGGCGACCTCGACGCCGTCGCCGCGATGCGGTCGGCGTTCGACCGGCGCCGTCAGACCATCGTGCGGATGCTGAACGAGATCGACGGCGTCCTGTGCCCGGAGCCGGAGGGCGCCTTCTACGCGTACCCCTCGGTGAAGGCACTGCTGGGCAAGGAGATCCGCGGCAAGCGCCCGGAGACGTCGGTCGAGCTGGCCGCGCTGATCCTGGACGAGGCCGAGGTCGCGGTCGTCCCGGGTGAGGCGTTCGGCACACCCGGCTATCTGCGGCTGTCGTACGCGCTCGGCGACGAGGACTTGGCCGAGGGCATCACGCGGCTCCAGAAGCTGCTGGCCGAGGCCAAGAACTGACGTTCTGCTTCGGCTCCTCCGCTCCGGAAAGCGGGCTCCCGGCCACGGCCTGGGGCCCGCTTTTCTGTTCGGGCAAGATCTCGATCGGGGAAAGTGGCTGCCGGTCCGCGTTTCCGTGCGGCAGGATCTACCAATGGAGAGCACCACCCGACCTCGCGACCTCAGCCTGCTGCCCAAGGCTCATCTGCATCTGCATTTCACCGGCTCGATGCGGCCCACGACCCTGCTGGAACTCGCCGAGAAGTACGGCGTCCATCTGCCCGACGCCCTGACCGGCGGCGAACCGCCCAAGCTGCGCGCCACCGACGAGCGCGGCTGGTTCCGTTTCCAGCGGCTCTACGACATCGCCCGGTCCTGCCTCCGTGCCCCGGAGGACATCCAGCGGCTGGTGCGCGAGGCCGCCGAGGAGGACGTACGGGACGGCTCGGGCTGGCTGGAGATCCAGGTCGACCCCACGTCGTACGCCCCCCATCTCGGCGGACTGATCCCCGCCCTGGAGGTCATCCTGGACGCGGTGGACGCCGCGTCCAGGGAGACCGGTCTGGGGATGCGGGTGCTCGTCGCGGCCAACCGTATGAAGCATCCGCTGGACGCCAGGACCCTGGCCCGGCTCGCGGTGCGGTACGCGGACCGGGGCATCGTCGGCTTCGGTCTCTCCAACGACGAACGTCGCGGCATGGCCAGGGACTTCGACCGGGCCTTCGCGATCGCCAGGGAGGGCGGGCTGCTGGCCGCGCCGCACGGCGGCGAGCTGACCGGGCCCGCGTCCGTACGGGACTGCCTGGACGATCTGCGCGCCACCCGGATCGGGCACGGCGTCCGGGCCGCCGAGGACCCGAAGCTGCTGCGCAGGCTCGCGGAGCGCGGGGTGACGTGCGAGGTCTGCCCGGCCTCGAACGTGGCGCTGGGCGTCTACGAGAAGCCGGAGGACGTGCCGCTGCGGACGCTGTTCGACGCGGGGGTCCCGATGGCGCTGGGCGCGGACGACCCCCTGCTCTTCGGCTCGCGGCTGGCCGCGCAGTACGAACTGGCCCGCAACCACCAGGGGTTCAGCGACACCGAACTGGCGGAGCTGGCCCGGCAGTCGGTACGGGGTTCGGCGGCGCCGACGGAGGTACGCGACAGGCTGCTTGCGGGGATCGACGGCTGGTTGGCCGACTGACGGGGCCCCTCCCTGCGATGTGTGCGGCCAATCCGCTCGTCAGAGGCTGACGCCGACCGTCACCGGCTCGTTGACCAGCATGATCCCGAACGCCTCGTGGACCCCGGCGACCACCTCGCGCGCGAGGGCGAGCAGGTCTTCGGTGGTCGCCGCGCCCCGGTTGGTGAGGGCGAGGGTGTGCTTGGTGGAGATGCGGGCCGGGCCCGTGCCGTAGCCCTTGGTGAAGCCGGCCTTGTCGATCAGCCAGGCCGCGGAGGTCTTCGTACGGCCACTCCCGTCCGGGAATCCGGGCGGTGTCACGTCGTCGCCGAGGCGGGCCCTGGCGCGGGTGACGAAGTCCGCGTGTTCCTGGTCGGTGAGGATCGGGTTGGTGAAGAAGGAGCCCGCGGACCAGGTGTCGTGGTCCGCGGGGTCCAGCACCATGCCCTTGCCGGCCCGCAGCCCCAGGACGGTGTCCCGGGCGGTGGCGGCGGGGACGCGGTCCCCGGGCTCGACACCGAGGACGCGGGCCGTCTCGGCGTACTTGAGGGGGGCGGAGAGCCCGCCCGCGTCCTCCAGCGCGAAGCGGACCCGCAGGATGACCCAGCGCTCGGGGTGCTGCTTGAAGCGGCTGTGGCGGTACGAGAAGCCGCAGTCGGCGCCCGCGAGCGTGACGGTTTCGCGGGTGGCGCGGTCGTAGGCGACGACCTCGGTGATGGTGCTGGACACTTCCTGGCCGTACGCGCCGACGTTCTGGATCGGTGTGGCGCCGGCCGAGCCGGGGATGCCGGCGAGGCATTCGACGCCCGCGAGGCCCGCTTCGACGGTACGGGCGACGGCGTCGGTCCAGGTCTCGCCCGCGGCCAGCTCCAGCGTGGTGCCGTCGAGCGTGAACCCCTTTGTCGCGATCCGCAGGGCGGTGCCGTCGAAGCCCTTGTCCCCGATGATCAGGTTGCTGCCGCCGCCGATGATCAGCAGCGGTGTTCCGGCGTCGTCCGCCTCACGTACGGCGTCGATCACCTCGTCGTCGGTGGTGGCCGTGACGAGGCGTGTCGCCGGTCCGCCGAGGCGGAAGGTGGTCAGGGGGGCGAGGGGGGCATCGTGGAGTTCCTGCACAGGAACAAGAGTACGGGCCGTTGAAATTCGATCCCTGAATTTCAACGGCCCGGGATCAGGCGGCGGCCGTGCACTCGTCCGCCCACAGGTAAGGGGTGCCCGCCATGGCGAGCACCCCTTACGTGAGGAGAAGAACCGATCCGGTTCAGGCGAGCTGAACGACGGCGCGGGACATCCCCAGCACCTTCTGTCCCGCGCTCATGGCCTTCAGGTCCACCCGGACCCGGCCGTCGTCCAGCTTGGCCGCGACCTGGGCGCTGACCTCGACCAGCGCGCCCTCGTCGTCGTTGGGCACCACGACGGGCTTGGTGAAGCGGACGCCGTACTCGACGACGGCCCCCGGGTCGCCGGTCCAGTCGGTCACCACACGGATCGCCTCGGCCATCGTGAACATGCCGTGCGCGATGACGTCCGGGAGCCCGACCTCCTTGGCGAACTTCTCGTTCCAGTGGATCGGGTTGAAGTCCCCCGAGGCGCCCGCGTACCGCACCAGCGTGGCGCGTGTGACGGGGAAGCTCTGCGCCGGCAGCTCCGTGCCGACCTCGACCTCGTCGTAAGCGATCTTCGCGGCCATCGTCCTCACGCCTCCTCGGCGGCGCGGGCCACCAGCTTGGTCCAGGCGGTCACGACATGCTCGCCGCCCTCGTCGTGCACCTCGCCACGGACGTCGATGATGTCGTTCCCGGCAAGGGACTTGATGGCCTCGATGGTCGAGGTGACGGTCAGCCGGTCCCCCGCCCGTACGGGACGGGTGTAGGCGAACTTCTGGTCGCCGTGCACCACCCGGCTGTAGTCCAGACCCAGCTGCGGGTCGGCGATGACGCCGCGCGCGGCCTTGAACGTGATGGCGAACACGAACGTCGGCGGGGCGATCAGATCGCAGTGTCCGAGAGCCTTGGCGGCCTCCGGGTCGTGGTAAGCCGGGTTGCGGTCGCCCACCGCCTCGGCGAACTCGCGGATCTTTTCCCGGCCGACCTCGTACGGCTCGGTGGGTGGATAACTCCGCCCCACGAAGGACTGATCGAGCGCCATGGACTCGCTCCCTCCTGTGATGAATGTGATCACAACAAACGACGCGAGGCCGTCCCCCAACGGGGACGGCCTCGCATACGAGCCTGATTCAGCGCGTTTCGCGGTGCGCGGTGTGCGAGTTGCAGCGCGGGCAATGCTTCTTCATCTCAAGACGGTCCGGGTTGTTACGCCGGTTCTTCTTGGTGATGTAGTTCCGCTCCTTGCACTCCACGCAGGCCAGCGTGATCTTCGGGCGGACGTCGGTGGCAGCCACGTGAGTGCTCCTTGGACGGACAACGGATGAAAGGATGAACGCATAAAAGAGTAGCCGATCGAAGGACCGACCCCGCAATCGGCTACCGTGTGTAGCGGTGACCGGACTTGAACCGGTGACACAGCGATTATGAGCCGCTTGCTCTACCGACTGAGCTACACCGCTTCGATGCTGGATCTCCTCGCCCGAAGGCGAGGATCACCGAACATCTGAGCCCCAATACGGAATCGAACCGTAGACCTTCTCCTTACCATGGAGACGCTCTACCGACTGAGCTATTGGGGCGAGCGATGAAGACATTACACGGTCGGTTGCCGTTCGCCCAAATCCGTTTTCCGGCCCTCACCTCACGCGTCCCGCTGCGGCCCGGGAGGCACTCGTACGGCGCTGGTTCGGCGCTCGGAGGCGCTGGTTCGGCACGCGTACGGATCACCGAGGGGCACTCACGTACGGCATTCGCGGCCTCGCCCGGTACGACTATTGCGCTCCTCCCCGAAGCGCGTCGAAGGCGCCCCTACGCTCGACCCACTCTGCGTGTGATCCGCCTCTGCGTGTGATCCGCGCGCCAGAGCCCCTGCCCGGACTCCCACCACCGCAGGGCTGCCGGGTCCGGTCCACAGCCCGGCAAGGCAGCCCCGACCAGGAGCGCGATGCCCGACAGCCAGCCGCAACCGCCCGACGGCGCCACGGCCGACACCGCCGCGCTCGTCCTCTGCGGCGCCCGTCTCGCCGACGGCCGCACCGTGGACGTACGGCTCCGCGCGGGCCGGATCGACGCCGTCGGAGCGGCGGGCAGCCTCGCCTCGCACGGCGCCCGGGTGGACCTCGCCGGTTACCTGCTGCTCCCGGCCCCCGCCGAGCCGCACGCCCACAGCGACACCGCGCTGACCGCGCTCACCACGCCCGTCCCGGCCGGGCCCCCGGGAGACTGCCCCGACGATGCGCGGCGGCGCGCCACCGAAGCCGCACTGCTGCAACTGGGGCACGGCGCGACCGCGCTGCGCTCCCACGTACGGATCGGCGACGTGGGGCGGCTCGACCGGATGGAGGCGGTGCTCCAGGCCCGGCGTTCGCTGCGCGGCCTCGCCGACCTGACCACCGTCGCCGTACCGCGGCTGCTGACGGGGCTCGCGGGCGCCGACGGGCTCGCGATGCTGCGCGACGCGATGAAGATGGGCGCGGGGGCGGTGGGCGGCCGGCCCGGCCTCGATCCGGATCCGGCCGGGTATCTGGAGGCGGTGCTGGAGGTCGCGGCCGAGCACGGCTGTCCGGTCGATCTGCATACGGACGGTGACGATCCTGCGTGGCTCGCCCGGCTCGCGGCGATGGCCGGCGGCCTGCGGCAAGGAGTGACGCTCGGCCCCTGCGCCGGTCTGGCCCGGCTGCCGGCCGATGTGGCGGCGCGGGCGGCGGACCGGCTGGCGGCGGCCGGTGTGACGGTGGTCTGCCTGCCGCAGGGAGGCTGCGGGGGCACGGACGAGCGCGGTGTCGCCCCCGTGGAGCTGCTGCGGGCGGCCGGCGTACGGGTCGCGGCGGGCAGCGGCGCTCTGCGGGACGTATCGAATCCGGTCGGGCGCGGGGATCCTCTGGAGGCCGCGTATCTGCTGGCCTCGCGGGGCGGGATGCGGCCGGAGGACGCGTACGGCGCGGTGAGTACGGCGGCGCGGGCGGCGATGGGGCTGCCGGAGGTCCGGGTGGAGGCCGGTTCCCCCGCCGAGCTGATGGCCGTGCGCGGAGAGGACATCGCGGGCGCGCTGTCCCTCGCGTACAGCAGGATCGTCATCCATCGCGGGCGGGTGGTGACGCGGACGAGCGCGGTGCGGGAGTACTGCGATTCGGCGGCGCCCCTGCCCCTGGAACTCCCGCGCCAGGGACGCTCCGACCTCGGCCCCTCGGGCCAACCCGGCCACCCCGGACCATGAGTGGGGCGCCGCCGTGGCGCGTGAGTGTGAACAGCCGGGCGGACGTACGGTCGTGAGTATGCGAATTGTGATTGCCGGAGGACATGGTCAGATCGCGCTGAGGCTGGAGCAGTTGCTCGCCGCGCGCGGACACGAGGTGGCGGGCGTCATCCGCAAACCGGAACAGGCCGACGATCTGCGGGCGGCGGGCGCCGAACCCGTCGTCCTGGACCTGGAGTCGGCCTCGGTCGACGAGGTCGCGGCGGCGCTGGAGGGCGCGGACGCCGCGGTGTTCGCGGCCGGCGCCGGTCCGGGCAGCGGTACGGAACGCAAGGACACGGTGGACCGCGGCGCCGCGGCGCTCTTCGCGGACGCGGCGGAGCGCGCGGGGGTACGGCGCCACCTCGTCGTCTCCTCGATGGGTGCGGACCCGGAACACGAGGGCGACGGGGTCTTCGACGCCTATCTGCGTGCCAAGGGCGCGGCGGACGCTTACGTACGCTCCCGGTCCGCGCTCGACTGGACGATCCTGCGGCCGGGGGCCCTGACGAACGACCCGGGCACCGGCCTCGTCCGGCTCGCGGAGTCGACGGGCCGGGACTCCGTGACGCGGGACGATGTGGCGGCGGTACTGGCCGAGTTGCTGGACACCCCGGGCACGGCGGGTCGGACGCTGGAACTGATCGGCGGGACGGTACCGGTGGCCGAGGCGACGAAGGCGGCCGCGGGCGGCTGATCATTTCGGTGATTCCACGGGCCGCGGGTACGTGACCGGTAGTGACCGTGGCAATGAAAATGGCCCCTGTTCCACGTTTCCGCAGAGCAGGGGCCATCTTCTTTATCGCGTGGCGGCGCCAGGATTCGAACCTGGGAAGGCTAAGCCGACGGATTTACAGTCCGCTCCCATTGGCCACTCGGGCACACCGCCATGGGATGTCGCTGCCGTTTGGAGGGGGCCGCTGGTGGGCGGTGCTCCGTGGCAACGACGTAAACGATACCCGATGCCCAGGGGTGCTCTGCCACCGGATTGATCAGCCCTCGCGGCTGGCCCGGGTGACTAGGCTTTACGCCAGCGGTCGGCGGCGTCCGGTCGCCGAGTGAGCAGGTGACGAGCGCCCCGGCGGCACCGTCGGCGGCATCTCGGACAACACTTTGAGCAGCACCCGGCAGCACCGAAGCAACATCCTGAAGCGAACACCCCGAAGCAGCCCCCGATACAAGGAGCCACAGGACATGGCCGACTCCAGTTTCGACATCGTCTCGAAGGTCGAGCGGCAGGAGGTCGACAACGCCCTCAATCAGGCCGCGAAGGAAATCTCGCAGCGTTACGACTTCAAGAACGTCGGAGCCTCGATCGGCTGGTCCGGCGAGAAGATCCTCATGGAGGCGAACTCCGAGGAGCGGGTCAGCGCGATCCTCGATGTCTTCCAGTCCAAGCTGATCAAGCGCGGGATCTCGCTCAAGGCGCTGGACGCCGGTGAGCCGCAGTTGTCCGGCAAGGAGTACAAGATCTTCGCCTCGATCGAGGAAGGCATCTCCCAGGACAACGCCAAGAAGGTCGCGAAGCTCATCCGCGACGAGGGCCCCAAGGGGGTCAAGGCGCAGGTGCAGGGCGAGGAGCTGCGGGTCAGTTCGAAGAGCCGTGACGACCTGCAGACCGTGATCTCGCTGCTGAAGGGGCACGACTTCGATTTCGCGCTGCAGTTCGTGAACTACCGGTAGGGAAGGCGGTACGGGGACGGGGCGGCGATCCGTCTCCGGCCCCGTACCTCGTGACCCGCGCGCCTCTGGTGACTCGCGCACCTCTAATGACCCGCGCGAGGATGCCGTGTCCGAATTCCGCCAGCCTCGGCTGCCGGACAGGCAGAGAATCGTTCTCGTGGACAGCTGCAGGAAGTCAACGGCCGCAAGAAGTCGACAGCTGGACACTCTGCGAGGAGATGACCGAGTGATGACCGTGTACACAACGATCGACAGTCCGCTGGGCGAACTGCTGCTGGTCGGTGAGGAATCCGCCACGGCGAAGGGCGGCACCGCGCTCGCCTCACTCTCCCTGCCGGGACAGAAGGGCGCGGCCGTCGTCCTGGACGGCTGGGTCCCGGCTCCGGAGGCTTTCGACGTGATCACCGGACAGCTCGGGTCGTACTTCGAGGGCACGTTGACGCACTTCGACGTCGAGTACGTGGCCGGCGGGACCGACTTCCAGCGGCGGGTCTGGCAGGCGCTGGACGCCATTCCGTACGGCGTCACGGTGACGTACGGGCAGATCGCCCAGCAGGTCGGCTCCGCCGGAGCCGGGGTGCGGGCCGTGGGGACCGCGATCGGGCGGAATCCGCTGCTTGTCGTACGGCCGTGTCACCGGGTGATCGGGGCGGACGGGGCACTCAGGGGGTACGCCGGCGGGCTGGCGAACAAGGAGCGGCTCCTCGGCCTGGAGGGCGCGACGGCGTCATGAGCCCGGGTGCCGCGTATGGAGAGCTGTTTCCGAGGCCGCGCGCGGTCGTCGCGCCCGGGGCCGTACATGTGCCCGACTGGCTGTCGGTGGAACGGCAGCGGGAGTTGGTGGACAGCTGCCGGGAGTGGGCGCGGGGGCCGGTGCCGATCCGGCACACGGTGCTGCCGGGTGGTGGTGTGATGTCCGTGCAGACCGTCTGTGTCGGCTGGCACTGGCAGCCGTACAGATACACCCGTACCGCCGGGGATGTGAACGGCGCCCGGGTCGCGGCCTTCCCGGACTGGCTCGTCCAACTGGGGCGGGCGGCGCTGGTCGAGGCGTACGGCGAGCAGGTGGCCGACGGTCCGCCGGCCGATGGCCCGCTGATCGACGGTCCACTGGTCCACGGTCCGCTGGTCGACAGGGTGGGGAGCGGTGGCCCGAGGGTGGGTGCGGTGTACGGCGGTCCGGCGTACACCCCTGACACGGCTCTCATCAATTTCTACGAGGGTGCCGCGAAGATGGGCATGCACCAGGACAAGGACGAGAAGTCCGATGCCCCGGTGGTGTCCCTGAGTATCGGCGACACCTGCGTCTTCCGCTTCGGTCAGGCGGAGAACCGGGGGCGGCCGTACACGGATGTCGAGCTGGCCTCCGGAGATCTCTTCGTCTTCGGAGGCCCGTCCCGCTTCGCGTACCACGGCGTGCCGAAGGTGTATCCAGGAACCGCTGCCCCGGCCACGGGCGTGAAGAGCGGGCGGCTGAACATCACCCTGCGGGAGACCGGTCTCGCGTAGTACCGCGAGACCGCGGGGTGAGCGGGGTCAGTGGAGTCAGGGGCAGGCGGGACGAGTGGGGTCAGCGGGATCGCGAGTGCCCGAAGAGAAGCCGGTACACGATGAGCAGGACGAGCGCCCCGCCGATCGCCGAGATCCAGGTCGCGCCGTCGTAGAAACCCTTGGTGATCGGATGGTCGAGCCAGCGGGACGATATCCAGCCACCGATGAAGGCTCCCGCGATACCGATGAGAGTCGTACCGATCAGCCCACCGGGGTCCCTGCCGGGGAGCAGTATCTTGGCGGCGGCTCCGGCAAGTAGTCCGAGAATGATCCAGCTGATGACGGCCATGCCACAAACCTGCCTTTCGTACTGAGTTGCCCCGGAAGACGCCAAAAGGGCCGGGTGCGGTTGCACGGACCGTGGAGTGCGGTGCAGGACACAGGAACTGTCCACACTCCGGGGTGCTCGACACAGGGCGACTCAGCGGCGAGCGGGGGTCGTTCGGCAACCGGGCCACGCGATGCCGCCGATCCGGCTTGATGATCAACTACCCCGCATCCCGCGAGACATGCGTTCGCGGGTTGGAACGGCCTTCCGGTTTCGTCTGATGCCGTTCAGGACCGATACTGAGTCTGAGCAGCGATAACCGGTGGTCCACACGGAAGGCGAGTGATCATGAAGCTCATAGAGCTGATCCTGAACATCCTGTGGCTGGTGTTCTGCGGGATCTGGATGGCGCTCGGATACGTCCTCGCCGCGATCATCTGCTTTATCTTCATCGTGACTATTCCGTTCAGCGTCGCTTCCCTGCGGATCGCCGGGTATGTGCTCTGGCCCTTCGGCCGCACGACGGTCGAACGCCCGGGCGCCGGTGCGCCGTCCTTCATCGGCAATGTCATCTGGGTCGTCTTCGCCGGATGGTGGCTGGCCCTGGGGCACCTGCTCACCAGCATCCCGCTCTTCATCTCGATCATCGGGATCCCCTTCGGCTGGGCGAACCTGAAGCTGATCCCCATCTCGCTGATGCCGCTGGGGCGGGATGTCGTGGCGACGGATGTGGCCTTCGGGGCTCGCTAGGACCGACCGGCGGCCGGTCCAAGAGTCGCTGGGCGCTGGATGCTGGGTTCGGTCGCCGTCTTCAGAGCCCCCTCCGTCAGAGCCCTCTGCCGCCGCAGGCCATCCGCTCCAGCCGTGCGATGCGCTCCGCCATCGGCGGGTGGGTGGAGAACAGCTTCGAGAACCCCCGTCCGGGCCGGAACGGGTTCGCGATCATCAGGTGGCTCGCGGTCTCGATCTGCGGTTCGGGCGGGAGCGGAAGCTGCTTCGTCCCGGCGTCGAGCTTGCGCAGGGCGCTCGCCAGGGCCAGTGGGTCACCGGTGATCTGCGCGCCCGAGGCGTCCGCCTCGTACTCACGCGAACGGCTCACCGCCAGCTGGATGACCGAGGCCGCGAGCGGCCCCAGGAGCATGATCAACAACATCCCTACGATGCCGGGGCCGTCATCGTCGTCGGACCGGCCCACGGGGATGAGCCAGGCGAAGTTCACCAGGAACATCACGACGGAGGCGAGGGCTCCGGCGACCGACGAGATCAGGATGTCGCGGTTGTAGACATGGCTGAGTTCATGACCGAGGACACCGCGCAGCTCGCGCTCGTCGAGGATCTGCAGGATCCCTTCCGTGCAGCAGACGGCGGCGTTGCGGGGGTTGCGGCCGGTGGCGAACGCGTTCGGGGCCTGGGTCGGTGAGATGTACAGCCGGGGCATGGGCTGACGGGCGGCCGTCGAGAGCTCGCGGACGATCCGGTAGAGCTGCGGCGCCTCGAATTCGCTGACGGGGCGGGCCCGCATGGCGCGCAGGGACAGCTTGTCGCTGTTCCAGTAGGCGTACGCGTTGGTGCCGACCGCCACGACAAGCGCGACGATCAGGCCCGTACGGCCGAAGAAGCTGCCGAACGCGATGATGATCGCGGACAGCCCCCCGAGGAGTACTGCGGTCTTCAGCCCGTTGTGCCGGCGGTGCACGGTACGCCCTCCAAGTGGTGCGGCAGGGGGACCCTCTACTGATGCTGCTCCACTCTTCAGTGGACCCTTCCGTACTGGTCAACGCGAGGCGAGCGGTGCGGGTTCCCTGGCGCTGCGGGGCAGGGGCGTACGCCGTCGAGGTGGCGGCGTACGCCCTACGGGCCCGGGACGGCCGTCCGGGAAGGAACTGGCGCCGGGGGACGTGCTGACGGGACCGGCGTCAGAAGAGACAGATCAGAAGAAGACAGAACTGGCGCAGGGACTGGCGCGGGGACTGGCGCGGGGACTGGCGCGGGCGATGTCGGAAGAGGGCGATGTCAGAAGAGATTGACGCCGGCGAAGCGCAGTACCAACTGGGGCGCCCCGGACAGGACGACACCGGCCACGGCGGTCAGTGCGATGGCCGCGGTGACCGCCACCGGGGCCCTGTGTACGACCAGTTCGCCGTGGGCGGATGCCTCGGCCCCGGCGGCCTGCTCGGGCTGCCCCTCCGGGGCACGGAAGAGGACGGCCGTCCACTGGAGGTAGTAGTAGAGCGCGATCACCACGTTGACTGCCATGACGACAGCCAGCCAGCCGAGGCCCGCGTCGACGGCCGTCGAGAAGACCGTGACCTTGGCGAACAGGCCGATGATGCCCGGCGGCAGTCCTGCCAGGCACAGCAGGAAGAAGCCCATGGAGAGGGCGGCGAGGGGCCGCCGCGAGTAGAGGCCCGCGTAGTCGGAGATGCGGTTCAGCGGCTGCATACGGGCCACCAGCGCGACGACGGCGAAGGCACCGAGGTTCACGACGGCGTACATGAGGGCGTACGCGACGGTGGATCCGATCCGCTCGTGTCCCGCGTACGCGGCGGCCGCGATCGGTACCAGCAGATAGCCCGCCTGTCCTACGGACGACCAGGCCAGCAGCCGTACCGCGCTCCACGCGCGCGTGGAGGACTGGCGCAGCGCCGCGACATTGCCGACGGTCATGGTGAGCGCGGCGAGGACCGCGAGGACCGGGCCCCACACGTTCCCGTACGAGGGGAACGCGACGACGGTCACCAGGATGAGGCCGGAGAAACCGACCGCCTTGCCGACGACGGAGAGATACGCGGCGATGGGCAGGGGCGCGCCGACGTAGGTGTCGGGGACCCAGAAGTGGAACGGGGCCGCAGCCGTCTTGAAGGCGAAGCCGACGAGGGTGAGGGCGACGCCCGCCTCCGCGAGGGTCTCGAACTGGCCGGGGACATCGTTCAGCTCGGCGGCGACGCGGGTGAGGTGCAGGCTGCCGGTCGTGACGTACACGAAGCTGACGCCCAGCAGCATCACGGCGGTCGCGGTCACCGAGGAGAGGAAGAACTTCAGCGCGGCCTCGGAGGAGAGCCGGTCGCCGCGCCTCATCCCGACCAGGGCGAAGGCGGGCAGGGACGCGACTTCGAGGGCGACGACCAGGGTGGCGAGATCGCGTGAGGCGGGCAGCAGGGCCGCGCCGGCCGCCGAGGAGAGCAGCAGGAACCAGTACTCCCCTACGGGGAGTTTCCACGTGTCGTGGAGCGAGAGCAGAGCGGTCAGCAGGGCCCCGCCGAGCACCAGCAGCTGGATGACCAGCGCGAAATGATCGGCGGTGTAGCTGCACACAGCGGCGTCGGTGGGGAGGCAGAACGTCGAGCGGTCGCCGTGGAGCAGGGGTACGAGGCTGATCAGCGCGGCGACGAGACCGGCGATGGTGATACCGCCGAGGAGCGGCTTGCGGTGCTCCGGTACGAAGAGGTCGGCGAGCAGCACGATCAGCGCGACCGCCGCCGTGATGGTGGGGGGCGCGATCGCGAGCCAGTCGACGGACTGGACGAGGCCGGCGGCACTTGCGGCACTCTCGGCGGCCACGGTCACGACTTGCCTCCTGCGAGGAGCTTCTGCACGGCGGGGTCGGTGAGTCCGAGAAGGACCGCGGGCCAGAGTCCGGCGAGGACGGTCAGGGCGACGAGCGGGGTCCAGGCGGCGAATTCGTAGGTCTGGACGTCGGCGAAGTGCTGCGCTTCCCTCGCTCCCTTCGCTCCCTGTGCTTCCTGCGGCCCCTGTGTTTGCTGGGCTTCCTGTGCTTCCTGAGGCTTCACGCCCATGCAGACGCGGCGTACGACGATCAGGAGGTACGCGGCGGTGAGCAGGGTGCCGAAGCCGGCGATCACCATGAAAGTGAGGAAGGCGGGGCGGCTCAGCCCTGGCGCGGGATCGAAGGCGCCGAACATCGCCAGCATCTCACCCCAGAAACCGGCGAGTCCGGGCAGTCCGAGGGAGGCGACGGCCGCGAAGGCGAGCAGTCCGCCGAGGCGCGGGGCGCGGCCGTAGAGCGCGGCGCCCGTCGCTCCGGAGAGGGTGTCGAGATCAGCGGTGCCGTAGCGGTCCTTGAGCGCTCCGACCAGGAAGAACAGCAGGCCGGTGATGAGGCCGTGGGCGATGTTGGCGAAGAGCGCGCCGTTGACGCCGGTGGGTGTCATGGACGCGATGCCGAGCAGCACGAAGCCCATGTGGCCGACGGAGGAGTAGGCGATCAGCCGTTTGAGGTCGCCGCCCGCGCCCTGCTTCGCGAGGGCGAGGCAGGCGAGGGATCCGTAGATGATGCCGACGGCGGCCAGGGCTCCGAGGTAGGGCGCGAAGGTCCGCATCCCGTCGGGGGCGATGGGCAGGATGATACGGACGAATCCGTACGTACCCATCTTGAGCAGGACGCCGGCGAGGAGGACGGAGCCGACGGTGGGTGCTGCGGTGTGGGCATCCGGCAGCCAGCTGTGCAGCGGCCACATCGGAGTCTTCACCGCAAGTCCGAGGCCGATCGCGAGAACGGCGATGACCTGCACGGATGTACTGAGACCCCGGCCGTTGTCAGTGGCGAGTGCCACCATGTCGAATGTGCCCGCGTTGAGCCCGATGAGCAGCAGGCCGAGCAGCATGACCACGGAACCGAGCAGCGTGTAGAGGATGAATTTCCAGGCGGCGGCCTCCCGGCCACCGGTCACTCCTTCCGAACCGCCCCAGCGGGCGATGAAGAAGTACATCGGGATCAGCACCATCTCGAAGGCCAGGAAGAACAGCATCAGATCGAGGACGGCGAAGGTCGCGAGCATGCCGGACTCAAGGACGAGCAGCAGGGCGACAAAGCCCTTCGGCGAAGGCGTCTTGGACGAAGAGGCCGTGGGCGAAGGGTCCTTGGTCTGCGGCGTCGGCTGCTGATGCTGCTGCTTGAAGTAGCTGTAGAGCGCGCAGAGGAAGGTCAGCAGCGCGGTCAGGACCAGGAGGGGGAGCGAAATGCCGTCGATGCCGAGGTGGATCCGCACGTCCAGTGCCGCGATCCAGCTGATGTCCGTCGTGGCCTGCATCTTCGACGGATGGTCATGGTCGAAGCCGAGGGCCAGCACGATCGCCGCGACGAGGATCGCGCCGGTCACGGTCACACCGTGGCGCAGCACGGCCTGGTCGGGGCTTCTGCCCCGCAGTCCGGGCGGGGCCGGGAGGAGCGCCGCGACGGCGCCGACGAGCGGCCCGACGACGATCAACGCGAGAAGGAACTGCATCACGGACTCACTGATATCGATCACGGCTCACGCTCCGGCGGCGACGAGGACGGCGGCGATCGCCAGGACGACGGAGCCGGCGAGCAGCGCGCTGAGGTAGGTCTGCACATTGCCGGTCTGCGCCCGGCGTACGGCGGCGCCCAGTTGGCGGGCGCCGGCGCCCGCACCGCGTACGTACGTGTCGACGACCTCGCGGTCGAGGAAGCGGACCAGTTGGGCCGCCGCGAGGACGGGGCGTACGAACAGGCTGTGGTAGACGGCGTCGAGATGGAAGCCGGACACCGCGTGGCGGTGGAGCGGTCCCAGCAGGAGCCGCCCGGGGTCGGCCGGGTCGGGGGCCGCCGCCATGGAGCCGTAGACACGGGTGTGGTTCTCGATGGCTTCCATCTCGGCGAGAGCGGGTTCGGCGTCCGGGTGGGCGACGACGGCGCCCATCGGGGTGCGTGCCGCGAGCGCCGTGGTGTGCCGCCAGCAGCCGTAGGTGACCAGCCCGCCGGCGAGGGCGACTCCCGTGCCCAGCACGGAGGTGGTGAGGTTCGGGGCGAGGCTGTGTCCGTCGAACCAGTCGGCGAGAACACCGACCGTCAGACCGAGACCGACGGTGGGGAGGGCGAGTACCCACAGGACGGCGTTCATGGAGAAGGGCTGCTTGCCGTGGTCGGGGGCCTCGGCACCGCGGCCGCGGAAGACCAGCAGCCAGAGGCGGGTGGCGTAGCCGGCCGTCAGGAGGGCGGTGAGCAGACCGGCGACCAGCACTGTCCAGCCCGCGGCCCCGGGGGCGATGCCGGAGGAACTGTCGAGCGCGGTGTGCTCGGCGGCGACGAGGACGGACTCCTTGGAGAAGAAGCCGGCGAAGGGCGGGATCGCGGCGAGGGCGAGCAGCGCGACGGTCATCGTCCAGTAGGCGTCCGGGACGCGTTTGGACAGGCCGTGCGTACGGGACATCGTGGCGAGCGAGTTGGTGCCGGCGGCGTGGATGATCACGCCGGCGCCGAGGAAGAGGAGGGCCTTGAACGCGCCGTGCGAGATGAGGTGGAAGACGGCCGCGCCACGGTCGCCCACGGCCAGGGCGCCCGACATGTAGCCGAGCTGTCCGATGGTCGAGTAGGCGAGGACCCGCTTGATGTCGTCCTGGGCGAGGGCGGCCAGCGCCGAGCCGACCATGGTGATCGCGGCCATCACGGCCAGCACCGTCAGGGCCGTCCCGGAGGCGGCGAAGACAGGGAGGAGACGGGCCACGAAGTAGATACCGGCGGCGACCATCGTCGCGGCGTGGATGAGCGCGGAGACGGGCGTGGGTCCGGCCATCGCGTCGGGCAGCCAGGTGTGCAGCGGGAACTGCGCGGACTTGCCCGCCACGCCCGCGAGTAGCAGCAGCGCGACCAGGGTGGGGTGGTCGAGGCCACCGTCCGCGACGGTCTTCAGGACCCCGGTGATCCGGAACGTACCGGCGTCGGCGGCCAGCGCGAACAGGCCGATCAGGAAGGGGACATCGCCGAGCTTGGTGACCAGGAACGCCTTGAGGGAGGCGGCGCGCGCCTCGGGGGTCTCCCAGTAGTGACCGACGAGGAAGTACGAGCAGATGCCCATGATCTCCCAGCCGACCAGCAGCACCATCAGGTCGCCGGAGTAGACGACGAGCAGCATCGCGGAGGTGAAGAGGGAGACCAGGGCGGCGTACGAGGGGTAGCGCGCGTCGCCGCGCAGGTAGCCCGTCGAGTAGATCTGCACACAGGACGCGACGACGCCGACGGTGACGGCGACCAGGGCCGCGAAACCGTCGATGTACAGGGCGAGGTCGATGGGGACCGAGCCGGTGGGGGCGAGCTGGGTCGCGGCCTCCAGCGGCGCTGTCCCGTTGCCGGCGCCACCGCCCTGGCGTACGGCCACGACGACGGCGAGCGCGGCCGCCACCAGGGTCGGCAGTACGGCCAGCGGGCGTACGAACCCGGGTGCGGTACGGCCGAGCAGCAGCCCGGCGACAGCGCCCAGGAAGGGAAGAAGGGGGACGAGAACGGCGAGGGTCGTGGTGGTCACGTGGTGGCCTCGGCCTTCTGTGCCGCTGTCTGCGCGGGTGTCGGTGCCGCTGTCTGATCCGGTGTCAGCGCCAGGGCCCCGGTGTCGTCAGGGCCTTCGGCGGTGTCGCGGAGGGCATCGACGTCCGAGGTGCCGCGGTTGCGGTAGACCATCAGGACGATCGCCAGCCCGATGCCGATCTCCGCCGCGGCGATGGCGATGACGAAGAGGGTGAGCGCCTGACCGGTGTGCAGGGTGTCGCGCAGCCAGACGTCGAAGGCGACCAGATTGAGGTTGACGGCGTTGAGCATCAGCTCGACGGACATCAGGACGAGGATCGCGTTGCGGCGCGCGAGTACTCCGTACAGCCCGGTGCAGAACAGGAGGGCCGCGAGCACGGCGGGATAGGCGAGATGCATCAGCGCTGCTCCTTACCGCTACCGCTGGGGGAATCGGTGCTCTTCGGGGCGTTGCCGTTCTTCGGAGAGTTGCTGTTCTTCGGAGAGTTGTTGCTCCTCGGGGAACCGCTGTTCTTCGGAGAGTTGCTGCTCTTCGGGGCGCCGGTGTTCCTGCGGGACAGGACGATCGCGCCGACGAGGGCGGCCAGGAGCAGAACGGAGAGCGCTTCGAAGGGCAGCACCCAGTTCCGGAAGAGGAACTGGCCGGTCACCGCGGTGGAGCCCTGGACCGGTCCGTCCAGGTCGATCCAGGTCGTACGGAACGCGTCGACGACCACCCAGACCAGGGCGGCGGCCGCGGCGACGGCCACCGCCAGCGCGACCGGGCGGTTGCCCGAATCGGCGTCCGGTGAGCGGCCGATGGGCGCCCTGGTGAGCATCAGACCGAAGAGAAGGAGCACCACCACGGAACCGAGATAGATCAGGACCTGCACCCAGGCGATGAACTCCGCCGTGAGCAGCAGGTATTCGACGGCCAGGCCGCCGAGCGCCACGACCAGCCAGAGGGCGGCGTGCACCAGTTGCTTGGTCGTGACGGTGACAAGAGCCGCGCCGAAGGTGACGAGGCCGACGAGAAGGAAGGCGATCTCGACGCCGCTCGGTGACAGGAAGCCGTGTCCGGCCGCGGCGGCTGTGTTCGCGGTTGCCATGGCGGTCTCCGTTGCGGTCGCGGTCACGGTCGCGGCGGTTGCTGCGAGGGTCACTCGCCGCCCTCCTGTTCCTGTTCCCGCTCTTTTCGCTGAGCCGCTTCGAGTTTCTCGACCGCCTTGCGGGCCGCTCCGATCTCCTTCGGCTCCTCCGCGCCCGGGTCGAGGGCGGGCGGCGGCGGCACCGTCCACATCCACTCGCGGAGCTTGTCCCGTTCGTGGGTGAGTTCGCGGATGTCCGCCTCCGCGTACTCGAACTCCGGCGACCAGAACAGCGCGTCGAAAGGACACACCTCGATGCAGATACCGCAGTACATGCAGAGCGAGAAGTCGATGGCGAACCGGTCGAGGACGTTACGGCTGCGCTCGCGGCCGCCGGGGGCCGCGGCCGGGGCCGTCTCCTTGTGGGAGTCGATGTAGATGCACCAGTCGGGGCATTCACGAGCGCAGAGCATGCAGACCGTGCAGTTCTCCTCGAACAGCCCGATCACCCCGCGGGTGCGGGGCGGGAGTTCGGGCTGTGCTTCCGGGTACTGCGCGGTGACGGTCTTCTTCGTCATCGTGCGCAGGGTGACGGCCAGGCCCTTGGCCAGGCCGGATCCGGGGAAGGAGGAGCGCCGCCCGGAGGGCGTCGCCGGGGCGTGGTGGTCGGGGGACGGGCGGGTCACTGGTTGATCGCCACCTTCACGATGCCGGTGAGCGCGATCTGCGCGAGAGCGAGCGGGATGAGGACGGTCCAGGCGAGTTTCTGCAACTGGTCCTCGCGCAGTCGCGGATAGCTCACCCGGAGCCAGATGACGACGAAGGCGAGTACGGCCGTCTTGAGGAGCGTCCAGACCCAGCCGAGGCCGTCGGCGCCGAGCGGGCCGTGCCAGCCGCCGAGGAAGAGGACGGTCGTCAGCCCGCAGAGAACGACGATGCCCGCGTACTCGGCGAGCAGGAACAGCGCGAAGCGCAGGCCCGTGTATTCGGTGTAGGCGCCGAAAATGATCTCGGAGTCGGCGACCGGCATGTCGAAGGGAGGGCGCTGGAGTTCGGCGAGGCCCGCGACGAAGAAGACCAGGGCGCCGACGATCTGCCACGGCAGCCACCACCACTCGAAGGCGTTGAGGATGCCGGGCAGTGAGACGGTGCCGGCCGCCATCGCGACCGAGGCGGCGGCGAGCAGCATCGGCAGCTCGTACGCGAGCAGTTGCGCGGCGGTCCGCAGACCACCCAGGAGGGAGAACTTGTTGGCCGAGGCCCAGCCCGCCATGAGCGAGCCGAGCACGCCGATGCCCATCACGGCGAGGACGAAGAAGATCCCCGCGTCGATGACCTGCCCGACCGCGCCCTCGCCCGGCCCGACCGGGATCACGACCAGGACGAGGAGGTACGGGAGGAGGGCGACGGCCGGGGCGAGTTGGAAGATACGGCGGTCGGCGTCGGCCGGGACCACATCCTCCTTCTGCGCGAATTTCACACCGTCCGCGACGAGTTGGGCCCAGCCGTGGAAGCCGCCCGCGTGCATGGGGCCGAGACGGCCCTGCATGTGCGCCATCACCTTGTGCTCGGTCTGCCCGACGACGAGGGGGACGACCAGGAACACGGCGAAGACGACAACCAGCCGGAGGGCGACGTCGAGTACGTCGTTCACGCGTCTCCTTCGGGGCGGTCGGTCTGGGGGCCGTTGCTCCGCGGGCTGTCGGGCTTCTGCCCCTCGGCCTGCGGACTGTCGGGCTGCCGGCCCTCGGTCTGCGGACTGTCGGGCCGCTGCCCCTTGGCCTGCGGGCTGTCGGGCTGCCGGCCCTCGGTCTGCCAACCGTTGCTCTCGGGACTCTCGCTCTCGGGGCCGTCGTTCTCGGGGCCGTCGTTCTCGGACTCGGCCGGGGCGGGCCGGCTCTCGCTGTCCTCGAAGGCCGGACGCGGCTTGTGCCAGGGCGCGTCCTGAGCAGTCGGCGGGACTTCCCGCTTCGGCTCGGCCGCTGCCGGAGCCTGGGGTGTCGGCTCGGACCCTGCCGGGGTCCGGGGCGTCGCCTCGGTCGCCGCCTTGCCCGTCCCGTCCTTCGTCCCGTCCTTCGTCCCGTCCTTCGTCCCGTTCTCCGCTGGGGCGGGCGGTGCCGGGCGCTGGGCGGCCGATCCCTCCGTAACGCTGCGGGCGCGGCGGGCCGGACGGTCGCCGGTGGCTCCCGCCCCCCGCGCGGCTCCCCCGGCAGCCACGGCTCCCCCGGCGCGTGCTCCGCGCGCGGGGCGGGCCGGGGCCGGGGGCAACTGGCCCTTCAGGGGGCCCCATTCGTTCGGGTCGGGGACGCCGGGCGGGAGCATCTGTCGACGCTTCGGTCCGCCGTGTTCGGACTCCCCCGGTTCCTTCGCGCCCGGCCAGGCCTTGGCGACCCGGGCCGCGAGGACGAAGTCCTTGCGCAGCGGATGGCCCTCGAACGCCTCGGGGAGAAGGAGGTGGGCGAGGTTCGGGTGGTCGGTGAAGGAGATGCCGAACATCTCGTACGTCTCGCGCTCGTGCCAGCCCGCGCCCGCGTAGACCTCGATGGCTGTGGGGAGGACGGCCGCGTCGTGCGGAACGGTCGTACGGACCAGCAGCCGGCGGACCGTACCGCCCGTGCCACCCGTACCGCTTCCTCCCGTGCCCCCCGTACCGATTCCTCCTGTGGCGCTCGTACCGCTTCCGCCCGTACCGCCTCCCAGCGCGGCCACATGGGCGCAGACGCGGAAGCCCGTACCCGGTTCGTCGACCGCGCTCAGCCAGTCGAAATAGGTGCAGCCCAGCTGGTCACGGGCGGTTTCGAGGGCGGCGATCCAGGACGCGGCGGGGACGTCGACCGTCAGGAGGTCGTAGGTCAGCTCGGCCGTGGCGTCCTCGCCGAAGAGCTCGGCGGCGGCGTCCGGGAGCCGGTCGTAGGCGTTCACGAGGAGCTCTCCCCCGGTGTCGGCGGGGCGGCGACCAGTCCGCTGCTCAGGGCGGCGGCCGAGGGCCGGCCGCCCGAGGCGTAGCGCTCGCCGAGCGATTCGCGGGCGATCTTCTCCTGGAGCTTCAGGATGCCCTGGAGCAGCGCTTCGGGACGCGGCGGGCAGCCCGGTACGTAGACGTCGACCGGGATGATCTGGTCGACGCCCTTCGTGACGGAGTACGAGTCCCAGTACGGGCCGCCGCAGTTGGAACAGGCGCCGAAGGAGATCACGTATTTGGGCTCGGGCATCTGCTCGTACAGACGCTTCACGGCGGGAGCCATCTTGTCCGTGACCGTGCCGGACACGACCATCAGATCGGCCTGGCGCGGGCCCGGTGCGAAGGGGATCACGCCGAGCCGGATGAAGTCGTGCCGGGCCATGGAAGCGGCGATGAACTCGATCGCGCAGCAGGCGAGCCCGAAGTTGAAGACCCAGAGGCTGTAGCGGCGGCCCCAGTTGAGGACCACCTTCATGGGCTCGGGGGCCAGCCGGGAGAGCACGCCGAGACGGCTGCCCGTGTCGGAGCCGCCGGCGGACGCGATCGGCAGCTGTACGGGAGTGCGCGCCTCGGAAGAGGAGGCCTCGGCGGTGGACGTCCCGGGAGTGGAGGCCTCGGGAGTGCGGGCCTCCGCAGCGCGAGATTCGGGAGCGGGGGTCACGTCCATTCCAGGACGCCCTTCTTCCATGCGTAGAGCAGTCCTACGGCCAGAAAGCCGAGGAAGATGAACATCTCGACCAGCGTCGTGGCGCCGTATCCCGGTGCGGCGAAGACGGTCGCCCACGGGAACAGGAAGATCGAGTCGACCGCGAAGATCACGTAGAGGAACGCGTAGACGTAGTAGCGGACCTGAGTGTGGGCCCAGCCCTCGCCCACGGGATCCACTCCGCATTCGTACGTGAGCAGTTTCTCCGGCGTCGGCACCACCGGCCGCAGCAACCGGCCCGCTCCGAAGGCCACGGCAACGAACAGCACGCCGACGACCGCGAGCAGACCGACCACCGAATAGCTCTGGAAGTAGTCCGACGCGAGAACGGTCGGTTGCGACACGTCCGCCCCTCGCTCCCTGACCTAGTAAGCAGCTTCTTCGACGATCTGTACGCACGGGAGTCTAGGCCCTGCTAAAGAAACGGTAAGCAGCCGCGTCTCCCGTAGTGGGTTCGTAGGGGGGTTATCCCTACCCGGCCCTCCCCCAGCAACCCCATGGCGTGCGGCATTCGGTGCGGGCAGTCTTGGTCCCTATGACCGTGAGCAGCGACCTCCCCGACGATGACCGGCCGCCACCGGTGCGCCTCGCGTACGACCGGCACACCTGGAAAGAGATCGCGCATCTGCTCGCGAATCTGCCGCTCGCTCTGGCCGGGTTCGTCTATGTGGTGGTGATGATCTCCACGGGTGTGGGGCTGTCGGTCACGGTGATCGGTCTGCCCTGGCTCGTCTGCGGTCTCACCGGCGCGCGATTGTTCGGCCGAATGGAGCGTGCGCGGGCGCGCGCGCTGCTGGGCGTACGAATTGACGAGCCGAGCCCCCTGCGCGGGTACGGACGCGCACGCGGGCGCGAGCGCGTCCGTACCAGAGGCTTCCTGGGCTGGGTGTGGGCGGGGCTGAAGGACCCGGTGGCGTGGCGGACGGTGCTGTACGAGTTCATACGGCTGCCCTGGGGCGTACTGACGTTCTGCGTCACCCTGGTGGGTCTCTTCGTCCTCTGGCCGGGCCTCCCCTACGTGGTGCGCGGACTCGCCAACGCCGACCGGGTGATGGTGCGGGGGCTGCTCTCGCCCTCCGACGAGTTGGAGCGGCGGATCAGCGAGCTGGAGTCGGACCGGGGCGTGGTGGTCGACACGGCGGCGGCCGACCTGCGCCGGATCGAACGCGACCTGCACGACGGCGCACAAGCCCGCCTGGTCGCCCTGGCCATGGGGCTCGGCCTCGCCAAGGAGAAGCTGACGGAGGACCCGGAAGCGGCCGCCGAGATGGTGGACGAGGCGCACGGCGAGGTGAAGCTGGCGCTCCAGGAGCTGCGCGATCTCGCGCGCGGCATCCACCCCGCCGTCCTCACCGACCGCGGCCTGGACGCGGCACTGTCCGCCATCGCGTCCCGCTGCACGGTCCCGGTGACCGTGACCGTCGGTCTGGACGAGCGGCCCGCGGAGGCGATCGAGGGCATCGCGTACTTCACGGTCTCCGAGCTGCTCCAGAACGTCAGCAAGCACAGCGCGGCGCGTACCGCGTCCGTCGACGTCTGGCGGACGGACGACCGGCTGCTGATCCAGGTCCAGGACGACGGGCAGGGCGGTGCGCGGCTGGACGGCGGTACGGGCATGTCCGGACTGTCCGAGCGGCTCGGGGCGGTCGACGGGCTGTTCGTCCTCGACTCACCGGCCGGGGGTCCCACGGTCGTGACGGCGGAGCTGCCCTGGCGACAGCGCGGGCAGGCCTGACACCGCATCCCGGGGGTGGGGAAAACCCCACGGTGAAGACGGAGACCGGCCTCATGGTGCGGGGGTCCGGGCCCCCGGAGCATGGACATCGACATGGAGGTGCGGAGCTCGGTCGTGCGAACCGCCCTCGTACAGACGCCGCTTGACACACCGCGCTCGAACAGACCTCGCCCCTACGGACCCGCTCAGACCCCGCTCGCAGAATGGACACCACCGATGGCCATGGGTATGGATACGGATTACGGAACGCACACGCGGCGCCACTTCCTTCCTCCGGCTCTGCGCGCGCCGGTCGAGGCCCGCACCTGGCTCGCATTCGGCTATCTGATGATCAGCCTGCCGATCAGCGTCGTGCTGTTCACCTACGCGGTCACGATGTTCGCGCTGGGCGCGGGCCTGCTCGTCACGTTCCTCGGTGTCCCGGTACTGGCGGCCGGCCTGGTCGGCTGCCGCGGCTTCGGGATGCTGGAGCGGGCGCGGGCCCGGGCGATGCTGGGGCTGAACGTGGCGGAGCCCGCGCCGGTCCGCGGCAAGGAGGGCGGCCTCCTGTCGTGGGTCGGCGCCGTTCTGAAGAGCGGGGTGTCCTGGCGGCACCTGCTGTACGCGGTGCTGCAACTGCCGTGGGCGGTATTCGCGTTCACGGTCTCCCTGACGCTATGGGCCACGGCCTGGGGGCTGTTCTCGTATCCGCTGTGGCAGTGGATGTTCCCCGGCAACCTCAACCAGTCGGGTATCGCGCTCTACAGCGACGGCAACGGGAACGGCTTCTACCTCGACACTCCGTTCGAGGTCACGGTCACGAGCGGGTTCGGACTGGTGCTGGTGCTCGTCTCGCCCTGGGTGATACGCGGTCTGACGAGCGTGGACCGGCTGCTGGTCGCCGGGCTGCTCGGGCCGTCCCGGCTGGCCAACCGGGTCTCCGAGCTGGAGTCGGACCGGGGCGTGGTGGTCGACACGGCGGCGGCCGACCTGCGCCGGATCGAACGCGACCTGCACGACGGCGCACAAGCCCGCCTGGTCGCCCTGGCCATGGATCTGGGGCTGGCGAAGGAGAAAATGGCGGAGGACCCCGAGGCGGCGGCGCGCATGGTCGACGAAGCGCACGGGGAGGTGAAGACGGCCCTCCAGGAGCTGCGCGATCTCGCGCGCGGCATCCACCCGGCCATTCTCACCGACCGCGGCCTGGACGCCGCACTGTCCGCCGTCGCCTCGCGCTGCGCGGTCCCCGTGACGGTGGACGTCGACCTGCCCGCCAGGCCGGCGGCGGCGATCGAGGGCATCGCCTACTTCACGGTCTCCGAGCTGCTCCAGAACATCAGCAGGCACGCCAGGGCGACACGCGCCTCGGTGGATGTGTGGCGGACGTACGACCGGCTGATGCTTCAGGTCACGGACGACGGCAGGGGCGGGGCGGACACCTTGGCGAGCAGCAGTCTGGCCGGGCTGGCGGAACGGCTGGACGCGGTGGACGGCATCCTCGTCATCAACTCCCCGGCCGGTGGCCCGACCTCGGTGACGGCGGAACTGCCCTGGCGGGGCTGACCGCACGCAGTGGGCAACCGGCGGCAACCGGCGGCAACCGGCGGCAACCGGCTAATTCTTCGCAGGCAGGTCCGGAGCGATCCGAATACTGAGATGCTGGAGGCACAGAGCAGGCACACCTGAACAGTGGGGGGCGTCAGATCGTGGGGGACAGAGTGCGGGTGGTCATCGCCGAGGACTCAGTGCTGCTTCGGGAGGGCCTGACCCGGCTGCTGACCGACCGCGGGCACGACGTGGTCGCCGGTGTCGGTGACGGGGAAGCACTGATCAAGACCGTGGGCGACCTGGCGGATCAGGGCGCGCTGCCGGATGTGGTGGTCGCGGACGTACGGATGCCGCCGACCCACACCGACGAGGGGGTACGGGCGGCCGTGCGGCTGCGCCGGGACCATCCGGGGATCGGGGTGCTGGTGCTGTCGCAGTACGTCGAGGAGCAGTACGCCACCGAACTGCTGGCCGGAAACAGCCGGGGCGTGGGATATCTGCTCAAGGACCGGGTGGCCGAGGTCCGGGAGTTCGTGGATGCCGTGGTGCGGGTGGCGAGCGGTGGTACGGCGCTGGACCCGGAGGTCGTGGCGCAGTTGCTGGGCCGGAGCCGGAAGCAGGACGTCCTGGCCGGGCTGACGCCCCGTGAGCGGGAGGTCCTGGGACTGATGGCCGAGGGAAGGACGAACTCGGCCGTCGCCCGGCAGTTGGTGGTGAGTGACGGTGCGGTCGAGAAGCACGTCAGCAATATCTTCCTGAAGCTCGGTCTCTCCCCCAGCGACGGGGATCACCGCCGGGTGCTGGCCGTACTGACGTATCTGAAGACCTGACCGTCGCGTTATCCGCACCGCCGTTATCCGCACCGCGTCACCTCCCACCCCTGTCTTCTCTGCCTTCTCTGTCTTCCTGTCGCCCTGTCATACCCCTGTCTCCTCTGTCTTCCTGTCCCCTCTCCTCCCCCTCCGCCTCCCTCGCGTCAAACGCGCGGGTACACGTCACCCTCACGAGACGCGTAACGGGGCGTGCGACGGGGGAGAGCCCCGGACAAGGGCGAGGACCAGGGCTGGAGGGACTGGACCTAGAACTAAAGGATGAGGGCGGAACGGCCCTCGTCGGAGCACTCAGGGGTGGGGAAAACGTGACAAAGCCATACGTCGGGGCATCTCAAAATGACGTCCATCGCACAAGGATCCAGGGAAGGTGACCCTTACCGACGTAGGGTGGGCATCCGGGACCGCCGGTTGCCGGACGGTCCCGAGCCGCCGCCTCGAGGGAGGTCCAGTTCAGTGACAAGCCAGGTCAGTAGCCCGGCCGAACAGGCCGACGAGACCGAGGGCGCCAGTGGGAACGACGGTGCCGCCGGGGAACAGCGCGTCTCTCAGCCGGGACAAGCGTCGGGACAAGCACCCGGACAGGCACCCGGACAGGCACCGGGACAGGCACCGGGACAGGCAGGCGCGGGCGAGAAGAAGGAAGTCCGCCGTCTCGACCGGGTCATCATCCGCTTCGCGGGCGACTCGGGTGACGGGATGCAGCTGACGGGTGACCGGTTCACCTCGGAGACCGCGTCGTTCGGGAACGACCTGTCGACCCTGCCGAACTTCCCGGCCGAGATCCGCGCGCCAGCCGGGACCCTGCCCGGTGTGTCCTCGTTCCAGCTGCACTTCGCCGACCACGACATCCTGACGCCGGGCGACGCCCCCAACGTGCTGGTCGCGATGAACCCGGCCGCCTTGAAGGCGAACATCGCCGATGTGCCGCGCGGTGCCGAAATCATCGTGAACACCGATGAGTTCACCAAGCGCCCGATGGCCAAGGTCGGTTACCTGAACTCGCCGCTGGAGGACGGCTCACTGGACGGCTATCAGGTCCATCCGGTGCCGCTGACGACACTGACGATCGAGGCGCTCAAGGAGTTCGGGCTCTCCCGCAAGGAGGCCGAGCGCTCGAAGAACATGTTCGCGCTCGGGCTGCTGTCGTGGATGTACAACCGGCCGACCGAGAGTACCGAGAAGTTCCTGCGGGCCAAGTTCGCCAAGAAGCCCCAGATCGCCGAGGCGAACGTGACCGCGTTCCGCGCGGGGTGGAACTTCGGCGAGACCACCGAGGACTTCGCCGTCTCGTACGAAGTCGCCCCGGCCGACACCGCGTTCCCGGCCGGAACCTACCGCAACATCTCGGGGAACCTGGCCCTGTCGTACGGTCTGATCGCCGCCGGACACCAGTCGGAGCTGCCGCTCTACCTGGGCTCGTACCCGATCACCCCGGCGTCGGACATCCTGCACGAGCTGTCCCGGCACAAGAACTTCGGCGTACGGACCTTCCAGGCGGAGGACGAGATCGCCGCCGTCGGTGCCGCGTTAGGCGCGGCTTTCGGTGGCGCCCTCGCCGTCACCACCACCTCGGGCCCCGGGGTGGCGCTCAAGTCGGAGACGATCGGTCTGGCGGTCTCGCTGGAGCTGCCGTTGCTGGTCGTCGCCATCCAGCGGGGCGGCCCGTCCACCGGCCTGCCGACCAAGACGGAGCAGGCGGACCTCCTCCAGGCGATGTACGGGCGTAACGGCGAGGCGCCGGTCCCGGTGGTCGCGCCCCGGACACCGGCGGACTGTTTCGACGCCGCGCTGGAAGCCGCCCGGATCGCGCTGACCTACCGGACCCCGGTGTTCCTGCTCTCCGACGGCTACCTCGCCAACGGTTCTGAGCCCTGGCGGATCCCGGAGACGGTCGAACTCCCGGACCTGCGGGTGCGGTTCGCGACCGGCCCCAACCACGAACTGGCCGACGGCACCGAGGTGTTCTGGCCGTACAAGCGCGACCCGCACACCCTGGCCCGCCCCTGGGCGGTACCCGGCACGCCCGGCCTCGAACACCGCATCGGCGGCATCGAGAAGCAGGACGGCACGGGCAACATCTCGTACGACCCGGCCAACCACGACTTCATGGTGCGCACCCGCCAGGCCAAGGTCGACGGCATCGAGGTCCCCGACCTGGCCGTCGACGACCCGGACGGCGCCCGCACGCTCGTGCTGGGCTGGGGCTCGACGTACGGGCCGATCACCGCCGCCGTACGCCGGCTGCGCAAGAGCGGCATGCCCATCGCGCAGGCCCATCTGCGCCACCTCAACCCCTTCCCGCGCAATCTCGGGGAGATCCTGAGGCGGTACGACAAGGTCGTGGTGCCGGAGATGAACCTCGGTCAGCTCGCCACACTGCTGCGGGCGAAGTATCTGGTCGACGCCCACTCGTACAACCAGGTCAACGGCATGCCGTTCAAGGCCGCGCAGCTCGCCACGGCTCTCCAGGAGGCCATCGATGCCTGATACGACGACCTCTGGGACGGTCTCCGGGACGGCGTCCGGGACAATCCCCGGGACAATCCCCGGCGCGACCTCCGGTACGGCCTCCGGCGCGACTTCCGGCGCGAACGAGTTGCTGACGCTGGTCCCCAAGGCCGAGGCCAAGCAGTCCATGAAGGACTTCAAGTCGGACCAGGAGGTCCGCTGGTGCCCCGGCTGCGGTGACTACGCGGTACTGGCCGCGGTCCAGGGCTTCATGCCCGAACTGGGCCTGGCCAAGGAGAACATCGTCTTCGTCTCCGGCATCGGCTGCTCCTCCCGCTTCCCGTACTACATGAACACGTACGGGATGCACTCCATCCACGGCCGCGCCCCCGCCATCGCCACCGGCCTGGCCACCTCGCGCCGCGATCTGTCCGTCTGGGTCGTCACCGGCGACGGCGACGCGCTCTCCATCGGCGGCAACCACCTCATCCACGCGCTGCGCCGGAACGTCAACCTCAAGATCCTGCTGTTCAACAACCGGATCTACGGCCTGACCAAGGGGCAGTACTCCCCCACCTCGGAGATCGGGAAGATCACCAAGTCGACACCGATGGGCTCGCTCGACGCGCCGTTCAACCCGGTGTCGCTGGCGATCGGCGCGGAGGCGTCGTTCGTGGCCCGCACGGTCGACTCCGACCGCAAGCACCTCACCGAGGTGCTGCGGCAGGCGGCCGACCATCCCGGCACGGCGCTGGTGGAGATCTACCAGAACTGCAACATCTTCAACGACGGTGCCTTCGAGGTCCTCAAGGACCGGGAGAAGGCCCAGGAAGCCGTGATCCGGCTGGAGCACGGGCAGCCGATCCGCTTCGGCGTGGACGGCGCGAAGGGTGTGGTCAGGGACCCGGCCACCGGTGACCTCCAGGCCGTGACCATCACTCCCGAGAACGAGTCGCGGATCCTCGTCCACGACGCGCACGCGAGCAGCCCCACCACGGCGTTCGCGCTGTCACGCCTCGCGGACCCGGACACCCTGCACCACACGCCGATCGGCGTGCTGCGCAGTGTGGAACGGCCCGTCTACGACACGTTGATGTCGGACCAGCTCGACGCTGCCGCCGAGAAACACGGCAAGGGAGATCTGGCGGCGATGCTGGCCGGTGGCGACACCTGGACGGTTGTCGGCTGACCGTCGACAGTTCGCGGTCGCCGGTCGACGCGACCGCTTCCGCCGTCGCTTCGACGCGTCCCGGGGCCCGGATCTCTCAGGAGGTCCGGGCCTCGTCGTATGCCTGACGCGCCTTGTCCACCTCGCCGAGCCGCCGCTCCGTCCAGCGCGCCAGCCCCCACACCTGTTCCGCCGCCTCGCGTCCCAGCTCGGTCAGCGAGTAGTCGACGCGCGGCGGGATCACGGGCTTGGCGTCGCGGTGGACGAAACCGTCGCGTTCCAGGGTCTGGAGGGTCTGGGCGAGCATCTTCTCGCTGACGCCGCCGACCGTGCGCCGCAGTTCGCTGAAGCGGTACGAGCGCTCCAGCAGGGCGGCCAGCACGAGCACCCCCCAGCGGCTGGTGACGTGTTCCAGGACCAGCCGGGACGGGCACATGGCCCGGTTCACATCCGGCTGCTTGATCACCGATCGCGCCGGGGACTCCTGCGATTCCTTGCTTACTGTCACGCCAGTACCTTACTTCAAAGTGGGTACTTTCGCATGGTTAGTGTCCCTCCTAAAGTGAGCATCAGAGCGATACGAAACCGCATGAACGCATGAACGCATGAACTGGAGAAACACCCCATGAGCATCGTTGTCACCGGAGCCACCGGACACCTCGGCCGCCTCGTCATCGAGTCCCTGCTGGCCACCGGCGCCCCGGCCGACGGAATCGCCGCCGTCGTACGGAACGAGGAGAAGGCCGCGGCACTCGCGGCGCGCGGCGTCGAGCTGCGCGTCGCCGACTACGACCGGCCCGAGACGCTGGCGGCGGCGTTCCGCGCCGGCGACCGGGTGCTGCTGGTGTCCGGCAGCGAGGTCGGCCGTCGCGTGCCGCAGCACACCGCGGTCATCGACGCCGCGAAGGCGGCGGGCGTGGCACAGCTCGCGTACACCGGCGTCCTGGGCGGGCCCGAGGCCGACTTCCAGCTGGCCGCCGAGCACAAGGTCACCGAGCAGCTGATCCTCGACTCCGGCCTGCCCTACACCTTCCTGCGCAACGGCTGGTACACCGAGAACTACACCGAGAGCCTGGCTCCCGTACTGGAGCACGGCACCGTCGTGGCCAACGCGGGCGAGGGCCTCGTCGCCTCCGCGGCCCGCGCGGACTACGCGGCCGCGGCGGCCGCTGTGGTGACCGGCGAGGGGCACCTGAACACGGTGTACGAGCTGAGCGGCGACACGGCGTGGTCCTTCGCCGAGTACGCGGCCGAGCTGTCACGGCAGACCGGGCGGACCATCACCTACAGCGATGTCACCCCCGAGGCACGGCTGGAGATCCTCACCGGTGCGGGGCTGCCCGCGCCGCTGGCCGAGATCTTCGTGGATGTGGACAACGCGATCGGGCGCGGGCTGCTCGCCCGTACGACAGGTGACCTGGCCCGGCTGATCGGCCGCCCGACCACCCCGCTCGCCGACTCGGTCGCCGAGGCACTCAAGGCCTGAGGGCGGCTCCAAGTCCCTTGCTCCGCTTCCCCCTTCGCTCCCCCTTCGCTCTCCTTCCTGCCTGGCCGCATCCCTTCGCGTCATGACCGTATGGCGATACGGGCATGACATCTCCATCCGCTCGGCGCTACCGTCTTCGGGGCGCCGCGCCGGGGCGGCGCGCGGGAGCGGGGAGGGCCAGTGAAGACGGACGGCGACCAGCGGGCGGGACTGTTCTACGGGATCGCGGCGTACGGGATGTGGGGCCTGGTCCCGCTCTTCTGGCCACTGCTCGAACCGGCCGGGGCGATGGAGATCCTCGCCCACCGGATGGTCTGGTCACTCGCCCTCGTCGTCATCTGGCTGCTGGCGCTGCGCCGCTGGGGCTGGATACGGGAGCTGATACGGCAGCCCCGCAAGCTGGGGCTCATAGCCGTGGCCGCCGTCGTGATCACCATCAACTGGGGTTTCTACATCTGGGCGGTCAATACCGGCCGGGTCGTCGAAGCCTCTCTCGGCTACTTCATCAACCCCCTGGTGACCATCGCCATGGGTGTCCTCCTCCTCAAGGAACGACTGCGGGCGGCCCAGTGGGCAGCGGTGCTCATCGGCCTCGGGGCGGTGTTGGTGCTCGCTGTCGGGTACGGGCGGCCGCCCTGGATCTCGCTGATACTGGCCTTCTCGTTCGCGACCTACGGCCTGGTCAAGAAGAAGATCAATATCGGCGGTCTGGAGTCACTGGCGGCGGAGACGGCGATCCTTTTCCTGCCCGCCCTCGGTTTTCTGGTGTGGCTGAGCGCCTCCGGCTCGGCCACGATCGGCACGCAGGGGGCGGGCCATGTGGCTCTGCTCGCGTCCACGGGCCTGGTCACCGCCATCCCGCTGGTCTGCTTCGGCGCGGCGGCGATACGGGTACGGCTCTCGACGCTGGGCCTGCTCCAGTATCTGGCTCCCGTCTTCCAGTTCCTGCTGGGCATCCTGTACTTCCACGAGGAGATGCCGCCGCAGCGGTGGGCTGGTTTCTCGCTGGTCTGGCTGGCGCTGTCGATCCTGACCTGGGACGCGCTGCGGACGGCCCGCCGTACGAAGTCGCAGGCGCTGCGGCTGGCAGCGGCGGCGAAGGCGGGTGCACCGGCCCTGTCGGCGGAACGGACGGAATCCGGGCCGGCCCGGAGCGAGCCCTCGTCCGCCCCTTAGGGAACGGGTGCTGTTCACGCTCGTGTCCGTTGCGGGCTCCATCACGTAGCCCATACAAATGGTGTCCATGACCCTGCACTGGAAACTTGTGATGGACTCGGGCGATCCGCACGCTCAGGCCGACTTCTGGGCCGACGCCATGGGCTATCTCGTCGAGGACAACAGCGCCCTCATCGGGCAACTGCTCAGCCAGGGCCACGCATCGGACGCGGACACCGTGGAATCGCACGGCCGACGCGCCTGGCGGGATCTGATCGCCGTCCGTCATCCGGACGACCCGTACGACGAGGGCACCGGTGTCGGGCTCGGCCGGCGGATCCTCTTCCAGCGCGTGCCGGAGGCGAAGACGACGAAGAACCGGCTGCACCTGGACGTGCACTCCGCCCCCGGGGAGCGTGAGGCCGAGGTCGAACGCCTGGAGGGGCTGGGCGCGACAGTGCTCCGACGAGTGAAGGTGCCCGGCGGGGAATGGACCCTTATGTCCGACCCTGAAGGTAACGAGTTCTGCGTGCATTAGACCGCCCCTCACAGCACGTTCCGTACGTCCCGTACACCCCGCACGCTCCCGCAAGTCGGGGTGTACGGGGCTTTCCGGCAGGGGACGACCGATTGAGGTCTCATTCCGTCCGTTCAGCGAACGTTCAGCGAAGGCCTATGACCGGTTCTTGCTCTTGACGGCCAGTCATGCCGTCACCAACCATTCAGCACGCACAGCGCAGTACCCAGCACGCGACACTCTGGGCGCTGTGTAGCTCCAACGCCTCACGCCGACGTCGTCGTGGGGCGTCTCGCACGTTCCGTCCCTGTCCCCGTTCGGAATCCGGAGCCCCCCCATGAAGCTCTCCGTTCCTGGAGTACGCCGCATACCTGGCCGAATACCGGCCGCCCGCAAGGTCAAGGCCACGGCTACAGCCGCGGTCGCCGGGCTCGCACTCTCCGGGCTGTTCGCCGGCGCGGCGCCCGCCGCGACCGCGGCGCCCGCCCCCGCTCCCAGACCGGCCCAGGCCGTGCAGCCCGCACAGGCCTCACTGGCCTCACAATCGGCCGTCCTCGCCGCGCCCGACATCCCGCTCGCGAACGTCAAGGCACATCTGACCCAGCTGTCGTCGATCGCCGCCGCCAACGGCGGGAACCGGGCCCATGGCCGGGCCGGCTATCTGGCGTCCGTCAATTACGTGAAGGGCAAGCTGGACGCTGCCGGATTCACCACCTCCGTGCAGCAGTTCACCTCCAGCGGCTCCACCGGCTACAACCTGATCGCCGACTGGCCGGGCGGCGATACGAACCAGGTCGTCATGGCCGGTTCTCACCTCGACTCGGTCACCGCCGGTGCCGGTATCAACGACAACGGCTCGGGTTCGGCAGCCATCCTGGAGACCGCGCTCGCCGTCTCCCGCGCGCAGCTCAAGCCGACAAAGCATCTGCGTTTCGCCTGGTGGGGCGCGGAGGAGCTGGGTCTGGTCGGCTCGCGCTACTACGTCAACAACCTGCCGAGCGCCGATCGTTCGAAGATCAGCGGCTATCTGAACTTCGACATGATCGGCTCTCCGAACCCCGGGTACTTCGTCTATGACGACGACCCGACGATCGAGCAGACCTTCAAGACCTACTACGCGGGCCTCGGGGTCGCGACGGAGATCGAGACCGAGGGCGACGGCCGCTCCGACCACGCCCCGTTCAAGAACGTGGGCATCCCGGTCGGCGGGCTCTTCAGCGGCGCCGACTACATCAAGACCGCCGCACAGGCGCAGAAGTGGGGCGGCACCTCAGGGCGCGCCTTCGACCAGTGCTACCACCGCTCGTGCGACACCACGTCGAACATCAACGACACCGCGCTCAACCGCAACAGCGACGCCGTCGCCTACGCGGTCTGGTCGCTCTCCGGCGCCCAGTAAGCCTTCCGGCAGCCTTCTTCCCACAACCGCCCGCGTGTGCGTACGGCACACACGCGGGCGGTTGGCCATGTGCGGGGGTGACCTCGTACTCCCGGCTTCAGGCCGTGATGTCCTTCGTCGTGAAGCGGGCCCAGGCCGCCGAGCCGAACACCACCGCGTACAGCCCCTGCAAGCCCAGGTTCTTGACCACCTCGTCCCAGTACACCGGCTCACGCACCAGATCCGCGAACGAGAGCCAGTAGTGCGGGAAGAGGTACGGCTGTATCGCGTGCAGCTGCGGGATCGTGTCCAGGATCTGCACCGTGATCAGCAGCCCGACCGTCGCGGCCATCGCCGCGATCCCGCTGTTGGTCAAGGTCGAGACGAAGAGGCCGAGCGCCGCCAGCCCCGTCAACGAGGCCGCGACGACCACCGCTGTCAGCAGGGCCCGCGCCAGTCCCTCCCCGAAGGAAATACGGGTGCCCGAGATCGTGGTGACCTCGCCGAGCGGGAAGAGCAGCACGCCGACGGCGAGCGCCGAGGCCGCCACGACCAACGTCGCGACCAGGCAGAACGTCAGCGTGGAAGCGTATTTGACGAGCAGCAGCCTCGTACGTCCGGCCGGTGCGACCAGCAGGTAGCGCAGCGTGCCGCTGTTGGCCTCACCCGCTATCGCGTCACCCGCTATGACGCCGACCGCCATGGGCAGGAACACGGGCAGCGTCGCGGCGAGCGCGGCGAAGACCAGGAACAGTCCGTTGTTGGTGATCTGGGTGACGAAGGCAGGGCCTCCGCCGCCGGGCCCACCGCCGTCGCCCGTCTCGATCTTCACGGCGATACCGATGAGGACCGGCACGGCGGCGAGCACCCCCAGCAGGGCGAGGGTGCGCCAGCGTCGGAAGGTGGTCGTCACCTCGGAGCGGAAGAGCCCGAGCGTCCACCACAGCCGTCGCTCCCGGGGCTCGGGCCCATGATCCGGTGACGCACCCGTCGTTTCCAGCGCCTCGGCCACCTCGGCCGTCCCGGCCCTGTCCGCCACCTCGGCCGTCCCCGCCACACCGGCGGCGGTCCCGGCCTCGACCTCACCCCGCGACATCGAAGCCCTCCCCGGTCAACGCGACAAAGGCGTCCTCCAGCGAGGCACGCTCGACGCCGAAGGCCCGTACCCGCACGCCGGCCCGTACGAGCGCGGCATTCAGGTCCGCCGGGTCCGCCGGCTCCACCGGTCTCACAGAGCCCGCTGGGTCTGCCGCGCCCTCACCCGTGGGCAGTTCGCCGCTCACCCGGTCCCCCGTCACGACGAGATCGGTGACCCCCCACTCCGTCAGCACCCGGGCGGCCTCGCCCGGATCAGGGGTGGTGACGGCGAGTCTGTCGCGGGTCCCGGCCGCCAGTTCGGCGACCGACCCCTGGACCAGGAGCCGCCCCTGGGCCATCACGGCGGCATGCGTACACACCTGCTCGATCTCGTCGAGGAGATGCGAGGAGAGAAAGACGGTCGTGCCGTCCGCCGCCAACTCCCGCACCAGGGTCCTGATCTCGCGCATGCCCTGCGGGTCGAGTCCGTTCGTCGGCTCGTCCAGCACCAGCAGGCGGCGCGGCCGCAGCAGAGCGGCCGCGAGTCCGAGCCGCTGCTTCATGCCGAGGGAGTACACCCTCGCCTTCTTGCCCGCCGCGGCGGTGAGCCCGACCCGGTCCAGGGCCCCGGCCACGCGCGCGCGACGGGTCCGGGGGTCGGCCGTCGGGTCGGCCGAGTCGTACCGTACGAGATTGTCCCGGCCGGACAAGTACCCGTACAGCGCGGGCCCTTCGATCAACGCGCCCACCTGGGGCAGAACGGCTCGGGCGGCACGCGGCACGGGGCGGCCGAGGAGCGTGGCCGAGCCCGCGGTCGGCTCGATCAGGCCCATCAGCATCCGGATGGTGGTGGTCTTGCCCGAGCCGTTCGGACCGAGGAAGCCGAAGACGCTGCCGGCGGGCACGGTCAGGTCGAGACGGTCGACGGCCGCCTGCCCGCCGCGATAGCGCTTGGTGAGCCCACGTGTCTTGATCACGGCGGTCCCATGGGCCCCGTCGATCATGTCGGTCCCGTCACGGATCGTCTCGCTCATCGCGCTCCTCCCTCCACCCCGGCGGCATCCCCCAGCCCTGTCCCCCGGCGGTACCTCTCCGAGAACGGACCGGCCCCGGTCAGCGTTCCGCCCCGCCGCACTGACCGTGCGGCGGGGCGGGCGGTTACCGCGTTACTTCGCCTGGTCGGCGGCCTTGACCAGCGCGTCCTTCGTCACCGCGCCGACGTAGACCTTGCCGTCGTCCGTCATCAGGGCGTTGACGAGGCGGGTCTGGAAGACCGTCCCCGAACCGAACTTCCCGCTGACCTTGTCACCCAGCGAGTCGATCAGTCCCTGCGCTTCCGCGGGCATGCCCTCTTCGCCGGACTTCGGCTTCGAGGACGTGGGCGCGCCTGCGCCGCCCGGGGCCTTCAGCTCGTAGATCGCGTTCCAGCCCTTGCCGATGACCTTCAGGTCGCCGTCGCCGAACGCCGCCGCCCCGCCGGGCACCGACGGGATCATCGGGGACTTCCGCCCTTCCCGGGCATCGTGCTTGTCGCTCCCGCCCTTCACCGCGTCCTCGCTCCGCGTCACCTTCGCGCCCTTGGGAGGGGCGAAGTCGAACGTGGAGGCGGCCGGCTTGGCGAAGTCGACCTTGGTGAAGCCGACATCGACGATGGCCTTGCCGCCGCTGCTCGGAGTCAGCGTGAACTTGAGCGGGGTACCGGTCTCCGCGTCGACCGCGACCTTGATCGAACCAACCGTCGAACCGGCCTGCTTGGGCTTGATGAGCAGCTGGTAGGCGTCACGTCCGGCGACCCGTGACGTACCGTCGACACTCACCGAGGTGGTGTCGCCCGCCGCCTTCAGCGCCTGCTGGGCGAACTCCTGCGGTGTGACGGACGGCTTCCCCTCAGAGGAAGGGGCGCCCTTCTCGTCCTTGGGCGCACCCTTCGGAGACGCCTCGTGGTACGCCTGGTTGGAGGCGCTGTCGTACGCCCAGAGCTCGTTGCCGTTGTGAATCAGGCTGTACTCGGCGGCATTCTCCTTGATCGACACCCGCTGCTTGTCGGGGCCGTCCGCCGCGACCCGCAGCGTGTGCGTGCCGGAGCTGAGCTCCATCAGCTTGTCGCTCGGCGCCGCGGAAGAATCCTTTCCGCCTTCGCCGCCCTTGGGAACGAAGGCGTCCGCAGCGCCGCTCAGGCCGTCCAGCGGGAGACCCAGATCCGTGGTGATCTTCACCGAGCCCGAGAGCTGCTCGGTGTCCGAGGCCGCGATCTTCTCGATGAGCTGCTGCGCACTGATCTTCGGCAGTTCGGGGTCGCCTGACGCGGCGAGTGCCGGGACGAGCCCGATGGTCGCCGCAGCCACCCCCGCCACCGCGACCGGGAGCGCGTAGCGCGCCGCCTTACGGCGGCCCGCTCCGGGACCCTTGTCCTCGTCGGCGATCTGTGTGCTGTCATTCGGTGCCATGTGTGCCCTACCTCCGTGGTCGGCGGCCTTCCGTCCGTTGCACTCGTCCACCCCGCGCCGCCGTTCTCACCCGAAGTGGTGAGGAGTGGTGTTATCCATCTGACCAAATCGGCCGCGGACAAGCGTCAGACTCCGGGAGCAATTTTCTGTACTGCCCTGGGATGACATACGGATGAGAAAACCCCGTCGTTCGTCAGGGACGTGGCAGGAACGCGGCAAGGGCACCGCAGGGCATGGCGGGGACATGGCAGGGAACGGGCGACGACCGTGCTCAATCGCCGCATACACGTATTCCGTCACCGCACGCCCCGAGTTCAACCACCGGCTCGGCCCGCGCGGTGCACCACCGCGTCGGCTCAGCCCGCGCGGTGCACCACCGCGTCGCACAGCTCCACCAGTGCCGACTTCGCGTAACACTCGGGCAGCGGCGCCAACGTCTCCCGCGCCGACTCCGCGTACCGCACCGTGTCACGACGCGCCTGCTCCAACGCCGGGTGCGCGCGCAGCAGACGCAACGCCTCACCGTGGAGCGCGTCGTCCGCCAGATCGCCGTCCAGCAACTCGACCAGTTCCAGGTCGCTCCGGCGGCCATGTGCCTCGGCCTGAGCACGCAGCAGCAGCACCGGCAGCGTGGGGACGCCCTCGCGCAGATCCGTGCCGGGCGTCTTGCCCGACTCGTGCGAGTCGCTGGCGATGTCGAGGACGTCGTCGGCAAGCTGGAAGGCGACGCCGAGCCGCTCCCCGTACTGGGTGAGAATGTCGACGACCGACTCGTCCGCGCCGGACATCATCGCGCCGAAGCGGCCGGAGACCGCGATCAACGAGCCCGTCTTGCCGCCGACGACTTCGAGGTAGTGATCGACCGGGTCCTGTCCGTCGCGAGGTCCCGCCGTCTCCAGGATCTGACCCGTGACCAGGCGTTCGAATGCCTCCGCCTGAACGCGGACCGCCTCGGGCCCCAGGTCGGCCAGGACCTGCGAGGCGCGGGCGAAGAGAAAATCACCCGTGAGGACGGCCACCGAGTTGCCCCAGCGGGCATTGGCGCTGTCCACGCCCCGGCGGACCTCCGCCTCGTCCATCACATCATCGTGGTACAGCGTCGCGAGATGAGTGAGTTCGACGACCACGGCGCACGGGACGATTCCGGGCGCGTGCGGGTCGCCGAACTGCGCCGCGAGCATCGCGAGCAGCGGCCTGAACCGCTTGCCCCCGGCCTGCACCAAGTGCTGGGCGGCCTCCGTGATGAAGGGCACGTCGCTTTTGGTTGCTTCGAGCAGTCCCGCCTCGACGGCTGCCAATCCGGTCTGGACATCGGCCTCAAGAGCCTGGTCCCGCACGCTCAGCCCGAACGGCCCGACGACGGTCACGAGGGGTACTCCTGTCTGCTGACGATCACACGGATTGTCGATGTGTCGCTGTCACCACTCAAGTCAGCCTATCCGGTCCCCTTTCGATCACCATGGGCGGCTTCCCGGGGCCACCGGTATGTTCGGGTTCAGCCATACGACCAGGAGTAGCTCTTTTGTCCGGAACAACGGCCGAACCCGAAACCAACACGGAGCAACCGCCACCCGGCGACGATCACGCCTTCCTCGGTCACCCCAAAGGGCTGCTGACCCTCTCGGGCCTGGAAGTCTGGGAACGCTTCTCGTTCCTCGGGATGCAGGCCATCCTCGTCCTCTACTTCGTCGCGACCGCCCACGAGGGCGGCCTGGGTATGGCCGACAACACGGCCGCCTCCGTGTCCGCCGCGTACGGGACCCTGGTCTACCTGGTCTCCGTGGCAGGCGGCTGGCTCGCCGACCGCGTCCTCGGCTCGTACCGCGCGGTGCTCTGGGGCGGCGTCCTGATCGCCGTTGGCCACTGCGCCATGATCATCCCCACGGCCGCGGCGACCTGGGCCGGCCTCGGCCTGATCAGCGCCGGCACGGGGCTGCTCAAGCCCAATGTCGCCGCCATGGTCGGCAAGCTCTACCGCACCGACGACGAGCGCAGGGACGCCGGATTCGCCCTCTACTACATGGCCATCAACATCGGCGCCTTCCTGGGTCCGCTGGTCACCGGCTGGGTCGGCGAGCATGTGAGCTGGCACTGGGGGTTCTCGGCCGCCGCGGTCGGGATGACCCTGGGCCTCGTCCAGTACGTGGCCGGACGCCGTCACCTCGCCGGGCACAAACACACCGCGGAGTTCGCACTCGCGCCGGAACCGATGCGCCGGGCCGTCCGGCTGATCCTCATGGGCGCGGTCGCGGTCGCCGCCGTGGCCGTCGCGTTGTCACTGGCCGGATGGCTCACCCTGGGCCGCTTCGTCGACCTACTGACCGTGATCTCGGTGATCGTGCCGGTCGTCTACTTCGCGGTGATGTTCCGCAGCCCCCGGGTGAGCGCGGAGGAACGTGGCCGGCTACGCCCGTACGTGGTGCTGTTCCTGGCGTCCGTCGTCTTCAACTTCATCCTTTTCCAGTCGTATTCGACGATGATCCTGCTGGCGTCGACCAATGCCCGTACATCGGTCCTCGGTTTCGACTTCCCGGCCAGCTGGTACGCCTCCGCGCTCGGCGCCTTCGAGGTGGCGCTCGCGCCGGTCGTCGCCGCGCTCTGGGTCCGGATGGGCACGCGGCAGCCGCACGCCTCCAACAAGATCGCGGTCGGGGTGGTCCTCGGCGGCCTCTCCTTCCTGCTGATGGTGCTGCCGACGTCCGGACACAGCGGTAACGACTACAAGATGGCCGCCTGGTGGATCGTCGGCTCGTATCTGCTGCTCGGCCTCGGCGACATCCTCGTGGAGACCTCCGGGCTCTCCGCCAGCAGCAAACTCGCGCCGAAGGCCTTCGCCAGCCAGACCATGGCCCTGTGGTTCCTCTCTCTGGCCCTCGCCAACGGCATCCAGGCACAGACCGTGAAACTGTACGGACAGGTCTCGGGGCCCGCCTACTTCGGCGTCAACGGCGCCGTCGCGGTCGTGGCCGGTCTGGCCGTGATCGCCGCGGCGCCCTGGCTGCGCCGCACGATGCACCCCGTCCACTGACGGCGTGCCCTCAACCCGCGCACCACTGGCGGTCCCCAGCCCTTCCTGCCACCCGGCTCTCCCCGCCATCCGCTCTCCTTCCCCTCCTCCGACTTCCCGTTCGTTCCTGATGCACCGCGTTCCTGATGAACCCCCCTCTCGATGCCCCCCTCTCGATGAACCCCCTCTCCGATGAACCGCCGTACCGATGAACCGCGTTCCCCGACGAACCGCCCCAGGCATTGACAGTTTTCCCCCGCTTTCACCGACTTCCCCATGCACCACCCCCGACTTCTCCCTGTACCGCCCCCGACTCTCCCCCGAGTTCCATCCCCGTTCCATCCCCCAGAGGTGACCGGCATGCCCCCCACCATCCGCACCGCGTTCCCGTACGAAACGTCCCACGAGGACGTACGCATCCCGCTGCCCGACGGCGCCCACCTCTTCGCGCGGATCTGGCGTCCCGTCACGGACGAGCCCGTACCCACCCTGCTCGAATATCTGCCGTACCGGCTGAGCGACTGGACCGCGCCGCGTGACTGGCAGCGTCACCCCTGGTACGCGGGCCACGGCTACGCCTCCGTACGCGTCGACGTACGCGGCCACGGCAACAGCGAGGGACTGCCGGGCGACGAGTACGACGCGACCGAGCTGGCCGACGGGGTCGCGGTGATCAACTGGCTTGCGGAGCAGCCCTGGTGCACGGGCAAGGTCGGCATGTTCGGCATCTCCTGGGGCGGCTTCAACTCGCTCCAGCTCGCGGCCCTCGCGCCCGAGCCCCTCAAGGCGATCGTCACCGTCTGTTCGGCCGACGACCGTTACGACAACGACGTCCACTACATCGGCGGCTCGGTGCTCGCCGTCGACATGCATGCCTGGGCCGCGACGATGCTGGCCTTCGTCTCGCGGCCGCCGGACCCGGTGTTCGCCGGCGAGGACTGGCGCGAGATGTGGCTGAGGCGTCTCGAAGCCGTCGACCCCTTCATCCACACCTGGCTCGACCACCAGACCCGCGACGCGTACTGGAAGCACGGCAGCGTCTGCGAGGACTACGGCGCGATCAAGGCGGCGGTCCTGGCGGTGGGCGGCTGGCACGACCCGTACCGCGACACCGTGCTGCGGCTGGTCGAGCACCTGGACCCGGAGAAGGTACGGGGGCTGATCGGGCCCTGGTCGCACCAGTATCCGGACCGGGGGCTGCCGCCGGGGCCCGCGATCGGCTTCCTCCAGGAGACGCTGCGCTGGTGGGACCATCACCTCAAGGGCGAGGACACGGATGTGATGGACGAGCCGCTGCTGCGTTCCTGGATCAGCGCCTCGCACCCGCCCGCGACGGTCTACCCCGAGCTGCCGGGCCGCTGGGTCGGCGACACCGTGTGGCCCTCCCCGAACATCACGACCGTCCCGTACGCCTTCCGGGGCGAGCCGGTCCTTGTCGATTCGCCTCATCACACCGGGCTGGACGCGGGACGCTACTTCCCGTTCGGCAACGACGCGGATCTGCCGCCGGACCAGCGGGACGAGGACGCGAAGTCGGCCTGCTTCGACTTCCCGGTCACGGGCGGTACGGCCGGTGACGTAACCGACGGGCACGGCGACGCTCCGATCGAGATCCTCGGCCGCCCCCGGGTGCGGCTCCGGCTGCGTATGGACGTACCCGCCGGGCAGGCCATCGCCCGGCTGTGCGATGTCGCGCCAGACGGCTCGTCCACGCTGGTCACGCGTGGCGTCCTCAACCTCTCCGCCCGGAACGGCCGTGACCGCAACGACCCGTGGCCCGAGGGCGCGACCGAGGACGTCACCTTCGAGCTGAACGGCATCGGGCACACCTTCCCGCCCGGCCACCACATCCGGCTCGCGGTCTCCTCCGCGTACTGGCCGTGGGTCTGGCCGCAAGGAGACTCGGCGGGCTTCATCCTGGACCCGGGGGGCAGTTCGCTCGAACTGCCCGTCCGTACGGCCGACGGCGAGGCCGACGAGGACCGCCCGATCTCGTTCGAGCCGCCGGAGCAGTCCGAGCCGATGGGCGTGGTGTTTCCGGCCACCCTGGACGAACCGCGCCCCGAGCGGATGGTGATCCGGGACGTGGCGCAGGGCACCTGGCGGCTGGAGGTGGACCCGCGTTACGGCGGCACCCGCGTCTACCCGGACGGTCTCGAATTCACCGAGGACGCGCTGGAGACGTACACGATCCAGGAGAGCGACCCGCTGTCGGCGCGCACCCGCTCGGACTGGACGATCCGGCTGCACCGGCCCGAACTGGCCTGGGACACCCGGGTCGAGACGCGTTCCGAGATCAGCTGCGACGCGGATTCCTTCTTCACCACCAACGAGGTGATCTGCCACGACGGCGAGGAAGTGGTCTTCCACCGGACCTGGGAGAAGCGCATTCCGCGCACGGCGGGCTGACGGCGAGCTGACGGCGGCCGAGCGAGCCGTCGGTGCCGGGCGGTCCGGTGCCGGTTCGGTGCCGGGCGGTTCGATGCCCGTGGCCTCTGCGGCGGCCGCTACGAGGGCCGCCACAGAGGCCACGAGAGCTACGAGAGCTACGAGAGCCATGGGCGCACGGGGCCGCCACGAGAGCTGCCGTCGGGCCACGCGAACACGCCGGGGCCCGACGGGCAACAGCTGCCTCAAGGCGGGCCTCCACGGGCGCTGTGGCGGCTCTGCGGCAGCCTGACGCCGGAGGGGGGCCGCGGCCCCGGCCGTGGCCCCAGCGGCGCGGTCAGGGGGCTACCGCCGGTACGGTCCCGACCCACCCGGCGCCCCCACCGGCACACCCAGCGCTTTTTCGGTCAAGGCGGGCTTTTCACCACTGCCGTGACGGGGCAACACCGACGTAACGTGTCCTGCATCGATCCGGAAAGCGAGGCAGCACCAATGCCCGAGCAGAGCCCGCTCGAACCGACCGAGGGCGATCCCTTCGGCCCGCACAACCTGCCGTACGGAGTCTTCTCGACCTCCGACGAGCCCGACCGCCGCCGGCTCGGGGTCCGTATCGGCGATCAGGTGCTCGACGCGGGAGCGGCGGCGCACACCCTGGGCTCCCCGTACGCGGCCCTGCTGGCGCAGCCGAGCCTCAACCCGCTGATGGCGGCGGGGCGTACGGCCTGGCGCGATGTCCGCCGGGCCCTCACCGCCTGGGTCACCGTCCCCGCGCACCGCGCGGACATCGAGCCGCTGCTCCACCCGCTCGGCTCGGTCACCCTGCATCTGCCGTACGACGTCGCGGACTATGTCGACTTCTACGCGAGCGAGCACCACGCCACCAACGTGGGCCGGATCTTCCGCCCCGACAGTGACGCGCTGACCCCCAACTGGAAGCACCTGCCCATCGGTTACCACGGCCGGGCCGGCACGATCGTCGTCTCCGGTACGGACGTGACGCGCCCGGCGGGCCAGCGCAAGGCGCCGTCCGACCCCGCGCCCGTCTTCGGCCCCTCCGTCAAGCTGGACATCGAGGCGGAGGTCGGCTTCGTCGTCGGTGCGCCCTCCCGGCAGGGCGCACCGGTCGAACTGGCCTCCTTCCGCGACCACGTCTTCGGGCTCTCGCTCCTCAACGACTGGTCGGCGCGGGACATCCAGGCCTGGGAGTACGTTCCGCTCGGCCCGTTCCTCGGGAAGTCCTTCGCCACGTCCGTCTCCGCCTGGGTGACCCCGCTGGAGGCCCTGGACGCGGCCCGGGTGGCGCCCCCGGCCCGTACCGCCGGACTTCTCCCCTATCTGGACGACGCGGACGACGAGGAGCCGGGCGGTTTCGACCTGCGGATCTCCGTGTCCCTCAACGGACAGGTGATCTCCGAGCCGCCCTTCTCCACCATGTACTGGACGGCGGCCCAGCAACTGGCCCACATGACGGTCAACGGCGCCTCTCTGCGTACGGGTGACCTCTTCGCGTCCGGCACGGTCAGCGGCGCCCGGCGCGAGCAGCGCGGCTCCCTCCTCGAACTCACCTGGAACGGCACCGAGCCCCTCGAACTGCCCGACGGCAAGCGGACGTTCCTGGAGGACGGCGACGTGGTGACGATCACGGCCTGGGCCCCGGGCCCCGACGGCACGAGGGTCGGCCTGGGCGAGGTCACAGGACGGATCGCATCCGGCCCGCAATGACCCGCAGGCACACGCCGCGCCGCGCCCCGCCTCCGTCGACCACGCGCGCGTCGCCTGAGCCGGAAACCCGGCTCAGGCGAGGGTGATCTCACGCGGGATGGCCGGCTTGTTGACACAGCCGAGCTCACTGCTCAGCTTCCGGGCCATTGCGGAGGCCATATTTCCACGAAGATCCGTGTTGAAATTCGGCATCCCCACTCCCCACAGAAGCACCTTCAGCGGAAGGCCCTCCTCCTGCCCTTTGTGGGTGCCCGAAATTTTGCATGGAAAGATGAATTCAATCCCCCTACCCGAGTCCTCTGAAGCGAGTACGTCACCTCCAACATTACGCCACTCCTCGGACACATCCCCGGACTGAATTTCACTCATACTGAACTGAAACCAGCGCACATCAGAAGTGAGACGCTCACCATTCTTTGAAATCGCGATCTGGCAAGGGTTGAACGCGGCTGACAAGTGAGCTCCGCTTCCCGGCTCCCAACCGCGCGCCAATGCGATCAACCCGGCTGTCAAATCTCGGACGGGGTAGCTTTGATTCTCGATCCGCAGCTGCCCTCCACCCATTTGTTCCTGCAAGACATCGACATTCTTCGATCCGAAGAGTTCATTGCACGCCTTCCAGCCAATGGGCGAATCATCACGCCTCGGCGGCTCGCTTGAGCAGCCAGTCACGAGCAGGGCCGTGGCGGTGAGCACTCCACATCCTATGCGCATAACCTTTAGGGTCAATTTACCTTCTCCGCAGAACCAATGATCGCCTTGCCGCCTCGATAGGAATACTCAAACTCCCGGTTAAATTCATTCCTTTCGAAATTCGTCATCCCTGCAGTGTCTGCGTAACTAGAGGCAGGTGCCCATGCCGCCATTTGAGCAGCTTCTTCATGATCCTGGTAAGCCCCAAGAGCCTCGGGGTCATTCTTGAATTCGTTGTCCTTGAGATACTGAAGCGTATGGTTTCCGTACGCCGTGTTGATTGCTTCCCCACCTGTCTCCATCAGCAGCGGAACAGCCGTGGCCACCACGACACCCGCAGCAGGGCCGACAACAAGCGCGCTTCCCACACCGACCACGCCAGCCACACCGCTACTCACGCCAAACTTCCGCCACTCACCCTTTTGCTCCTGGAGCAGATTCTTTTCTTCTTCCGTACCCTTGAATTCTTCGCGAATATAATGAGATCGAGACTCGTCCAGAATTCCATGAACCTTGGCCGCATTGTGAGCGAAGGTGGTCCCGGATTCACGATCGCCCTCGAATGAGGCGAGCCCACTGGCCATGAAGACCTGTTGCGCCGACGACAGCGCCTTGTACCCCTCTTCGTCCCCTGCCGCCACCATCATGAAATTGTGCGCGGCCATCTCCCCGAAGTCCGTCCGCGTCGATCCGTCACTGCTGTTGGCAAACAGCTCGTCGCGGCCCAACTCGTCCCCTGAGCCACCGAAGTTCTTCGTCGAATAGTTCAGGTCGTCAATATAGGCGGCCCCCATCCGGCCAAGACTGTCTTTCATGACTTCATGCGCCGGTACGTCCGAGTCCGCGCCATAGATTTCGATTACTCTCTTCATGATCGCGGTCGTTTCTTCGTCACGACGCAGTACAGGGTTCGCGGCATCCCAAGCGTGGCCGGTCGTAGCGGCTTCGAGTGCGTGACCGAGCGCGTCCGGACCAACGCTGGTGGCTTTCTCGTCGGATCCGGCACCGAGCGGTTCAAGAGTGTCCGGCGGCCACTCGAAATCCTTCTTGGTCAACTCGTCGAAGTAGGTGTAGTCGAGCGTCTTTTCCTTGTTGACGGAGCCATTTTCGTTGTACACCGTGGGGCTCTCGTCGGAAAAGAATTTCTTTGCCGCATCCGGACTGTGTCCCAGCGCCTCCATGACACTGGTCAGCGGATCATATCCGGCCCCGGTTTTCCCTGACGGATTGAATCCATAGTTGAGATCAGTTCCTCCCACCGGCTTGTTCAACATGAACCGGTCAGGGTTGTTGTGATGCGTCTGAACTATGTGCTCGGCGATGGGATTAATGAATCGGGAATCATAGTTTCCATATCTCAGCAGACCGCCGAGAATCTGATAGCCGTATGGTGGTGTCGGCGCACCACGAGGAAGTTCGACTCGCTGGTTTCCCAGTTCGCGGAAGTCTTTCTGCCAAGTGGCGGGAAGATGAGACTTATTGTCCGGGTCGGTGGCCGACGCCAGAGCCATACCCATGTTTCGCTGAAGTTCTTTGGTCAGGGCGAGCCGCGACTTATCGTCCTCCCAGGTACCGTCGAGCGACATCTGGCCATAGAATTCCAGGGTCTCCTTCGGTCCGCCGAGTCCCTTGTAGAAGGCGGTCGAGAAGTCGGAGTCGTTCGCGTTGTACTTCATAATTCGGTTGAACTCGGCGAACTGTTTGTCGTTCATCCTGGGACCGATCTTGGCCAGTTCACTCGCCCGCTCCTGCTGAGCGTCGTCCAGCGATGAGTAGCTCTTGTGGCCGAAGTTATTGGGGTCGTTCCCGTGACTCTTGCCGAGTGCCCGGCTGACGGAAGCATCGATTTCCATGGCGTGCGCCAACAGGCCACTGATCCGGTCGGCCAGCGCTTGAGCAGCATCGCGTTGCTCCTGCGTGCGCTCGTCGCTGTCACCCCGGATGTGAGGAAAGAACCACCGGACTGCTCCCTCTCCGATGTCCTCAATCTTGACCCCCAGACCGGGGACATCGACTTCGACGGCGGTCTTCATTTTCTTCTGAATGTCGACGAGTTCCGAATGAGAGTCGTGAAGGAGTTTCGCGATGCTTTCGGCCTCTGCGTGGGCGTCGGCGAACTCCTTCGCAGTCTTCTTGACGAAGGCTCGCGTCACACTCGCGTTTATCCCGGCCCAGCGGGCAGCCTCCGACTTCGCGAGCAGTCCGAATTCGGCGTCGCTCGCAAGAGACTTTAGATTCTTGACCGTCGTTTCCCAGCTCGAAACGGCTGCCCCCAGCTTTCCGAGGTCCACCTCGGCCACATCCATGAACGTAAGACTGCCCACCACTGTCCTTCGCTACTTGAAGTACTCGCTGATCCGTGACACGGGCACCGCGGAACCATTGCGGTTGCGAAACGACGCCTCGATAAGGGCGTCGTCCCGGGCATGCGACGTCTTGGTGTGGTCCAGATGATTGGAGATGTGGGCGCAGGCCTGCAGCAGTGTCTTCAGCTGGGTGGTCCAGATCTCCACTGTTTTCTCCAGGGCTCCGCCCAGGGCGAAGTTGTGGCTCTTGAGCGAGGCGGCGGCCTGCATGGAGGACCCGGCGCCGTTCTTGTCCGCACCCGCGCCCGCGATATCCGCTTGCCTGCCAAGATGATCGTGCAGCATGAATGCCTCGTGGCCGACGTCACCCAGATCATCCTGGTTGGTGACCAGATCGCTCTGCCCGCCGCTCGCGCCACCTCCGCCGCTCCGCGAGTCCGCGGGAAGCTGATTGAGCTTCGTCTCCGTGGACGTGGAATGCCTTTCGGCCACCTCAGCCTTCGACTGCTCCCACTCGTCCCACCCCACGAGAAAGCCCCCCGCCCCACCCATGCGGCTGCTCCTGGCGACAACCTGCGTTCCGCCAACCTAGCAACTCGCCTGAACTGAGCACGCGTTGCTCTGCCGGCTCCCGTCCATGCCGCGTGAGTTATTCGCCGTCGTTCTCGATCCCGGCGCCATCACCCCACGCCGATGGGTTCCCGGAGAGCAGTAGCGGGACGCGGCAGGGCCCGGCACCTCAGTGAGGTGCCGGGCCCTGACATACCTATGGAATCCACCGACGTACGGGAAATCCCGCCGTACGCGGGCTACCGCACAAAGCCCCCCGCCTGACCCGCCAGGTCCAGGAAGTACTGCGGAGCCACGCCCAGCACCAGCGTGACGACCACGCCCACCGCGATCGCCGTCATCGTCAGAGCCGAAGGGACCGCTACCGTCGGGCCGTCGGCCTTCGGTTCGCTGAAGAACATCAGCACGATGACCCGGATGTAGAAGAACGCCGCGATCGCCGAGGCGATCACACCGACCACGACGAGCGCCCCGGCGCCGCTTTCCGCCGCCGCCTTGAAGACCGCGAACTTCCCGGAGAAGCCGGAGGTCAGCGGGATGCCGGCGAAGGCGAGCAGGAAGACCGCGAAGACCGCGGCCACCAGCGGCGAACGCCGTCCCAGACCGGCCCACTTGGACAGGTGCGTCGCCTCGCCGCCCGCGTCGCGTACGAGGGTGACGACCGCGAACGCGCCGATCGTCACGAACGAGTACGCCGCCAGGTAGAAGAGGACCGACGAGATCCCGTCGGGCGTCGCCGCGATCACACCGGCCAGGATGAAGCCCGCGTGCGCGATGGACGAGTACGCCAGGAGCCGTTTGATGTCGGTCTGGGTGATGGCGACGATCGCGCCTCCCAGCATGGTGATGATGACGACGGCCCACATCACCGGCCGCCAGTCCCAGCGCAGGCCCGGCAGGACGACGTACAGCAGCCGCAGCAGCGCGCCGAAGGCCGCCACCTTGGTCGCCGCCGCCATGAAGCCGGTGACCGGGGTGGGGGCGCCCTGGTAGACGTCCGGGGTCCACATGTGGAACGGCACCGCGCCGACCTTGAAGAGCAGACCCATGATGAGCAGCGCGCCGCCGATCAGCAGCAGCGCGTCGTTGCCCATGGTGCCGGCGAGGGCCGGATCGACGTTCTGCACGGTGCCGCCGACGACCTCGGCGATGCGCGCGTACGAGACGGAGCCCGCGTATCCGTACAGCAGGGCGATCCCGAAGAGCAGGAACGCCGACGAGAAGGCGCCCAGCAGGAAGTACTTGACCGCGGCCTCCTGGGACAGCAGTCGCTTGCGGCGGGCGAGGGCGCACAGGAGGTAGAGCGGCAGCGAGAAGACCTCCAGCGCGATGAAGAGCGTCAGCAGGTCGTTGGCCGCCGGGAAGACCAGCATGCCCGCGACGGCGAACAGGGCCAGCGGGAACACCTCGGTGGTGGTGAACCCGGCCTTGACCGCGGCCTTCTCGCTGTCGCTGCCCGGCACCGACGCGGCCTGCGCGACGAAGGAGTCGACGCGGTTGCCGTGGGCCTCCGGGTCGAGCCGGCGCTCGGCGAAGGTGAACACGGCGACGACCGAGGCCAGCAGGATCGTGCCCTGGAGGAAGAGCGTCGGGCCGTCCATGGCGATGGCGCCCATGGCGGCGATGTGTTTCTTGGTCGTCCCGTATCCGCCGGCCGCGAGGGCGACCACCGCCGCGAAGGCGGCGGCCAGGGCGACGACGGAGAGGAAGAGCTGCGTGTGGTACCGCCCCTTACGGGGGACGAACGCCTCGGCCAGGATACCCAGGACGGCGGCGCCCACCACGATCAGTACGGGGGCCAGCTGCGCGTATTCGATGTTCGGGGCAGGGATCTTGTCGATCCCGTTGGCAGACTCGGCCGCCGCCGTTGTCCACAGGCTGTGGACAGCTGTCGCACTCACGGAGCGGCCTCCACCTCGGGCTTGGGATCGGTCTTCTGTACGTCGGACATCGTGTGCTCCACCGCCGGGTTGACGATCTCGGTCAGCGGCTTCGGGTAGACACCCAGGAACAGGAGCAGCGCGATCAGCGGGGTGACGACCACCAGTTCCCGGATCTTCAGGTCCGGCATGGTCCTGACCTCCGCCTTCACCGGTCCGGTCATCGTGCGCTGGTAGAGCACGAGGACATAGAGCGCGGCGAGCACGATGCCGAAGGTGGCGATGATGCCGACCACCGGATATCTGCTGAACGTGCCGACCAGGACCAGGAATTCACTCACGAACGGGGAGAGCCCCGGCAGCGAGAGCGTGGCGAGACCGCCGATCAGGAACGTCCCGGCGAGGACCGGGGCGACCTTCTGCACTCCGCCGTAGTCCGCGATGAGCCGGGAGCCGCGCCGCGTGATCAGGAAGCCGGCCACCAGCATCAACGCGGCAGTGGAGATGCCGTGGTTGATCATGTAGAGCGTGGCGCCCGACTGGCCCTGGCTGGTCATCGCGAAGATGCCCATGATGATGAAGCCGAAGTGCGAGATCGACGCGTAGGCGATCAGCCGCTTGATGTCGCGCTGGCCGACCGCGAGCAGCGCCCCGTAGATGATGCTGATCAGCGCCAGCACCAGGATCACCGGCGTGGCCCACTTGGACGCCTCCGGGAAGAGCTGGAGGCAGAAGCGCAGCATCGCGAACGTGCCGACCTTGTCGACCACCGCGGTGATCAGTACGGCGACGGGCGCGGTGGCCTCCCCCATGGCGTTCGGCAGCCAGGTGTGCAGCGGCCACAGCGGTGCCTTGACGGCAAAGGCGAAGAAGAAGCCGAGGAACAGCCACCGCTCCGTGTCGGTCGCCATCGTCAGCGAGCCGTTGGCCCGCGCCTCGGCGATCTCGGCGAGCGAGAAGCTGCCCGCGACGACATAGAGGCCGATGACGGCGGCCAGCATGATCAGGCCGCCGACCAGGTTGTAGAGGAGGAACTTGACGGCCGCGTACGAGCGTTGGGTCGCCGCCGCCTCGTCCCCGCCCCCCGCCGCGGTAGCGGCAAATTGAGCAGGTGCGGCGCGGTCGCCGAAGCCGCCGATGAGGAAGTACATCGGGATGAGCATGGCTTCGAAGAGGATGTAGAAGAGGAAGACGTCGGTGGCCTCGAAGGAGAGGATCACCATCGCCTCGACCATCAGGATCAGCGCGAAGAAGCCCTGGGTCGGCCGCCAGCGGCGGTTCGGGTTCACATCCTCCAGCGGGTCGGCGTCATGCCAGCCGGCCAGGATCACGAACGGGATCAGCAGCGCGGTGAGCGCGAGGAGCGCCACCCCGATGCCGTCCACGCCCAGTTCGTACCGCACCCCGAAGTCCGCGATCCAGGCGTGCGATTCGGTGAGCTGATAGCGGTCGCCTCCGGGCTCGAAGCGGACCAGCACGACGGCGGCCAGTACGAGCGTGGCGAGCGAGAAGAGCAGCGCCAGCCACTTGGCGGCGGTGCGCCGGGCGGCGGGGACGGCCGCCGTGACGATGGCGCCGACCGCGGGCAGCACCGCCGTCGCCGTCAGAAGAGGGAACGACATATCCGTTTACACCGCCCTCATCAGCAGGGTCGCGGCGATGAGCACTGCCGTACCTCCGAACATCGAGACCGCATACGTGCGGGCGTAGCCGTTCTGCAGCTTGCGCAGCCGGCCGGAGAGCCCGCCGAACGACGCCGCCGTGCCGTTGACCACTCCGTCGACCATGGTGTGGTCGACGTACACCAGGGAGCGGGTGAGGTGCTCGCCGCCCCGGACCAGAACCACGTGGTTGAAGTCGTCCTGGAGGAGATCGCGGCGGGCGGCGCGGGTGAGCAGCGAGCCGCGCGGGGCGGTCACCGGCACCGGCGAACGTCCGTACATCACCCAGGCGATGGCGACACCGATCACCAGGACGACCATGGTGGCGCCGGTGACGGCGCCCGCGCTGATCGGCGCGTGTCCGTGGCTGTGTCCGGTGACGGGCTCCAGCCAGTGGAGGAAACGGTCGCCGATGGAGAAGAAACCTCCGGCGAAGACCGAGCCGAAGGCCAGGATGATCATGGGGATGGTCATGGACTTCGGGGACTCGTGCGGATGCGGCTCGTGTCCCTGAGCATCGGGCTGCCAGCGCTTCTCGCCGAAGAAGGTCATCAGCATCACGCGGGTCATATAGAACGCGGTGATCGCCGCGCCCAGCAGGGTGACGGCGCCGAGGATCCAGCCTTCCGTACCGCCCTTGGCGAAGGCCGCCTCGATGATCTTGTCCTTGGAGAAGAAGCCGGACAGCCCCGGGAAGCCGATGATCGCCAGATAGCCGAGGCCGAAGGTGACGAAGGTGACCGGCATGTACTTCCGCAGGCCGCCGTACTTGCGCATGTCGACCTCGTCGTTCATGCCGTGCATGACGGATCCGGCACCGAGGAAGAGCCCGGCCTTGAAGAAGCCGTGCGTCACCAGGTGCATGATCGCGAAGACGTAGCCGATCGGGCCGAGGCCGGCCGCCAGGATCATGTAGCCGATCTGCGACATCGTCGAACCCGCGAGGGCCTTCTTGATGTCGTCCTTCGCGCAACCGACGATCGCACCGAACAGGAGCGTCACCGCGCCGACCACCACGACCGCCAGCTGCGCGTCCGGCGCCGCGTTGAAGATCGCCCCGGAGCGGGTGATCAGGTAGACGCCTGCGGTCACCATCGTCGCCGCGTGGATCAGGGCCGAGACCGGGGTCGGACCCTCCATCGCGTCACCGAGCCAGGACTGGAGCGGCACTTGGGCCGACTTGCCGCAGGCGGCCAGCAGCAGCATCAGGCCGATCGCCGTCAGCTTGCCCTCCGTGGCGTCCCCCGCGGCCCCCAGCACCGGCCCGAAGGCGAAGGTCCCGAAGGTGGTGAACATCAGCATGATCGCGATCGACAGACCCATGTCACCGACGCGGTTGACCAGGAACGCCTTCTTGGCGGCCGTGGCCGCGCTCGGCTTGTGCTGCCAGAACCCGATGAGCAGGTACGAGGCGAGACCGACGCCTTCCCAGCCCACGTACAGCAGCAGGTAGTTGTCGGCGAGGACGAGCAGCAGCATCGCTGCCAGGAACAGGTTCAGATAGCCGAAGAAGCGGCGGCGCCGCTCGTCGTGCTCCATGTACCCGATCGAGTAGATATGGATCAGCGTGCCCACGCCGCTGATCAGCAGGACGAACGTCATCGACAGCTGGTCGAGCTGGAAGGCGACGTCCGCCTGGAAGCCCTCGACGGGGATCCAGCTGAACAGGTGCTGGTGCAGGGCGCGTTCCTCGCCGCTCTTGCCGAGCATGTCGCCGAACAGCACCACGGCGATGACGAAGGACGCGCCGGCCAGGACCGTGCCGAGCCATTGACCCGAGCGGTCGAGGCGACGGCCGCCGCACAGCAGGACCGCGGCTCCGAGCAGGGGCGCCGCGACAAGCAGCGCAATCAAGTTCTCCACGATTCAGCGACCCCTCAGAGCTTCATCAGGCTGGCGTCGTCGACCGAGGCCGAGTGGCGGGAACGGAACAGCGACACGATGATCGCGAGCCCGACCACGACCTCCGCGGCGGCGACGACCATCGTGAAGAAGGCGATGATCTGGCCGTCGAGATTGCCGTGCAGCCGGGAGAAGGCGACGAACGCGAGGTTGCACGCGTTGAGCATCAGCTCGACGCACATGAAGACCACGATCGCGTTGCGCCGGATCAGCACACCGGCCGCGCCGATGGTGAACAGCAGGGAGGCGAGATAGAGGTAGTAGACCGGGTTCATCGCTTGACCTCCTCCTCTTTCCCGTTCTCACGGCCGGGTTTCCCGTACTCACGGCCGGGTTTCCCGTACTCACGGCCGGGTTTCCCGTACTCACGGGCTGATCGCTCGTCAAGGCCGGACTCCAGCGGGCGGCCCAGCCGCTCCGTCGACCGCTGCTCCAGGGCCTTGAGGTCCGCGATGGCCTCGCTCGACACATCGCGGATCTGGCCGCGGCCCTTCAGCGTCTTGTTGACCGTCAGCTCGGACGCGGTGCCGTCCGGCAGCAGGCCGGCGATGTCCACCGCGTTGTGCCGGGCGTAGACACCCGGAGCGGGCAGCGGCGGCAGTTGCGTGCCCTTGCGGACGCGCTCCTCGGCCATCTCCCGCTGGGTCTTGGCCCGTTCGGTGCGCTCGCGGTGCGTGAGCACCATCGCCCCGACGGTCGCGGTGATCAGCAGCGCACCGGTGATCTCGAACGCGAAGACGTACCTGGTGAAGATCAGGGCGGCCAGTCCCTCGACATTGCCGCCCGCGTTGGCCTGGCCGAGTCCGGTGAAGGTGTCCAGCGAGGCATTGCCGATCCCGGCGATGAGCAGCACGCCGAAGCCGAGCCCACAGGCGGCGGCCAGCCAACGCTGGCCCTTGAGCGTCTCCTTGAGGGAATCGGCGGCGGTGACACCGACCAGCATGACGACGAAGAGGAACAGCATCATGATCGCGCCGGTGTAGACGATGATCTGGACGACGCCCAGGAAATACGCCCCGTTGGCCAGATAGAAGACCGCCAGGATGATCATCGTCGCCGCCAGGGACAGCGCGCTGTGCACGGCCTTCTTCATCAGGATCGTGGAGAGCGCGCCGATCACGGCGACCGTGCCGAGGATCCAGAACTGGACGGCCTCACCGGTCGACGTGGTGGAGGCGGCGGTGGAGGCCGCAGACGTGACGGAAGCGTGGACGGAAGAAGTGACGGAGGAAGTGACGGAAGAGGTGGCAGAGGTGACGGAAGTGACCGAGGCGGCCAGCGCGCTCATGCGCCGACCCCCTCGTCCGTCGGCTTCTCGCCCTTGCTCACCGCGACCTGCCGGACCGTCCCGGGAGCGGCCTCGGTGACCAGCCCCCGGTAGTAGTCCTGCTCGTCCGTGCCCGGGAAGATCGAGTGCGGCGACTCGACCATGCCCTCCTCAAGTCCCGCGAGCAGTTGCTCCTTCGTATAGATGAGGCTCTCGCGAGAACTGTCGGCCAGCTCGAAGTCATTGGTCATCGTGAGCGCCCGGGTCGGGCAGGCCTCGATGCACAGGCCGCACAGGATGCAGCGCGCGTAGTTGATCTGGTAGACGCGGCCGTACCGCTCGCCCGGGGAGTAGCGCTCCTCCTCCGTGTTGTCCGCGCCCTCGACATAGATCGCGTCCGCCGGGCACGCCCAGGCGCACAACTCGCAGCCGATGCACTTCTCCAGGCCGTCCGGATGCCGGTTCAGCTGATGGCGGCCGTGGAAGCGCGGCGCCGTCACCTTCGGCTGCTCCGGATACTGCTCGGTCAGCCGCTTCTTGAACATGGCCTTGAAGGTCACGCCGAAGCCGGCGACCGGATTCCGGGGCGGACGCGGGATGTCCCCCTCCGGAACGTCTCCCTGCGGAACGTCTCCCTGCGAAGAGTCAGACACTGTCAGCCTCCTTTCCGTCACTCTCGGTACCGTCACTCACAGTATTGACCCCGCCACTGACAATCAGCTCGCGCTCACGGCGCGAGCGCCTGCGCGGCACCGGCGGCAACGTCTGTCCGGGCAGCGGCGGTACGGGGAAACCGCCCGCCATCGGGTCGAACGCCGGCGGCTCGGGCTCGCTCTCGGCCGCGGCCTTCTCCTGCTTGTCGCGGAAGATGTCCGCGATGAACGAGAGCAGCAGGAGCGTGATGATCGCCCCGGCCACGTACAGCACGATCGTCTGGAACGCGTAGTTCTCGTTCCGCAGCGCCCGTACGGTCGCGACGAGCATCAGCCAGAGCAGCGAGACCGGGATCAGGACCTTCCAGCCGAGCTTCATCAACTGGTCGTAGCGCACCCGCGGCAGCGTGCCGCGCAGCCAGATGAAGAAGAAGAGCAGCAGCTGGACCTTGACGACGAACCAGAGCATCGGCCACCAGCCGTGGTTCGCGCCCTCCCAGAAGGTGGAGATGGGCCACGGAGCGCGCCAGCCGCCGAGGAAGAGCGTGGTCGCGACGGCCGAGACGGTGACCATGTTGACGTACTCGGCGAGCATGAACATCGCGAACTTGATGGACGAGTACTCGGTGTTGAAGCCGCCGACGAGGTCGCCCTCGGACTCCGGCATGTCGAAGGGGGCGCGGTTGGTCTCGCCGACCATCGTGACGATGTAGATGATGAAGGAGACCGGCAGCAGGATGATGTACCAGCGGTCCGCCTGCGCCTCGACGATCGCCGAGGTCGACATCGATCCGGAGTAGAGGAACACGGAGGCGAACGCGGCGCCCATGGCGATCTCGTACGAGATCATCTGCGCGCACGAGCGCAATCCGCCGAGCAGCGGGTACGTGGACCCCGACGACCAGCCGGCGAGGACGATGCCGTAGATCCCGACCGAGGCGACCGCGAGGATGTAGAGCATCGCGATCGGCAGGTCGGTCAGCTGCATCGTGGTGCGCTGGCCGAAGATCGAGACCTCGTTGCCGGCCGGGCCGAACGGGATCACGGCGATCGCCATGAAGGCCGGAATCGCGGCGATGATCGGCGCGAGGACGTAGACCACCTTGTCCGCGCGCTTGACGATCACGTCTTCCTTCAGCATCAGCTTGATGCCGTCGGCGAGCGACTGGAGCATGCCCCAGGGGCCGTGCCGGTTGGGGCCGATACGCAGCTGCATCCAGGCGACGACCTTGCGCTCCCACACGATGGAGAAGAGCACGGTCACCATCAGGAACGCGAAGCAGAACACGGCCTTGACGACCACGAGCCACCAGGGATCGCGGCCGAACATCGACAGGTCCTCGGCGGCGAGAACACTCGGCGGTCCCGCCGCGAGTTGGGCGAAGGCGGTCATGCGCGCACCTCCGGCGCTTCGTCGGCCACGGGGGCGGGCTCCGCCGGGCCGATGCGGACCAGCGTGCCGGGGCGGGATCCGGTGTCCGCGAGGACGCCCCCGCCCGTGGAGTTCAACGGCAGCCAGATGACCCGGTCGGGCATCCGCGTCACTTGAAGAGGCAGCGTTACCGTGCCCGCCGGGCCGGTGACGGCCAGTTCGTCGCCATCCTTGACGCCCGTCTCCTCGGCCGTCGCGGCGGAGAGCCGGGCGACCGCCGCGTGGCGCGTACCCGCCAGAGCCTCGTCGCCCTCCTGGAGACGGCCCTGGTCGAGCAGCAGCCGGTGCCCCGCGAGAACGGCCTCGCCGTCGCCCGGCCGGGGCAGTGGCAGTGCGCTCTCCAGCGGCTCGGTGGCCCGGGGGCCGTCCCAGCCGCCGAACCGGTCCAGTTCGGCCCGCGCCGCGTCGAGGTCCGGCAGCGCGAAGTGCACGTCCAGCTCGTCGGCCAGCATGTGCAGTACGCGCGCGTCGCTCGGCGCGAGCCGCCGCGTCATCTGCTCCGGCTTCAGCGAGGCCTCGAACGGCCGTGCCCTGCCTTCCCAGTTGAGGAAGGTGCCGGACTTCTCCGCGACGGCCGCGACCGGGAAGACCACGTCCGCCCGTTCGGTGACCTCGCTCGGCCGCAGCTCCAGCGAGACCAGGAAACCGACCGCCTCCAGCGCCGCCCGCGCGCCCGCCGGGTCCGGCAGGTCCGCGATCTCGACGCCCGCGACGACCAGCGCGCCCAGCGCGCCGGTGGCGGCGCCCGCGATGATCTGGCCGGTGTCGCGGCCGTACTGGTGCGGCAGTTCGCGTACGCCCCAGATCGCCGCGGTCTCCTCGCGGGCCCGCGAATCGGTGGCGGGACGGCCGCCGGGCAGCAGCGACGGGAGCGCGCCCGCCTCGACCGCGCCGCGCTCGCCGGCCCGCCTCGGGATCCACACCAGCCGGGCGCCGGTCGCGGTGGCGGCCCGCGCCGCCGCCGTCAGAGCGCCCTGTACGGCGGCCAGCCGCTCACCGACGACGATCACGGCGCCCGGCGCGCGCAGCGCCTCGGCGGCCTTGGCTCCGTCCCCCTCCAGCCCCTTGCCGGACGCCAGCGCGTCCAGCCACTCGGTCTCCGTACCGGGCGCGGCCGGCAGCAGCGTGCCCCCGGCCTTCTCCAGCCCCCGGGTGGCATGCGTGGCGACCGAGAAGGCGCGCTGCCCGTGCTTGCGGTGAGCCTTGCGCATCCTCAGGAAGACGCCGGGCGCCTCCTCCTCGGACTCGAATCCCGCGAGCAGCACTGCCGGTGCCTTCTCCAGCGTGCTGTACGTGATGCCCGTACCGTCCAGGTCCCGCCCCCGGCCCGCGATGTGGGCGGCCAGGAAGTCGGCCTCCTCGCCGCTGTGCACGCGCGCGCGGAAGTCGATGTCGTTCGTGTCGAGGGCGACCCGGGCGAACTTGGCGTACGCGTAGGCGTCCTCGACGGTCAGCCGGCCGCCGGCCAGCACGCCCGTCCGGCCGCGCGCCGCGCTCAGACCGCGCGCGGCGGCCTGGAGCGCCTCGGGCCAGCTCGCCGGTTCGAGGACGCCGTCCTCGTTCCGTACGAGAGGGGTCGTGAGCCGGTCGGGCCGCTGGGCGTAGCGGAAGCCGAACCTCCCCTTGTCGCAGATCCACTCCTCGTTGACCTCGGAGTCGTCCGCCGCCATCCGCCGCATGACCTTGCCGCGCCGGTGGTCGGTACGGGTCGCGCAGCCGCCCGCGCAGTGCTCGCACACCGAGGGGGACGACACCAGGTCGAACGGGCGGGAGCGGAAGCGGTACGCCGCCGAGGTCAGCGCGCCGACCGGGCAGATCTGGATGGTGTTCCCGGAGAAGTACGACTCGAACGGGTCGCCCTCGCCGGTGCCGACCTGCTGGAGCGCGCCCCGCTCCAGCAGCTCGATCATCGGGTCGCCCGCGATCTGGTTGGAGAAGCGGGTGCACCGCGCGCACAGCACGCAGCGCTCGCGGTCGAGCAGCACCTGGGTGGAGATCGGGACGGGCTTCTCGAACGTACGCTTCTTGCCCTCGAAGCGGGTGTCCGGGTCGCCGACCTGCATCGCCTGGTTCTGGAGCGGGCACTCACCGCCCTTGTCGCAGACCGGGCAGTCCAGCGGGTGGTTGATGAGCAGCAGCTCCATCACCCCGCGCTGGGCCTTCTCCGCGACCGGCGAGGTCAACTGCGACTTGACGACCATGCCGTCGGTGCAGGTGATCGTGCAGGAGGCCATCGGCTTGCGCTGGCCCTCGACCTCCACAATGCACTGGCGACAGGCGCCGGCCGGGTCGAGGAGCGGATGGTCGCAGAAGCGCGGGATCTCGATGCCGAGCAGCTCGGCGGCGCGGATCACCAGGGTCCCCTTGGGGACGGAGATCTCGATGCCGTCGATCGTCAGCGAGACGAGATCTTCGGGCGGGACCGCCGCCTCGCCGCCGCCGGAGGGGGCAGAGGTGGTGACTGTCATGCGTTCACCTCCAGGTGCGGGTTCCGGTCTGCCCACGCGGTGGACTTCGCGGGGTCGAAGGGGCAGCCCTTGCCGGTGATGTGCTGCTCGTACTCCTCACGGAAGTACTTCAGCGAGGAGAAGATCGGGGACGCGGCGCCGTCGCCGAGCGCGCAGAACGACTTGCCGTTTATGTTGTCGGCGATGTCGTTCAGCTTGTCGAGGTCGGACATCCGGCCCTTGCCCGCCTCGATGTCTCGCAGCAACTGCACCAGCCAGTACGTGCCTTCACGGCATGGCGTGCACTTGCCACAGGACTCGTGGGCGTAGAACTCGGTCCAGCGGGTGACGGCCCGTACGACACAGGTCGTCTCGTCGAAGCACTGGAGCGCCTTCGTGCCGAGCATCGAACCGGCGGCGCCCACACCCTCGTAGTCCAGCGGGACATCGAGGTGTTCGTCGGTGAACATCGGGGTCGAAGAGCCGCCCGGCGTCCAGAACTTGAGCCGGTGACCGGCCCGCATGCCGCCGCTCATGTCGAGCAGCTGACGCAGGGTGATGCCGAGCGGGGCCTCGTACTGGCCGGGGCTGGTGACGTGGCCACTGAGCGAGTAGAGCGTGAAGCCCGGGGACTTCTCGCTGCCCATCGACTTGAACCACTCCTTGCCGCGATTGAGGATCGCGGGAACGGACGCGATGGACTCGACGTTGTTCACCACAGTGGGGCAGGCGTAGAGGCCTGCCACCGCCGGGAAGGGGGGACGCAGCCGGGGCTGTCCGCGACGGCCCTCCAGGGAGTCCAGCAGCGCGGTCTCCTCGCCGCAGATGTACGCGCCCGCCCCCGCGTGCACGATGACGTCGAGATCGAGTCCGCTGCCGAGAATGTTCTTGCCGAGATAGCCCGCCGCGTAGGCCTCGCGCACCGCCTCGTGCAGCCTGCGCAGTACGGGGACGACCTCGCCGCGCAGATAGATGAAGGCGTGCCGCGAGCGGATCGCGTAACAGGCGATCACGATTCCCTCGATGAGGGAGTGCGGATTGGCGAAGAGAAGGGGGATGTCCTTGCAGGTTCCGGGCTCCGACTCGTCCGCGTTGACGACGAGATAATGCGGCTTGCCGTCGCCCTGCGGAATGAACTGCCACTTCATTCCGGTGGGGAATCCCGCGCCGCCCCGGCCGCGCAGGCCCGCGTCCTTGACGTACGCGATGAGGTCGTCGGGCTGCATGGCGAGGGCCTTCTTCAGCCCCTCGTACCCCTCGTGCCGCTTGTACGTGGCCAGTGTCCAGGACTCCGGCTGGTCCCAGAAGGCGGACAGGACGGGCGCGAGGATCTTCTCGGGGCTGGTCCCGTTCTCGTCCAGCTCTGCGGCCATGGTCATCACTCCCCCTCCTCGGCGGCCGGCCCGGTCGTGTGGTCCGGGTCGGCCGGATGGCCTGGACCGGCCGGGTGGGCCGGGTCGGAGGCCGACGTCCGTTGCGGTGCGTCGTGCGAGCTGAGGTGCTCGGAACCCGGCTGCGGTTCCGCGTCCCGGGGTTCGGCGTCACGCGGTCCGGCGTCACGCGGTTCCGCGTCCCGGGGTTCGGCGTCACGCGGGCGCACCACGCGGCGCCGTGGGTTCTCGCCCTTGGCCAGCCGCAGACCGATCAGCGACGCGGGCCCGGCACCGCCCGTGGCCTCGACGGCGCCGGGGCGCTCGTCGGGGAAGCCGGCGAGGATGCGCGCCGTCTCCTTGTACGTGCACAGGGGCGCGCCCCGCGTCGGCTCCACGGGAAGCCCGTCACGCAGGTCGTCGACGAGCCGCTTGGCGCTCTGCGGCGTCTGGTTGTCGAAGAACTCCCAGTTGACCATCACCACGGGCGCGAAGTCGCAGGCCGCGTTGCACTCGATGTGTTCGAGGGTGACCTTGCCGTCCTCGGTCGTCTCGTTGTTGCCGACGCCGAGGTGCTCCTTCAGCGCGTCGAAGATGGCGTCGCCGCCCATCACCGCGCAGAGCGTGTTGGTGCAGACCCCGACCTGGTACTCACCGCCGGGACCGCGCCGGTACATGGAGTAGAAGGTCGCCACGGCGGTGACCTCGGCGGTGGTCAGTTCGAGCAGTTCGGCGCAGAAGGCCATGCCCGTACGGGAGACGAAGCCCTCTTCCGCCTGGACGAGGTGCAGCAGCGGGAGCAGCGCGGACCGGGAGCCCGGATAGCGCGCGATGATCTCCTTCGCGTCGGTCTCCAGCCTGGCGCGCACCTCGGCCGGGTAGGCCGGGGCGGGCAGTTGGGGCATGCCCAGGCTGACCTCGGAATTGGGTGTGGCTGTCACCGGTCGACGCCTCCCATCACGGGGTCGATGGACGCGACGGCGACGATGACGTCGGCGACCTGGCCGCCCTCGCACATCGCCGCCATGGACTGAAGGTTGGTGAAGGACGGGTCACGGAAGTGGACCCGGTACGGGCGGGTGCCGCCGTCGGAGACGACATGCGCGCCGAGTTCGCCCTTGGGCGACTCCACGGCGGCGTACGCCTGACCGGCCGGGACCCGGAAGCCCTCCGTCACCAGCTTGAAGTGATGGATCAGAGCCTCCATGGAGGTGCCCATGATGTTCTTGATGTGGTCGAGCGAGTTGCCCAGGCCGTCCGGTCCGAGTGCGAGCTGCGCGGGCCAGGCGATCTTCTTGTCGGCGACCATCACCGGCCCCGGCTCCAGACGGTCCAGGCACTGCTCGACGATCCGCAGCGACTGGCGCATCTCCTCCAGCCTGATGAGGAAACGGCCGTACGCGTCACAGGAGTCGGCGGTCGGGACGTCGAACTCGTAGGTCTCGTAACCGCAGTACGGATCGCTCTTGCGCAGATCGTGCGGGAGCCCGGCGGAGCGCAGGATCGGTCCGGTGGCGCCCAGTGCCATGCAGCCGGCCAGGTCGAGATAGCCGACGTCCTCCATGCGCGCCTTGAAGATGGGGTTGCCGGTGGCGAGCTTGTCGTACTCCGGCAGGTTCTTCCGCAGCGTCTTCAGCAGCTCGCGCAGATGGTCGACGGCGCCCGGGGGCAGGTCCTGGGCCAGTCCGCCGGGCCGGATGAACGCGTGGTTCATCCGCAGCCCGGTGATCAGCTCGTAGGCATCGAGAATCAGTTCACGATCGCGGAAGCCGTAGATCATGATCGTCGTCGCGCCCAGCTCCATTCCGCCGGTGGCGATACAGACCAGGTGCGAGGAGAGCCGGTTCAGCTCCATCAGCAGGACGCGGATGGCGGTGGCCCGGTCCGGGATGTCGTCCTCGATGCCGAGCAGCTTCTCCACGCCCAGGCAGTACGCCGTCTCGTTGAAGAACGACGTCAGGTAATCCATGCGCGTGACGAAGGTGGTGCCCTGCGTCCAGTTGCGGAATTCGAGGTTCTTCTCGATACCGGTGTGCAGATAGCCGATGCCGCAGCGGGCCTCGGTGACGGTCTCGCCCTCGATCTCCAGGATCAGCCGGAGCACCCCATGGGTGGAGGGGTGCTGGGGACCCATGTTGACGACGATCCGCTCGTCGTCGGCCTTGGCCGCGGACTGGACGACCTCGTCCCAGTCGCCGCCGGTGACCGTATATACGGTGCCCTCGGTGGTCTCGCGGGCGGAAGCGTGCGTGGACGCGTGTGGCGTGCTCATCAGTTGTACGACCTCCGCTGGTCCGGAGCCGGGATCTGGGCGCCCTTGTACTCGATGGGGATGCCGCCGAGCGGGTAGTCCTTGCGCTGCGGGAAGCCCTGCCAGTCGTCCGGCATCATGATCCGGGTGAGGGCGGGGTGGCCGTCGAAGATCAGGCCGAAGAAGTCGTACGTCTCGCGCTCGTGCCAGTCGTTGGTCGGATAGACCTCGACCAGGGACGGCACATGCGGGTCGGCGTCCGGGGCGGAGACCTCCAGGCGGATCAGCCGGCCGTGGGTGAGCGAGCGCAGGTGGTAGACGGCGTGCAGTTCGCGGCCCTTGTCGCCGAGGAAATGGACGCCCGACACCCCCGTACAGAGCTCGAAGCGCAGCGCGGGGTCGTCGCGCAGGGTGCGCGCGACCTGGACGAGATGCTCGCGCGCGATGTGGAAGGTGAGCTCGTCGCGGTCGACGACCGTCTTCTCGATGGCGCTCTCGGGGACCAGCCCCTGCTCCTCCAGCGCCCCTTCGAGCTCGTCGGCGACCTCGTCGAAGACGCCGCCGGGTCCGCCGTACGGCCGGGCCGAGGCACCGGGGAAGGAGACGGTCCGTACGAGACCGCCGTAGCCGGAGGTGTCGCCTCCGTTGCGGGCGCCGAACATGCCCTTCTGTACGCGGATGGGCTCGGCGGAGTCGTCGCGGGCGGAGGGAACGTTGCCCGCCGCGACCTGCTCGCCGCTCGAATCGCTCCGGCCGCTCTGGTCGTTCCGGCCGCTCTTGCCGTTCTTCTCGCTCACCTCAGCAGCCCCTTCATCTCGATCGTCGGGAGCGCCTTGAGGGCCGCCTCCTCCGCCTCACGGGCCGCTTCCTCCGCGTTGACCCCGAGCTTGGAGCCCTGGATCTTCTGGTGGAGCTTGAGAATGGCGTCCATCAGCATCTCGGGGCGCGGCGGACAGCCGGGCAGATAGATGTCTACGGGGACGACATGGTCCACACCCTGAACAATCGCGTAATTGTTGAACATTCCGCCCGATGATGCGCAAACCCCCATGGAGATCACCCACTTGGGGTTCGGCATCTGGTCATAGACCTGCCTCAGGACGGGCGCCATCTTCTGGCTCACCCGTCCGGCCACGATCATCAGATCGGCCTGGCGCGGCGAACCGCGGAAGACCTCCATGCCGAACCGCGCCAGGTCGTACCGTCCGGCGCCGGTCGTCATCATCTCGATGGCGCAGCAGGCGAGGCCGAAGGTCGCGGGGAAGACGGATGACTTCCGCACCCAGCCCGAGGCCTGTTCGACCGTGGTCAGCAGGAAACCGCTCGGCAGCTTCTCTTCGAGTCCCATTGGTGGCCCCTCAGCCCCTTTAGTCCCATTCCAGACCGCCGCGCCGCCACACATACGCGTAGGCGACGAAGACGGTGAGCACGAAGAGCAGCATCTCCACGAGCCCGAAAATCCCCAGAGCGTCGAAGGTGACGGCCCAGGGGTAAAGGAAGACGATCTCGATGTCGAAGACGATGAAGAGCATCGCCGTCAGGTAGTACTTGATGGGGAAACGGCCACCCCCGGCAGGCGTCGGCGTGGGCTCGATGCCGCACTCGTACGCTTCAAGTTTCGCCCTGTTGTACCGCTTTGGGCCGATAAGCGTGGCCATGACCACGGAGAAGATCGCAAACCCAGCCCCGAGGGCGCCGAGCACGAGGACGGGCGCATAGGCATTCACGCTCCTCAGCTCCTTCCAGTCGTCCTTGACCGTTGGACCGCACCGGGCACTTCACGTGACCACCCCCTCACGGACCGCCGACGAATCGCCGACCGATCACCGGCGATACGCCGGTGAGTAATCGGCGGGTCACCCACGGATCACCGAAGATCGCGTACATGTGAGGCAGTTCACAAGCCCGACTGCTCCGCATCCTATGCCCGTCGATCTGTGATCTGCGACACGGGGTACAGCATCGCCTTTGTGATCTCCACCACCCGACGAAGGATCATCAAGTCGGATGAGCGGTGATCTTCATACGCGAAGCGCCTGTGTGATCACCAGATGTGACATCCGGGCCCGTTGTCGCTGGTCGAAGGCGTGCGGCCCTATCAAGAGATGCACGGTACAAGCAAATTGGCAATGAGACGGATGAGGGTGATAAAGCGCCTGGCGATCGACCAGGTCGAGGGTGCCGCGAGGGCCGACGGGGACACGTGCACGCATTCACGAGCGACCGGGGCGAGCACGCGGGAGCGTGGAACGCCCTCGCAGCCCGTCACGACCCGTCGAGTCCGGTGAGCAACAGAGAGTTACGTCGCCCGGGCGAGGGTCAAGATCAAATGAACGCCGGGTGTCCATGACAGTCCGGGGTGGAGGTCCGGGGCGAGCCCGCGATCACCCGCACGGGCCCCGTGATCACCCGAAGCGGACTCCGTGATCGTCCGGACCACCAAGCGGTGACCTTCCTGTGACCTGCGCCACTCCACTCAACCTCCCAGAGAAGCGGGCTTGGCCACGCGCGTGAAGGGGTGGTAGGCGACGGGCAATTCGGACGTTTATCGGAAAGCCTCTGATCACAGCAATGATCGCCCACGCCCGGTTTGACCGCTAGGGCGTCAATAAGGGCCATCGGAAAGCGGATTATGGGATTCCGGACGTAACTGTGGCGCAACACACCTTTCTTGACGCCGACCAGGGATCGCCTGGTACCCGTTGTTCTCATGTCCCACACCGCTCACATACCCAGCCACCGGAAGCCCCGCCGCAGCGCGTCGAGAGTCGTCCTCCGTACCGGAGTTGCCGGTGGCGTTCTCAGCACCATCGCTGTGGCCGCCGCCGCCGCGCCGGCGAACGCCGAGCCGGTGACCCAGACCATCGAGATGCCCACGCTCACCTCCGGGCTCGCGGGCAGCGTCGCGCAGTCCGCCGACGCCACCCAGCGCGTCGCGGACAACTTCGACATGCGCGCCCAGCAGGACGCGGCCGCCGCCAAGGCCGAGCAGACCGCCAAGAAGGCCAAGGCCGAGGCGGAGCGCAAGGCCGAGGCGAAGAGGAAGGCCGACGAAGCCCAGGCCAAGGCCGAGGCCGCCGAGCGGGCCTCCCGCTCCGCCGAGCGCACGGAGCTCGCCTCCGTCTCCACGAACACCTCCTCGGACTCCGGCTCCAGCTCCTCCTCGGACTCCTCCGCCTCCCAGGCCACCGGCTCCGCCGCCGCCGTGATCGCCTTCGCCAAGGCCCAGATCGGTGACGCGTACGTCATGGGCTCCACGGGCCCCGACTCCTGGGACTGCTCCGGGCTCGTAGGCGCCGCGTTCAAGCAGATCGGCGTGGACCTCCCGCGTGTCTCGCAGGACCAGTCGACGGCCGGCACCCAGGTGTCCCTGGACAACCTCCAGGCGGGCGACATCCTCTACTGGGGCAGCTCCGGCAGCGCGTACCACACCGCGATCTACGTGGGCGACGGCAAGTTCGTCGGCGCGCAGAACCCCGGCGACGGCGTGGTCGAGCGCACCATGGACTACGACATGCCGACCGGCGCGGTCCGCATGCTCTGAACGCTCTGAGCCGTCACAAGGGCCCGCACCCCCACCCCAGGGGATGCGGGCCCTTGTCGTGTCCGACAGACGTCTCTCGTACCGGAATTCCCGTGGCGCGGGCATTTCCGTACGAGGCCATCAGGCGACTCATCGCACTAAGTCGCTCAAATTGGTTAATCGGTGGTCGTTCCCCGTGAACCTGGGAAGCCTGGTTCGGGAGCTGGACACAGGACGGACAGAACGGACAGAGAGGACAGGACGTGAGCGGATCCAACGCGACCACCCCGGTCATGACGGACGCGCCCGTCGTGCCGGAGGCACCCGGTGTGCCGGACGCGCCGGACGCGCCGACCATGTCGGTGCCCGCCGCCGCGCCCGGTACCGCCGGGCCGCCGTGCGAGTACGCGCGGTTGCGGGTCGAGCGGCCGGTGGTCAAGGCGTTGCTGCCGAACGGCGAGACCGGCTGGCTCATCAGCCGTTACGAGGACGCGCGCGCGGCGTTCGCCGATCCCCGGCTCACCCGGCCGCTGCTGTCCGCCTGGCCCCCGCGTGAGGACGCCCAGGCGCCCCCGCCGTGCCTCCCCACGTTCCTGGAGATGACCGGCGAGCACCACAACCGGGTCCGCCGTACCGTGCTGCCGATGTTCGGCAGGCGGAAGCTGGACTTCATGGCTCCCCGGATCCGCTCCATGGCCGAAGGCCTGGTCGATGCCATGGTCGCCGCCGCGGACTCCTCCGGCGGGACGGTGGACCTGGTCGAGGCGTTCGTCGATCCGCTGCCGTTGATGGTGCTGTGCGAGACGACCGGCATTCCGCACGAGGACCGCGCCACCTATCTGCCGCACACGCTCACCCTCCTCAGCGCCGCCGGTCTCACCATGGAGGAGGTGCTCGCGGCCCTGTACGCGCTCCAGGACTACGCGGTCGAGCTGATCGCCCGCAAGGAGCGCGAGATGCCCGCCGCGTCGCCCGCCGATACGGGTGACGCGGCGGGTGACGACTACATCTGCCAGTTGCTCTGGGAGAGCCGCCGCGAGGGCAGCGAGCTGACCCGCGACGACGTCGTCAGCTTTGTCGTCACCATGCTGATGGCCGGCTACAAGACGAACATCCAGCACACCGGCAACGCCCTGCTCGCCCTCCTCACCCACCCCGACGAGCTCCAGCGGCTGCGCGACCACCCGGACACCATCGACTCCGCCGTCGAGGAGTTGCTGCGGTACGTCCCGTTGATGAACGCCATCAATATCCTCGTCGCCCTGGAGGACTTCACGCTGCACGGGCAGCACATCCGGGCGGGCGACGCGGTCCTGCCGGTGATCGCCTCCGCCAACCGCGACCCGTCGGCGTTCACCGACCCCGACGGCCTCGACCTCTCCCGTACCCCCAACGCGCACACGGCGTTCGGACACGGCCCGCACTACTGCACGGGGGCCAACCTGACCCGCATGCAACTGGCCATCGCCCTACAGGTCCTGCTGGAGCGCCTGCCCGGTCTGGAGCTGGCCGTCCCCGCCGACACCCTTCCCTGGGACGAGACCACCCCGCTGCGCGCACCGGCCCGCCTGCCGGTCCGCTGGTGAACCGACGCCGAAGCCGCCGAAGCCTCTGAACCACCAGTACTGCCGGTACCGCCGGTACTGGTGGTGAACCGCCAGTGAGGCCGGTGGACCGCCGACCTGCCGTACGGACGCGAGCCGACCTGCCGTACGGACACGAGAAGAAAGACCGAGGCCATGCCCGCGCCCGAGGAGACCCAGCCCCTCCCGCACTACCCCTTCAGCGACCGGGGCGACCGCCTCGCCCCTGAACTGCACGAGTTGCGGCGCCGGTGCCCCGTCGCCCGGGTCACCACCAACGCCGGCGGGGAGGCGTGGCTGGTCACCGGCTACGAACTGGCCCAACAGGTGCTACGGGACAGGAAGTTCGCCCGTTCCCGGCTCGGCGAGGCGGACGGGCCGACCCAGGACGCGCCGATCCTCGCGCCCGAGCTGCTCGATGCCATGCAGCACCTCCAGCGGGCCGGCCTGCGGGACGAGGTGCTGAAGGCGCTGAGCCGTAACCAGCCGGATCTGCCGGCCGACTGGGTCGCCGGCATCACCCGCCAAGGCCTGGACGCCATGACGAGGGAGGGCAGTCCGGGCGATCTTCAGCGGCACTTCGCCGAGTGGGTCGCCGCCCAGTGCATGTGCCGCCTGCTCGGCCTGCCCTTCGAGGACCGCGACTGGCTCGCCGCCCGCGCCGACCTCGACCTGACCATGAAGACGCCGACCAACGAGGAGCTCGCCCGCAACTGGGAAGAGCTCCGGCTCTACATGGCGGCGTACACCGCCACCCGCCCCGCGGCGCCCCGCGGCCTGCTGGACCGCATCGCCGATCTCAACGACCGTCAACAGGGTCTCGACGAGAAGCAGTTCTCCAATATCGCCGCTCTTCTCTTCGTCACCGGCTACGAGGACTTCGCCGGCTTCCTGGGCGTCGCGGCGCTCCATTTGGTCCAACGGCCGCACGTGATGGACACATTGCGCGAGAGTCCCGAGCGACTCCCCCAGTGCGTCGAGGAGTTGCTGCGGTACGGCGTCGTCCTGGGCAACGCCATTCCCCGCTTCGTCACGCAGGACGACAAGCTCGGCACCGTACCCGTCAAGGAAGGCGACCTGCTCCTGCTCTCCCTCGACGCCGTCAACTACGATCCCGCCGCCTTCGCCGAACCCGGTACCTTCGACATCGGCCGCTCGCCAAATCCCCATCTGCGCTTCGGCTACGGACGCCACCACTGCCCCGGCGCCCATCTCGTCCGCCGCCAGTCGGAGACCGCCTTCGCCACGCTCCTGGACCACCTGCCCGGGGTGCGCCTGGCGGTGCCCGTCGAGGAGGTTCCCTGGGTCCCCAACCGCATGGCCATCATGCCCGCCGGGCTCCCCGTGACCTGGTGACGGTCAGTCAGCTGACCGGTGACGGTGGAGTCAGGTGAACCACCTGCACCCCACCCTCCCCGGCGGTACCGTCGGGCTTATCCGCCGGGCATACCTGCCGGAATCACTGACCCAATCGAGTGAGACCGAAGCAACCGCTTCTGGGTAGAAGTCACTTGAACGGCCTCGCACCGCCCCCCACACGTATCGCACCAAGGGCGCACTTGAGCCCAGGAGGCACCCATGACCGTCAACGGAATCGACGTCTCGTCGTATCAGAGTTCGAGTTTCAGCACGAGCGGCCTCGCCTTCGTGTTCGTCAAGGCCACGGAAGGCACCTCGTACATCAACCCCAAGATGAACGCTCAGGCCGCGCACGCGCGTGAAGCCGGGCTGGTCGTCGGCTTCTACCACTTCCTCCGGCCGGGGGACATGAAGGCACAGGCCCGTTACTTCGTGGAGGAATGCGCCAGCATCGAGCACGACCCGCTGTTCGCCGACTGGGAGGACGACGGCGTCTCCTGCGCGCAGAAGGACGCGTTCATCGCGGAGGTCATGCGCCTGCGCGGCTCCAACCACCGGGTCGGGCTGTACTGCGGTCAGTACTACTGGCTGAACCGCGACACCACGAGCAACGCGGGCGACGCCCTGTGGATCGCGGACTATGTGACCGCGGGAAAGCCCCGTATCAAGGCGAAGTGGCACTTCCACCAGTACACGGACACCCCTGTCGACACGAACGTCGGCGCGTTCGCCGACCGTGCCGCGCTGCGGAAGTGGGCCGACGGCTGAGGGATGTCCGGACATCCCTCAGCCGGTCCGCCATCATCGGTCCTGGTTCACTCAGACCATGGGCTCATGCCACGGACGGCTCAGACCATGGACGGCTCAGAGCATGGGCTCAGGCCTTCGGGGCCACCTTCGACAGGCCGTTGATGATGCGGTCCATCGCGTCGCCACCCGTCGGGTCCGTCAGGTTGGCCAGCATCTTCAGCGTGAACTTCATCAGCAGCGGATGCGTCAGACCGCGCTGGGTCGCGATCTTCATGACCGCGGGGTTGCCGATCAGCTTCACGAACGCGCGGCCCAGGGTGTAGTAGCCGCCGTAGGTGTCCTTGAGGACCTTCGGGTAGTGGTGCAGGGCCAGTTCGCGCTGAGAGGGAGTGGCGCGGGCATGGGCCTGGACGATGACGTCCGCCGCGATCTGGCCCGACTCCATGGCATACGCGATGCCCTCACCGTTGAACGGGTTGACCAGCCCGCCCGCGTCACCGACCAGCAGCAGGCCCTTGGTGTAGTGCGGCTGGCGGTTGAACGCCATCGGCAGCGCGGCGCCCCGGATCGGCATCGTCATGTTGTCCGGGGTGTAGCCCCACTCCTCCGGCATCGACGCGCACCAGGCCTTGAGCACCTCGCGCCAGTCCAACTCCTTGTACGCGGAGGAGGAGTTGAGGATGCCGAGGCCGACGTTGGACGTGCCGTCGCCCATGCCGAAGATCCAGCCGTAGCCGGGCAGCAGCTTGTCCTCACCCGGGCCGCGCCGGTCCCACAGCTCCAGCCATGACTCCAGGTAGTCGTCGTCGTGGCGGGGTGAGGTGAAGTACGTGCGGACGGCCACGCCCATCGGGCGGTCCTCGCGCCGGTGCAGACCCATGGCGAGCGACAGCCGCGTCGAGTTGCCGTCTGCCGCGACGACGAGCGGCGCGTGGAAGGTGACCGGAGTCTTCTCCTCGCCCATCTTGGCGTTGACGCCGATGATGCGGCCGTTGCGCGGGTCGGTGATCGGGGCGCCGACATTGCAGCGCTCGTGCAGCCGCGCGCCGGCCTTCTGCGCCTGCCGGGCGAGCTGCTCGTCGAAGTCGTCGCGCTTGCGGACCAGCCCGTAGTCCGGGTAGGCGGCCAGATCCGGCCAGTCCAGTTGGAGCCGTACGCCACCGCCGATGATCCGCAGCCCCTTGTTGCGCAGCCAGCCGGCCTCTTCGGAGATGTCGATGCCCATCGACACCAGCTGCTTCGTGGCGCGCGGGGTGAGACCGTCGCCGCAGACCTTCTCGCGCGGGAACGCCGTCTTCTCCAACAGCAGGACGTCCAGGCCCGCCTTGGCGAGGTAGTACGCGGTCGTGGAGCCGGCCGGACCCGCTCCTACGACGATCACGTCCGCGGTGTTTTCGGAGAGGGGCTCGGTCACAGCGGGTTCTCCCGAAGAATCGAAACGGCGTACCGGGCGGCACTGGTCATGTGCAGTCTATGGGGGCGTACGGATACGTCAGGTGAAGGGCTGCCCTTGTGAACGACGCGAACGACGCGAACGACATGGACGACATGGACGACGTAGACAAAAACGTGGACGACATGACCGGGCCGCTCCCGGCTCCGTACGCCCCGGCCCCGGCTCGGGTCCGTACGCCTCCGGCTCAGTCCCGTACGCCCCGGTGCAGTGCCACGACCCCGCCCGTCAGGTTCCGCCACGCCACCTTGGACCAGCCCGCCTCTTGCAGTCGCGCCGCGAGCGCGGGCTGGTCGGGCCAGGCGCGGATCGACTCGGCGAGATAGACGTACGCCTCGGGGTTGGAGGACACGGCGCGCGCGGCCGGCGGCAGCGCCCGCATCAGATACTCCGAGTAGACGGTCCGGAACGGCGCCCAGGTCGGGTGCGAGAACTCGCAGATCACGATCCGCCCGCCCGGCTTCGTCACCCGGCGCAGCTCGCGCAGCGCGAGATCCGTCTCGTGGACGTTGCGCAGGCCGAAGGAGATCGTCACCGCGTCGAAGACCTCGTCGGCGAACGGCAGCTTCGTCCCGTCCCCGGCCGTGAACGGCATCCAGGGGTGCCGCTTCTTGCCCTCCCGCAGCATGCCCAGGGAGAAGTCGCAGGGCACGACGTACGCCCCGGTGGCGGCGAACGGCTGCGAGGAGGTGGCGGTGCCCGCGGCCAGGTCCAGGACCTTCTCGGCCGGGCGGGCGTTCACCGCCTTGGCGACCTCCTTGCGCCACAGCCGGCTCTGGCCGAGCGACAGCACGTCGTTGGTGAGGTCGTACTTCTCCGCCACGTCGTCGAACATCGAGGCGACTTCGTGCGGCTGCTTGTCCAGGGAGGCTCGGGTCACGCACTCCATTGTGGCAGGCCGCTCCCGTACGCCCCCGTACGCGTCAGGGCAGCAGCCGCGGCCCGCGTTTCGCCGCGACGTCCCCCACCCGGCCGAAGAGCGCGACGGCCGCCGCGATCAGCACCCGGACGACCCCGAACTGGAACCACACGCTGTCCAGCGGCAGGTCCCGCTCGAAAGCGGGCGCGCAACAGCAGCAGGACGAACCAGGTACGTACGCAGGTACCAGAGCACCGCCCACGCCTGCTCGCCCCATGCGTTGCCCGGCAGGTCCCCGACCGGCAGCACCCAGTACAGGGCGTCGGCCCCGGGCAGCCGGCCGTGCTTCGCCATCGCGACGACGATGACCAGCCCGAAGACCCGATCATCGTGTCGCGGTTGCCGACTCGATGTGGTCACCGTTCCGCGACCAGCGGTGCGCGGACGGGACGTCGACGTCCAAGGCGTCGGACACCTGTAGTGGGGCGGAACAGGCGGTGGGGGCGTTCGCGAAGGCGCTGGCGGGCTGAGCCCCAAAATAGGCCTCCAGAACGAAGACGCTACGCGCGCCGGTGGACCAACCGTCCCGCGCACACCGTGGCCACGCACCGCCCGTCCGCGTCGAACACCGCGAGGTCCGCGCGCCCCGTGTCGGCGATCGCGGGCCGCCGGGCGGCGGGCAGGACGACGACGCCCACCCGCTCGGCCGCGGAGTGCAGCCCCGGATCCGTGACGTACCGCTCCAGCACCGCCACCGCGCCCAGTTTCAGCACGGCATGGATCCGCTCGCGCGGGCTCGGGGCCTCGGGCAGCGGCCCGTCATGGACGAGCGCGGGCCCGAGCGTTCCGGCCCACTTCCGCACCCGCGCGCGCGGGAAACGCGCCCGCAGTTCGTCGTACGTACCGACCGCGCCGATCCGGTCCCCGCTCACCACGACGGCGCCGCCCTCGATCGGTGCGGGACCGGTCGCCGACGCGTGGCTCACCGAGGCGTCGGAGGCGCGGTCCCAGGTGTACCGGACCTCGTCGGCCGTGTGCAGGGTCTCCAACAGAGTTCTCCAGAAGCTCAGTTGGAGGCGATGAGCTTGAGCTCGGGGTGGGCCGTGCCGCCCTCGATGGCCGTGGACGACATGTGCGAGACCACGCGCTCGTCCACCGGGTCGTTCGCCGGGTCGTCGTGCACGACGAGGTGCTCGTACGTCGTGGCGCGCTGCGCCGGGACACGGCCCGCCTTGCGGATCAGATCGATGATCTCCAGCCGGTTGGAACGGTGCCTGGCACCGGCCGAGGACACCACGTTCTCCTCCAGCATGATCGAGCCGAGGTCGTCGGCGCCGTAGTGCAGCGACAGCTGGCCGACCTCCTTGCCCGTGGTCAGCCAGGAGCCCTGGATGTGGGCGACGTTGTCGAGGAAGAGCCGCGCGATCGCGATCATGCGCAGGTACTCGAAGAGCGTGGCCTGCGTCTGGCCCTTCAGGTGGTTGTTCTCGGGCTGGTAGGTGTACGGGATGAACGCGCGGAAGCCGCCCGTCCGGTCCTGTACGTCACGGATCATCCGCAGGTGCTCGATGCGCTCGGCGTTGGTCTCGCCCGTACCCATCAGCATCGTGGACGTCGACTCGACGCCCATCCCGTGCGCGGTCTCCATGATCTCCAGCCAGCGCTCGCCGGACTCCTTGAGCGGCGCGATCGCCTTGCGCGGCCGAGCGGGCAGCAACTCGGCGCCGGCGCCCGCGAAGGAGTCGAGACCGGCGGCGTGGATCCGCTGGATCGCCTCCTCGACGGAGACCTTGGAGATACGGGCCATGTGCTCGACCTCGGACGCGCCGAGGGAGTGGATGACCAGCTGCGGGAAGTCCTTCTTGATGGCCGCGAAGTGCTTCTCGTAGTACTCGACGCCGTAGTCCGGGTGGTGCCCGCCCTGGAACATGATCTGCGTTCCGCCCAGCTCCACGGTCTCCGCGCAGCGGCGCAGGATGTCGTCGAGGTCGCGGGTCCAGCCCTTGGCGGTGTCCTTGGGCGCGGAGTAGAAGGCGCAGAACTTGCACGCCGTGACGCACACGTTCGTGTAGTTGATGTTCCGCTCGATGATGTACGTCGCGATGTGCTCGGTCCCGGCGTACCGGCGACGGCGGACCGCGTCGGCCGCGGCGCCCAGCGCGTGCAGCGGCGCCGAGCGGTACAGGACGAGCGCCTCGTCGGCGGTGATGCGCCCGCCGGCGGCGGCACGGTCAAGGACACCAGTGACCTCGCCGGTGACATGTACGGACGTAGGGTCGGCCTTCTCGGTCACCGGGGCGGGTCCTTCCCAAAGGGGCAGTAACGACCGATCCAGCCTACGCCAGCGAGGACGGCGGACAGCGGGCACCATGGCGGGGGCCGTGCGCGGTGCCGCCCCTTGCGCGAGGACCCCTTACTGCCTGGTGAGCTTGGTGAGCGTCCCCGTCGGCTTGCCGGCCTCCTCCTCCGTCGACTCGTAGCGCAGGGAGCCGTTCTTCATGAGCGTGTAGGTCACTTCGGCCGCCTTCCCGGTGCACATGCCCTTCGTGCCGGGCTTCTCCGGATCGGCTCGCTCCTCGACGCGCAGCTCGGTCGCGGTGCCCGAGAGGAGCTTGCCCACGCCGTAGCACTCCGCCGTCACCCCGAAGACGGAGAGACTCGTGACCGTACGGACCACGTCCTCGCCCTTCGCGCCCTTGGTGAACACGGCGACGAGGTCACCGTGTTTCAGGCCGTTGCGCTCGGTGGTCGCCCCCTTCCAGCTGCCGGCGAAGCCCTTGGGCAGCTCGGTGACGGGTGCGTCCGACGCGGCGGACGGGGCGGCGGTCGACGACGGGCGGGAGGCCGCGCTGTCGTCGGATCCGGCGTCGTTCCCCGTCCCGGGCAGGAGCTTGAGGAAGAAGGCGCCGCCCACGGTCACGGCCGCGAGGGCACCCGCCACGGCCAGGGCCAGGGTGCAGCTCACCTGACGGCTGCGACGGCCGGTGCCCGTACCCGTACCGGCGCCCGTACCCGTGGTGGTGTCGGCGGAGACCGACACGGACAGCCGCCCGTCGGACGCCCGTTGCTCAGGAGCCCGTTGCTCAGGAACCAGGGCCGGGGCCGAAGCCGGGACCGGGGTGCCCTTCGGCGGGTCCATCGGAGGACCGAAGACCCCGAGCGGCGCATGACCGAGCGACGGGTTACCGGCAGAAGGACCACCGACGGAAGACCCACCGGCGGAAGGACCGTCGAAGGAGGGGCTGCTGAGCGACGGGGTGCTGAGCGACGGGTTGCTGAACGGAACAGGCCCCGTCTGTACGGGCGGCGCCGCCGCCTCCAGGTCCAGCAGCCGGACCGCCGCCCGGCTGACCTCCTGGACCAGCGGCCCCGGCAGCCAGCCCACCGCGACCAGCCCGCCGGCCCCCGCGGGCGCGAGCCGCAGCGCGACCTCGGCCGGGGCGGGGCGCGCGGACGGGTCCTTGGCGAGGCAGCCCGCGACCAGTTCCCTCAGTTCGCCTTCCATGGCGCCCAGTTCGGGCTCCTCGTGCACGACCTTGTAGAGCAGCGCGGCCGAGGAGTCCCCGGCGAAGGGCCGCTCGCCCGTCACGGCGAACGCGAGCACCGCGCCCAGCGAGAAGACATCGGCCGCGCCGCTGACGTTCTTGCCGAGGATCTGTTCGGGCGACATGTAGCCCGGCGAACCGACCGAGACGCCGGTCGAGGTGAGCGAGGCGGTGCCGTCCATGGCGCGGGCGATACCGAAGTCGATGAGCCGGGGTCCGTCCAGGGCCAGCAGTACGTTCGACGGCTTGACGTCCCGGTGCACCAGACGCAGCTCGTGGACGGAGACCAGGGCCTCCGCGAGTCCGGCACCCAGCGCCCGTACGGAATGTTCGGGCAGCGGTCCGTGTGCCCCGACCGCCTGGGTCAGCGAGGGACCCGCCACATAGCCGGTGACCACCCACGGAATGGCCGCCTCCGGATCGGCGTCCAGCACGGGCGCCGACCAGCGGTGACCGTCCGGTCCCGTACCGACCCCGGTACCGACCCGCCGCGCGGAGTCCACCTCGCGCCGGAAGCGGGCCCGGAACTCGTCGTCCGTCGCGAAGTGCGGATGGACGACCTTGACCGCGACCGTACGTCCGCCCTCGGAACGCGCGAGATAGACCCGGCCCATCCCGCCCGACCCCAGCCGCCCGAGCAAGCGGTACGAGCCGATCACGGGCGGATCGTCTGCCTCCAGCGGCTTCATGCCGCTCCCCCTCTGCCAGTCGCGCGCCTGTACGGGGCAGCTTAGGGCGTGTCGCCGGGAGCGGCGGGAGGCCTCGGGCAGTTCACCGTCGTCCCTGGAGCGCTGCGCCGCACTGGCGACCGGCCGTCACTCCTGGAGCAGACCGTCACACCTGGAGCAGCTCGACCCGCACGTCGGCCGGGAAGCCCGTCGTCGGTCCCGTCCTGCGCGCGAACTCCCGTACGCCCGCGAGCTGGTCGGGACCAAAACGGAAGTCGAGCGTCGTGAAGTACCGCTCCAGCAGCTCCGCGTCGAAGCTCTCCCAGCGCGCCGCCTGCTCGGCGACCTTCCCGACCTCCTCCAGCGAGAGGTCCCGGGACGCGAGGAACGTCTCGTGCACCGTCCGTACGGCCTTCGGCTCGCGCGCCAGATAGTCCTTGCGCGCCGCCCACACCGCGAAGACGAACGGCAGCCCGGTCCAGTCCTTCCACATCTGCCCCAGGTCGTGGACCTGGAGGCCGAGCCGGGGCGCGTCGTGCAGCGAGGCGCGCAGTGCGGCATCGCCGATCAGGACGGCCGCCTCGGCCTCCTGCATCATCACGCCGAGGTCGGGCGGGCACGTGAAGTAGTCGGGCTGGATCTTGTACTGCTCGCTCAGCAGCAGCTGGGCGAGCCGCACCGACGTACGGGACGTGGAGCCGAGCGCCACCCGGGCACCGTCCAGCTGCTCCAGCGGACCCTGCGAGACGATCACACAGGACATGACGGGCCCGTCGCAGCCGACCGCGAGATCCGGGAAGGCGACGAGATCGTCGGCGTTGCGGAGGAATTCGACCAGGGTGACGGGGGCGATATCCAGATCGCCCCGCACCAGCTGTTCGCTGAGCTTCTCCGGGGTGTCCTTCGTCAGATCCAGATCGAGCAGGGTTCCGGTCCTGGCGAGCCCCCAATAGAGGGGCAGGCAGTTCAGGAACTGGATATGGCCGACGCGCGGCCGGGTCCGGCGGTGGCCGGCTCCAAGGGCTCCAGGGGGTCCGGCGGCTCCGATACCGTCGACGGTGCCGGTTGCTTCTGCCGCTGTGTTTTCTGCTGGACTGTCCACATCGCGAGGCTAAACCCGCGCCCGTCCGCAGGCCGCTGCGGGGCACCGTTCGTCAGCACGTCAGGGCCTTCGTCAGGCGTCCGGGTGAAGTGATCTTTACCTCTACCGCTGCGCGCACGCTGCGTGCTAGGCTCGCCGCAAGTTGCAGTTTGGTTTCCCTTGCAGTACAGAGCCTGCGGAGCATGTAACCCGCAGGCTTTTGTAGTTTTCAGACTTCTTTGCAGGTTCTGGAGCAGGGCAACCCTTTGGCCCAAGGAGGGCTTATGGCTACCGGAACCGTCAAGTGGTTCAACGCTGAAAAGGGCTTCGGCTTCATCGCCCAGGACGGCGGCGGCCCGGATGTCTTCGTCCACTACTCCGCGATCAACGCGACCGGCTTCCGCTCCCTTGAGGAGAACCAGGTCGTGAACTTCGACGTCACGCAGGGTCCGAAGGGCCCGCAGGCGGAGAACGTCACCCCGGCCTAGTTGCCCGGGTCAGGCGATCGCGTAGAACCTGATTAGCAGTACCCAAGGAGCCCTGCTTCCCCCACTCGGGTGGGGAAAGCAGGGCTCCTGCCTTTTACCCGTCGTTTCCGTATACGACCACTCAGCATCCGTTCACTCAGCGCCCGTTCACTCAGCGCCCGTTCACTCAGCGCCCGTTCACTCAGCTTCCGTACAGCGCCTCGATGTCCATCGCGAAGTCCCGTGCGATCGCCGAGCGCTTCAGCTTGAGCGACGGGGTCAGATGGCCGGCCGCCTCCGTGAAGTCCACCGGCAGGACGCGGAACCGGCGGATCGATTCGGCGCGGGAGACCAGGCGGTTCGCCTCGTCCACCGCGCGCTGGAGCGATCCGAGCAGTTCCTTGTCCTCCGTCAGGGCGGCGAGCGGCACGTCCTGCTTCTTCTTCATCCGCTGCCAGTGGGCCAGGCCCTCCGGTTCGAGGGTGATCAGGGCCGTGACGTACGAGCGGTCGTTGCCGACCACCACGCACTGGCTGACCAGAGGATGGGCGCGCAGCCAGTCCTCCAGGGGCGCCGGAACGACGTTCTTCCCGCTCGACGTGATGATGACGTCCTTCTTGCGGCCGGTGATGGTGAGGTAGCCGTCGTCGTCCAGCGATCCCAGATCCCCCGTCGCGAACCAGCCGTGCCCGGACCCCGGCCCCGAGTCGGGCCCCGGCTCCAGTGCCGGTACGGCCTCACCGCTCCGGACGTCCCAGTAGCCCGCGAACACCTGGCCGCCGCGCACCAGCACCTCGCCGTCGTCGGCGATCCGTATCGAGGTCCCCGGCATGGGCCGGCCGACTGTCCCCATGCGGGGCTTCCGGGGTGGGGTCACGGTCGCCGCCGCCGTCGTCTCGGTCAGGCCGTACCCCTCGAAGGGCATGATGCCCGCCCCCGCGTAGAACGCGGCCAGCCGGCGCCCCAGCGGGGAACCGCCGCAGATCACGTACTTCACCTTGCCGCCGAGGGCGGCGCGGATACGCCGGTAGACCAGCGGTTCGTACAGCGCGCGGGCCATCCGCAGGCCGGGGGTGGGGCCCGGGCCGGTGCCGTGCAGGGCCGCCTCCTTGGCCTCGGCGTAGCGCCGCGCGATCCGCGCCGCGCGGTCGAAGGACGCAGCGCGGCCCATCCGTTCGGCGGTGGCGCGGCCGGTGTTGTAGACCTTCTCCAGGACGTACGGGATGGCCAGCAGGAACGTCGGCCGGAATCCCGCCAGGTCCGCCAGCAGGTCCTCCGTCTTGATGGAGGGCGCGTGCCCGACCCGTACTCCCGCGCGCAGACAGCCGATCACGACCATCCGCCCGAAGACATGGGAGAGGGGGAGGAAGAGGAGAGTGGAGAGCGGGGAACAGGCGGGGTCGGAAGTGGGCCGCTTGCCCGGCGATTTGAAGACGGGGTGGAGCAGCTCGATGGCGTTGTCCACCTCCGCGAAGAAGTTGGCGTGGGTGAGGACACAGCCCTTGGGGCGTCCCGTGGTCCCCGAGGTGTAGCTGATGGTGGCGACGGACTCCGGCGTCAGGCCGGCCAGGCGCGCGGCGACCTCCTCGTCCGGGAGGTGTGCGCCCGCACGGCGCAGGGAGTCGATGGCGCCGGTGTCGAACGCCCACAGGTGGCCGAGGCCGGGCAGCTGTTGGCGTTCCTGGCTGACGAGCCAGGCCTGTTCCTTGTCCTCGACGGCGCAGGCGACCGCGCCCGAGTCCTGGAGGATCCAGCGGGTCTGGAAGGCGGAGGAGGTCGGGTAGATCGGGACGGTGACCAGGCCCGCCGCCCAGGCCGCGAAGTCGAGAAGGGTCCACTCGTACGTCGTACGGGACATGATCGCGAGCCGGTCGCCGGGCCTCAGCCCCTCCGCGATCAGCCCCTTGGCGACGGCCCGGACCTCGTCGGCGAATGTGGCGGCCGTGACGTCCTGCCAGCGCCCGTCGGGCTGTTTGCGGCCGAGGACGACGGCGGCCGGAGCCTCGCGGGCGTTGTCGAAGGGGATGTCGGCGAGTGAGCCGTGCGGGACGGGTGTGGCGAGGGGCGGTACGGCCACCTCCCTGACGATTCCGTCCACCCGCACCTTGTGGGGCTCGTCCGCCTGAGGATTCCGCGGCATGGGGGGCTCGGCCTGCGGTACGAAGGGGGCGTCGGCGGGCCCGGGGACAGTGAGGTCGCCGACGGACCCGGGGACGGGGACGGACACGTGGGGGCTCCTCGTTCTTCGTTCTGGTGGTGCGGTTCCGCGTGGGGCGGAGCTACGGCAGGGCGACGGAGGCAGCGGCCACGCCGAACTCCCCTTCCCGGCAGAAGGGTTCAGACCGACCGGCGATCTCAGTCGCGCATCTTCCCTGACCTTTAGTCAGCAACGTTGCGTAAGTACGTAAACTACGACCGCGCGGGGAGCCGGAACAATGGCCGGGCTCCGTCTGCCGGGAAGTCTGAGGGGAACCTCCCCAGAAGACACAACTCGGGCACAGGGCCAGGCCGTTTCCTCACCGACGAGCGCATTCCCCACCGAAGAGCTTTCCTCTGCGAACAGCACTTACTCACCGAAGAACGCTTTCCTCAGCGAAGGGCGTTCGCCGACCAGCGCTCCCCGTCCATGAGGTTCCCCAGGCCCGTCCAGGCGAAGTTCATGAGCGTGGCCGCGGCCTCCTTCGCCGAGACGCCCGGCGTCTCGTTGGCCCACGCGGCGAGCGACTCCGCGGCCCCCACCAGCGCCTGCGCGAGTCCGGCCACATCGCGGTCGGGCAGATCGGGCGAGCCGTGCGCCTCACGGGCCGCGGGGCCGATCAGTCCCGTCACGTACGCGACCAGTTCGTCCCGCGTCTTCGTGGCCTCGGCCGCGAACGGCTCGCCCTGCGTACGTGCCTGGTGGTGCAGCACCGCCCAGCCGTCCGGGTGCCGCGCGGTGTGCGTGAAGAACGCCGTGAGCCCGGCCCACAGCCGCCGGTCCGCGGGCAGCCCCGGATCGACGCCCGCCTCCACCGCCGTGAGCAGTGCCCGCGCCTCGCGCCGGATACAGGCGGTGAAGAGGTCTTCCTTGGAATGCAGGTAGAGATACACCAACGGCTTCGATACGCCCGCGAGTTCCGCGATCTCGTCCATCGAGGCGGCGCGGTACCCACACTGCCCAAAGGTCCGTACGGCCGCGTCCATCATCTGCCGCTCACGCTCCGCGCGCGGCATCCGGCTGCTCCTGCCGTCCTGCTTGCTCCTGCCGTCCTGCTTGCCCTTGCTGCCCTGCTTGCCCTTGCCGCCCTGCTCGGCTTCGCCGCCCCGCTCCTTGCCGTTGCCGTTGCCCCTGCCGTCGGCCCTCAGGGAATCGCCGCTTGACCTCATGCCCCGCATTAACTTGCACGCCGGCGGTCGGGGTCAACCGCACCACCGCTCTTCCGGCCGCCCCGGTACGGCCGATACAGCTGACATGTACGGACACGGCCGACGCCCCGCCGCGGCACAGCGGAGCGCCCCCGGTTCCTGGAATTCGTCCGGAACCGGGGGCGCTGTGGGGCGAGCGGACGGAGAGTCAGGCCGCTACCGGGGCCGTCGTCCCGCGACCGGCCTCGGCCTCGCTGTCGTAGTCCTCCACCGGCGAAGCCGAGGCGGAGTTGTACGCGTCGAGGTCGAGGATCTTCTCCCGTGCCGCGACGACGACCGGGATCAGGGCCTGGCCCGCGACGTTCGTGGCCGTGCGCATCATGTCCAGGATCGGGTCGATCGCCATCAGCAGGCCCACGCCCTCCAGCGGGAGGCCCAGGGTGGAGAGCGTCAGCGTGAGCATGACGGTCGCACCGGTGAGGCCGGCGGTGGCGGCGGAGCCCACGACCGAGACGAAGGCGATCAGCAGGTAGTCCTGGATGCCCAGTTGGACGCCGAAGATCTGGGCGATGAAGATCGCGGCGAGTGCCGGGTAGATCGCGGCGCAGCCGTCCATCTTGGTCGTCGCGCCGAACGGTACGGCGAAGGAGGTGTACTCCTTCGGGACGCCGAGGCGTTCGGTGACCTTCTGGGTGACCGGCATGGTGCCGACCGAGGAGCGGGAGACGAAGGCCAGCTGGATGGCCGGCCAGGCGCCCTTGTAGAACTGGATCGGGTTGACCTTGGCGGCCGTCGCCAGCAGCAGCGGATAGACGCCGAACAGGACCAGCGCGCAGCCGATGTAGACGTCCGCGGTGAACGTCGCGTACTTGCCGATGAGGTCCCAGCCGTAGTCGGCGATGGCGAAGCCGATGAGGCCGATCGTGCCGATCGGGGCGAGCCGGATGACCCACCACAGGGCCTTCTGGAGCAGTTCCAGCACGGCCTCGCTCAGGGTGAGGATCGGCTGGGCCTTCTCACCGAGCTTCAGCGCGGCGATACCGGCGACGGCGGCCATGAACACGATCTGGAGGACGTTCAGTTCGGTGAACGGCGTGATGACGTCGGTCGGCACGATGCCGGTCAGGAAGTCGATCCAGGAGCCGGAGCCCTCGGGCGCCTTGCCGTCCTTCGGGGTGAGCCCGGTACCGGCTCCCGGGTTGGTGATCAGGCCGATCGCCAGGCCGATCGCGACCGCGATCAGCGACGTGATCATGAACCAGAGCAGGGTACGGGAGGCCAGCCGGGCCGCGTTGTTGACCTTGCGCAGGTTGGTGATCGACACCAGGATCGCGAAGAAGACCAGGGGCGCGACGGCCAGCTTCAGCAGCTGGACGAAGATGCTGCCGACCTTGTCGAGCGTGGTGTACAGCCAGCTGATGTCCTGGCTGCGGGCGAGCCAGCCGAGCAGTACGCCGAGCACCAGACCGGCGACGATCTGCGCCCAGAAGGGGACCTTGGGCAGCCGGAATCCCGGGCCCGATCTCGCGCCGGACGGCTTCTCGGGCTCGGCGGATACGGAGTTCGCGGACACGAACACACTCCAGACATGACGTATCAGGGAAATACGGGGGAAGGGGTGCGGCGCTCGTGCGTCAGAGAGGGCGCCGCTGCATGATGCCGGGTCAGACCGCGCGGCAACAGACCGCGGACATACAGCGGCAGAGATCGACATGCAGGCGCGCCACGAGCGGTATGCCCGTGTCGTGGCGTGGACGCACTGCTGACTTCATGTCGAACACGTTAACACTTCAACTTTGAGATGCTCAAAGCTCCCCTTTGGGGAAAGGTGCGCTGAAAACGCGACACCCCAGCACTGGAGCGGCGGCTCCGGTGCTGGGGTGTCGGGTGAGATGTCACGTTGTGAGGAAGCTTACGCAGCGCTTACCGGACGAGGGGCGCCCCTCGGGTGCCCACCCGGGATGGAGCGCCTAGTACCCACCCGGGATCGAGCTCCTACTGGAGGGCGCCGTCCTCCTGGGACCGGTTGGCCGCCAGCTTCGCCTTCGCACCGTCGACCTTGTCGACGAGCTGCTCGGACATCGCTTCGCGCTGCTTGCGCAGCAGCACGAAGCTGAGTGGCGCCGAGATCACGATGGAGAGCAGCAGCACCCAGACGAAGTTCGATTCGCCGAGCCCCTTCGGCAGCGCACCGACCTGGACCAGACCTGCGACGAGGACGAAGCAGCCGATGAAGATACCGAGGCGCATCGTGGTGTAACGGATCGTGGCGCCTGTCTTGGCAGTGGTCACAGCGGGCCTTCTCTCTTCCTCGTCGGAGGGGGGAACGTGTCCGAACAGTGAAGCACGCACCGTTCAGTACGGATTCAGCGGGAGCAGCATCATGATGTCGTCGCGGTCGTCGCCCGGTGCGACCCTGATCGCGTCGGGCACCCGTCCGACCTCCTTGTAGCCGCACGAGGCGTAGAACCTGTCCACGCCCGTACCGCCCCGGCAGGTGAGCCGTATCGCCTCGATGCCCTCGATCCCCCGGGCCGCCGCCGCGGCCGCCGCCATCAGGTCGCGCCCGTACCCCTTGCCCTGATGCCCGGGGTGGACCATCACCGTGTACAGCCAGAGCCAGTGCCGCATCAGCCGGTGGGTGTTGAGCGTGAGGAACGCCGTCGCTGCGACGGTGCCCTCCTCGTCGTACCCGACCAGCAGCCGGACCCGGCCCTCCGCCATGGCCGCGAAGTGCTTGATCAGCTCGGGCCGTATGTCGTCGGCCGTCACGGGAGGTACGAATCCGACGGCGCCGTCGGCGTTGGAGACCTCGGCCCAGAGCGCGAGGACCCCGTCACGCAGGGCGGGGTCCACCCTCGGGTCCAGCTCGAATGTGAGCGCCATCCCGCTGTCCCTCCGCCCTTCCGTCCCGCTGCCCTTCTGCCCTTGCGTCCCGCTGTTCCTCAGACCCGCATCGGCTGCGGGGACTCGCGGCGGTTCTCGTCCGGCCCCGGGTACTCGCGGATGATCTCGTAGCGGGTGTTCCGCTCGACGGGACGGAAGCCCGCGTCGCGGATGAGGTCGAGCAGGTCGTCACGGCCGAGCTTGTTGGGCGTGCCGTAGTTGTCCGCGTCGTGCGTGATCTTGTACTCGACGACCGAGCCGTCCATGTCGTCCGCGCCGTGCTGGAGCGCGAGTTGCGCGGTCTGCACGCCGTGCATCACCCAGAAGACCTTGACGTGCGGGACGTTGTCGAAGAGCAGCCGGGAGACGGCGAAGGTCTTCAGCGCCTCCGCGCCCGTGGCCATGGTCGTACGGGCCTGAAGGCGGTTACGGATCTTGCCGTCCTTCATGTCCACGAAGTCGTGCTGGTAGCGCAGCGGGATGAAGACCTGGAAACCGCCGGTCTCGTCCTGGAGTTCACGCAGCCGCAGCACGTGGTCGACGCGGTGACGGGGCTCCTCGATGTGCCCGTACAGCATCGTCGCCGGGGTCTTGAGCCCCTTCTCGTGCGCGAGGCGGTGAATACGCGACCAGTCTTCCCAGTGGGTGCTGTGGTCGACGATGTGCTGCCGGACCTCCCAGTCGAAGATCTCGGCGCCGCCGCCGGTCAGCGACTCCAGACCGGCCTCGATCAGTTCGTCGAGGATGTCGGAGGCGGACAGCCCCGAGATCGTCTCGAAGTGGTGGATCTCGGTGGCGGTGAACGCCTTGAGGGAGACCTCCGGGAGGGCTTCCTTCAGCGCGCTGAGCGAGCGCGGGTAGTAGCGCCACGGCAGCGTCGGGTGCAGGCCGTTGACGATGTGCAGCTCGGTGAGGCTCTCGCCCTCCATCGCCTTGGCGAGGCGGACGGCCTCCTCGATGCGCATCGTGTACGCGTCCTTCTCGCCCGGCTTGCGCTGGAACGAGCAGTACGCGCAGGACGCGGTGCACACGTTGGTCATGTTGAGGTGACGGTTGACGTTGAAGTGGACGACGTCGCCGTTCTTGCGCGTACGCACCTCGTGGGCGAGGCCGCCGAGCCACGCCAGATCGTCCGACTCGTACAGGGAGATCCCGTCCTCGCGGCTGAGCCGTTCCCCGGACCGGACCTTCTCCTCCAGCTCACGCTTGAGCCCCGCGTCCATACCGGCCGCCTCCCATACGTCTACCAATCGGACCTGCCGAGCCTACGCCCCCCGGCGGACACGACCGTGTGCGGCCCTCCGGTCCACCGGCCGCACACCCCCTCGGACCGCCACCCACCGGTCGCGGCCCGCCACTCCCCCGGCCGGGCCGGTCAGGCCTCGGGGTCTTCCGGGAGTTCGCCGACCCTGTTCTCCCACTTGGTGGAGAGCACGATGGTGGTACGGGTACGGGAGACGCCCTCCGTACCGCTCAGCCGGCCGATCGTCTTCTCCAGCCCGTCCACGTCGCTCGCCCGCACCTTGAGCATGTACGAGTCGTCGCCCGCGATGAACCAGCAGTCCTCGATCTCCCCGAGTTCGCTCATCCGGCGTGCCACGTCCTGGTGGTCGGCCGCGTCGGAGAGCGAGATCCCGATCAGCGCGGTGACTCCGAGACCGAGCGAGGCCGAGTCGACCGTGGCGCGGTAGCCGGTGATGACGCCCGCCGCTTCGAGGCGGTTGATGCGGTCGGTGACGCTGGGTCCGGAGAGCCCGACGAGGCGGCCGAGCTCGGCGTACGAAGCTCTGCCGTTCTCCCTGAGGGCCTGGATGAGCTGCCTATCCACGGCATCCATAGACTTGAAGCCTTCCATTATTCAGCAATCTCGCAAGTTGTGAAAAGAATCTAAGGCATGCTGGGCTTAAATTCTGCGAATCGTCGCCCTCGCGAGCACCGCCCCGTCCCGCACCACCCCGTTCGGCGCCGCGCCGTCCTGCCCGGCCCCGTCCCGCCGGCAGCACCACCCACCCGCGGGCGGCACCGGTCAACGCTCGCGGGAGCCGCCGAGCTCCCCCTCCCAGCGGCGGTACAACCGGTGCGGCACCCCCGCCGCGTCCAGCACCCGCCCCGCGACGAAATCCGCCAGATCCTGGATGTGCGTCGCCCCCGCGTAGAACGCCGGAGAGGCCGGCAGCACCACGGCGCCCGCCTCGTCGAGCGTGACCAGATGCTTGAGCGTCTGCCCGTTCAGCGGTGTCTCCCGTACGGCGACGACCAGCCGGCGCCGCTCCTTGAGCGTCACACTCGCCGCGCGCTGGAGCAGGTCCTTCGACAGACCGAGCGCCACCCCCGCCACGCACGCCGTGGACGCGGGGACGATCAGCATGCCCTTGACCGGGTACGAGCCCGAGGACGGCCCGGCGGCCAGATCTCCGGCGGCCCAGTACCGTACGTCCGCCAGATCCGGCGCCCGTTCGCGCGCGAACGTGTCCGGCTTGCCGTCCGCGCCACGCGCCAGCCAGGCACCCAGATCGTCCCGCCAGTGCGCGTCCCGGAACGCGATGCCCGTCTCGTCGAGCAGCGTCAGCCGCGACGACCTGCTGACCACGAGATCGACGCTCTCGCCCGCGTCCAGCAGCCCGCGCAGCACGGCGGCGGCGTACGGAGTCCCGGACGCGCCGGAGACACCGACGACCCACGGAACGCGCTGCCGCCGGCTGTGACTGTGACTGTGTACGTCCACCTGCTCCACACGTCCGAGCCTATCCGGCGGTCCGGCAGCGGGGACCGGGTGCGGTCGAGGTCGCTGCCGGGGCCCGGCGTGAGGCCTCTCGCGGTGGGGCGTCCCGCCGTCGCCGCCGTGCTACACCGTCAGGCCGCGGGTCAGCAGATCCAGCAGAGCGCACACGAACAGGGCGATCCCGATGAAGCCGTTGACCGAGAAGAACGCCCGGTTGAGGCGCGACAGGTCGTGCGGCTTCACGATCGTGTGCTCGTAGAGGAAGGCCCCCGCGACGATCACCAGCCCCACCCAGAAGAACGCCCCGGCGCCGGTGGCCAGCGCGTACCAGACCAGCAGAGCCGTCGTCACGGCGTGCGACGCGCGCGCCCCGTACAGCGCCGCCGGGATACCGAACCGCGCCGGTACGGACAGCACGCCGTGCGCGCGGTCCGCCTGGACGTCCTGGCAGGCGAAGATCAGGTCGAAGCCGCCGATCCAGACCCCGACCGCCAGGCCGAGGATCACCGCGTCCCAGGACCAGGTCCCGGTGATCGCGAGCCAGCCGCCGACCGGGCCCATGGCCTGGGCGAGACCGAGGATGGCGTGCGGGAAGTTGGTGAACCGCTTCCCGTACGGATAGACCACCATCGGGATCACGGCGATGGGCGCGAGGGCGAGACAGAGCGGATTGAGCGCGGCCGCGGCCCCGAGGAAGATGACGACGGCGACCAGCGCGCCGGTCCAGGCGGACCGTACCGACACCGCGCCCGTCACCAGTTCGCGGCCCGCCGTGCGCGGATTACGGGCGTCGATCTCGCGGTCGATGATCCGGTTGCAGGCCATCGCGAACGTACGCAGCCCGACCATGGCGACCGTGACCAGCAGCAGTTCGCGCCAGTGGACGGTCCCGTCCAGCTGGAACATCGCGGTCAGCGCGGCGATGTACGCGAAGGGCAGGGCGAAGACCGAGTGCTCGATCATGACCAGCCGCAAGAAGGCCTTGGTCCGGCCCGGCTGAGGAACCGCGGCGGCGGCGCTGCTCACAGCCCGTACCCCGGAGCATCCCCGCAGGCGCGGGGAGTACCCGTCCCCGCCCCGCTCGTCCTCATGGTGGGCGCGTGATTCACAGCCCGTACTCCTTCCAGCGCTTCGTCACCCGATCGGCGATCTCCGGGTCGGACTCGACCATCTCCGGCCAGCCGCCGTCCCGGGTGTATCCCTCTTCGGGGAGTTTCCTCGTCGCGTCGATCCCCGCCTTGCCGCCCCAGAACTGCTGGTAGGAGGCGTGGTCCAGGTGGTCCACCGGACCCTCGACCACGGTGAGATCGCGCGCGTAGTCGGTGTTGCCCAGCGCCCGCCAGGACACCTCGTGCAGATCATGGACATCGCAGTCCGCGTCCACGATCACGATCAGTTTGGTCAGCGACATCATGTGCGCGCCCCAGATCGCGTGCATCACCTTCTGCGCGTGCTTGGGGTATTTCTTGTCGATCGAGACGATCGCACAGTTGTGGAAACCGCCCGATTCCGGCAGGTGGTAGTCCACGATGTCCGGCACGATGATCTTCAGCAGCGGCAGGAAGAAGCGTTCCGTCGCCCGTCCCAGCGGGCCGTCCTCCGTCGGCGGCCGGCCGACCACGATCGACTGGAGCAGCGGCCGCTTACGCGTCGTCACACAGTCGATGGTGAGCGCCGGGAACGGCTCCTGCGGTGTGTAGAAACCAGTGTGGTCCCCGAACGGGCCCTCGGGCAGCGTCTTCCCGGGCTCCAGCCATCCCTCGATGACGACCTCGGCGTTCGCCGGCACCTGGAGCGGCACGGTCTTGCAGTCGACCATCTCGATCCGCCGGCCCTGCACGAAGCCCGCGAAGAGGTACTCGTCGATGTCCCCGGGCAGCGGCGCGGTGGAGGCGTACGTCACGGCGGGCGGACAGCCGAACGCGATCGCGACCGGCAGCCGCTCCCCGCGCTTGGCCGCCACCTGGTAGTGGTTGCGGCTGTCCTTGTGGATCTGCCAGTGCATTCCGATGGTGCGCCGGTCGTGGCGCTGGAGCCGGTAGAGCCCGAGATTGCGGACGCCGGTCTCCGGGTGCTTGGTGTGCGTCAGACCGAGGTTGAAGAACGACCCGCCGTCCTGCGGCCAGGTGAACAGCGCGGGCAGCTGGTCGAGATCCACGTCGTCGCCCATGAGGACGGTTTCCTGGACCGGCGCGTCCTTGATCTTCTTCGGCGGTACGTGGACCATCGAACCGAGCTTGCCGAACGCCTCGCGCACACCGACGAAGCCCTGCGGCAGCTCGGGCTTGAGCAGTCCGCCGATCTTGTCGCTGATGTCCGTGTACGACGAGAGCCCGAGGGCCTTGAGCAGCCGCCGGTCGGTGCCGAACACGTTCATGGCCAAGGGCATCGAGGAGCCGCGGACATTCTCGAAGAGCAGCGCGGGCCCGCCGGCCTTGTTCACCCGGTCGACGATCTCCCCGACCTCCAGGTGCGGGTCGACTTCGGCCTTGATGCGCTTGAGGTCACCCTCACGCTCCAGGGCGCGGAGCAGCGAGCGAAGATCGTCGTAAGCCATGCGTCCCAGTATCCGGTACTCGGTACCCTGGACCTGTCACGGGGGCCGCTCATCCGGTCTCGATCTCCATCACAGGGGGACCTCCATGCTTCGGGTGCTGATGTTTCTGGTGCCGTTGGCTCTCAGCATCTATGCCTTCATCGACTGCATCTCCACCGATGAGAAGGAGATCCGCTTCCTGCCCAAGCCTCTCTGGGCGATTCTGGTGCTGCTGTTCCCGCTGGTCGGCTCGATCTCGTGGCTGATCGTGGGCCGGACCCGTACGCCCGCGACGCGGCGCGGCGGCTGGGTCGCGCCCGACGACAACCCGGAATTCCTCAACTCCCTGAAGGACGAGAAGAAGGACGGGAAGAAGAGCGAGGACGGGAGGAACGGGAAGAAGAGCGGCGAGGAACCCGGACCGGGGCAGGACGACCCCGAGGCCGCCTCGCACCTGGAGCAGTGGGAGGCCGATCTGCGCCGCCGCGAGGAGGAGATCGAGCGTCGCGAGAACGGCGGCGGCAGCAGCGGCAGCGCGGACGACGCGCCGCCGAAGCCCTGAGGGCAGCCGGGACGTGACGACCGTGAACGCCACCGGGACGTGACCACCATGGACATCGCGCGGGTACGGGAGTGGCTCGCGACCGCCGTCGCGGAGGCGCGGACCGGGCTGGCCGAGGGCGGGATCCCGATCGGTGCCGCGCTGTACGGCCCGGACGGGACGCTCCTCGGCCGCGGCCACAACCGCCGTGTGCAGGACGGCGATCCGTCCCTGCACGCCGAGACAGCCGCCTTCCGCGCGGCGGGCCGGCAGCGCTCGTACCGGGGCACGACGATGGTGACGACGCTCTCGCCGTGCTGGTACTGCAGCGGCCTGGTCCGGCAGTTCGGGATCTCGCGGGTGGTGATCGGTGAGGCGGTGACCTTCCACGGCGGTCATGACTGGCTGGCGGAGCACGGCGTGGAGGTCGTCCTGCTCAACGACCCGGAGTGCACGGACCTGATGCGCGCCTTCATCGGGGACCGGCCTGAGCTCTGGTACGAGGACATCGGCGAGGACATCAGTCAAGACATCGGCCAGGACTGACGCGCGCCCCTACCGCCGAATACAGCGGTGCCCAAATACAGCGATGCCCCGCGGGAGTCAACCCCCCGCGGGGCATCTCTTTATGTAAGGGATGCACGCGTGCAGGCCGTTCATGCATCGCGTGCGCGGCTGTGCGCGGGCCTATACCCCGGCGTACGAATGCTTGCCGGTGACGAAGATGTTCACGCCGTAGTAGTTGAACAGCCAGCAGCCGAAGGCGATCAGCGCCAGATACGCGGCCTTGCGGCCCTTCCACCCGGCGGTGGCGCGGGCGTGCAGGTAGGCGGCGTACGCGACCCAGGTGATGAAGGACCAGACTTCCTTCGGGTCCCAGCCCCAGTAGCGGCCCCAGGCGTCGCCCGCCCAGATCGCGCCCGCGATGATCGTGAACGTCCAGAGCGGGAAGACGGCCGCGTTGACGCGGTAGGCGAACTTGTCGAGCGTCGCCGAGGCGGGCAGCCGTTCCATGACGGAGGTGGCGAACGTGCTGGGCGTGACGCCCTGGATCAGCTTCGTCTCGTACCGCTCGCGGAAGAGGTAGAGCAGCGTGGAGACCGCGCCGACGTAGAAGACCGCGCCGCAGAAGATCGCGGTGGAGACATGGATCCACAGCCAGTACGAGTGCAGCGCCGGGACCAGCTGGTCGCTGGCGGTGTACAGGACGGTGACCGCGAGCCCGAGGTCGAGCAGGACCGTGGTGACGAGCGGCAGTCCGATCCAGCGCACGTTCTTCTTCAGCGTGAGCAGCGCGAGGTAGAGGCCGACCGCCACGGTGGTGAACGTGATGTTGAATTCGTACATGTTGCCCCACGGCGCCCGCTGGACGGACATCGCGCGGGTGACCACACCGGCGGCCTCGACGGCCCAGGCGAGGACCGTGAGGGAGATGGCGATCCGGCCGTAGAGATCGCCCTGTTCGTCGCCGCCGTGCGCGCCGGGACCGTCCGGGAGGTCGCGGGTGCCGGACGCGGAACGGGTGATGATCTTCGGCCGTTCCAGGACGGCCGTGCCGCCCTTCTGTTCGGCCTTGATCTTCGGCTGATCCGCCGCGGCGGCCGTGGACTGTGCGCCGTCGGCGGTCAGCGCGGCGGCGGTACGGGCGACCTTGCTGCGGCTTCCGAACAGCCACTCGGCGATATGCGCGAAGAAGGCCAGCATGTAGACGGCCATGGACGAATAGATCAGCACATTGCTGGTCTGCGCCAGGCTCTCGTTGGTTGCGGCGGCGGCGGTTGCGGCGGCGGCGAGATTCACTTCTCAGCCCCTTCGACAGTCTCTACTGCGGAATCATCCGCGGGATCAGGCGCCGTGGGCGCCTCTGAATGGAGGGTGCCGGCCAGCTCGGCCAGTTCCTCGGGGAGCTTGGCGGACTCGCTGCGGCCGAGTCCCGCCATCTCGACGACGGTGACGCCGTCGGCGCCCCGCACGGCCCGGACCCAGACCCGGCGCCGCTGGATGAAGAGCGAACCGGCCAGCCCCGCGATGGCGGCGATCGCGCCACCGAGGGCCCAGCCGTCACCGGGCTGGTGCGAGATCTGGAAGCTCGCCCACTCCTTGACGCCCTTCTCGAAGGTGATCGAGCCGGCGCCATCGGGCAGCGTGAGCTTGTCGCCGGGGAGCAGCGTCTTCTTCAGGACGTTGCCCTTGGAGTCCTTGAAGGCCTTCATCTTGTCGGTGTTCAGCTGGTACACGTTCTGCGGCAGACCCGAGTCGACGCCCAGACTGCCGTGGTACGCGCCCACGTTGAGCACCGGGAAGTCCAGCGCGGGGAACCGCGAGAACATCTGTCCCGAGCCCTTGCCGCCGTACGTCGGCACGAAGAACGCGGCGAAGCCGAGCTGGTCCTTCTTGCCGTTCTTGTCCCGGTAGCCGTCCATCACCTTGATGGCGCCGGTGGACGAGACGTTGTTGTCGATGGGCAGCAGCGGGACCGCGCCCGTGAAGACCGGCTTGCCCTTGCCGTCCCGGACGGTGACGACGGGGGCGTACCCGTGCGAGATCAGGTAGACCTTCGAACCGTCGACGTCCAGCGGCTTGTTGACCTCGATGTCCGCCTTGCGTTCCGCACTCCCGGCTTCGGTGGTGTAGCGGACGGCCGCCTTGAACGTACGGGGCGTGCCCAGCTGCGGCCCGCTGCGCGCGTACGTACCGGTGAACTGGTCCAGGGTGAAGCTGAACGGCGCGAGTTCGTCCGTGTCGAAGAGGGAACCGGACTTGAAGTCGTCGTACTGGGTGAGGGTGTTGGAGAAGCCGTCGCCCTCGACGATCAGCTTGCCGCCCTCGGACTTGAAGAGCACCCCGCTGGCGAAGGCCACCAGCAGCACGATCAGCGAGACGTGGAACATCAGGTTGCCGGCCTCGCGGACGTAACCCTTCTCCGCCGCGACCGCGTCGCCGACCGTGTGGGCGCGGAACCGGCGCTTCTTCAGCACCGAGAGCGCGGCCTCACGGGCGGCCTCGGGCGCGACGGTGGTGCGCCAGGTGGTGTACGCGGGAAGCCGGTTGAGCCGCTTGGGCGCGGCCGGCGGGCGTCCGCGCAGCTGGCCGACGAACTGCCAGGTGCGCGGGACGATGCAGCCGATGAGCGAGATGAACAGCAGGATGTAGATCGCGGAGAACCACACCGAGCTGTAGACGTGGAAGAGCTGGAGGCTGTCGTAGACCGGGGTGAGCGTCTCGTGCCGGTCCTTGAACTCCTGCACCTTGAGCTCATCCACGTTGGCCTGCGGGATCAGCGAGCCGGGGATGGAGCCGAGGGAGAGCAGGAAGAGCAGGATCAGCGCGACGCGCATGGAGGTGAGCTGCCGCCAGAACCAGCGCACCCAGCCGACGATCCCGAGCGTGGGGCCGCCGATGACGGTGTCCTCGCGCTCCTCGCGGGGGGCGGTGGAGAGCTGGGAACCGGCGTCGCCGAGTTCGCGGGCGTCGCGGGATTCGGATGCGGCCCGGCTGTCGGCGTTCCGGGCATCGGGGATCTCGGGAGTACGGGGGGTCTTGTCCGTACCTTCGCCCCCGGTCGTACCGTCGATCCCGGTCGTGCGGTTGCTGTCTGCCTTGCTCATGGAACTAAATCCCCACCGTGAAGCCGTTGGACCAGCCCTGCATCTGCTGCACGATGCCGTCCCACGCACCGGTCAGCAGCAGCAGCCCGGTCACGATCATCATCCCGCCGCCGATCCGCATCACCCACACGTAGTGGCGCTTGACCCAGCCGAAGGCGCCCAGCGCCTTACGGAAGGCCACCGCCGCGAGCACGAACGGGATACCGAGGCCGAGGCAGTACGCGACGGTCAGTATGGCCCCTCGGCCGGCGCTGGCCTCGTTGAAGGCGAGGGCCTGCACGGCGGAGATCGTCGGGCCGAGGCAGGGCGTCCAGCCGATCCCGAAGAGCGCGCCCAGGGCAGGGGCACCCGCCAGGCCGGTCACCGGGCGCTTGTGGAAGCGGAATTCGCGCTGGGTGAACCAGGGCAGCATCCCCATGAAGAACACCCCCATGAGGATCATCAGCGCGCCGAGCACCTTGGACACGACGTCCCGGTACTCCTGGAGCGTCGCGCCGAAGTAGCCGAAGAGCGCGCCGCCCGAGACGAAGACGGCGGTGAAGCCGAGGACGAAGAGCGCGGCGCCCGCGACGATCCGGCCCCGTCTGGCGTCCGCCAGATCCGTACCGCTGATGCCGGTGACGTACGAGAGGTAGCCGGGCACGAGCGGCAGCACGCACGGGGAGAAGAAGGAAACGAGCCCGCCCAGCAGGGCGATGGGCAGCGCGAGCGTCAGCGCTCCGTTGTGGACGGTGTCGTACGTGCCCGAGCTCACGACCATGCCGGAGGCCTCGGCGAGAACCAGCACAGGATCACTTCTCCGCGATCAGCGGGTCGATCATCTTGCGCAGCTTCGTCTCGTCGAGCGCCATCAGCGAGCGGGCCGCGATCTTCCCGTCCCGGTCGAGCACGATCGTGGAGGGGATGGACTGCGGGTTGAGACTGCCCTTGGGGAACCCGTGGACGATGAGCTTGCCCGTGGGGTCGTACAGGCTCGGGTAGCGGACGCCGTAGTCCTTCTCGAACGCGAGCGCCGGGCCCTTGTTGGCGTCGCGGGTGTTGATCCCGACGAATGCCACGCCCTTGTCCTCGGTCTCCTTGGCGACCTTGGCGAAGTGCGGGGCCTCGGCGCGGCAGGGCGGGCACCACGAGCCCCAGACGTTCAGCACGACGACCTTGCCCTTGAGGTCGGCCACATCGAGCTTCTTGCCTTCGAGGGTCTCGCCCGCGACCTCGTTCACCGCCTTGCGGTCGGCTTTCGCGACGGTGGAGATGCCTCCGGTGTTCGTGACGAAATTGGTGTCACCACCACCGCCGGACTTGCCGCCGCCGCTGCACGCCGAGAGCGTCAGCGCCGCGACGACGACCGAGACCGGCAGGATGGCCCGAAGTCGACGGCCGGAACGGCGTCGGGGGGCGCGGCCTGAGTTCATGTGAAAAGTTTCGCATGAGCGATTCGGGGATCTTGCGCACCCCCCTGGCTGCCCGTTAAGCCCCTTGTCAAGACGGATTAAGGAATGCGTTCCAACCGCCGGCCGGGGCCTGTCCGACGTCCAGCGTACGGAGCTTGGCGAGTACGGCCGGGTCCTGAACGTCGAGCCAGTCGGCGAACTGGCGGAAGGACACCAGCCGTACGTCCTTCTTCCCTGCCATTCCCTTGAGCGCTTCCTCGACGGCGTCCATATATATTCCGCCGTTCCACTCCTCGAAGTGGTTGCCTATGTAAAACGGCGCGCGGTTCGTTTCGTACGCCCGGTTGAAACCGGCGAGATAGGCCTCGGTGGCCTGCTTGCGCCAGCCCGGATAACGCGAGGGCATCCCCTTGGTCGAATTCTTCGACTGATTGGCGAGGATGTTGTAGTCCATGGAAAGGACTTCGAAACTGTGCCCGGGGAACGGGACCGCCTGGAGCGGGAAGTTCCAGATGTCCCGCGACTTGCCCGGCCACTGCTGGAGGCCGCCCGGGGAACTGGCGTCGTAACGCCAGCCGAGCTTCTTCGCCGTCGGCAGCAGATTCTCCTGGCCGAGCAGGCAGGGCGCCCGGCCGCCGACCAGTTCCTTGCGGTAGTCGAAGGGCAGCGGATCGAGTTCCTTCCAGCCCGTGTTCGTACGCCACTCGGTGACGAAGGACACGGCCTGGTCGATCTCGCTGCGCCACTGCTCCGGGGTCCAGTTCCCCACCGAGCCGGAGCCGGCGCAGAAGTGGCCGTTGAAGTGCGTGCCTATCTCATGACCGTCGAGCCATGCCCGACGGACGTTCTTCAGCGTGTCCTTGATGTGATCGTCGGTGAGATAGCCGATGTCAGAGGCACCGACGGGGTTGTTCGGCGGGCGGTACATCGTCTTCTTCGACTCGGGCAGCAGGTAGATCCCGGAGAGGAAGAAGGTCATCGCCGCGTCGTGTTCCTTGGCGAGGTCGAGGAAGCGGGGGAAGAGGCCGTTGCCGACCTCGCCCGCCCCGTCCCAGGAGAAGATCACGAACTGCGGCGGGGTCTCACCCGGTTCGAGGGGGACGGGCTTGGACGGCTGATGCGGCTGCTTTCCGGTGTCGGAGGTGGAGCCGTCCCCGATGAGCCGGCCCTGATGGCCGGAACTACCGGTCCCGCTTCCGCCGTTACCGGTGCCCTTGCCCCCGTCCGACCGTCCTGCCTCACTGCCGCCGATGGAGCCGCAAGCCGCGAGTCCCATCGTGGCCGCGGCTCCCATTCCGGCTCCGAGCAGACCCCTTCTGCTGATGTCGCGCATACCGTTCCCATCCCCGCTCGTACGTTCAGATGCCACTCATACGAGTCTTACAAGCGGCAGCAGTGGAGATGACGGGCGGGGCGGCGGGGTTCCAGCAATTCCTACTTTTTGCCGTGTAACAAGAGCTGTGACAGAGCTCGGCAATGCGGGACGGCAGTGGCGCGGATGGGCGGTAGCGGCGCGAACGCGTGCTGTGACGAATAGCGGCAGTAATTCCGGATGGCAGAACGTCACCGGTCACTCATTACAGGTTACGCGTAACACGTAACCCTTCGTGCTTTATTCGTCACGCCTTGGCTGTCATGCCTTGGCTGTCATGCCTTGGCTGTCACGCCTTACCCGTCACGGCCTACCCGCGTCACGGCCTACCCGTCACGCGCCGAATGCCTTGGCGCCGCCCTTCACCGGCTTGGCGCCGGCGAGGAGATGGGCGGGAACAAGATCACGAGCGGGTTCGGAGTAGCCGACGGAGACGATCCTGTCGCCCTGATAGGTGAAGCTCGTCAGGGACGCGAGCGTGCACTGCCGCCGGCGCGGGTCGTGCCAGAGCCGGCGCCGTTCGACGAAGCTCCGCACGATCCAGATCGGCAACTGGTGGCTGACACAGACCGCTTCGTGCCCACGGGCCGCGTCGCGCGCCGAGGTCAGGGCGCCCATCATCCGTACGACCTGATCGACGTACGGCTCGCCCCAGGACGGCCGGAACGGGTTGGTCAGGTGCTTCCAGTTACCGGGCTGCCGCATCGCGCCGTCGCCGACACCGAAGGTCTTGCCCTCGAAGACGTTGGCGGCCTCGATCAGCCGGGCGTCGGTGCCGAGGGGCAGGCCGTGGGACGTGGCGATGGGGGCCGCGGTCTCCTGGGCGCGCTCCAGCGGGGAGGAGACGACGTGGGTGATGTCACGGTCCGCGAGGTGCTCGGCGACGCGGTCGGCCATCTGCCGCCCCAGGTCGGAGAGGTGGTAGCCGGGGCGCCGTCCGTAGAGGACGCCGTCGGGGTTGTGGACCTCGCCGTGCCGTACGAGATGGACGACGGTGATGTCGCCCCGCCCGTCCTGCTCCGACTCCTGCTCCATCTGCCGGAACTCCTCGGCCCGCTCCTGCTCCCGCTCCTCGGCCCGCTCCCGCTCCTCGCTCATGCCGCACTCTCCGGCTCGGTGGCCTCCGCGGCGGCACGGGCGGCGGCGGGCAGCGCCGCGGCGATCCGCTCCACCGCGCGCTCGTCGTGGGCGGTGGAGACGAACCACGACTCGAAGGAGGACGGCGGCAGGTAGACGCCGTCGGCGAGCATCGAGTGGAAGAACGGGGTGAAGCGGAAGGACTGCTGCTTCCTGGCGTCCTCGTAGTCACGGACCTCGTCGGCCGTGAAGAAGACGGAGAACATGTTGCTCGCCGTCTGCACGCGATGGGCGACGCCTTCCTTGCTGAGCGCCTCCGTCACCAGCGCCTGGATCTGCTTCGAGACGGCGTCGACCTTCTCGTACTCCGCGTCGCCGAGCAGCCGCAGCTGCGCGAGGCCCGCGGCGGTGGCGACGGGGTTCCCGGAGAGCGTGCCCGCCTGGTAGACGGGCCCCGCCGGAGCGAGCCGCCCCATGATGTCGGCCCGGCCGCCGAACGCGGCGGCGGGGAAGCCACCGCCCATGACCTTGCCGAAGGTCATCAGGTCGGGCACGACACCGTCGATGCCGAACCACCCGGCCTTCGACGTACGGAATCCGGTCATCACCTCGTCGGAGACGTACAGCGCGCCGTCTGCGGCGCAGATCTCCTTGAGCCCGGCGTTGAAGCCGTCACGCGGCGGCACGACGCCCATGTTGCCGGGCGACGCCTCGGTGATCACACAGGCGATCTCGCCGGGGTGCGCGGCGAAGGCCTGGCGTACGGCGTCGAGGTCGTTGTACGGCAGGACGATCGTGTCGCCGGCCTGCGCGCCGGTCACGCCCGGGGTGTCCGGCAGCCCGAAGGTCGCGACACCGGAACCCGCCGCGGCGAGCAGCGCGTCAACATGCCCGTGGTAGCAGCCGGCGAATTTCACGACCTTCGCCCGCCCGGTGAATCCACGGGCGAGCCGGATCGCGGACATGGTCGCCTCGGTACCGGACGACACGAGCCGTACCTGCTCGACGGGCGCGATCCGCGCCACAATCTCCTCGGCGAGCGCGACCTCGCCCTCACCCGGCGTACCGAAGGACGTACCGCGAGCGACCGCGGCCTGGACGGCTTCGATGACCTCGGGGTGCGAATGACCGAGAATCATCGGCCCCCAGGAACATACGAGGTCGACATATTCGCGACCGTCCACATCGATGAGGTATGGACCGTTACCGGACACCATGAACCGGGGCGTACCGCCCACCGCGTGGAAGGCACGCACGGGAGAGTTCACGCCGCCGGGGGTCACAAGGGCCGCACGGTCGAAAAGCGTCTGCGAAACTGGTGCGTCATAGGGGAAGCTCACGGAATCCATGGTGTCAGAGGCTCGGACGTTCTTGCGGACAGGTGTTTCACCGGCCGTTCGTGGGGGAGGTCACTGTCACGATGATCGGGTTGCGCGGCCACGGCTGCGAGTGGTCGGGTGGAGATATGCATCGCGGTGGCGGACTGGGCGAGGGGACCGACGACCTGGGTCCCGAACGTGCCCAGCGGGGCAGGCACCGACGACATGAGCGCCGCGAACGCGATGCCCGCGAGGGCAGTGCGGCCGGTGAGGCCCGTGAGCAACCTCCGGGAAACGACGCACGTCCGGAGAGCAGGAGTGGTGGCCGGGTGGGGGTGACCTACAAGTACTTCGGCGCGCCTGACGGAGCGACAGCAGCCCGCGTCCCCATCTCGATGCGGCCGGAGGAGCTGGGCGGCGACGAGCTCGGCATGGGTGGCATGTTCTCCAAGATCAAGCCCGAGACGATAGCGGCGATGGTCCTGACGGGCATACAGGGCATGCCCCTGAACAAGGTCCCGCCGCTCGAACTGGTCGTGCTGCACCCGGATTACGCGGTGGTCAAGCTCCCCATGACGGTCGTGGACCCGCTGCGCGGCGTCGGCGAGGAGTCGGTGGGCGCGGCGGCCTTCATCTGGTCGACGGTCCCGGACCGGGGCGGCCCGAGGGACGCGTTCAACGTGTACCAACTGCTGCACGAGTGGCAGGACTTCTCGCATCGGCTGCACGAGGCGGGGCATCAGCCGTACTGCTTGGTGTGGCCCTGACCTGAGGTTCTCGCGGATTGGGCGGGGCTTTCGGGCTCCGCCTTCTTCATGCCCGTTGAGGGACCGTCAGGCGGCCAGGGCACATGGGTTCGGCGGAGTGCGAGTCTCGCTCGACGGCAGCAGGTGCGTGCAAGTCCGCAGCGTGATGTGCGTGGCGCCGAGATATCCGAGCATCACCACCTGGGTACGACACTTCGGCCGATATCGCGCTTCACCAGACCGCCTCACCGTCATGCAGGTACACCGGCCGTCCCCCGTCCAATGCGTGTACGGCGGCGTCCAGCCGGTGCCGCATTCGCGTACTCAGCAGTTCCCGTGCCTTGTTCAGGGTCACGAAGCGGGCTTCGGACAGTTCCTCGTCGTGCGGGCGTAGTTCCTCGGCCGCGTCGAGGGTTCCGCCGTCGAAGATGAACGCGATCTGGTCGTCCCACGGGCCGTGCGGTGCGACCCAGTCCACGACCAGCAGTCCGCGTACGTCGATGTCCCTGCCCAGTTCCTCCCGCAGTTCCCGCCTGACCGCCAGCTGCGAACCCTCCTGGGCTGATGACGGCCAGCGCAGGGCCCGAACGCTCCTCGGCGTCCCAGGTGTTGCGAACCCTCCTGGGCTGATGACGGCCGTGGCAGGCGGGTGAGACCACGGTCTCCGTGCTCGCGTTGCGAACCCTCCTGGGCTGATGACGGCCCTGGTGCAGCGGCGGTCCTGCTCGGACCTGCGGTGGTTGCGAACCCTCCTGGGCTGATGACGGCCGGTATCGAGCTGCTCGGCCTGGTCGTCGTCGCGTTGCGAACCCTCCTGGGCTGATGACGGCCACTCGCGACGTCACACCAGATGATTGCCAAGGTGTTGCGAACCCTCCTGGGCTGATGACGGCCAGGACGCGGAAGGCCTCGGCTTCCCGGTGGTCGGGCAGGGTTGCGAACCCTCCTGGGCTGATGACGGCTGAAGGTGACGGGCTCGCCGCGGGCGAGGAGGTCATGTTGCGAACCCTCCTGGGCTGATGACGGCAAGGCCACCATCGTCAGCCAGGCAAGGGAGATCGCGGTTGCGAACCCTCCTGGGCTGATGACGGCGTACATGTCGGTCAGGTACTGCGGGACCGTCAGCCCGTTGCGAACCCTCCTGGGCTGATGACGGCCGGCGGTCGCCTTCTTGTTGGTGCGGGCCATCATCGGTTGCGAACCCTCCTGGGCTGATGACGGCGTGTTGCCGCTGGTCCTGATCAGACCCAGCGCCATACGTTGCGAACCCTCCTGGGCTGATGACGGCGTGCAGCTGCCCGCCACCCGCGCCCAGGCCCAGCGCGTGTTGCGAACCCTCCTGGGCTGATGACGGCCATCGCCGCGAAGAAGCGCGGAGACCGCAAGACCACGTTGCGAACCCTCCTGGGCTGATGACGGCACGTCTCACCCGCCTGATCTACAGCACGTCGGTGGCGTTGCGAACCCTCCTGGGCTGATGACGGCTGTCGGCCGGGCGTCCGTCCCGGCCTACCCCTCAAGTTGCGAACCCTCCTGGGCTGATGACGGCCTCGGTCGTCCGACTTCACCGGGACCACTGAGCGTCGGTTGCGAACCCTCCTGGGCTGATGACGGCTCCGTACGGGTGCCACCCCTGGTGCCCGGGTGTGGGTGTTGCGAACCCTCCTGGGCTGATGACGGCCCGGGTGCGGCGGTCCCACACGTGGGCGATGAGTTGCGAACCCTCCTGGGCTGATGACGGCATGCCCTGGGCCCGCTTCGATGACCGGTTCCCCTGTTGCGAACCCTCCTGGGCTGATGACGGCGGGCAGGGCTGGAAGTACCAGCAGATCCAGGTGTCGCGTTGCGAACCCTCCTGGGCTGATGACGGCCCGACAGCCGTTCCGATGCTTCGGCGGACCGGTCGTTGCGAACCCTCCTGGGCTGATGACGGCTCCTTAAAGAGAGCCCCCGTTATGTTTTTCGCGGTCCTGCAATGGGGCCGCTGGCCTCCGGGCCCGGTATGACTGTGTCCCCTCTGTCGAAGGCATGACCTGGGGGGT